>JAPLUU010000005.1 GCA_026397515.1 candidate division SR1 bacterium | reverse complement strand
ATTCAACTTCTTTTTGAGATGTTTGGTAATGATAATAGGTTTCAGAAATGGTTCGTCTTCAGTAATCACTAGTATTGGTGGTTTCTGATCATCGGGCAGACCATCTTTTTCTCCATTACTCGATGCATTAATGATATGAGGCATACTACTACCATCGTCATCTTTTAGTCCGTGACGAAAATCGGAACCTTCTAATTCTTTTGTTTTTTTCATAAAAAAAATTTTATTTACTATTTTGTTTAAAAATATTATATATATTTCTTACAAGAAAGCAACTTATATATTTATGAGTAGATTTGGTTACATGCTCGCATAAAAATAGCTGAACTTTGGCCTACATTCAATGATTCTTTGATTCCTTTCATGGGAATATGGACTATATGATCGACTACTTTCATGGTAGACTCGAGAACACCGTCGACTTCATTTCAGAAAATTACTGCTACTCCTGTATGCATATCTTTTTTCATGGTTTCCAAAGAAATCGAATCTTTGCTAATCTCAGCAGCAATAACGAGTAATTTTTGTTCTTTGGCAAATTCAATAGCTTCTGGTGTATGACCAAATTGTTTCAATCCGACATTGATTTCAGCGCCAAGTGAGGTCTTTATTACTTTCTGTGTATCTTCGGGCGATGGTGAATATCAGGTCAATCGTACCTGCCATCACAGTGCATCAGCCGTACGAATAATATTTCCTACATTATAAGCTGAGCGAATATTTTCGAGAATTACTACGTTCATAGGAAAAATAAGTAAACAAACAAAAACGTGGAGAATATTTAGATATATTATTTTTATGCTTTTTTGAGAAATTTTTCTCTATAATTTTCTTCATAATAAAATTTACTCGCTTCTGTAGGTCAGAAATATCTTTTAGATACTCATCCATTACTGGCATCTGCAATTTCTGGACGACCAGCATTCATTCACATATAAAACCCCACATGACCACATTGTTTCCCTCTTATAAAAAATATGAGTGATCCTATAGGTGGTTGTGTACCTACTAGGGTATTTCAACTAAATGTTAATGTTTTTTTAGGTGCGATTTTATTGAACATATTTACTGTACCATATATACTATTAATGGTATCTTTCTTTTCTTTTTCTGGTTCTACTTTGGTGAGTACTTTCTTTACAAACTGATCACAGACCAATTGTCATGGTCATGTTCAATATGGTATTTTTTTGCGACGATCGGTAAATAAACTGACAGTATTTATTATAGTATTGAGATATTTTTTGTCATCAATATTTTTTTCTATGCTCGTTAATTTTTGTGTTAATGTTTTTTTGATAACATTTGTAGTATTCGTGGAAGGTATTTTATCTATCTTTGTTAATATTTTATACATAAGTGCTATTGTTTTCTGAGGATCCTTTTTCATTGAATCAGCAATTAGTTTGGTTGCTTGGCTCTCTATGTATGATAATTCATCTACCTGTTTTGTCTTTTCTATTTTTTCCACCATTATGTATACAAAAAAATAAAGTTTATATTTCCTTTTTATTTTATCTTTTTTTCTTGTTTTTACAAGAAATATTGATTTACTGATTGGCTTTGTTAGAGTAGAAAAAAAATATTAGGAAAATATCGATGTATTATACAAAGATCTTTTATCGGTTTATCATCTTTTATGGGAATCACAGAATTTCTCGCAACCTATATCACTGCTTTTATCCAACAGACTGGTTATATTACTGTCTTCTTATGAATGATGATGGAAAGTATGATATTCCCTGTGCCAAGCGAAGCGATTATGCCATTTGCATGATTTCTCGTGGCAACGAAACAATTCAGCCTTCGATGAGTAATAATAATCAGTACGATGTGAAGTATCGTCGGATCATTGATATCATATATAATAGGGTATTATGGAGGAAAACCGTTCATCAGAAAATTCTGAAAGTATTTTCTTTTGGATGAAGAAGAACTACAATCCACGGAACATTATTTCAAAAAAAAATGACATATCACTATTTTTATCAGTAGATTTATCCCAGTTGTGAGACATCTTATCTCGCTTCCTGCCGGAATGGGGAAAATGAATCTGACCCAATTCGTGATTTATACCATCATCGGTGCGGGACTTCGAAATACTTTTTTGACCCTCGTCGGGAAATATTTAAAAGAAAATCGAGAATTAGTTATGCAATATAGTAAGATTGTCGATATTGTGGTTCTTGCTATTTTGATTGGAATCATTGTGCGATTTATCTATCGCCAACTTAAAAAAAGACATAAGAAAAAACATAGTATTTAGTTTTTGATTTCATTTACAAAATTTTTATCTTCTTTCTCTCTTTTCAATTTATTTATTCCGCTAGTGATAGCGCTTTTTCTCTTGGTTAGTACATAACTGCGTAAATGGTCCTGATAATATCTTGGATTTGGTAAAATGGCTGCGAGTAAGGTTGCTTCACTTTTGGTTAATTTATCTGCTGAGGTATCGAAGTAATAATGAGCTGCTTGGTCGATACCGTAAATTCAGTCACCGAATTCTACGATATTAAGATAGACTTCAAGGATTCTTTGTTTGCTTCGTCAGAGTTCCATAAGCACGGTAAAATATGATTCTAATACTTTTCTGAATATCGAACGACCTTGTCGAAGAAATAAGTTTTTCGCGGTTTGCTGAGTAATAGTACTTCATCACACACGCAAAGATTTTGATTTTACATTGGACTCTACAGCATTCCAGATAGCATCAAAATCAAACCCATAATGGTCTAGAAATTTTTGATCCTCCCCTGCCATAATGGCATACATACTATAATCTGATACCGCTTCGATAGGTACTCGTGTATATTTCAACACTATCGATCTTCCATCGACAATTTGTTCTACAAATCTTGTTACCATCAATGGTGTCATTCCTGGATTTTGTCGTTTGTAGAGTAAGACGAAGTAAATTGATGTAATAAAAAAAATAAACAGTAAGGATCTAAATCGTTCCTCCAGTTTTCGAAACCAATATTCCACACCGAACTGTTTTAGATATCTTAAATTTTTTCACTTCATTTAAAATTTAAGCATCTAAAATCGTTGGTATAATTTCGATGTCATGAAAAACACTCAAAACAAATGTCGTGTTTTCATTGCATCTCTATTAGTCGTCGTGATAGTCTATGTCTCATGCTAAAACTATATCTTTTACCGAGTAAAAAACAATGAATTTTGGTGTAAAATATTTTAAAAATTATTATATTTCCTTCGGAGACATACTTTTTTTATCATTGCCATAAAAAAAGTACCCTAAGACTTCGCTTATGACAAGTACAAAAAAACCTCTAGCCAGATGCAAACTCAACGAACTGTCATTTCATTATGAAAAGTTTATTTATCTCACTTTATTCGCACACATTCGTGTGACTCACTTAGTTCGATTATATTAATTGTTTCAAATTTGGGGAGTGTCTGGTCATGCATCTTGCTTGGATGCTATAGTCAAATTAAAACGAAAAGAATTTTCCTGCTGGAAAAATTACCCTGATTGTCTGATGGGGAAAAATGAAATGGCGGATCATTTTTCCTAGCGTTTTTGCTTACTTTTGGGGCAATGCCAAAAGTAAGCCCAGCGGAGCGTTTAAATATTTCTAAGAAATGATAATCTATTTCTATCGCCTCGCCGGCTTGGCCTTACTTGTCAACTAAGGTGGGCTTTTTTCCTTCCAGGTGCCCTCAGACTTCGCTGAGGATCAAGAAAAAAAGTANTTGACTTCGCAAAGGACAAGAGCAAAAAAACCCTCGTCGATTGCCCCTTCATCTTTATTTATAATCGATACTCTTTGGTATAACTTTTTCATTCAGCGATATTCAATCGACTTTTAAATACAACTCTTGCTGGAAATTCTGTATGTTTTCTATACAGTAATTTCGAATTCAAAATTTAAAATTTAACATTTAAATTTCCGATGATAATCGGTTTAGCACCCATGGACGGATATACGGACTGTGCCTTTCGCCAAATAGTGAAAGAGATTTTTGATGTATATGGAGAAAAAGAAATATATGAGTTATGATTATGGACAGAATTTATGAATGCTGATGGATATATCATCAATCCTCCGTGAGTGATTAAGCACTTATTGACTGATAAAGACCAATTACCCGTCATAGCGCAAATATTTTGATCAGATGAGAATATGTTGATGAAATGTTTTGCTGATATCCAAAAAAAATACTTTTTGAATGCAGAATTTAGAATACAGAATGCAGAAAAAAATAAAAAAAAATCCATTAATTCTGAATTATGAACTCTGAATTCTGAATTCATTTTTGCGGGCATAGAACTTAATATGTGATGTCCTGCGAGAAATGTCATGCATACCTGATGATGAAGTGCATTATTGAGAGAGAGAACACAGACATTGGAAATTATAAAAAAACTTTCATGAATCATGAAAATGCCGTTCAGCGTTAAAACGAGAACCGGTAAAGATGAGAATGATCTAGATGAACAAATGAAATTTTTGGTAGAAATAAGTAGCTATGTGAGTATGATTACTATCCATGGAAGAACGGTGAAACAGTGATATGCTGCAGACAGTAATTGGGATTTTGTGTATGAGCTGAAGAAACAATCTGATAAAAAATGTAAGATATTAGGAAATGGTGGAATAAAGGTTTATGAAGATATTTGAAAATTTTTACATTGTCATTCTGACCCCGTACTTGCTACGAGGGAAGAATCTAGTAAAAATTCACTATATCCTTCATTACATTCAGGATGACAAAGTGAATGCCTAGATGGAGTTATGATCGGTCAATGAGCAATCGGGAACCCACGAATCTTTACACCACATATTCCAAACAGAGAAGAAATACAAGCAACTATTTTAAAACATCTCGACTATATGATCAGTTATGAAAATTATTTTCAAGAGCAAAAAACCAAATATAAAAGTATATTAGTGATGCCAGAACATTTGAAAATAAATATCAAAAAACCACAAGCGATTACGCTTGCAGAGTTTAGAAAACATCTGTTTCAATATGTTAAATGAATTCCGTGATCTAAGGAATTTAAGCAGAAAGTAAGTACCATCAGCGAATACAATCAGCTCGTCGAAGAAATTCAGAAATTTTTTTCTCTATAAAAAATGCTGACTAATACAGTCAGCCATAATCTTATGTGTGAAAATTTCTTTTCCACCACTGTTTGAATTTGTACTTCCAAGAATTCATATATGCTTTTTGTCGGTAATCTTCTATCATAAATATGACTTTCATATACTCGATCATATTTTCCAATCCCCTAGAGTCCAATATTTTGGTTTTGTCTATCAGTTGATTAATAGTTATTGTCTCCGTACATTGGCCACACATACATCCTGTAGTTACTTTATCATTATCCTCTGGTGTATTTTCCAGGTTTTGTACTACTCGGGAAGCAATGACCTTAAGTAAATACTGAAGCATTTCTGCTTGTTTGGCATCAAGATTATTAAAATCCAGATCAGATATTTCATTTTGTTTTACCTCTTTTTTCATATACAAAATATTATTTGTGTTTTAAATACCATATTTATTCTTTATATAAAGTCAACTATACTTTCTGGATTCGACTTTATTCTCTTTTTTTAATACGTATGCATAGCATATGAATTATGAACGTTTTGATCACGATATACAATGAACCAAGAAATCTATATTTCTGGTAAATATGAGCAAGGAGATTACTCCCTATTTTTCCCAATTGGCGAGTGATGGCATCGAGAAATATCTCGCTCAAGGCAAGAAAATCTGTATTTTAGTAAATAAAAAATGATATGCGGGTGGAATAATTTGTCATGCATGCGGAAGTATTCCCAAGTGTAAACATTGTTCAGTAAGCATTAGTTATCACAAGATTGAATCGTGAGAGACTATCGGACTTTGTCATATTTGTAAAACACAATATAATGTGCCTACGACCTGTCCTACCTGTCACAGCACCAAGATAAAAAATTTCGGATTATGAACACAAAAAGTTGCTGAATATTTACAGAATGAATATCATCAAGACGCATTGATCGTCGAATCAGAAACGGTAAATTCTCCCAATAAGATTAAAAAAATAACAGAACAGATTTCTCAGCATCAAATCATTATCTGAACTTCTCTCCTTGCTACCCCCCCGAATAATATCAATTTCGACCTCATTATATTCTTGAATGCGGATTTGGGTTTGAACATCCCTGACTATACGTCAGCAGAAAGAAATTTTTATTTTCTCTATGAAGCATTTGTAAAACATCCAACGGCGAATTTTATCGTACAGTCATTTAATCCAGACCAGTACAGTATTCGCAATGCATGTAGAATGAGCAAAGAAAAATTTTACAAAGAAGACAATACATTCAGAAACGTAAACGGCTATCCACCATTTGGTGAATTATGTGTGATTTTGTATAAAAATGAAATCGAAGAATCTCTCTATACCAAAGTCGATACATTACATAAGGATCTCCTCTATTTAAAAGAAAAATATGAACTCAAAGATATAGAAATTTATTCTACCCCACCGTTGATTTACAAAATGTTTGGCAAATATAGATACAATATCATCCTAAAATGACCTAACGTCAGGCAATTTATGGATATCATTTTCACGAAGCTAAACTTGGCAAAAAAAGGGTTTAAGGTGGATTGGATGGCTGAAACTATTGTGTAGATTTTTCTCAAATATATTTTTTGAAATGAAAATATACATCCTCCTTCAAAAATATTTCTTTTGATTGAAGGATGTATAGCTGCTATCACAATAATTCCTCATTATATTTCAGACTTATTTGGATAGCAACTATAATTCTCTCAAACAATCCTTTGAATTACAGGAATTGGTGTTCGAATTAAAAAAACTCCCCCGGAAAGACCGAGAGGAGCAATATATTTATATAATATTAATTACAATATTTTCTAAAATAGTTTAAAATATAGATGATAATGTCCATAAATAAGCCAAATAGCGAATAATGTTATTCCAATAAAAACGACTATTTTGCATTTTTTGCGAATTTTTATTAGATCTTCTATAGACTCTTCAGATGGTCTGGTAATCTTTCGGTCTATATAGGACATAACTGTCCATGGTACAAACAGAAGTACAGTTGCTATTCCATAAATAAATAACCCGACCGTATTATTTACAAATAATACTACAATCCCAATCGCCATAGCTACAGGCGGATAAAGCATATACAGCATATCTGAGACTTTATTTTCTCCTGGTTGTTTATCACCCCAGCGGGATTTGTAGAGCAACCAGAATAATTTTATTAGTTTCATAATTTTTTATTTTTTTTATATTATCTTTATATATATATTTTATAATAAAAGTCAACAAAATAAAAAAAACTCCCCCGGAAAGACCGAGGGAATCACTTATACCTTTTGATATATCACCAGGCGATGGCGATATATTCATTTTTGATTATGGTTTTACAGAGAGCTACTCTGCCTATAATCGCTGCAGGAGTTTCTGAAACTATAACTGGTGACGCTTTGGGAATTTTAAACCCATAGAGGTTCACTACGATACTATTACCACCTTTTGTGATATTCATAGGCAATGGTTTTTCGTGATTATAATGTTCCGAAGCATAGAACTGATCTTTGATTGATTCCCAATTCGTATACTGTGTTGGTGTGTATCCGGCATACTTTGACAGTTCGTTCCAATGCTCACCGAACGCAAAATAGGACCTGACTCTTTCTTCTTTTTCTGTGGCTTTGTATCCAAGTATTTCGAAATTACTCAGAATTGCGGTAATAACTTTTTCATGGCAATGAGTAAGGCCAGCCATTACGCCAACCAATACTTCATGTGATATTTCAGTCACATTTTTTTGAGCAATATGTTGTTTTTTTCCCTCTGCTCTCCGAAGGAGTCTGTTTAAGTGTGCGTTTGCTTGTTTTTTTTTGGCAAACGATTTTGCAGCTTCTAAAAGCTCATCTAATTTGTAGTAGTTCATATCTTTTTATCTTTTATATTTGTTTATATTTTTATATATATTTACTATATTAAGTCAACAACTATTAGATATTTTTTTCACATAGGAATTTAAATAATTCCTACTCAGCTACGCTGGATAAAAACGACGTTAAACTTCTTTTGGGAAGTTTTGGCGTCTTTTTTTATATTTGTCAACGCTAAATAGTAGCGATATTAGGTGATTTTTTGCTTCTGAACCAAAAATCGAGTATACTTAACTATAATACAACAAGGTATATTCAACATTTACTATTTAGCACTTAGCATTATAAATTATGGAAGTTATTCAAAACGTAGTGTATGATACAGACTACAGCGGATATGTAGCCGATGGTTGATATCCTCTCTTCAAAGCTCCTGCTACAGAACAAAAGCTGGGATTTTTTGATAAACTCTTGTCAGGCATTTTTCCTAGTCTGTTTGCAAAAAAATGATGAACACCTACAGGTGCAGGCATGCTTGCTGGCAAGAACAAAGGAGCTTTACCAGAAAATAGTGAAATCAAAGATAAGGAACTCAGAGATCAAGTGAAATACTTGCTTGAACTTCCTGATGATCAATATAATGACCAAAAGTTGACGAGTAAAATGAGAGCATATATTGCTGAGACAGAAAAGGAATATTCAACCGTAATCAATGATTATAAATCACATATCGCGCCTTCATATTGGGAATTTAAACCGACCCATTATAATGTGTCAGGAATCTTTTGAAAAACGTATTATGCACAAAGTTATCCATCATACATCGATGCATTACGAACAAGAGATATTTTCAGTTTCCATGCAAAATGGGATATGAGCCGATTTATTTTTCCAGAAGATGATGCAGCGATTCAGTCGATGTTGAAAAACAGAGCAACACAATTGAAAGCTGAAGTAAGAGATGCTCAACAAAAAGGTATCACGCTCGATATGGAAGTAGAACAACAATACAGAGATGTAGAGATGATTAGAGAAAAACTTACGACTCGTGAAGAAAGATATTTTGAAAATTCATTTTATATCAACATATATGACGATACCGAAGAAAAATTGAAAGAAACAGGAAAAAAGATTGAACAAAAAATATCATGATATGGAATCAGAATCAAAAGTGCAATCCAAAGAATGGACGAAGGTTTTTCTTCTTGATTGCCGTTGTGTACTGATGAACTTTCTATCAGTAGAAGCTCAGTTACTTCATCACTCGCATGAGGATTTCCCTTTATTTCCAATGATATGGTAAGCGAAACAGGTATCTTGTACGGTATAAATTTACATACCGGATGATTGGTTATTTTTGATAGATATGATGGAAAATTACAAAATATGAACAGTGTCATCCTTGCGACTTCTGGAGCTGGTAAATCGTTTACGGTAAAACTTGAAGTACTCAGATATTTGATCAACGATATCGATGTCATCATTATCGATCCGGAAAATGAATATAAGTCACTCTGTGAAAAAGTAGGTGGAACCTATGTAAACATTGCAACTAACTCACAACAATATTTAAATCCATTTGATATTCCTCCAAGAATCGAAGATGTAGAATATGGAAAATGAGATTTGTTGAGAAGTCAGATTATGAGTTTGATTGGAATGATTCAGATTTTGATTTGAGGGTGTACGCCAGAAGAAGAAGCGTTGCTTGATAAGGCATTACAAAGCACGTATTCCTTGAAATGATTTTCACTCGAAGCAGAAAATTACGAAGGAAAACAACCACCAATCATGGGCGATCTTATGAATGTTTTGGAATGAATGGAAGGTGGAGACAGATTGGCATTAAGATTGAGTAAATATGTCAGTGGAACATTTGGAAAAGTATTCAATAATTACACCAATATTGATATCAACAACAAACTTACCGTTATCAGTATCAGAGATTTGGAAGATGCATTGAAAACACCAGCGATGATGAACGTGCTTAACTGGATTTGGACCAAAGTAAGATCACACAAGAAAAAGAGAATGCTCGCAGTAGATGAAGCATGGATTATGTTCCAAAATGAAACATCAGCAGAATTTTTGTTTGGACTTACCAAGAGAGCAAGAAAATATGGATTAGGAATTACAGTTATTTCTCAAGATATTGAAGACTTTGTAAAAAGTAAATATGGTAAACCTATCATCTCAAACTGTGCATTACAAATATTATTGAAACAATCTACTACATCGATCAAAGCATTGAACGAATTGCTTGGACTTTCAGAAGCTGAGCAAAGAAGACTTGTCTCTTCTAGTGTCGGAGAAGGATTAATCTTTGCTGGTAATCAACATGTAGGAGTAAAAATTCTTGCTTCACCAGAAGAAAAAGAATTTATCACCACAGATGTAGCATAAAAAAAATAGTTTTAATTATATATGTTTTTATTTATGGAAGAAACGAAAGTACACGATACCAACACCAAAACCCAACTTTCGCTAGCAGCAGCGCTATTTTTTTCTCCATTGGTACAAAATATGCTCAATAAAAATACACGAGATATAACTGATCAGGAAAAAGACTTTATACGCGGGTATATAAAATTTGGATATATCACGTTGCTGTTTTGAATCATTACTATAGCTTCTGGTATTATGAACTATATTTTTGCATTAGATATTTTGAATGTAGTATATACCGTTAGTATTTTTCTTTTAGTATTTTTATTGATGATAAGCATAGTCAGCATCCTCTCTGATATTAGTCTTTTGAAATGAGGCGATCATACTATCCAGAATTATAGTGTCGAATGAAATAAAAAAGATATTATTTTCAAATATTTACCTCTCTATAACATTTATTTATGGTATAAAATCCATAGTTTTGATAGACCAAATTGGCGAATCAAAGAATCACTTATTTTATGGACTGCATTTTTGATCCTCAGTTTCTTGGGTAATGTTTTGATTAGTAGTAGCGCGTTGATTTTGATTATTTTTAGAATCTCAGCACTTATGTCTGATATAGATTTTATCAATATTCCCATCAAACAATGGCTCAATAAGCTATTTCTTAAAAACCCCGAGGAAATTCGATGATATCTAACAGGACTATGTATCTATGTCGGGAAATCCTTGGTACATATATTTGTACCCATACAACATTATACTCTCGAAGAAGAAATAGCAAAAGAAAAAGAAGCATATAGTCGTATTATAGATATCCAAGGAAACATAAACATTCTGATAGAATATATTCTTTGAATTATTTTGACGATTGGACTCGTATATACACTTCATATCAATTTCACTGTTCGGACATATTATGTATGACTTTGATTACTTATCGCAAGATATGTGGTCATGATAACACAGCTGAAACATCTTCCACATCTTCCGATAGTGAGAGAAATTATGCTTCTGGTAGAAACAATTATTCTCTACGGTAAAAAAATTTTTATACACAAATAAATATTATCATGAACTACAGACACAGATTGGGTACACGTATAACAAAATTTATCGGTTCGTTTATGACGATAGCATTTGCACTTGTTGCATTTGCCCATGGACAAAGCTGTCACCTTCTTCCAGGCTGGAATCCTTCTACACTTGCTGATGGACAATCAAGAACAGGATATCAAATCTCTGCGGCTACCTATACCCAAAGTTGTGCAGATTCACTAGGGATTATTACCTGTGTCAGCTGAAGCATTGCTAACAATCTTGGTAATGTCTATCCATATGCATCATGTACTCCACACATACGGGGAAATTGTACAACACCTATTGCAGCACTTCATCTAGAATATAAAACACTCTATAAAGCAAACCATAATAGTCTTACCCAGACATGTCAGCAGTTGAGTCAAAGTCTCCAATGTCTCGATTCACATTTTACGTGAGGCATAACTCCTTGGCTTTATACCTTTGCAAGTTGTACCGAACAACCACGATTACAATGTGTGGACAATCGAACTACTCCAGCGAGTTACAAAGATCATGGAGAAACACTTATAGGTTATACGGCTAAATTTAGTATTCCTGGTGATGGAACAACGTGTGCATTACGTAAAAAAACACTCACGTGTACCAATGGAAACTGGTTATGAGGAAATCAATCATCACTTTTTACGGGATGTATAGATTCTTGATCATTTCAAGGATGTTTAAATACGCGAACAAATACTGTTGTCCCTCATAGTTCAGCAATTAATACATATACATCTCCTCAATCAATAGGTACATGAACATGTACTACTATTTTACATCCACTTACCTGTACCAATGGTGTGTGGGTAGGTAATGGAATTGCACAACAAAATGGATTGTATAGTTGATGTGTTCAAGCCAATACCGCACCCTGTGCTAATATTATCGATGGTACATGAATGGTTCTCCATGGAACGTTTATCACAAAATATACTCATCCACTTGCTAATCAAACGAATAATGAATCGTGTAGTGCATGGGCAGTTCCTTTTCAATGCCTCAATGGAAACCGAGTTGGTGGTTCGGCAGGTATATATACGTGATGTCAAACTGTGACCTCATGATCATGTTTAGATATCCGATCAAACCATTACATTCCTCATCTTCAATTTATTTATTGATATACTTCTCAAACACCTACTACTACTCTGGGATGTGATGGTGTAAAAAAACAATTACTCTGCAAAAATAATGTACGATATACCAGTTGAACTCAAATCAATCAAAATACTTTATATGGAAGTTGCAGTAGTTGTATTCTTCCACGATGAGCTTCATTGGCAGAATGATCTTGAGTAATATGATATTCTTCTACATGAGCATCACTTCCAAAAAAATGTGCAATTAATTATGCAGAATTACTTACCTGTACCAATGGTGTCATCTGAGGAAACTGGCAAACATATAATAATTCTGGATGTATTGATCAATACGTCTTTAATGGTGTAGATCTTACTATCAATGAATCTGTCGGACTTCCTGGACAGGAAAATATCAATGGTGGTATCATTGCACAATGATCTAGTCCACAAATAGGTATCGTGTTCAAAAATAAATGAGATACTGCATTTGATGGTACTGCTGCAGCATGATTTCTTACCTGTACGCGAGTAGAAAAAAATCTCCTCGTATATACGTCCAATCCTATTACGAGTCTAATTATAAATCCATGAACTATATCAGAAGTAGTTCACTATTTACTCAATCAACTACTACAAAAACTCTGAAATGTACTATAGACCCTTCGAAACTTACGAATACTATACTTAGTACTGCACCTGACAATATAGCTGTTCTTGGTAACAACATATGGTCATGATCGTTTGAAGTTGTTGAAGCGAGTAGATTTGATCTTGCTTTGAGTAAAAGTATCGAAACTATAAGTAAAAACCTTGACTCTGCTGAAGGCGCTGTATGAGCTCAGTGACTACAAAATTTCTTATATAATAGGATTATGAATGTTGTAGTTCCTCTCGTAATTATCATTTGAATATTATCAGCGATTCTAGGATTTTACAAAATTATGTTTTCGACGGAAGATACGGCTACCAAAGAATGAACCAGATATATTATTTATGGAGTTATAGGAATCATACTTATTATGAGTGCTAAATTTATCGGACAAAATGTGTTTGATCTTCTCAATCCTGCAAGTGGACAGATTAAATGATTTGAAATAGCGAGCTGACTCTATGATAAAATAATTTATCCGTTCATTAAATTTGCTATCTATCTTGTCCTCGGTGCGATGTTTGTGATTTTGGTGACACGTGTAATTACCTTCTTATTTGGTACTGATGCTGATGCTCAGAAAAAAGCAGGAACGCTTATTGGATGGAATGTCATTTCTATGATCATCATCATAGGAGCTAAACAAATAATAGAAGCTATCTATGGTACACAACAAGCCGTAGTCAAAGATATAACTAATCTTTGAGAAATTGGATCTGGAGTATTAGCAAACAAGAATATACCAATCCTCTATCAAGTTATCAATTATGCACTCTGAATGGCTTCATTGGTTATCCTGGTAATCATCATTGTACAGACAGTTAAATTACTCATGAAACCAGATGATCCAGCACAGGTAAAAAGTATCAAAAACAGTTTCCTCTATATATTTATAGGTATTTTGGTACTTGGAGCTGGATACCTTATCGTGAATTTTGCAATCATCAACTAAGATATATACATCAAAAAATACTATGTTTTTTCTGCTCCGTAGCCTATACGGAGCTTTTTTGTTGTATTTTATCTCGTATTGCTTTTTTCAGGCATATTTATATATTATAAGTCACTTTATTTTTTGTTATTATAAAAAATGCGTACTCTCTTGATTATTGTGATTATCCTTGTATGAATAGCGTTTATCACATCTGTTTTGCTTATGTCTCCAAAAGGTGGACTAGGATTGGGAATTGGGTGAATGGCTGGAGGAAATGAATATGGAAGTAAAAAAACTCTTGAAAATAAACTCAAAAAAGTTGCGCTTATTTCTGGTATAATTTTTCTAATCGCCTCGCTTATTTTACCGTATATTAAGTAAGCAATGATAACAATTAAAAAAAAGCTTGTAAGAGACATTCTTAGATATACTTTTTTCTTATCACTATTTTTTTGGGTAGTGATTAGTATCTATGTAGGATACCAGTATATTCGAGTTTCTTCTACTCAAGTGAATACTAAATGATGAACCTTTGTAGAGGGTATTTTTGGAAATACTTCTTATCTGCCATATATTCGTAACGACATCCAAAGTAATTTTTATCAAGGACTGTTGTTTAATGCTTGCGTTAAATCATCTTATAATAAAAATACTTTGACCTATATCCCTGATTTTTGTACGGTTACCACCAAAGACAATCAAAATTATAGTATAAATTTGAATAAATGATTTATCTGGTCTGATGGGACACCGGTTTCACTCGAAGACATCTATTTTACGTATAATGAAATTTTGCGTAATAATATATGGAAACTCCCTTTATTGAATCAATATAGTGATATTACTATCGTCAAAGATGTAAACAACACCCTCAAAGTAACTTTCCCCAATGCATCTTCAGACAATATCTTATTTTTTACTAACTACATTTTGCCACAGCATATGCTAGCAAATTCTGAAGTCAATGATTATACATCTCTATTCGCATTTAAACCTGTCTATTCCAATTGTGCTAATCTTGTCTCTCAATCCAATGATGAATATAGTTTGATATTTAATCTCGCAAATTGTAATCAAAGTAATTTAAATTTCTATCAAGTAAAAAATACTACTTCTTTTGAAGCATTTAAAACTTCTATAAATAACTGAAGCAATTCCATCATAGATGGATATGTAGGAGATGAAACATTGCGTTGATATGCGGTAAAAAAATTATTAACCAATCAGCTCATTACCGTATTTTTTAATACTCGTTCGGACAAACTTAGTGTAAGAGGAAGAAGAGTTCTCTGAGGACTTATTAAACACAACTTTTATAGTAGTGGATATGAAACATATTTTCAAAAAAATAGTGACGGATTGTTTGATGTATTTCAATCTACATGATGAGACGTCAAAGACTTACTCAATCGCGATTATACCAATAATATCATCACCAAAAATGATCTGATCGATATCAATGTCAAAAATCTACCAAAATCTATCGCTATCAAATGAGAAAATCAGAAATGAGTATATTATATAGATACCTGAGCATCACTTTCTACGGAATTTACTTTTGATAGAGTATATGATAAAGTAATTATAGAATATCAAACAAAGACATACACACCAAAACACTTTGTAAAATGAGGAAAATCATGATGGTATACATTTGGACTTCTAGAAAAAACATTTTGATCTGGACTCAATAAATACATGATCTATGGATATATCTGAAACAAAAAAATACTTATCGACTCTTTGGATGTATATAACGTTATCCCTGAGATACAGACTGAAGTTGTTGTATGAGAACCAGTAAAACTTACGGTAGTATATTATAGCACCTATATAAATGATTTTGTCGTGACGACATTACAAAATATTTTTAAAAACGCCAATGTCAGTGAAAATTTTGTCTTTGAAAAGATTACCACTCCGCAGGAATTACAATGAAGATTGGTGGTTTGAGATTATGATCTCTTAATCAATACGGTTGATATGGGACTAAAAAAAGATCTTACTAAACTCTTTAGTACTGACAAATCTGAATTCAATCCTTCACAATATCAGAACCAAAAAATGACTACATTACTCAAACAATATAGTGCTGCTGATGAAAAAAGTAAAAAAAGATCACTCGTAGAGATTAATAGTATCTATTCAAAAGATATGCCTTTTGTTGTCCTTGGAAAAGAATATCTGAATCTCAATTTTAAACCAGATATTATGGAAAAATTATTTAGTACGGGAAATGCCATAGAGATTAATGAATACAACCGAAGAGATTACGTCTACAATAATGTTAAACTAGTAACCAACGTTCATATCGATGGAAAAAGGGTTTGGAATGTTGATAACTTCTCAAAATTTTTAACGAAATCAATACAATAAATTATGGGGATATTTGATATTATTCAGTTAGCTATCATCTTGGCAGTATCAATAGGAATGCATGAATACGCGCATGCATATGTTTCTTATTATCTTGGAGATCCTACACCAAAACTTCAATGAAGATTGACACCAAACCCTATGAAACATATCGACCCTATAGGATTCCTGATGATATTTATTGCACATTTTGGACGAGGAAAACCTGTACAGATCAATCCATTATATTACAAAAATCCACGTAAATGAGAACTTATGGTAGCACTTGCATGACCAGCAACAAACTTTATTTTGGCGATTATATGAATACTTATCCTCTTGATCTATGCAAAAGTTATGTGAGGGACACCTAATGATATTTTTCTCAATAATTGAGATCTCATGATTAGTTTTTGGATAAACTTTACATTTCTCAATATCTGACTCGCTATTTTTAATCTCATCCCTATTGCTCCACTTGATGGCTATAGATTGATCAAAATTCGATGGCATAAATGAGCAGAATTTATGGAAAAATATGTACGTTTTAGCATTATTTTCGTCGTCTTGCTTGTCTATATAGCAAGTCCTATTTTCGTAAAAGTGATCACATTCGTGTTTAATTTTTTGTTTATTATCATCGGACAAGTCTTCTATTAGCTAACCTATTAAACGGATAGTATTTTACCGCTTTGGTGTTTTATCGTTTAATCGTTTAATTATGTTAGATAAATTAGGTAATATAGAAAAAAGATATTTGGACCTCAGAGAGCAGTCTATGGATGCTATTATTATTTCTGATAACAAAAAATCTATTGCTATCAACAAAGAACTTTCTTCTCTCCAAGATATTTTTGACCTCATCCAGGCATACAAAATAGCCAATCAACAGGCGAAAGAAGCACAAGAAATGATAGATACGGAAAAAGATTCTGAGATGATTGATATGGCAAAAGAACAACTCAAAGAATCTGAACTCCTCATCGATGACTTGGATAAAAAAATCAAGATTGAACTCCTCCCCAAAGATCCGAATGATGAAAAAAATATTTTCTTGGAAATCAGGCCAGCAGCTGGTGGTGATGAAGCAGGATTATTTGCAGCTGAACTGTTAAAAATGTATCTCGGATATGCTACAAAAAAATGATGGAAGCCAGAAATCGTAGAAGAACAAATGTCTGATATCGGTGGAGTAAAATTTGTGATGGTAAAAGTCAGTGGAAAAAGTGTTTATTCAATTATGAAATTTGAAAGTTGAGTACATAGAGTACAAAGAATCCCAGCAACAGAATCACAAGGAAGAGTCCATACGTCGACAGTAACCGTAGCTATCATGCCAGAAGCAGAAGATTTAGATTTTCATGTCGATCCCAAAGATGTAGAAATGGATACCTACGCATGATCATCCGCATGAGGACAAAATGCTAATAAGAATCAAACGGGAGTAAGATTACGTCACTTACCAAGTGGATTAATTGTCGATATCTGAGATAGTAAATCACAGCTTGCTAATAAAGAAAAAGCTTGGTCAGTACTTACATCGAGATTATATCAAATAGAAGTTGATAAAAAAAATGCTGAACAAAAATCACTTAGAGGTGATCAAATCTGAACCTGAGATAGATCAGAAAAAATTAGGACATATAATTTTCCCCAAGATAGAGTAACCGATCATCGTATCCATCAATCATGGTCAAATTTACCTGTATTTATGACGGGAGAAATAGATGATATGATCAATGCCTTAGTATTGGAGAACCAAACAAGATTATTGGAAGAAAGTATGAAATAACATAGATTTTACACTTTAGATCCTATACTTTATGCAAGCACTCCTCTCTCATTATGGATATATTATGTTGTTTATAGCATCATTTTTTGAATGACAATTTTCTACGTTATTTTCGGGGTTTTTGGTGTGGAGCGGACATTTCAATCTTTGGATTGCATTTTTAGTTATCCTTTCTGCTGACATATCTAATGATACTTTATATTATCTTATCGGTCGTGGAGTCATTAGATCAAAAAAAATCTCTAATTTTGTAGATCAATCTAAATTTCTCTCAAGAAATATGACTACCATGAAAAAACTATGGGCTGATCATCCCCTTAAAACAATGATTCTTGGAAAAAACGCATATATTATCAGTGTAGCTATTGTTGCCAGTGCTGGAGCGACAAAAATGTCGTACCCTCGTTTTTTGTCGTATAGTATACCATCAGCATTTATTCAACCAATTATTTTATTATTTGTTGGATATTATTTATGAAATTGATATAATCTTGCAGCACAATATCTATCATATCCTGGTATTATATTAGCTATCGTTTTGGTTATTATTATCTTCACCTATCGTAGTGTTGGTAAACGTGTTGCCAAAAAATTTGAAAAATAAATTTTTACCTGTTTTATCTACGTATGATTAAACTAAAAATATCGCTCATTATCCCTGCATATAATGAAGAAAAATATATCTGAGAGTGTCTCGAATATGCACTGAAAAATGGAAAATGATATTTTCACGAAATCATTGTAGTAGATAATAATAGTACAGATACTACAAAAAAATTGGCGGAATGATATCCAGGTGTCAGAGTGGTTTTAGAAAAGAAAAAATGAACATCATCAGCACGTAATAGATGATACCTAGAATCCACAGGAGATATTCTGGCTTTTGTAGATGCTGACACTCGTATACCAGCGTGATGGGCAAAAAAAATTGAAGATCAATTTTTACATAATAGTACAATAGGTGTAGTTTGTGGTCCCTATAGTTTTTATGATTTGCCTTGGTATAGTTTTTTTTATTCTTGGTTATATTATGCTCCGATATTGGCCTACTTTATGTCTAAACTCGTTGGTGGTGTTTGTACCGGTGGAAATTTTGCAGTAAGAAAAACCATACTTGATAAAATTGGATGATTTGATACAAACATATTATTCTATGGAGACGAGGCAGACTTTCTCAAAAGAGCAGAAAAATATACGAAGATGCAATATATGTTGAATTTAAAAATGCCAACATCATCTAGAAGATATACACATCAAGGAATACTGAAAACTTGATTTATGTATTTGTCTCATATGTTTACACCTTCTAAGGCTCCCGTAAAAGATTTTAGATAATATCTATAATTTTATATCGTTACTTGTATGATAATGACGCAAGATTCATCATTACATAACCAACAAAAAATGACGATTAGTCTTATTATCCCAGCATATAATGAAGAAAAATATATATGACAATGTATTGAATATGCTCTTCGTCATGCTCATGAGCATGTTGATGAAATCATTGTAATAGATAATGCGAGTACGGACAATACTAGAAAAATAGCAGAAAGTTACCCTGGTGTCAGAGTAGTTACCGAACATAAAAAATGATTGACGGTTGCTCGCCAAAGGGGATATATAGAAGCAAAATATGATATTCTTGCTTTTGTAGACTCTGATACTCGCGTACCAGAAGGATGGGCAAAAAAAATGAAAAAACATTTTGAATCTGATCATACTATATGATTTGTGAGTGGTCCTTATAGTTATTACGATCTCCCTTGGCATAAACAGATAGGTAATCGATTATATCGAAGACTACTTGGATATCCTAGCTATCTCTTAACGGGATATTTATGAGTAGGAGGAAATTTCGCTATTAAAAAGTCTGTACTTGATAAAATAAACGGATTTGATACCCAAATAGTTTTTTATGGAGAGGATACTGATATTGCTCGTAGAGCTGCTAAAGTGAGTAAAGCTAAGTTTAGCTTAAATATTGTGATGCCTACCTCAGCCAGAAGATTTGTAGGAGAAGGTATGATCAAAACAGCATATGTCTATACAATCAATTTTCTATCACAGGCTATATTTCATAGATCAGCTACGAAAACATATAAAGATTTTAGGTAATTAATGTTATTATAATGAAAAAAGCGTACCAATTATTTTTTTCAAGTAGAAAATTAATTCAATCATCTTTGATTGCATTTTTACTCTTGGGTGGAAGTCTTTTAGGAAATTTTTATGCAGGCAGTTATGCTAATGAAAAAGGTATCACTCCGGTTACTGATATCGTACTTAGCAACACCAGAGCTTATGATGTAGATGCATTATTTATTGGTGGAATAATTGTATTTTTTTTATTTATTTTGGGTTGGTGTATAAGATATCCAGCACAAACACCATATATTTTAAAATCTATTGCCTTGTTTATTGCTATTCGTGCTGTTTTTGTAACATTGACTCATCTTTGACCATATCCTGATAGTATCCTGATACTCAATACGGGCATTATGGGGAAAATAAATTTCTGAGCAGATTTATTTTTTTCTGGTCATACAGGTATGCCATTTCTCATGGCGTTAATATTTTGGGAAAATAAACTCTTGAGATATCTATTTATCTTGGCAGCAATATCGTTTGGTATTATAGTATTACTTGGTCATCTTCACTACTCTATTGATGTACTTGCAGCGTTTTTTATAACATATACTATACATCATCTCTGAGAACTTTTATGGAAAAAAGATAAAGTGCATTTTGACAATGCTAGTGTTAGAATATCATAACAGAATATTTTTATTCTCTATTAAAAAAACATATCTCCATGACTAATATAGCTGAACTTTCCTTACGTGAATTTATCAAACAGCATATTTCAGACGTATCTGAAAAATATACAAATACTTGTCTGACCTATTTTGATGCTATCACTTCTGGTAAAGAAGAAGCATATACAACGTATGCTGATGCTAGTCTGCAAATAGATAAGATATATGCAAACAAACATGATTTTGCAAAAATAAAATCGTTTATGGCTATGGAGGAAATAGAAGATGCGCTACTCAAGCGTGAGTTAGAAATGCTTTTTTTATCCTACCAAGCAAAACAAATTGATGAAAAAAGACTAGAAGCATTAATAGGTTTGCAGAATACGATAGAGAGTACATTTGCTACATTTAGGCCAGAAATTGATGGCAAACAATATACTGATAATACTATAGAAGAGATTCTTTCTACATCAACCGATAGTGAAGAAGTAAAAAAAGCATGGTTAGCAAGCAAAACCATCGGTAGTGTAGTATCTCATAATGTTATTCAGATTGTTAAAATGCGCAATGAAGTAGCACAAGAATTATGATATGAAAACTATCATACGATGAGTCTACAATTGGATGAACAGGATCCAGAAGAAATCAGTAATCTTTTTGATGAACTTGATACGCTTACTCGTGATGCATTTATCAAGGAAAAAAATGAGATTGATCTCTATTTGGCAAAAAAATTTGGTATCGAAAAGATAGACCTCATGCCGTGGCATTATCAAAATAGATATTTTCAAGAAGCACCAAAAATCTATACCATAGATATAGATAAATACTATAAAGATCAGGATATTGTTGAGCTTTCTAGCAAATATTATAACAGTATAGGATTGCCGGTGACAAGTGTTTTGGCAAATAGCGATCTCTATGAAAGAGAAGGAAAATACCAGCACGCATGTTGTATCCATATGGATAAGATGGGTGATGTACGTATAGTGTGCAATATCAAACCGAACACTAAATGGATGAACACACAGCTTCATGAATTATGACACGCTGTATATGACAAATATCTGGATGAAAAAACATCGTATATCCTACGTGATCCTGCACATACATTCACTACGGAAGCGATAGCTATGATGTTTGGCAGATTTGCTTCAAACCCTCAATGGATACAGGATATGCTAGGAATATCTGACGATGAAAAACAAAAAATCGCGGATGCATGTTTCAGTACACTTCGTCTAGAGCAATTAGTTTCCTCTCGCTGGATGCAAGTCATGTATCGTTTTGAAAAAAATATGTACGCAGATCCTGATCAAGATTTGAATGCCTTATGGTGGAATCTTGTAGAAAAATATCAGATGATGAAATGTCCTGAAGGGAGAAATGAGCCTGATCGAGCATCAAAAATTCATGTAGCATGCTATCCTTGTTATTATCATAATTATCAATTAGGCGAATTACTTGCTTCACAAATATATTATTATATCATCGAACACATATTGAAATCAAACGAATATCAGTTCCAAAGTTTTTATAATATGCCTAAAGTTGGAACGTATCTCAAAGAAAAAATATTTCATGCTGGACGCAAATATCATTGGAATACGATGATTGAATCGGCTACGGGTGAAAAATTGACGCCAAAATATTATGCGAAACAATTTGTATACTAAATGTAAAAAAAATATGCGAACAGAAAAATCTCTAAAAAATCATTTGCAAATAAAAAAGTAATATCTATACAAGGTACTATCTTAGACTAAAAAAAAACCACTTTTTTTGGACACTACCATAAAAACAAAGGTAGTACCACGTGTTTTATTTAGTCTTTTTTTTATTTTTTTTGAAAAGTATACTCATGAAATTGATTTTTGTCACAGGAGGAGTTATTTCTGGTTTGGGAAAATGAATCACTGCTGCATCGATAGGAAAATTACTCAAAGCGTCTGGATATACCGTAAATATTATGAAGATGGATCCTTATCTTCAAATAGACGCGGGAACTATGTCACCGTTTGAACATGGTGAGACGTTTGTGACCACTGACGGATTCGAAACTGATCTAGATTTGTGACACTATGAAAGATTTATCGACCAAAGTATGACGAGTAAAAGCAGCGTCACTTCGGGACAGATATATCTCTCCGTCATAAGAAAAGAAAGAAGAGGTGATTATCTAGGAAAGACTGTCCAAGTTATTCCACATATCACTAATGAGATAAAAGATAGAATAAAGAAGCTCGCAGCTGACAGTGAAGTTACTATAGTGGAAATATGAGGTACCATATGAGATATAGAATGATTACATTTTATTGAATCTATAAGACAGCTTCGTCAAGAATTGGGAAGAGAAAATTGTATGATCGTCCATGTCGTACCTATGATTACCGTCACGACTTCAGGAGAGATGAAATCCAAAGCTATCCAGCACTCAGTCATCAAACTCAGAGAATTATGAATTCACCCAAGTATACTCGTATGCAGAACACGTGAGCACATAGATCAAGATCTCAAAGATAAATTATCCATGTTTACGGATATAGATTCAGACCACATTATAGAAGCACTTGATCAAAAATCCATTTATCAAGTACCCCTCGCATTCCAACAACAGAATCTACATCTTTTGATCCAGAAAAGACTCTTTTGAGAACAAAGAGAACCTGATATGGAACACTGGAAATATCTCGTAAATGCTATCATGAACCCACTCAAAACGATTCATATTGCATTGGCAGGGAAATACACCAATTTGACTGATAGTTATATGAGTGTCATCGAAGCATTACAACATGCATGAGCAAATCATGATACTAAAATCAAAGTTCATCTCTTGGATATGGAATCATTTGAAGGTCCAAGTCGAGAAGAAAAATTATCTAATTATATCAAAGAAAATGATATCAAATGATTTGTAGTTCCTGGTGGTTTCTGATCAAGAGGTATAGAAGGAAAAATTAATATAGCTAATTATTGCAGAGTGAATAATGTTCCTTATCTCTGATTATGTCTAGGATTACAGATTGCTGTTATCTCTTTTGCAAGAAACGTATGTGGACTGGAAACGGCAAATTCTACGGAGTTTAATGAAGGAACAGTTGATCCTGTAGTAGCTATTATGGAGGACCAAAAAACTATTGAAAATAAATGATGAACTATGCGTCTCTGATTATACGAAGCGATTTTGAAGGCAGGAAGTAAGGTGCATGCATTATATGGCCAAGATACCATCCAGGAAAGACATCGTCACAGATATGAAGTCAATCCTGCGTATCACGAAATCTTGGAAAAAAATGGCATGATGATCAGTGGAATGTCACCAGATGGAAAATTGGTTGAATATATAGAGATACCAAATCATATTTATTATACTGCAACACAATCACATCCAGAATTTAATTCAAGATTGGATAAACCACATCCCCTCTTTGTCTGACTCATCACGGCATGTCTGTAATATGATAACGATATAATCAATGGAAGGATAAATTATATTAAAAATATTTATTATAGATACATTCTATTGACTTTTGTCTATATTTATATATTATATCAAAAAAATGAAAAAAATATGAAAAAATTATTGAATTTAATTTTAGTTAGTGTTTTAGTATTCCTTATCACTAGTTGTGGCAACACCGATGTCAAAACAGAACAGAATTCAAAAAATAAAATTGATTCTCTGAAAGGAAAAGATTCTTTGACAAGCGTAAAAAAAACCGCTCCGACTAATGTACTCTATGGGCTTTATTTCCCCCAGGAAACAACGGTAAACATTGGTTCTGAAACTTTGGATTATAAGGTATGGACGATTGTACTCATTGATACTGATTATGACTCGATTCCGGAAACGCCCTTCATAATTAAAACAAAGGTATATCAGGAACTTAATCAAAAATGTACAGCTAATAGTTTAATTGCATTAATTGTTGGAATGAAGGGTCCCATAATTGTCAAAGACAGTAAGGGGCAGCCCGTTCCGATAAACCTGGCCGATGAAAAAACTGGTCAGAAACCCGTTGTCTCCAATATTATGGAGTATCTACCAAAACCTAAGCATACATTATCAAATGTTTTGATAGAAAAAAAACGTTAAAAGAAATACAAAAAAAAACATCAATGCTGGATTGTCTTAATCCAGCCTTTTTTATTTATAAAAAAAACTGGATGGGAAACCATCCAGTGTAATCCTATTAATGACTATTAAGTTCATATACTTTATTTTTGACATAATCAGCATCAGATTGCGCTGATTTTTTGGTAAAAGTTTTGTATGAAATTGGTTTGCCAAAAATAATTTTTATAGTTTTGTTGCGTTGTCTAAACACTTCATCAGGTAAATACAACATTTCAATGTTTGGGAGACCAAAGCGTTTTCTCCATTTTGATAGGCGATAAAAACGCTCTGAATTTCTTCCTTCGATATACACAGGGATAATATCCCGCTGAGTTTCGATGGCCTTTTTTATGAAATGATCTTTCCATGGTAAATCAACGATCTCGCCCTGTATCTTGCGAGAAACTAATCCTGCAGGAAATATGAGCATTTGCTGTGTCTTTGAAGCATATGCCTCATTAATTTTTTGTACCGCTTCACGGGATTGTAATTTTCCATGTTTGTCTATCGGTAAAAAGAGCGAATTTACATTTTCAAGGTGTAATAATATGTCATTTACGGGAAATTTTATTTCCGTAAACATACTACTGACTGCCTTTATAAATGCCATGCCGTCGAGTCCACCCAAAGGATGATTAGCTGCAAAAATGTAGCGTCCCTGTGGATCTATTGCTTCCGGATGAAGTACAATCGTCTCCACATGTACTTGGAAAAATTCTAGTACTGCAGTCACGAAATCAAGATTATAAAGATGACTATTATCACGTAGAAACACGTTAATTTCATCTTCATGGATTGTTTTTTTTAACCAAGGAACAAAGAAAGGTATCTTGGCTAAGAGATTGCTTTTCTCTTGGATGACTTTTTTGAGATCAATCTGTAATATTTTCATATATGGTTGGTTTTATTTTTTTATTTTTTGCAAATATACTAAATTCCCACAAAAAAACAATAGAACAAAAAAATACTTGACTTCTATAATTATAAATATATTCTAAGTAAAAATAAAAAAACTCTAAGAAAATGAAAATAAAAATTTTTGGGAAAGAAATAAGTATCATGCTCCAAATATCCAGTGGAATAGGATTCATTGAAATATTTACAGCACTTAAAGAAGCCTTTGATAAAGAAGGGTTTAAAAATATCTATATCGATAGTAATGAAGCGAATATTTCTACACCAGCATTTTTTCCTGACAATATGCTGGATAGAACAGTATGGAATTACTTCCGTATAAAAATTATGGATTACGACGAACAGAGGTTTTATGAATTTTTGGAAAAGTTTTCCAAGGAAAGGAATATTACCTTCGAACAGCCTACAAAATAAGTACATCGAAGATTTTCTATCACCACATCCAGTTGTTTTTTACTTCTGGATTTTTTTTATTTTTGACATACTACTGAATCCGTAAGAGAAAATCATTATATTTTCCTTGCATCATATGCCCAATGAAGAACTGCTTGTCTCTGTCTTTTTCTACATTCCCGATCCAATGGATAACAATTATTTTTGATTGCTTTTACATGTCTAGTCATAGCTCTTCGGCGTTTAATCTGACGTTCATCATCAGGTCCCCTTCTGCCCATATAATATCTGCAATATCGTTGAAATCGACCACGCGGATCTTCTGGATATATCCATCATTTTTCTTGTCGGACTTTCAACGACTGCGATGCATTCACTCCGAAGAAATTTAGTTTCGGATCATGTTTCGTCGAGCATAATTTCGCTTTCTTGTATCGCGATGAAGGAAATTCTTTCTGACAATCTGTCATGTATTTTCCTCAGAATACGCCCATCTCGAGCATTTCTTGCGGTGTCAATTCGGGATGAAACATCGGAGAAAATTTCTTGCCCATCGGCTGGGTCAGATAATAGGTATAGTTTTTCTGCATCTTGTCATTGATGACGATTTTCTTTTTCATAATTGAAATATACTGCTTATAAAAAAATTTACAAGCAAAAAAGCCCTCTGCCGTGGCGGAGAGCTTTTTCGTATGTAATATGTATAGTGCAGGAATAAAATTATTCAGCGTCCATAGCTTTCATTTTTCCTGATCTTTCTTCGATGATTTTCTTAGCCACATTATCTGGCACTTTTTCGTATGATGCGAATTCCATAGATGATTGTGCTCTTCCTTGTGTATTTGATCTGAGATCAGTTGTATATCCAAACATTTCTGACAATGGAACCTTAGCTTTGATAACAGCTGCGTTTCCTCTCTTGTCTTGTCCTTGGATCATTCCTCTTCTAGAAGAAAGATCTCCCATTACATCTCCAACATAATCTTCTGGAGTTACTACTTCTACATCCATGATAGGTTCCAAAATACATGGACCTGCTTTCGCAAATGCATCTTTGAATGCTCTATACGTTGCTATTTTGAAGGCAATTTCTGATGAATCCACATCATGATATGATCCATCGTAAGGAACTACTCTTACATTGATGATAGGATACCCTGCTAATATTCCTTGAGCAACTGTTTCTTTTGCTCCTTTATCAATTGCTGGGATAAACTCTTTTGGAATTGTTCCTCCAGATACTTCATCTTTGAATTCGTACTCTTTTTCCATATTTTTTTCAAGTCTCAATAATACGTGTCCAAATTGTCCTCTACCTCCTGTTTGTCTCTTGAATATTCCTTCTCCTTTAGCATCTTGCGTAATCGTTTCTCTATAGGCAACTTGTGGTTTACCTGTATTTACTTCTACTTTATGTTCTCTTCTCAATCTATCTACAATAATTTCTAGATGCAATTCTCCCATTCCTGCAATGATTGTTTGATTGCTTTCTGGATCAGAAAAATATTTGAATGAAGGATCTTCGTATGCAAGTTTGGAAAGTGCGATACCCATCCTTTCTTGATCAGATTTAGTTTTTGGTTCGATAGCGATATCGATAACTGGTATTGGGAATGTCATCTTTTCTAGAATGATAGGGTTTTTTATATCACATAATGTGTGTCCTGTTCTCGTATCTTTGAGTCCAAGGAACGCACAGATATGACCAGCATGTATTTCTGAAATCTCTTCTCTCTTGTTTGCGTGCATAAGTAATAACCTTCCTACTCTTTCTTTCTGTCTTGTAAGAGGATTGAGTAATGTATCTCCTGTCCTAATAATCCCTGAATATACTCTTACGAATGTAAGTGTACCTACGAATGGATCTGTAGCGATTTTGAATGCAATAGCTGAAACAGGATCAGTATCGTTTGGTTGTCTTTCAAGTATTTTAGTTTCATCATCTGGATCAAGTCCTTTCATAGATCCTCTATCAAGAGGACATGGTAAGAAATCAAGTACTGCATCGAGTACAAGTTGTACTCACTTATTTCCAAGTGCTGAACCACAAAGTATAGGATACAAATTACTTGTGATAGTACCTTTTCTGATTGCTTTTTTGATAAGATCAATAGATGGTTCTTCTCCTGCGAGAAATTTTTCTGCTAATTCATCATCAAACATAGATACCTTATCTATCATTTCTTCTCTATATTTCTTTGATTTTTCTAGCATATCAGCTGGTATTTCTTCTTCATGAACTTCGATACCTTTGTCTCCTGAGAATGTATACATTTTCATAGTAAGCAAATCGATGATTGCTTTAAATTCATCAGCTTGTCCTACAGGAAGTTGAAGAACAACTCCTTTGTCAGTAATTCTAGATTTGATAGATTCTACTGACATATAAAAATCAGCTCCAAGTTTATCCATCTTGTTTGCAAAGATAATTCTTGGCACACCATATTTGTCAGCTTGTCTCCAAACTGTTTCCGTTTGCGGTTCAACTCCTTGAGAACTATCAAGCAATGCTACTGCACCATCAAGAACTCTCAATGATCTTTCTACTTCAACCGTAAAATCCACGTGTCAAGGGGTGTCGATAATATTGATATGATACTCCTTCCAAAAACAAGTAGTAGCAGCTGAGGTAATAGTGATTCCTCTTTCTTTTTCTTGTTCCATCCAGTCCATCTCTGCAGCACCATCATGTACTTCTCAGATTTTGTGTTTTTTTCCGGTATAAAACAACACTCTTTCAGTGGTAGTAGTTTTACCTGCGTCAATGTGAGCCATGATTCCAATGTTTCTCACCTTGTCTAAGGGTTTTTGCTCGGCCATAAGTAAACGATTAAACGATAAAATGTGAAATGATAAAACGATGTATATACGTTTTATTAAACTTTTTTTTGTATAAAAAAAATGTCTTTCGCAGTATGTATAGGAAATCGCCGTTTTATTTCAAGAGGAACTATGATAATACTGATTTTATCACGATAGAATTGTTTACTATAGGATGTTGTACATTTTTTAGGATTTTCTTGTTCTCTGAAGACTCTTTGGTACCAGATATAGTTCTCAGTGTTAATATATCTTTTCTGGCCTTGGAATTAGCATCTCATTTGGTTTCTGGAAGTTGTCAGAGAAATCCGATAATATCGCTAAGTTGAGATCAGAATTTTTTTTCCTGTTCGGGAGAAAGTGATATACACGCAAGTTTTTGGAGATGTTTAAGTTCTTGAGAAAAATCAGCCATTGGAAGAAGCAATATAAAGTACTATGAGTATAGTAAAGCAGCTAAACTTTTCAATATAAAATAAGACGACTATAAAAAAAGTGACACCACTACGATGTCACTCATTTTTTTATGAATTATAATTATTGCACTACTTTGATAACTAATTTATCAATTTTTTGGAGCAGTATAAGAACAAATCATTTGGTGTCTATTGCGTCTGGTTGAGAAATATTTTGGATAAGTTTTCTATTTTTGAATATAGCTAAATGAAGCGTATATCGTTTGTATGGAGAATCTAATGGTGTATTATACGTACCAGCAAATAGCACTCTAGACAATACTGTTGCAACTTCTGCTCTCGTCACAAAGGTATCTGGCTTAAATAATGATAACGGTGTTTTACCATCTTGATGAACTCCCATGATACCTAGTTTACATACATCTTTGATATATGCTCTGGTAGCAGTAGATTCTTTGGAGATATCACTAAATGTACAATTTCTCGTTGGATCAGCTACCAAACCTACAACATTTTTTACATATATACTTATCAATTTGGCTAACTCTTTTCTTGTTATCTTTGCATATAATTTTGCATCTGATGATGCTGCTGTAATAAGCTCATGTTCGCGTGCATATTTATATGCATCAAGAAGCTGGCTCGTAGTTGTAGCATCAGCTACTGGTGCAATAGTGTGTGTGCTTCCTATACAGGTATTATCATAATAACTTGGTGAAGCATCTCCATTAGGACAATAATCCATCGATAATCTTGATCTACCTCCACCCACGATAATACCACCTGGAGTAACTATATTTCCTGTATTCGTACCTGTTCATGGAGTTACACCACTTATTTCACCGATTCAGAAGTAGGTAAGATGAGGCGTTGTAAAGGTAACTACGCCACCAGTAACGACCGTTGATGTACCGAAATATATCCACGTATTAGCATCTTGTGAAGAAAATATATCTACCTTAGTTCATACTGATTTATCAGTAGCTATAGTTATAGTAAAATCGTTTATTTCATTGTTTTCATTCTCTGCAATTACGGTAGTAGTTGTCTCATCACTTCCCATATGAAACAAAATTGGTTTGATGAGTTTTGTTTCAGAAGTAAATTTATTTACAAGGAGTGAATCATCAGTCTTATCTACTGGTGCGTAAAATATTTTATTATATGCTATTTCTTTATTATTCTTTACTCAATATAATAATACATCTGATGGAATTTCAACACTGATTTTATACTTCGATGATAAATCTTCTGGAGTAGATATCTGTATCTTTTCATATGCCTTATTATCATTTACAAAGTTGATATTTTTTGTAGTTTTAACTATATTAGTAGAACTTTCTATTCACTTGATTTTGCTTATAGATTCCTGTGCAATTGTTTTCTTTGTTCCATTTATATCTTTCGGTAAATTTACCGTCAAATTTTCATTTTTGGTATTTTCATTATATACATCTAGATTGGATATAGCATCTTTGGTATTAAGAAATGTTGTAGTTTTTGAATCAACCCAGGTTACTTTTGCTATCATGAATAATGGATTTTTAAAGTTTCTACAATTTACAATAAATGCAAATGCTCCATTATTATCAAAAGCATAGGTATTATTACCCGCGTTGTTTGTTACTTCACATCCCTTTGGGAGATATACACTTGCTGTCACCTTACCATTTGTAGCTCATTCTTTTTCTGTAGGTGAATAACTAATCTTTGGAAAATCACATACATTTTGTTTATTCCATCCTGGGAGAAAATTATTCATATATTTGGTTTGTGAATCATCTGTAGGATTATCAAATGTCAGACAATTATTATCTATCTGAGAGATACTCTGTGTCGGTGTTATATATGGAATTTGTAAATCATTAGTAAGATTATTATTACTTACATCAACTGACACATGAATAGGAGTACCTGATTGCATAAATGTCCATAATGGTCATGTCTCTACATTCATATTATTTAATTCCTGCCATGTTGTCGAATTTGTCGTAACAATATTTGGAAGCAATCCAGTGAATTTATTGTTGGAAAAATTTAGAGATAGCGTATTTGTCTTACGCTCACAGATTGGTTCTCCTACCACTTCTCGTGATGTATTGATATCATATATAGGTTTCATCTTTAGAGATTTACATATGTTCTGTGCATCAAATGTCATTGTTGTTGGATCGTATGTTCGTGTCGGTTTGGCTGCTGTTGAATCATATGCACAGAGCGATCCATGACTAGATTTATCTTCTCCCATAGTGAATATTCAGATATATTGACCTTGTGTACTTGGTTGTTCAATACATTTTGGATCGTCAGGAGTGCATTGTTTGCCTGGACAGGTGATCAGTCCGTTAGATTCCTGTGTACAATTGGTACCAAATATAGTATCAATAGGATCTTGTTGTACAACTGGCACGGTAATTTGTGATTCAAAAGATCCATAATCAGTAAATGTCATAACTACTTCATCTCCCTTATTAATAATTCCTGTCTGTATACCTGTCATTACTTCTCCTGTTTTTGTAGCATATGCTACAAGAATTTGAAGACCTCACTTTGCTATTTGATCAAATATGTTTGATGAAGCATTTATCACTTTCGTATCAGATTTCAAATAATCTACTATTTCTATCTTAGGTCATATACCATATCCAAAATACTGTACAAAAGGTAATGACTTTGTGAGTTGATTGTATGACATATCAAACGATTCTATACATGGATTGATTGGTAGACTTGTAGGAATACTACTAATATCATTGTGTGATAGATCAACAACACGCAAGTGAGTAAACACATTAGTAAATCGCTGTACTATACTTGTAGTAAGCGGAGTTACGTTATCCATAAAATCCTTATTGTCTGTCAGTACTTCCCCTATTGTATTAATATCAATTTTTGTTTGTTTATTTATTGCTTCAACAATATCTATTATAAACCCATCTTTTATTTCATCAGATTTACCAAAAAACAAATCAAGCAGACTACCCAAATACTTTGGTGTTGGAATAAAATATTTACTATAATACTCACGTAAAATATTTAAATTATCTTTGTTTTTTTGAGATATTATTCACATAAATTTTCCCATAACACCGAATGCTTCCCATGTGTTTTGTTGTATTCAGAACACTGCTGCAGGAAGAAGTGCAAAACGTTGTGTTGCAATATTTAACGCAAGCGATGGTCGTACATTTTCTGGTAATGAAAATGAAATATTTTGTAGTGTAGTAGTAATTGATCACATACCATTTTTTTCCATCATTTGAACCAAAAAATCATATCATGGAATATCTGGAAATGATACTAATTCTTCAGTGCCAAATAAAGAAGATAAATTATTGTATGAAAGATTTAATGTTTCCAAAAATGAGAATGCCATAAAATATCATTGTGGTATACCTCCTTCTATATGATTATGAGAAAGATTTAAAGTGGTAAGATGTAGAAAAGGTACAATGTCTTGGTATTTTAATGTACCCAAATCTATTTTTGATGATGCCTTTTGACCTACAGGTGTAAACTTTACCATGTCACCTAAGCTTCTTTTTAGTAATGTATCTTGAGATGCTTCTGATGAAATTGCTTTGCTTGATTGAAATATCTTAAAAATATTTTCACTGATTGTTTTAGCTTCTTTTGTAGGCGTACTTATAACTTCTTTTACAGGCGTAGTACTTATAACTTCTTTTACAGGCGTAGTACTTATAACTTCTTTTACAGGCGTAGTACTTATAACTTCTTTTACAGGCGTAGTACTTATAACTTCTTTTATACTTACTTTTCTAGTCATATCCGATGATGTAGTTATACCGAAAATTCCATATACATATGGTAGTAGTACATCAATGGTTGATGGAAGTTTTCCTCCTAAATTATTGTTAGAAAGATCAATGGATGCAAGATACTTTGAACTTTTTACTATGGCTGATGATTTTGTGTTTACAGAATTATTTGTACAGGTAATACCATATCGCTCACATGCATTAGGATTATCTAACCATCAACCACTATTTGTCCAGTTTGGTCAATCAGTTGCTTTATACAGTTCAATCAAAAATAAACACTCTGATTGTGGGATATCTGCACATTTGAATCATCGGTCACCCAAAGCATCAGAACTACACATTTCTGGAGTAAATATACTACATATCGGTGTAGCTGTAGAACAGCTAGCTTGAAGTTCAGGATGAGTTTTACTAGAGACATACAGTGTAGGATCTTGCGTAGTATCAGCTACGGGATATATATGTTGAAATGTTCAGAGATTATCAGGATCATTAATATCTCCTGTTGTATCTGTATCAAATTGCATAAATTTTGCTGTTGTATTACCACCAATCTTATAGGTAAAATATGCAGTGAACGGAGATTCATCTGTCGCACCTGTCATAGAGATATCACAATACGGTTCAGTATAACATTGTGAACTACATCAGTCACCATCACTAGTATTTCCATCATCACATTCTTCATTTCATTCTACAGATCCGTTACCACAGACTGTTGAGGGTATATCTGTAATGTTAAAGTTTACGCTTGTAGTGCCAGTAGCACCTTTATCATCGGTTACCCTTAGATATACAGTAAATTTTCATGACATATTCATTGGAATATAATATCCTGTGGTATAGTTCTCATTTCGTCCTCGATTATTTATTTGCCATTCGTATTTCACTATTGTTCCGTCAGAATCAAATCCATTTCAATAACTATAGAAACTCTCGGTTGGGTCATATGTTTTACCTTCTACAGGAAATGATATGGTAGCTACAGGTGCTTGGTTTTCTAGTACACATGAAGAACTACAACCATCACCATTAGTGATATTACCATCATCACATTGTTCCCCTATATCTAGGACGCCATTCCCGCAAAATGCATAATACGGAATACACATAGCTACGATACCATGATCATAGGTGGTTCCATCATCCAACGGAGTCATTGCCCATCACTCAACACTAATAGGTCACCAAAAAAACATATTATAATACGCTTGCGCTTGATTGCGCAGCATTGCTTGGTCAGTAGCTAGTGGCAATCCCCACATATTTAATAGGACATTAAAATAATTGAGTGCATTTGCTGAATTATTGTAGTCTATATTATCTAAAGTTGCTAAATAAAGAGCATAAGGGAAACTATTTGCATTGTAAGAATTATTCATCATAATATTTTGTAGTTCTTGCAAAGAACCTCATATATTTCCCTCCATCCTCAAAAGATTTGCTAGACAAAATTCTGCTTTTAACTGAGCTCATCATTTAGAATTATTAATTATAGTTTTGATATGTTGTTCGGTAGCTGTCGAGACGGCAGTACCTGCAGTCCATTCATATTTACAAGAACTACTACAACCATCTCCACCGGTTGTATTACCATCATCACATTGCTCACTTAATTCTTTTATTCAGTTTCCACAGCTCTGAGTGGATGGTGGAGTACAAGGAGCTGATATTCCACAATTATTTTTTGTTGCATCCCATTTACACTGATTTTTATCTAATGAGCTATAGGAGGCAGCACATTGTGCTGATATTAATAATGTAGAACAAGAACTTTTAGTTTCCATTCATGTACATGCAGGAGTTGTCTTTTCTGTACACGTACTATTACAACCATCACCATCCATGGTGTTTCCATCATCACAAATTTCAGTTCATTCTATTTGTCCATTACCACAGGTCTGTACACTACAATCAGCTGGACAAGAAGTTTCATCTTCTATATATGCTGGATATCGAGTAGTTCCTATATCTATAGTATACATTAGAAATGTATTTTTTAATGTAGTACATTCATTTTCATTTTTCGGAGTAGTAATATTTCCACCACATATCTCAGTAGAGCTAGTTACAGATCGAGAACAATCACCAGCGCTGTTTGCACCAATTTCTTTACATGCAGATGATCAGAGAGAAGAACACGTCTCATTTATCTGTCCTCCTTTACCATCATCATTGGTACATATTCCTCCTATAGTTTCACCACTTCGAGTACATCAAGCAATCTTACAAGAAGTGTCTTTAGAAAAGTTACTACAACTAAATGTTGTTCCCGTACAAGAAAGTACATCAGCGGTTTTTATAGAACATCACGTAATAGATGCACAATTTCAGGTACCTACTTTCGTACAGTCAGAGGTACTTAGTTGACAATAAGCATCTTTTGATGCACAAACATTATCTCCACACAATCATCCTGCATAAGCAGGAAGTCCTCCATGCATTATATTGGTACCTATATTTCTTCGGGAAGAAAATACTATCGTCATAGCGATAACTAAGAGAAATAGTTTTGCTCCTACCAAAACTTTCCAGTTTTTTTTGTAGAAATTACCAAAACGACAACAATTTTTGTAGAGCGCTTTTTTCATCGTGTACAATTTTTTATATAAAAAGTTTTTGTTTTTAATAGATGTTTTCATGATAACGACATGAATAGAATAAAAATTATATAGCATAAGTATACTGGCAATGGTGTCTTTTGTCAAATTTTAGAGGACTTTTTTTTATTTATGAAATTTTATCCATAATTTATCCATAATTCAACCAAAATTACTGAAACGTACTTTTGGAGTATTATGTACAAATTTTAGAGGACTTTTTTTTATTTATGAAATTTTATCCATAATTTATCCATAATTCAACCAAAATTACTGAAACGTACTTTAATTTTATCCATAATTTATCCATAATTCAACCAAAATTACTGAAACGTACTTTTGGAGTATTATGTACAAATTTTAGAGGCATAAAAAAAATATAAATAAAATATTCCAATAATCACATATTTAATAAAATATTTTACAAAAAAAGTATCATAAGAAAAATCCCAGAAATACCTGGGATTATACTCCATTTTACCTAGATTAATTGAGATTAGATTTTAGTTGTACACAACAATTTTTTGTTAGTTGTGCGAGATGTTTTTTTCCCATTCTTGAATCATCTGACCAAAAGACTTTTCAAATGATAATTTTATTTGACCATGTTCATCGGTAAGTCCACCATTTTCTATCACTTTGATAATCTTTTTTTCATCACATGAACAGGCAAGGAAAGTTATTCCGAGATCAAAATGGCTGCTACAAGAAAGAGGAACAAAAAAGATATGTACTTCATCTGCTTCCATAATAGCTTTCATTTTTTGGAGACAAATTTCATATTCACTTGCTTCTTGATTGGTATCAAAATGTGGTAAATATACTTCATATCCTTGTGCTTCAAGCTTTTTTTTGTAATCTTCAAGCTTTTTTTTTGTCACATCATCTGTTATCTCTACAGGACAAATAACAAATATTTTTTTTCGCTTTTCCATATGTTTGTGTTTTTGTAATTGTTCTTATTATGTTGGTTATTTTATTGTACATTATTTTATCTTGAGGGTTATCGTTCCATCTATTGTCGGTTGATCTGAATAGGAGATTGCTGCTCTAATTGGGTATGTACCTGCGTTAGTATAGATATGTGTTGTAGATCAGCATTCTTGTCTTGTGTTGCATGTCAATGTTTTTCCGTCTCCAAAATCTCGACTAATCTGTGTAGGCAAGCCATTGAATTCGATAGAAAATCCTACTCTATCACCCACGTTTGCTTGCTGTGCCGGATAATCTGGAATACTAATATTTAATGTTTGGTTTGCTCTTTTGACGATAATATCTGTGGCTGGTGAGACCGATACTTCACGACCTTTTTTTGTTTTGATAAGCACTATAGGATGATATGTTCCATTATTATTTTTTGTATCATATCTATACGTATGGCTGATAAATGCTTCAGAAAAATCTTTTTTTATCGATCATGTTCCATCACCAAAATCCCAGGTAAATGAAACGATTTCATCACCCGTATCATTGAGTATAGTTGTCGATGCATCAAATTTTACCGTAAATGGATCAGTCCCTACGGTGTCAGGAGTAACAATAAGTTTACCTATCACGTCTGCTCTATTTACTCTCACAGGAATTATGATTTCTGTCTTTGCTCCGCTTGGTACATCTTCTATGATAAGGGTAACTTCATGACTTGCATTGTTGTCGATCGTGAATTCAAAACTATTTTGATCTATGGAGATTACTTGTTTACCATCCACCAAAACTCTTTTGGTAGCTGTAGGTGTATTTGGAGAAATTTGATTTACTTGTAATTTTATTACTGTAGGAATTTCTGTCAAAATTATTTCCCCTGACACTAATGATGCAATTCATTGATTAGTTATTTTTTGAAACTGAGGTGACTGTGGTGACTTGAAATACCTATCGTAATTTACTTGAAAATCTGTCACTCATACTTGTACATCATCACTCTCACATTGTCCTTGTTTATCATCTTCTGTAATGAAAGTATTTTGGATAGCGTACAGTCCGGCACCGGGAAATTGGTAACTAAATGTTCCGTTATTATTTTTTATAGTATCTATAGATTTATCATTTCTATTCAAGACATCAAATTGATAGTTTACAATCTTCACAGTTTTGTCGAAGAAATTTGTGGTAACTGTATAATTTTTTCCATCAGCTTTTGTAACAATAACTTCACAGACAGGAACATCGGATTGTTCTACTCTTACAGGGAATGTATAGATATAATTATTGAGTGCTGGAAATCTTATATACACATTATATAATTTTGCTTCATTATACACGAATGTAGTAGCTACGATATTTTGTTTGTCTTGTGTTCCATCACCATTAAAATCCCATATTATTTTGTAGTCACTGAGTCCAAGATCTTTGAATACTGAACTTGCATCAAACATAACTTTGCTTGGCGCTTTTCACAAAATCATTTCTGTCTTTGCGTCGTTGAATGTCAGGTCTGATTTGGTAGGACTCACACTGATTTCTGAATCGAAAATAATCGATCATCCCGTAAATGTTTTTTGAATTTTTTCAGATGTCGGGATATTTATATACCTTGTTTCGAGGTTGAGGAGATATTCTCATTTTTTGAAATAGATACACGACCCATCAAATTGAGAGGTTGTGAAATTTAATTTAAGTTTTTGTCCGTTTCCACAATCCAAAAATACTTCGGTAAAATTCACTTGTCCAAGTTGTGGAATTATTTGAGAATTGAAGTATGTATTATTGAGTGTATAAAATATTGTCGCTGGAGCGATAAGTTTCATTGTCGCATCTCAACGGGTATATTTCGTACCATCTTTGACTTGGAGATATGGCATGATCAATTTATCACTATCGAGGATATTGTCTACAGAAAAATTATTGATCATAGTAATCACCTTCGCTCACAACACGATAGCAAAAATAAATACTATAAATCACAAAAACGCGCCGAAAATATTTCCTACTTTTGATTTGTTTTTTACCGTAATTATTCTGTACAGATTTACTATGAGAAGTCAGACACCAAGGAAGGTTAAGAGTCCAAAGAAAATCACAGAAAATGTCTGCAACAATATTTTTGTCGTCGTTGGATCCAATCCAACACTAGAAAGCTGAGATGGATTATTCATCAGATTATAAAATACGAGAGACAATCCTCCGATTACGAACATAAACAAAATTCAGCATCCTATCAAGACTCATTTCATAGAAATTTTGGATGTCGGTTTGGTGACATTGGCACTACGAACTGGTGCTTGCTGCATAGGAGTAGCTTGGAGTGGAGTTTGTGGCATTTGTTGTGGTACTGGTGGTGGCGGATTTCCCATCTGAGGTGCTGGGATATTTGTTTGCGGAATTTGATCGACCATGAGTATATATCTTAAATAGTAAATTTTATATTCAAAAATAGAGTAAACAATAAATTGTTACTATGTAATAAATACACTTTTCTCTTTGAGTTTCAATGCTTTTGATTCACTCTATATTTTATCACATTTTTATAAAATGGCAAGTTTAATGTAGTATATATATAGTAATATTTGCATTTTTTTGATTCGGGAGTATACTTATTGTAATAAAACTTTTTAGCTTGCCTATTTATTATATTATTATACACCATGAAAAACGAACACAAACATTTTTTAGCTAGACTTCTTGTCTGAGCTTTCCTCGTTCTCTGACTAGGATTCTGGATGACAAATTTTGTCGTCAAAGCAGACTCATGGATTGTTGGAACCATTACCCGAAATAATGCTAATTTTCTCTCGGGAGCTTTTTGGGATAATAATCCTACGTCTGGCGATATCATAAAAGCACTCTATGGAAGTGGAGGTGGACAAACTGCATATACGCAAAATTGGAGCGGATATACTTCCGGTTCATGTTTGTCATGAGGAATGAATGTGATAGCTACATGAATTTTGCCAACAACACTTGCTAGCAATACGATTTACGTAATAGATTCATGAACATACAATATAACTACATGAATCACCATGAATAATTGTAGTGCATTGATTAGTAGCGGAATCGTGACCTTATCAGGAAATGTTGGAGGTAGTGGGACAATTACCGCAACCAACAAAAATAATATTATTATTGAAAAAATTAGAATTAATCAAGCAAATAATTGAAACAACGGATTGATGATACAATGATGAAATAATCTAACGATTAGAGATACTCAAGCATATAATAATATTTGAACTACAAATGCTGGTCTCTTAATATCTTGAGCTTCATATATTACTATTATTAATGCTCAGTTTTATAATAATGCTAACGGAATCTATACATACAATAGTACCAATATTTTTTGACAAAACATTCAAACACGAAATAATCAATGAATGTGAATACAAGTACTCTATTGAAAATCCATAATATTAAGTGGTATCACATCATATGACAATAATAATATTGGAATTTTCTTACGCAATTCTACATTAATTACTATAAATAATCTTACATGAAACAATAATGTATATCATGGACTGATGGTCTTAAATTCTTCAGGTAACACATTACATACTATTAATGTATATGATAATGGTAGAAGAGGTATTTTTCTCAATTCATCCGATCAAAACACATTGCAAAACATCGTTTCTATACACAATGAAAATTGAATAAGTATTTCAAACTCTACATGAAACATATTAAGCGGAGTATCTGTTTATGGTAATTATTATTGAGGAATAGATTTTTATAATACTAATTATACTACAGGAAATAATATCACTTCAAATAGTAGCAGTGGATGTCTTTACCTTAACAATTCATCTTACAATAATTTTGCTAATATCACTACTATTAATTCTCCAGACAATGGAGTAGCCTTATTTCAATCCAACAATAATATCTTAAGCTGATTAATCTCTTCAGGTAATATGTGACATGGAATATATATGGCGAATAGTAATAACAATACCATATATGCCTCTACTATTAAATATAATTATAAAGTTTGAATGGTTATAGAAACTTGAACGAGCAACTCTATTCTCTATTCAACCTTCAATAATAATGGACTTATTGGTTTTGATGGAAATGGTATTTTGCTTTCTTTCTGTTCTTGAACCATTATTAATTCGTGAGATTTATCAACCAATCAAGATCACTGAATATCGTTAGATTCTTCGACTAATACTCAAATTATAAATTCAGTAATAAATAATAATCAAGACCAAGGAATAGTTTTTACGAATTCGAGTACAAATAGTATAACTTGAAGTTTCTTATCATGAAATAATGGATGATTATATTTCTTACAAAATTCAAACGATAATATTATTACTAATACTGTAAATTTGGTCTCCTATATCTGAGCATGAACGACGATATTTAATTCTACAGGGAATAAATTCTATCTATATTCTTGAAGCAATATCGACGAATACTATTCAAGTGGAGGATATTTTTACACTACTACTTATGATGTTTTTACCCAAACATACAATAATATACGATTAAACTCTTATGATTTTGCTATTGTAACATGAAATACACTCTCAGTAGGATCATCTTTCCCCGTATACTTTAAGACATTATGAATTAACTGAATATGATATGATTTCTTATCACTTTCTTGAGTAACATCATTAACTGTTTCTGGAGCTAACCGAGATGGTATTCTCTATACTCCTACTACAATAACTACAGGAACTAAACTCTGAGCTATTTGAGATTCTGGTGTAGCATCATTGATGCTAAGTTTCGTTGAAACTGTGGAAGTAATATCTTGATCAACAAATCTTCATATGAATTCATGAACAGGAACTATCACCTATCATATATTATCATGATTTAATGGTCAATACCTCAGCATTCTCCAATCAGTAGATGGAAATAATTGGTCACGAAATACATTACAGAGCTGATGTATTCTTGATGCATTCAAAACTTGTTATTTTGATACTAACTGAGATATCAAGCTCTTTGCTTTCTGAGTACCAGGATTATTTTTTACAGGAACAACCCAATCATTAAGTACGGTAATTAGTGGATGATACTACAATACATGAGTAAGTATAATATTTACTGGAGATAGTATTTCTAACCATACAATCAATGGTATCATATATACATGATGAACATTGATAACTGGAAATGGTACATACACCTTTTTATTATCTAATATTCGATGAACTACTACGGGTATGAAATTTACTATAGATACTATAGCTCCTACACTCGCGGGTGTCGTTTCTGGTGCATACTACAATCATAATATAACAATCACTTGAATTGATACTAATTTCTCTGGATTTCAACTCAGTGGAACATGGTATACAGGAACTTCTTTGATAATCACAGGAGAAGGTGTACGAGTAGTGACGTGATATGATAAAGCTGGAAATTTTTCAACTGGCATCACCTTTACTATAGATAAAACAGCTCTGATATGAGTTTGAATTTACAGATATAAATATCTCTGGAGCGACAATCGATGGAATCTTATATACAGATTCAACTCTCATCATGACTACTACATGAACACACATATTCATTGTATCAGATACTATTGGAAATTCTACTGGTATTATTTTTACCATAGATAAAATCAATCCTTCTGTCACATGAACACTCCCTGCAAGCGGTCAACTTATTACTGGAAGTAATACAGTAGTCTTCACACGAACAGGATTAGATACTAATATGTCTGGATATTATTTCTCACTCACATGAACACAACAAAATACAGGAAATACTACTTCACTAAGTAGAACACTTACTCTACTTAATGGTTCGTATATCCGATATGTTATCGCTAGTGATCGTGCAGGTAATACGGGTATCACGCAAATGATACCATTTACTATTCATGTTCCCTATTCTGGAACTGCAACCCTAACCGGACCTAATACTATGTATATATGAACGCAACGATTTACTAAAAGTAATGCCAATATTCTCCTTTGGGCGAATGAACCAGTCTTGTATACCATCACATGATCTATTGATCCTAGTAGTATTACATGAACACTTTCATCATTAATGACTGTTTCACCTCTCCTTACCTGATGAGATGGACCAAAAGATATCTTTATTAGTATGGTAGATGGTAGTGGAACAATACTTCCGAAAACATTCTTAGTAACGTTAGATACTGTTGCACCAATACCTACGCTTACTACTCCTATAAGTGGTGCTTCGCTTGTATGAGCATTTACGCTCAACTGGTCAGCATGAGCTGATGCAGCAGGTCTTTCTTGATATCAATATCTTATCTCTCCTACTTCATCTTTTGGAACGCTTCTCGCTTCTGGATTTACTACTACACCTTCCGTAACTATACCAAACTTAACGATTGGCATGAGTGGTACTTTATATCGAAAGGTTCTATTTATAGATAGATTATGAAACATATGAGAATCTGTAGCTCAGCCATTCTATTATAGTGGTACAGTTTCTGATACTACCCCAGATCAATTTAGTTTCAATACGGTAACTAACGCAACCGTCAACCATATCTATGGATCTAATACTGTTACTATCACGTGAATAAATGCTCCAGTACTTGCAAGTATCACAAGATGAGTATTATACATTAGTGGAGTTATGGTGGGAACAACTTGATATATCCAAAATGGATGGACAGTAAAAATTGAAATGAATTCTAGTATTGATTATGATACGTTAGTGACTAGTACCTTGAATATAGGATGAATAACTGCTCTATTCCGTGTCACCACAGAAACTGAAGAAGATGCTAATAATAACAATGACTATACAGATATTTCTACTGATCTCTCTACTACAGAAAGACTTCAAATCATAGCAATATTTGAAGCACTTAGAGATGTGTATAATGGTGTAAAACAAGATGAATTCTTCAGTTCATTTATGGTTATGCTTCAAAGTAAAATAGATGATCTAGGAACAAGTGCTTCCGACAATAGTAAACGTGATGCCTTACAATACCTCTATGATCTCGCTGATCAATATGATGGTAACTGAGGAGAAACAAACACTACTGATATCGCTGGTACTTCACGAATAATAAATGGAATTTATACTGCACCAAATGGTAAGAAATACAGAATCACGTACGATTCTGGGAAAAAACAATTTACTTCGACAAATTTTATCACACCAAAATATTATCCTACACTTGATGTCTTGAAATATGATATTGATAGAAATAATCGACTATGATCACAATATGCAGATGCAAAGTCAATTAAAGCTCGATGGTGACGTGTCTCAATCGATGGAACACGACAAACTTCTCCATACACCGCACCAAATCACAAGGTATTCTACTTCTTCAAAAATACCGAAGGACAAATATCTTCATATACTTTTACAACAGAAAGATATTTTGATAGCTTAGACGCTACAAAAGAATTTATCCACAATGCAAATCTTAAATAAATAAAAAATATATTTTAAAAAAAATTCCTCTGACTTTTTTGACAGGGGAATTTTTTATTAGTGATAGTGTTTTATCAGCTCTTTGACAGTCGTATTTCGAGAAAACTCTTTGTATGGAATTATGAAATCAGAATTTCCTATTCGTGTATCACGTTCAAGAATCGCTTGAATAATTTCTCTCTTTGATGTAGGTGGAATAAATTTTACATTACCTCGAACGACTTCTGGAAGAGATGCAATATAGGTCGTGAGAAGTGGTTTATTCATTGCTACGCTTTCGGTGTGTACAGAACCAAATCACTCAGACAATGACGGAGCAACTATCATATCGGAGCTTGCAATCAAGGTACGAAGTTCATCTTTTTCGAAGCCATCGAATATTTGAACGGATGATCAGAGATGATATTTTCTGATTGTTTCTTTGATATATTCCGTCCTTTTGGAATCAATGAGGTTGAATACAAACAGTAATTGTGGATCTACAGTAACGAGCTCAGGTAAGGCACGAACTAGGTAATCTAATCACTTGGATTTACCTGCATGACCATAATAGGTAATGACGAATTTATTATTTCGTCCATAATTATTTTTCCATGTTTTGATATCGAATGCAGAAACTTCGTCAGGATTTCGAAAATTGGTATCTACACCATTATGGATCATCGTGATTTTTTTATCCGTAATCCTATAGGTCAGACGTAGAGAATTCATCGTATAATAGGATACGCAGTGATAGAGATCATAGGGAAACCAGAAAATTATCTTTTCAAAAAGTTTGTATAATCGGCCTCTCCATAATCACTTGTATGACATTCGTAATTTTCAAAATATTTCATGGACGGTAAGGATTACTCTTTTGTGAAATATTTTCCCCAGCAATGATGCAGGGATAGCTCATCAATAGGTAGTTGTATGAATAAGTGAAATATCTTTATTTTTTTTGAAAATAGCAATTCCTTTGGATAAGGCACAAAACATAAAACTGATTCTACTTTTTCCGATTCTATAGATATGAAACAATTCCTTATGTTCTTCGGCAGGAAGTTTGGGATCATGATGACTTGTCAGGACAGAAACCGTGTATCACTTTGTCAATAAACGAGAAATAATGGCTTCAAATACCGTTTCCGATCAGCCTTTATGAGGAAGATAATAATCTAGGACAAATAAGATATGTTTGTTCATCAATCAAATAATCAAGATCAAATAGAGATAAATAAAATGTACTTTTTTAGCGATGTAATGCAATCAAAAAATAATTCTCAAAATTTTATTTGTCAAATTTTCCTAAGTAAAAAAAGTCACTCAATATTTGACAAAAATCGTATTTCCGAGTATAATTAGATGTAAACTTTTATTCACGAAAGTTTGATGAGAAGAAAAAAGAAGTTAACACTTCATCAAAAAATTCATCATCATTTAAAAAAGCACTTTGATAGACATGTGCATAAAATTTTTCATATAACAAATATTTTACATCACCATCTTTTTCATACTCTTGAACTTGTGGTGGTTTGTTTTATAACGCTTACATGATTTTGATTTACTAATCTCACAGGACTCAATCAAGACTTATACAGAAATAATGCTAGTGAAACTGCACAGCATTTACTTAGTGCAATACAAAATCCTACAGCATCACTTAAACTATGAAATATTATTTCTATCTGGAATATGGATTTGGATGTAGAAAATTCATTTGCAAAATGATACTGTACCTATGGAGCAGCAAGGATTTCTCCAGAATTTTTTCCCTTTATCGATGAACAAACACAACAAAGAACATGGTGAGGAAACGCAGTCGATCGATGTAAAAATGCGTATGATACCTGATATAAAATTTGAATGGCTCCTAGTCAGTGAGCATTGGTAGTATACAATGCAGGTGGAAAATTTTGATCCTATGGTCATGTAGGTAAAGTACTTCATTATGATAGAACATTGAAAAAAATAATTGTAAGAGATATGGCACGAGTAGGAAGAGGACAAATGTCTGATCGTCGAGAAGATCTTACTACTGCCAATGTAGAATGTTATATTTACAACAGTAGAACAACTATTCCTACAGATCAGATGGTAACCTCAGGCGATTCAACGCTACCGATAATACATACAGGAACCAATAGTATTATTCCACAGATATTGCCACCCGTGATTTCTCCTAAACCCGTGGTAAATGTACCAATCATCAACACACCAACTATTCCAGAAGTAGTTATACCAACAATCATAGTACCTACACAACCAACGACTCCTATAGTTCCTACTACACCAGTAGTAATTCCAACCACACCAACTATTCCAGAAGTAGTTATACCAAACATCCCTACTGCTATTTCACAAAATTCACTCTATAAAAAATTGGTACTCACTTTCGAAAACTTGAGTGATATCGCCACACACTTTATGACGCAAAACGATCTTGTAGCGACGCTTGTTTCAAAATCACCACTTAAACTTGGTGAAGTAGCAACACTTACCCTTGAAATAAAAGATAAGGACGGAAATCCATATTCTGGTTTATTGCCGTTCTCATTTACTATACTTTCCACGAACGATTCACTTCAAACAGATATATCAAACATTCAGATGATAAATAATTGATCTGTAGATATTTCTATCCTTGGTCAAAAAATCTGAATAGCTACTATCGTCATCTCTATAGACGATACTAAAATTGGTGAATTTAATCTAGAAGTTAAATAGTTCTAGTATACTTTTTTCCATAGAAACGCTCCAAATAATGGAGTTTTTTCTTTTAATCTTTATACTTGACATTTATATTAGAATAAATATAGTATATTTATAAATATATAAACAAACAAAAATAATACATATAAAAAAACGACTATGAAAAAATTAGTTTTTATGTTTGCACTTATGGCTTTTATAAGAATTGCCAATGCACAGATTACTGGAATAGAGACAATAACCAGTGTCACCAAAGATAGTATTATAAAACATGGTGATATGGGTTCAGGACCATTCATGTGGGTTTCCCCTTACCAAGGAATTATAGATATTTCCTGGGATTATACCCATTGGTTTTTGTACACAGATGATTATTTCGTTGATTCTTTACTTTATACGGTTATAGAAATCAATGAAACAAAAGATTCTATTCCCGGGAATGCTGCATCTTATTCTATTTCACATTATTCTTTTTTCAGTGACGATACAATATTTTCCTTACGCCTAACATTCGTTATGATAGGTGGCAAAAAGTATCATTCAGATTTACATCTTATCACTTGTCACACAGAAAACAAACAAGTGTTATATGATGTAGATAGTCTTATCACCAAGATAAAGGATAGCCCCTCGGTAATGCGTATATTATTTTCTGCTAAGATGCAATGTAAAGTATCTGAAGCACAGTACCAAAAAGCCGAGGAAGAATATTACAGAACTACTGGAAATTGGTTTATGATCAAGTACAAAAAACCAAAAAGGAATCTAAAAGCTCCTGCAATATTTATAAACAAATCTTCTAAATTAGAGTGGGCACCTTATCTTCCTCAGGGAAATGAAATCATACCTGAATACATTATCTATGGAATAAGCGGTGGCACTATCGTTTCTATCCCATCTCAGAAGTAAAGAATAAGATTACGTATAACGAACCTCCTTTTTGGGAGGTTCACTTTTTTTATTTAAAAAAATCTCTGGTTGCTGCAGAGATTTTTTTATTTGGTATATTATATGTTTGGTAGCTTGCTATACCGATTGTTTTTAACCTACCCGTTAAGGTAGGCTAAAATCATCGGTATAACAATATAATAAGGACAGTTGCTAAACAAACCCTACTATTCTCCTATTTCAGCTAATGCTTCAGCTGCTTCTTCCTCCACTTCAGCTTCTACAGCTACGAGTGCTTCATCATCAAGAACTTTTTTTCCCATTCTCATCTCTTTGACTTTATTTTGGATATCTTTTTCTATGCTCGCTCTTGTCTTTGGATCACTATCTAACGCTGCTATAAATTTTTCTTTACCTTGGAATTTTTGTTTACCAAAGGTATAGAATGCTCCTGCTCTATCTACTAATTTGAGTGCAGTAGCTGCTTCTACGATATCTGCGGTCTTATCATATCCAACACCTCGTTTAACTGGTAATTCTGCTGTTTTGAACGGTGCAGAGATTTTGTTTTTTGATATCTTGATTTTTGCTAAATACCCAATCTGTTCTTTATCGAGAAGTAATTTATCTCCTCTACGAATTTCTACTCTTTGAGATGCAAAGAATTTGAGTGCATTACCTCCTGGAGTAGTTTCTGGATTACCAAACATTACGCCTATTTTCATACGAATTTGGTTGATGAATATACATGTTGTTCCACTTTTTGCGAGAACTCCTGACAATTTTCTCAATCCTTGAGACATCATCCTTGCTTGAAGACCCATATATGAATCTCCCATATCTCCTTCTACTTCAGCTCTAGGAACCAAAGCTGCTACAGAATCTATGACAATCAATTTGATAGCTCATGATTTTGCTAATTCTTCAGCAATCTGTAATGCTTGTTCTCCAAAATCTGGTTGTGAAAGCAAAAGGTTATCGACATCTACTCAAAGTTTTCTTGCGTATTGAGGATCAAGTGCATGCTCTGCATCGATGAATGCACAGGTCTCTCCTCTCTTTTGAATCTCTGCTATCGCGTGAAGCGCAATAGTAGTTTTACCAGATGATTCAGGTCCGTAGATTTCTACGACTCTTCCTTCTGGATATCCTCATCCAAGAATTAAATCAAGTACATACGATCCACTGTGAAATGTACTTACAAGACCTACATTTGCATTATCCCCCATTCTCATAATGGCACCTTTTCCAAATTGCTTTTCAATACTTTTGAAAGCTTCCTGCAATTCTTGTTTTTTTGTTGTCATACTATACTGCGATAAGATTATAAAACGAATGAATATACCTATGATGGAAATATCGAGCAATAATTATTTGGTTTACGATAGATATCGCACAACTCAGATATATTATTTTTTTCGAACATATTTTCATCAACGAAATCAATATTACAGAATTTTTTCAGAAAATCAAGAGATTTTTTTCGTATGCTAAAGCGCTTTTCTAATATCTGTCAAAAATATACTTGATTTTGTCAAAATTTACTTGACACTGTCAAAGAGATTCTTATACTGACAAAAATACAGGACAAATTCTATTTATTTTTTGACTATATATAGATGCAAAAAGAATTAGATACTATTCAAAGATCGCTCATTGCTTTCTTTAAAAAAAATACCAATCAAGAATGAATCACCCTGAGAGAAATAGCCCACAATATCTGAGCGGGTCATCCACAGACGGTGTTGAATAAATTAAATCAACTCGTTTTGAAATGATATTTTGTAAAAGATGATCAAGGATATAGATTGATCAGGGAGAGCATCACGGATAACTTGAACGATATTGTTCAGCTTCCCATCTATGGATTCGCTCAATGTGGAAATAAAGGAAAAAAAGTTGTCGATGAATATTCCCAAGAAAAAATACCTGCAACGATAGCGATGCTTGGTGTCAAAGATGTCAGCAAATGTTTTTTTGTCAGAGCCAAAGGGAATAGCATGGAACCAAAGATACAGGACGGTGACTTAGTTTTGATTAAGCAACAACCAAGTTATGATATCAATGATTACGTATTCGTAGTACATAACGATCTTCCAAAATTGAAAAAAATAGTCAAACAAGACGGAAAATTGTTTTTGGAATCAGTGAATAGGTTTTTTGATAATATAGAAATCAGCAAATATGATGAAACGAAAGTTATCTGAGTGGTTAAAAAAATCATCAAAGATATCTAGAATACTATAGTGCTGCAGTTACGGGTGCGAAAGTATCATAATTTACATGCGCTACATATAATTCTGAAACATGTTTATCCGTTGTTGTAAGCCAGTAGTTAACATCTACTGTGCTTTTTGTTACTCCTTCAGAACCATTTGACTCTACGACATCGATAGTACCGTCATCATAATTAATCTTATCTATAAATGCGATATGATGAATACGGTAGTCTTTATTATCTTTTGTAATCGTTGGTATTTCTCCAGCTGATCGTGAATACTTAGGATTTGTACTATTCCAAAATATAAAATCTCATTTCTGAATATTTTCAAGACCATCCTTCTTGATTTTCTTATCAGCATCTAATTCTACGAGTTTGGTTTCCAAATCTAGAAATGCTGATCTCGAACTGAATAATTTTTCATTAAGTCATGCATCTTTTATAGTATCATATAATAATCAAGAACAATCGACTCCTCACTGAGTTTCTATATCTTTACCTCACCAAACATATGGTATAGCAGTCTTCGCGTCTTTTGCCAAGATAGCGTCTAAGGCAGTAATAACTTTATCTCTATTTGTTTTGTCCGTATATTCGACCTTGCTTTCCGGAGTAACTACGGGAACAACCACAGGTGTTTTTGTCTTATCATCAGCCAAGGTGTCTATGGTAGGATCTGTACCTGCTTGTATTTGAGTAATAAGTTCCTGAAGCTTAGTTTGATTATCTTTGTTTGCTACTATCAACGCTTTCATCTTATTTAATTTTGCTTTATCGTATTCTATAAGAGTTCATCAGGTAAATGTTTCTATAAATTTCTTTTTGATATTTTTTTCGATATTTTTTCCGATAGTAGAAAATATATCTGTCTTTTTTGTCACGGCAGTTTCCGTCGTCAAATATTCTATCGCATCTTTTTGGAGAGGATTAAGGTTGACTCATAATCATGCCCCCGTAGCAAATGCTCATCATTTTTGTTGGTCGAGAAACAAAAGATATGCTTCAGCTAATTGCTGTTTGGTATCTTCTATGGTATCTGCTCATGATTCTAATGTAGTATCATCTCAGGTTTGTGGTATGTCTTTTACTTCTTCATCAGTCATGCAATAAATTTTAAAGATAAAATTTATTTAGTAATTGTAGCATCTTTTGTAGCATCTTTTGTGTCGTCTTTTGTAGCATCTTTTGTGTCGTCTTTTGCGACCAATACATCTTCCTTTACGGTTTTTACATTAATTGCTAATCTTTTAACAAGCAAAGCTTCGTCTACGCTTTGAGCTCCAGCATTACATATTCATTGCTGGATCGTACCTGTATCATCATATTTTATCATAGCAGATTCTAATATAGATTTTAATATTTCCTGTGCATACTTTTTACCCAATATGATATCACTAGCCTCTTTGGAACATAATAAGTCTGAGACTGTCTTATTTTTATATGGTGTTATATACTTCAAGACCGTTGTATTGAATTCATTAGTATATCCAAAATCAGGAATGGCTACTTCAACTTTTGTTGTCCCTGTGCTTGTTTGGAAGGTCAATAATGATGATGTACTATAACTACTGATTGAAAGATAATCATCGTAGCTATCGACATCATTACTAGAACCCGTTGAACCACAATGAAGTATCATCAGATATACATTATCAAAGAATGTCTTGAATGTTTCATATTGTACATCTAAAATTTCTTTTGCTTTAGTCTGTTCCATATGATTTAATTGAATTTTTAATTCTGCCCATTTTAATCCTTTAGCTGCTATCATTTTTTTGATATCTGCTTGGACATCTAGATCTTCATCATCTAAAGCTATAGTTGTAGATAATCTAGAAATCAATCCATCTATAGTACTCATTTTTTCTTTGATCTCGGTAGAAGATGCTACTTCTTTCACTTGATATGTTTCTATATTGGTAGTCAATCAACATTTTACTTTGAAGAAGCTAGGAATTGTTGCTACTACAGCTTCCAAAGCAGTCAATTTGGTTCCATCTCGCTTGTAATAATAATATCCGGTATTATATACTCCTGCTTTTGTCAATTTAGTTATCAAGTCTACACTCAAAGGAATGTATTTACCATCACTGTTTTCTTTGATATAAGCCAATGCTTCTGTCTTATACTTTTCTACGGTTTCCGGCTTTCTATATGCTAATTCTTCAGCGACTATTTTGTTTATCAGTTTACCATATTCTTTATTTATTTTTCCTTCTGCAGTTCCGGTATCAGTATTTATTAGATTTCCATCTGTATAATTATCTTGAGTAAATTTATGTACGAAAATAGAAAGGATAGTAATATTTTTAAGATCATTTAGTCCTTCATCTGTAGCGAACGATTTGTCTCGATCTGCTTGTCCTAATCACATAATATTCATGTTTATTATTCATAACATAACAGGATCATATATCATTCCTGTATTCACAGTATATCGATTTGATGTCTGATTAAGTTTCCATTTACCATCTTCATAATAAATACCGTTATGTTCTTTTTCTGATGGAATATAAAAACTTTTGAGTTCTTCTAACGTATTTCCTCATGTGTATCATCCAAGGACTTCTCTGGCTACCCTATATAAGATATTCTGTCCTAGAGATTCAGAGACACTTTCTGCTGATTCTACCATATCCGGAGTCATTATATCTATCTGTCCGTTGGTAAATCCATTCTCTAGATCTTCTTTTGTAAATCCGGTAGGTTTTATTTTAAATTCGAAAAAGAATTCTTCCATCATGGCATAATCTACCTTATCGGCTTCTACCGTTATGGTAGGAATATCAGAAGGAAGCAGTCCGAACGTTTTGTAATTGTAATATTGGACTACGTAGTCCATATTCGCTTTTATAGTATCATAATTTACATAGGTATCCTTATCAAATTGCTGAAACATATAGCTATAATATGGCAATGATTTCATGATTTTATGGAATTGCAGTGGGTTGGAAATATACAATGCATCTAGTTTTGCAAATCCAGCATTCTTTTCTAATGTCGCCAAGGTCTCTTTTTGATAGCTATCGATATCAGTAGATTTGGTTGTAGTATCTTTTGTCATCTTGAGATACTTTCTAGATTCTAGAAGCGCTTTATCTAATGCTTCTTTTCCCGCTGTAGCTTTTATCTTTTCTGCCGAGATGAACGTGTCTCCATATTTTTTCTTGAGATAATCGAATCTTACCACACTATCAGCCTTCATTGCTAATTTTTCTGTAGAGATCTCTTTGCGCATAAGATCATCTCAGACGAAATCATCACTATTTAATGTCGAATATGGATAATTTTCACATTCTTCCATCCAGATAAGTGCTCTGATTGCATCTTCTCTCGTTTTCAATGAAAGTGTTTTCTTGCCTTCACCATGACATCGCGATCCAAAAACTGCAGATACTGCTTCTTGGAAATTTTCCTGAAGCGAGATATCTATACCATCACCCCAAGCTTCCTTGGAAATTATCTCCTGTTTGATATGTGACATATACATCCTTTTGAAATCTTCGAAATTTCTATAATAGGTCTCTACAACTTCATAATATTTATTCGCTGCATATTTGACTGTTTCTATTCCTGCAGTGATAGCAAGTATCACCCATCATGCTGGATTCCATGCCATAGCAACTCCTACAGCAAATAATGCTATCTCCGCGGTACCTAGAAGAACCGTAAAGCTAGCTTTTTCGTCTCTCACAGATCCTCTTTCCGTATTTATTTTACTGATCTCTTCTGCTTCGTTTCCCATGCCCACCCCTTGGAATATGGTAATCACTCCATCAATCAATAATGGGCACCATTTCAACACTCTTGCTCGCATACCTAGTTGTTCTTTTAACACCGCACCTACTGCTTTTGATTCTTCGCCTGTCGGATTTTTTGTAGCTGCTTCAATGGTTTTTCAGGTAATTGCATCCGTTTTATTTGTGGCTTTTGTAATTCAATCTTCTAGACCTGCTTTCTGTGTAGCAGATAAGGTAGTGTTTTTGGTGAAGAGGCTTTTTACTTTTTCCATTCATTCCTTGAACATTGTCTTGGCTCACTTCCATGCCTCTCATATCTTCGTAGTCTCTACTGTTCATTCAACTCATTTATTTAATTCGATAACTTTTTCTGCATATGTTTTGGCTTTAGCTATCTGTGTAGCGTCTGTTAAATATTTAGTAGCATCACCCTCAGCTGTTCACCACTGCTGTAATATTTTATACGTCAAACTATTCACATCATCTGCTTTAGTCAACAAACTTGTATATTTACCTGCAAGCGTGGTGATATCTCCAAGATTTTCTGTGGACTTGGCAATGGTTGCTATCTTAGCTAATGCAGCTTCAGATTCTACACTTGCAGTTAGTACAGTTCATTGGACTCATGCAGTTCATCAGTTTATTATAAGGCTTCATCATTTATATAATAATTTACCTGTATATCGTATGGGAGCAACAGCCATTTTTCCTCAAAATATGAAAAGTTTTGGACTTCTTAGTAGTATTCATGCCACCACAGTAGTTGTAGCGACTCCCTCATAAAGCATTACACTTCATTTCACTATATTCCATACTCACCCTTTATTAATCATTTTTATTCCCATAAACATAGACTCTGGTCATCCTTTGGCAACATTCCATGCACCAGTCACGATATTGATCGTGGTATTTCCATTTTCTTCAGTGACTTCCGCAATAGCATTTTCTGTTGTCGCTAATTCTTTGAGCGTAGCATAATAATCATCTATTGCTTTTTTTACCACATTAATATCTTTTTCTGTCTTTAATAATTCAAACTTATCCTGATATTTTTTTACTTTTGCTTTGTATCCTGCATCGTCTTCAAGCATTTTTTTCGCTTTATTTTTATTTCATGCACCAAAGACTTCAGCTCAATGTAAAAGCGGTAAATAATTAGTCCAAGATTCTCGAGCACTATCGGCTATTTCATCTCCACAAGATGTTACTAATCATTCTAATGCCTTTGTTTGGTTGGTCTTGAGAAGTGACAACGTTACATCTCTTTTTTTATTATAGGTATCCACTGTTGTTTTTATGGTAGGATTATATTCAAACAACTCTGTACTGGTAATAGTATAAGTAGATAGAGTATTAAGTTTTCCACTATTTATAGTGGATAAATATATTGATGCGACTTGCGTCCCTATTTTATAATTTTCAGGATCTTCTTGTATTTCATCTATCAATCATTTCAAATCTTCTTTATCATCTGCTCACGTAGAAACATCTTCTCGCTTATCATCTGTTCATTTTTTATATACTTTTTCTCCTGCTTTATACGTCTTTTCTATCTCCTTCCCGATAATCGCATTTTCTGCATAATTGATATAGGATATCACTTTAAACATTTTACGGAATACCAACTGTAATTCTTGTAAACTATTTTCTCCCGCAAGGAAAGTATTCATTTTATCTTTGAGATTATCTTTATCTACGATACCTGCTGTAAATGATGTCATACCTAAAATACTATTTACAAATTTGGCTCAATAGGTACTTAACGTATCACCCAATGACTTTATAATTGTTTCTTTTGTTCCATACATACAAAGAAGAAATGTTGCTTTCTGTGATTGTAATGTTTTAATATCTGTAAATGTATTGTCTAATACACTAGGTATGGCTCAAGAATATGTATCTTTTGATCATCATAATTTTTCTTCTGCTAGTCATGTCGGCATAGTCCCATCATCGAACTTCTGAATGCCGTCATAAAATGTATTTATATTATCTCCCATCGTAGTGAATTCTTTTGCTTTTTCAGGATTATCTTTTTTTAATTGAGTAAAATTTTCACTTGCATTGGATTCTGATCTCATGGCATCATCTGCATCAGCACCTGTTCAATCTTTCTTGGATCGTGGCAATTTACCTGTCAACAATCGTTTTCCCAAAAACCATACTCCTGTACCTATTGCTCACCATTTCAATGCTTTTCCATACCACCTATCTCGAAATCATTTTTTTTCTGTTTTATCTTTATCTGATGTTTCGCTTGTTTTCTTTTTTTTGAACAATCTAGAAATTCATCGAACTACTCATACGATACCTAAAGTACCTGCAATAGCTCGTCCTGGATTTTTGCTTGCCCATTCCCAAGTCTTTTCAGCTCATTCCCCTACTTTCCTCCATCCCTTTTTTGTTACATCACCTACTTTTTCAAAAAATGTTCTTCCTGGGGTCTCTATCTTATCAAGTGCAGTTTGATCTGCTGTAAGTACTGTTTCATCAGCAGTTTGAAGTTTTTCTAATGCTGTTTTAGGTAGTCATTCTGCCATATCTTTAATCTTGAGTGCTTTTCGTGCTGCTCTGATTTTATCTATCAGTGCTTGCGTCTCTTTTCTTTTGGTTTCAATGACCAATTTTTTGGCTACGATATCTTTTTCTTTGATAGTAATCTCTGGTGCTGTCATTTTTGCTTTCGCTAATGTATATGCATCAATTTCTGATTGCAATGTCGTAGCTAATGTTGTTATTGTAGTAATATTAGTTGTGATGGTAGCAAGATCTACACTATTGTCCATAGTCTCTGCACCTGTTACGGGAATATCTATTTTGGGAGCTATTACTTCCGCCTTGAGTGCTGTAAGATCAGTACTTGAACTTTCCATTGTTTCCAGTGTTTCAAGCATTTCTTCAAGCTTGGTTTTGGTTTCTAACGATTCTTTATCTGCCTTTCATTTTAGCGTTTCTAGCTCTTTATTGATTGCTTCCTTGACAGTGGTAACATCTGTCGCTATCTCTTTTGCCTGGATTTTTTTTTGATCTACAGAAGTCTCTGCTTTGAGTTTATCAAGTGCTGTTTTTACCTTATCTATTTGTTCTTGTATTTTTAATGTTTCCACATTAGTCATACTCTACCTTTTGATCTAAAAATTTACCTATCGTATATTCTATATCAATTATATCCGAAAACACCCTTTAAAACAAAAAAATACCCGTTTGATGACGAATATTTCTTGACATATTATTGTGTTTATATCTAATTACCATTTTGAACTATTTTTACTCTATTTTTTATGGATTTCTCTGTTTTCTTTCTCATATATATTATTGTTTTTTTTATTACTCTTTTCTCATATTTTTAAAGAAAAATTAAGATATATAAAAATATTATTTTTCCCATAATCATTTATCATTTTCGTCTTTCAATCAATTTAAATATGCAATAAATACATCTTTGCTTATTAATACTGTAGGAAATGAGCTTTCTAATGTATCTTTTTTTATAACTCTATCATCCAATGTCCAAGCCGTTGAATTATCCACATATATTCATGGATGTCATCCTACTACTCAAAATGAACTCGTTCGATAAAAGGCTTTGTCCGTTGGACCAAGTAATAATGGCGTTACAACATGATATTGATATTTTATTTTGTTTACCAGATTTGCTGTCTTTAACAATTCCTTAACCGTAGCAAACTTTATTTCTAATCAATCAATTTTTCATGAAATAATCGTGCCATCAGCATCTGCCACCATATCCACTTTTGTTTCTTGTGCAGGAGTTCATCGACTCTTTATTGTATATTCTGTCTTATCTGTATTTCCTGGTGTTGTGATAATTTGTCATCTTTCTTTTCATAAAGGATCGAATTCACTTGGTGTATCAATTATTTCCTGAAATATTTTATTCATTGTCTTTTGTATTTTATCTCATTTTGCATCAGGAGCTGTAACATTTCATTCCTTCCAAATTCACTGTTTATTGAGATATGCTAGAAATTTATCTTTATTTATGGTATCAGTAAAAATCCCATTAAGCAAATCAGGACAAATTTTAGATAGAGTAGAAAATATTCATCAGCTGATTATTTCCTCTTCTTCAATATCACCATCTCAACTTTTAACATCAATATAATAATCTCATGTCCAATCACCTGCATGAAAAGGAGTGTCAGTTTTACATCTTCATGTAAATTTATGTTTAATGTAATTAACTAGGTTTGCCGCATGTATCAACTGTTTATAATCAGAAAACTTTATATCTAATCATTCTATTTTTTTAGAACCGAACCATCATTCTCATTTATCTATTTTTGTTCATAACTCATATGACTTTATCTGTTTAACGGATTTTTCATATGTAATCCTTCATCTATCGATATTTATCTCATCAGACTCAGAGATAGTTCAGAGATCTGCTTCCGCCTCAATAAGAGAATCCTCAAAACTCAGACTACCTCATTTCAATAGATGATATAAACCATATCCTCCTGCTGTCAAAGCTGCTCAACCGAGAAGCCATTTTCGCCAAGATGATCATGATTTTTCTTTGCTTTCTTCTTTATCATCTTTATCTGATTCATCTTCCTTTTTCTTTTCCTTATCTTTTCCTATACCAAAGAGCCATTTAACTCACTTCCATGCCAAAGCAACGGCTCATATTCATCATGCTACACGTAAAATATTTGCTCATGTATTTGTTTTCCATTCTTCTTTACTTATCACCCCATCTCGCTGTTTTGTAATCCAATTTTTATTTACATCTGCTTTGAGTGTTGCAAGATCTGTATTTGAAGTTTCCAATGTTTCTAAAGTCGTAAACATTTTTTCAAGTTTAGCTTTATTTTCTATTGAGATAGTGTCGGTAAGTCACTTAAGTGCATCAATTTCTTTTGTAATTAATTCTTTCGTAGTTTTTACCTTTACTGCAGCTTCTTCAATTTTTGTTTTCTTGATAGTTTCATTTGTTTCTGTTTTAAGAGAAGCAAGATCAGTACTAACCTGATCTACTTGTGTTTGTAACTCATCTATACCCGTAGTAGTACTCATTATCTTATACAAAAATAAAAACTAATTTTTGGAAACTTCTATATCAGATTGCCTGTTCTTATGTTTCATTTATTTTAATTATTCACTTTTTGTACCTATTAAGAAGTAATATCTTTCTTGTTTTTTATGGAGGATCTATGAATTATTTTTATTATCAAGAACCTCTTTGAGCGTTATATTTTCTTTTATTTTGCTTGCTAATAATGCTTCACTTGTTTCTGTGTTTTTTCCTTCTTGATTTTTAGGTGATTGTATGTTCATATTATTTTCAATAATCATATGTTGTACAGATGTTTCTCATAATTTTTTCGCATATTGTTTTAAAGTTTGGATCAGTAGCAATAGTGGTCTTAGATAAGGGACTACCGTTGCAATCGCTTCAAATGCCGTTAATTTTATATTTACCGATTTGGTATCGCTTTTGAGATCTTCAAGCATAATTTCTGGAGTTATTTTTTTGGGTGAATCCAATAATCATAAATGCACAAGCAATCTCATGGTCGTTTCAAATGTCTGTGGTGGACACACTGTTTTCAATCACTTAAGATTATTGTTTTTGTAACGCAACATTTGTATGGTAGCAAGTGTAGGATCAACTTGTTTAGTTGTCTGTATAATACCCAATCATAATGGATCGATAATTTTTTCTACAACACCCTTTCATTTCTGTTGGCCAGCTGTATATACTTTTTCTTTATCGCTTTCTTCACAATCATCCCAGATTTTTTTTACTTTTTTAAAAGCATTATTTTTACTGATTTTATCAAGGATATCTTTAAATTTTTCTGGATCAGAAAGTACTTCATTACTTTTCTGTTTACCATAATTCATAGCTTCATCTTTGGCTATATTTTTTACTATTTCCATATCAACCATATTATTTTACAAAATGAATAAAATACCATATACTAAGTATATTCAGAATATTTTTTTTGTCAAATATTCTCTATTTGATATATATAGTACTATTACAAAAAAATCTGTAATGGTACAGATTTTTTTATTGAATAGTAATTATTTTATTATGAGGCAATTAATCAGTCTAGAACATCAAAGAATTTTGCTATATCGCTTTCGTCATTATAGAGATATGCACTCATTCTACAGGTTCATGGTTTTTTGAAATGTTTATGAAGTGGATATGCACAGTGACCACCACAGCGAATCGCAATATTTGCATCAGAAAATGTTTCGCCGATATTGTTGAAATTGGTGTTGTTGGCAAGGAGGAAAGAGAATACCGCTACCCTATCAGTATTTATGGGTCAGAGAATCTCTATCTTGTCTTGGTATTTTGCAAATCCTGCTAAACATAATTTTACTAATTTTTGTTCATGTTCTCGGATTTTTTTCATTCATCAGATAGATTTTATATATTCGAGTGCTTTCAATAGTGAGACAGCTCAGATAATATTTGGTGTTCCGGCTTCGAATTTATCGGAATTGTTTGCCAAAGTATGTCACTGAATATCTACATCCTCAACAGTTCCTCCCCCACGGAAAGCAGGAACAAGTTTTCTGATCCATTCTTTTTTTAAAAAGATAACTCAAATTCCTGTATAGGCCATCATTTTGTGTCCGGTGAACACTAAGCAATCACATCAAATATCTTGCACATCAACAGGGAAATTCGGTACTGATTGTGAACCGTCTACGAGGAAAAATGTGTCGTCGCGAAGTTTGGATTTTATTTTTTTCACATCATAAATTTTTCCGGTGACATTGGAGACATGTGCGACAGAAACTACTTTTACGTTATCACTATATTTCTGATCAAAATCATTTCGATCGATTTCATATTCGTCGTTTATGTTGAAAAACTCTATATTGAATCATTTTTTCTCTGCTAAAATTTGCCAAGGAAGGATATTAGAATGATGCTCCCGAATTCACAGAAGAACCGTATCTCAAGTCTTTAAAATATCTGAAATTACGAGTGATTGTGCAATAAGATTTATCGCATATGTAGAATTATAACTGTAAATAATTTCGCTCGCTTTGCAGTTGAGTAATTCACCTACGAGCTCTTTGGAATGATGGTATGCTGTTTCAGATTTTTCAGATAATGAATATAATCATCTATGAATATTTGCGTAATCATGGCTGACGAATTCAGAAACTCCATCAATCACGTATTGCGGTTTTTGTGATGATGCAGCGTTGTCTAAAAAAACTAATCATGGATTATTTTTGAATATCGGAAAGTCTTTTTTCATGAGCAATACATAAGTAATAAATTTTCTTTATTTTATTGTAACTTACCCCACCCCAACCCTCCCCATTTCATGGAGAGGGAGCAACACCCTCTCTACGAAGTGGAGAGGGGGTAAGGGGGTGAGGAAAGAAAATTAATATTCAATCTTATCTTGTTTTTCTGTCCACACTTTGATACGGCTAATGCTTCATCATGGAGTATTTGCTGGACGGGAATATTTCTCTGAGTGGATTCTTTTTTTATATCTTCTCGAAATGCGCTATCATCGAATCCTATATCTGCTGCATCATGTTGTGTATTTCCATAATACATCTTACCTATTCTTGCTCGCGACATTGCCCCATAACACATCGGACAAGGTTCGCATGATGTATACATTTCACAGCCAGTTAAATCAAATGTTCACAAATTTTTGCATGCATCGCGGATAGCAACTACTTCTCCATGTGCTGTCGGATCATTACTTGAGGTCACTTGATTTCGTCCTCTTCATACGATTTTACCATCTTTGACGATAACTGCACCAAATGGTCATCATGCATTTTTTTGCATATTTTCTAACGACAATTTGATTGCTTCTCTCATAAATTCTTCGTTCATCTTTTGGAGAAAAAAATTAAAATTTACTTACGATAATTTTGTCTTTTTCCAAACTTCCAAGATCTATATTTTGTAGTGATTTATATTCCTTATAATATTTTTTGAGTAACTGATAATTTCTAATCTGATTGGGAATATCTCCCAAATTATTGATATAGAATTTTTTTCCATCCAAAAATACGATTGATCTCTCTCATCATGGTAAATATTCTATATGATCAAGCCCAGGGAATCACTGATACATAAGATGTATCTGTTGAACCAATCCCGTGGCTGGTTGTCTATAAAAAATTCCAGAAAGTGAATTCATACCACTAAGATATGGTGGCAGATTGAGTACATGTATTCATTTTGCAATTTGGTTTCATGAATAAATACGGAGTACTGTACTACCGATAAGAGCAAATCCCACGTTTTGATTTCTTATTATCATATCGACGGGAATGAATGTTAATTTTACTGCAACGGTATTTGATGAGAGATAGGTCAGATCAAGCGCTGATATCATAGGATAGATAGACTGAATATCTTTGAGTACTTTAGATTTTTCTAGATTTACTACATAATAGTTTTCTCCTTTTATCCATGTATTTATGCGCTTATAGAGATATGGATCATCATACCAAGAAATATCTCCAGAACTATAGACTACTCTTTTTATGGTATATTGATGATTGAAAAGTGAATTTTTAAGCAAGAGAAATCATCCGTAGATAAGTGCAAATATAATAAATATTATTCGGATTATTTTTATAGAAAAAAAATGGAATCAGACTTTGAGTTTTTTTTTGTCTGAATGTATAGGGCTATAATGTCTTTGTATTTTTTTGACTGGTTTAGGGACAACAAATTTTATCATATTTATAATGAAACAATGAATCTACCTAAAGAAATGATAATTTTTTATTTCTCCACTGTCGTGGACAAGAGACGTATTTGGTTATTATCCTATAAAATAGATATAGTAAAACACATACGTTAAAATGGAACCAAACAATATTCCTCATGCAACTTCAAGTGGTGTATGTCAGATTCTTTCTTTAAGTATTCCTTTCTCTTTTTTCTGTAGAATAGCTTGAAGTTCTAATCTCAAATCATTGATATAATGTGCATGTTGTCAGGTTTCATATCTAAGATTCATCGCGTCGTAAGCAAATAATACGCTGAATGCAAATGCTACGGCAAATAATACACTTCCAAATCCATATTCTAATCGGACCAACATCGTCACACTACTTGCTAATCCGCTATGAAATGATGGAAATCCACCAGAAGCGAAAATATGTCCTATATAAAAACGTTTATATCTGATCAAATCTATAATTACTTTCACTATTTGGATAATACATCAGACGGTGATAACGATAAAAATCGGAGACATCTGGAATCCTTGAGCAAAATAATCTCTGAAAGCGTCGATTGCGTATTGTATCATGAAAAATATTGGCTTGAACTAAAGTTATTCGACCACCAATCCTGTAATGGATTGGATGTGAGAACAATACTGACGATTTGAGAATCCGTAAGCACGAATGTGAATGAAGCGATTACAGTTTTCGAAAACAGGCAGTATATTTTATATGTATTGAAAATCTACTAAAATTCAAATGCAAAAAACGAAAAATGACGCATATATTTTCTTGCATTAGCATACCAAAATCTTAAAAAAATGATATATGTTTCTTTATATATACTCGTCTATGCAACTTTTTGTCACGGAATATACAAAAAAAGATAAAAATATTGTTATCGCTGATATCGAGCTTTTGTCGCAACTCAGAAAAGTCCTCAGAACAAGCATAGGAGATAGTATCTGGATCCAAAGTCCCGAAAATGAAAGCATAAAAATAAGATATGAAGTCCGTGTAGATCGTTGGGATAACAAACAGGTTGAATGAACGATAGTTTCTGAGCAGACCCAAACATGAACGAATGAGAAAAAAAGTATGATTATCGCGATGCCAAACAAACGAGATAAAATAGAATTGATTGTCCAAAAACTGACCGAATGTGGTCTAGATCAGATTATATTTTGGCCCTCAGAAAGATCAGTTCTCAAAGAATGGAATCCCAAAAAAGAAGAAAGATTACAGAAAATAATCAAAGAAGCTGTCGAACAATCACGAGGACGGGCCGTGCCGAAATTGATCTTTACGACAAGTCCCAAAACATTGATAGGCGATACTCCCTTAGTGATATTTGATAAAAAAACAGGTGAATGAACCATACAAAAATCTGATCAGATCTACGGATTAGTTTGACCGGAAGGTGGACTGACTCCTAGAGACTACCAGACCTTCGAATGAAAAAAATATGATATTTATGGACTCGGTGATACCATATTGAGAACTGAAACTGCAGCAATTATCGGAGGATGGATTTTGAAAAACAATCACATGTTTTAAACTTTACTTTTTTTATTCACCTATGGTTGATGTTTTCGAAAAAGAAAATAATGATACGCCTATCATAAAAAAAGAACCAATACCATTAAGTGAAGATTTCAAAGATAAAGAAACCACTGCAAATATAAAAGTTTTAGAAACTCCTGGGGAAAATATATCAAATTTTTCTATAATTATCCAAAGCAATAGACTATTATACAAAGACTTATGAATAGAAGATCAAACTAAAGTGCGTGAATGATTGCAGAAACGGAAGGATTTTTTGGTAAACAAACTATCTACCATACAAAATGAATTGAACAATACAAAAGAGCAAGTAGATTTTATAAATATTTTTTATATTCTGCTCAATACACAAAAATATGAGCAAGGAAACGGTGTAGATAATATCCAAATAGATACAAATAAATATGGAGAAATAATCAACAAAAATCTCGTATTACGATTAGATTATTTTTCAAAGGATAATTCAAAATATAATAAGGATGGATTCGATTTGAGCTGATCAGATATCAGCAATGCAGAGATATTCGGAAAATTGCTCACCATAATGCAGAATATATCGGTTGAAGATAAAATTTCATGTAATACCGTGCTGGCAAACTATATCAGTACTACCAATCAGCACATACAAAAAGAAATCGATAAATATGGAATATCATTCGGTGTGAGTGGGGACTACATATATTACATTAAACAATGTCTCGAAACACAAAAATTCATCAATGACTGAAAAATAAGCGATGTATGTAAAAAAAATACAGAGGATACTATAGCTATAGTACAAAAACTCTTAGAAAGCAAAAAAAAAGATATAAAGACAGATTATAAAGACAGGGATATTCTATCACAATATGTGTTCTATATTATTGAACTATCTCAAAATTTATGAGAGAATGAAAAATACATGCCGTTATTGCATGATATTTGAAAAATAATAGATACCCCCATTACACTAAATGATATAAAAAAAGAAATTCAATGAAATCTAAGTGAGAAAGACATCAATACGAAAAATTCCTTAGAAAATGATGAGTTCTATAAACAGATTGATAAAGTCTGTTCCGAGTACAATTCTACAGCACAAGCACTTGAACTAAATAAATCATATCAATTCAAAAAAAATAAATATTCTATCGATCTTACCTTCAAGGATAATAAATATAAAACGAAACTAATTTTAGAAAAAACAGCTGAATATCGAGTGAAAGTAACTTATTGAACATGAAGCATACTTTTAGAACCACATTTTCTTATAGAAAAAATAGAACATGAAGATATCCAGAGTATAGTCGAAGAGATAGAACAAAAAGAAAAAAATACTACTAAAGAAAAAAATAATATACTCAAAAATTTTGATTTACCCAAAGATGAACCCATACAATATACGAGAATATTTCAAAATAATGATGGAATGTGATTAGTATGATGAATTTTGGGATTTTCTGAAGCGATTGCACAGGAATTAGAAAAAAACTATCCCAAGATAAAAACCTCAAATCCTGAAATAACAGGAGATCCAGAAACTGTCATGAGATCTACTATAAAAAACAACTATCCTGCACAAAAAAATTTCTTTTTTGACCTCTATTCCCATGGTACGCCAACACATTTGGCATTTGAAAAACCGCTGACCGCTGATATTATCATACAATTGAGTAAGGAATATCCGGACTGTAAATTCTATATATCTACCATCTGATGTTACGGCTGATGATTAATAGATCTTACCAAGGAATCAAAAGATCTCAAAAATCTCTATATCTTTACACAAACCAAGAATTATCTACCAAATACACCATCACGATGAACGACTATTTATTCTATAACACTATTGAAAGGATTACAAGAAGGTAATACATATGGTGAAGCAGTATATGAAGCTGATAAAATAGTAAATGAACTAAATTACTCTGATGCAGAAACTTTTCTCTGATGAGAATACATAGCCGAAACTAAAAAAGTAAATAAAGAAACATTTCAAACCACATAAAAACTTTTTTTTGAACAATATATCAGTATACTCATTTTCATATTTTACGGTTTTTATATATGTCATGATCAAATCACTCATTAAAAAAATAACTTTCTACGATAAACTCTATTTGAATACGATGTATGGCTATCCGTCAAAAACATTTTTTGTCATCGGAATAACAGGAACAAATGGAAAAACTACGACAGCAAATTTGATCCATAAAATATTGAATGAACATATCGCAAAGACCGTTATGGTCAGCACCGCTAATATCAAAATCGGTGATCAAGATCTGGAAAATAATAAAAAAATGACATCACTCGATGTCTTTGATCTCCAATCCATCCTTGCAACTGCGAAAGATTCTGGATGTAAAATCGCTGTACTCGAAGCATCATCACATGGATTGAATCAATATAGATTCGAAGGCGTAGAATTTGATTTTGCCGTACTGACGAATATCACCCATGATCACTTGGATTTTCATGGAACGTTTGAACGTTATGCCAAAGCAAAAGAAAAGCTCTTTAAATATGTACTGACCAATAAAAAGCAGAATAAATATGCAGCATTTCCTGCTGACGATAAGATAGGAAGACAACGATTTGAAGATATGCCGTTTGATAAAAAACTCAGTTATAGTATCATCGCATCATCAAGTTTGAAAGCAGATAATGTCCAAATATCACCTTCAGGAACTACCTTTTCATTCACCTATCTAGGAAAGTCATATGATGTAAAAACTAAATTGGTCGGTGAATTTAATGTCTATAATATCTTAGCTGCACTCAGTGTGGTATTACAAATCGGTGTGAATATAGAACAAGTACTAGCAACGATAGCACAGTTTGAAACTGTCACGGGACGCATGGAACAGATAGAAAAAAACTGAATACGTTACTTTGTAGATTTTGCTCATACACCGGATGCACTAGAAAAAACTTTGGATTATCTCAACAAAATAAAATGAAATGGTAGACTAATCACCGTCTTCTGAGCTACAGGAAATAGAGACAAAGCGAAGAGACCAATTATGGGAGAAATAGCAGACCAATACAGTGATATTTTGATTGCAACCGACGATGATCCCGATATCGAAAATAGACTCGAGATTATCGAACAACTCACCATGAATATAAAAAATAAAACTCAAGGAAAAAATCTTTTCACTATACCAGAAAGAACATTAGCGATCAAATTTGCTTGTGAAATAGCGAGAGAAGGTGACGTAGTTATGTTTGCGGGTAAAGGTCATGAGACCGTACAATTGACGAATTTCGGAAAAAGAAAATGGAGCGACAAAGAAGAAATTAAAAAAAATTTAGGAATCTAAATACTGTTCATGAAAAAAAAGTTTAGCATCAAACTCACAAAACCGATTGTCGGCAAACGATTTGGTGTTTTTCAACATATCATGAAATGATCGTGAAGTGAAAAAGTTGATATGAGAAAATATTCTGCCGGCGATAGTGCATCACAAATCAATCGAAAATTATCAGCAAAATATCAGGAACTGTATACGAATATTTTCCAGCAAGAAAAATCACTCAGTTTGGATATGTTTTTGGATATCAATTACAACCGAAGAGGTGGTAATATACCAAATGAAGAGCAAGTTCTCGCGTATGCAGAAGATATTATTTCCTATTGTCAGAAACAACAAATACATATCACCTTTTTTTCTCCCGAATCGAGACTTTTTTGAGCTACAAAATTAGTCGAAAAAGTAATGAAGAAAAACACGGATGAAATAAGAACTATTTTACACGACATTTTAGTAAAAGTAAAAACAACGAAAAAATTGTATACATCATTATTGAATACATTTTTGAACACCACAATAGAAACAAAACAAAGAAGAGCAATAGTAATCTTTTCGGACTTTCTCGCTATGGATGAAGAAACTACAAAGTTGCTTCACTACCTGAGAACTCACCATATCCTCTTCTTGTTTCAGCTTCCTATCAATCTTGATCAGTGACAAAACTATAATACATTTTTCTTACAAAAAAATATTTCCATTAAAAATGGAGGCGATGAAATTGAATTATTACAAATAGATTAAAATTAATCATTGACTTTTTTCAATAAAAATATATAAAGAACTAATCACACTATTATGAGAAAAACAAATATCAAACATATGGGTAACGTAAAAATAAAAATAGAACTGGAAATACAACCAGGAGGAAGAGGTGGACATTACTGCGCTCCTTGCTCACAAATATTTAAAAATGACAGAACAGATTATGTTTTTGAAGTTGATTTTCAATCAGCAGACAACTACAAAAAGTTCAATGATATTCTTGATATAAGATATAAATTTTATAACCCAGAAACTTTTAAGGGTGGATTTAGGCTCTGTATAAGACACAAAAAAAAGCTTGTGGAACTTATCAAACAAAAAGCCGGGATTAAGTTCACTACTAATAAGTTCAACAAGGGAGAAAATACCACAAGATGGTTTGAAATCAATTTTGAAATCTTTTTGGAAGTATTAGTATCACTTTAAAAGAATAAAAAATATACGTGAGCATAGTATTCTATGCTCTTTTTTTATTGAAAAAAATTACTCCATACAAATTATGAGATTGAATTATTACAAGTGGATTAGATTATATTTTTTATTTCTACGATATCGTCTATTAGAAAATCAGGTGATGAGGTAGATAATATATCTTTATGCTGATATCACCGTCATATTCATATAGTTTTGACTCAGGCAGATTTTCAAGCTTCTATATCTCCGGAAGTATCTCCGACATAAAATGTGTTTTTTACATCTAGATTAAATTCTTTGATCAAAGAGATAATACTGTCTTTTTTTTCATGAACCTCTCAAATAATCTTGGTAAATATTGAAGATAATCATGCTTTTTCTATCTCGGGGAGTAATGTAGAAAAATTATCAGAGCTTACTACAAACAATTTTCGCTCTCTCTCATACAACCATATCATCATATCAAAAACACCTTTATATACCTCTGCTTCACCGACCTGATGAATAAATTTTTTATATAATTCATCTTGTTTTTCCTTGGACAAATCTGGCAAATGGGTATTCCAAAATTTCATATATGGCAGAGTAAAAGTCATCCTAATTTCTTCCTGAGAAATCGGTTCTTTATTAAACTCTTTAAAAATCAAATCACAGGTTTGACAAAAACGATGAAAATTATCATTTAGCGTTCATGACCGATCAAAGATACATGATTTATTCATATTTCACATAAATAATCTAAATTTATTCTGTTGTAACTTCTACTTTTTCTTCTTTATTTTCTGGTTCATCTTTCAATCCTCTCTCGAGAATAACCATTGCACTTATGGTATCTTCAGCGGCATTTTTTTTGAAATCTGCTTTGAGTCACATATCGTTGGCAGTAGTTGATATAATATCTCCTGATTGTACACTGGTATAATCCTCGTTAACAAGCTGGATTTCTATCTCTCTGTTTTCGATAATATATCCGAGACTTTTCATAAATGCTTGAATTTTTGCTTGGATGTCTTTTTGTTTATCTGGTCGCCCGAGCATGATTTTGCCGACATTGTGTTTTTCTATAATACCTGCGATATTGAAATACATCATTTTATCATTGAGAATATATCCAATCGGAAAAACAACACTACTTCACTGAAGTGCGTATGCTAATCAGATGTATTTTGTCCCTCGATCGATACCAAGGATACTTTTTTGCTTGCGATAATTTGTCTGCATTATTAAATTTTAAATAATTAAAATTTTAATTTTAAGTGTTAAGTTTTGAGTTCTAAGTGAAGGATTTTTTTATTTAACACTTAACATTTAGCACTTAGCATTTTTAGTTTAAAGTGGGTTGGATCATATATTCTGGCTGAACGGTCATGAGCAAAGGAAGATGAAGATTTTTTATAGGGAGTTCATGGGAGTTTCATTGATAGTGGAGATATAAGGTATTGTTGTTCATAGAAAAAGAGATCATATGTTCATTGTTGGGCCAATACGGATCGTGAACACTATCGGTGAATAGGTCATCAGAATAATTCACTTCGTCCAAGGATATTTGTTTGTGGGTATGTTCTTGAAAATCACAGAGCCAGACATTATGTTTTTGTCCGATATAGATAATTCCATATCTTGGTAGCCGACCTTGGTGATGTGCGTAGGAATACAGATCCATTTTGGTGATAGATGCGATAGGAATGAATGTTCCGGTATCGTGTTCGAGTAAGGTATTTAAGGTATTGAGTGTCAATGTCCCCACTCTTAGATTGGTGAAACCGCCTGGTCCGTTGAGCAGAAAAATAGTCTCTACCGGATGTGTTTTGGTATATTCCAAAAGCATCGGTCCAAACGTATCTTCTATACCATTACGCGGAAGAAAATGTTCATCTTGATCATCAAGGAGATGAACGTAATCACTAGAGATATTAAGAAATAACATAAAAATAACATAAACGGAATAAATGGTAATTTGTGCTTTGCACGTAATATGAACTTCGTTCGTAATGAATTATAATTAAAATAGATTACGCCGTAGGCTCATTACGCTAATGAAATTAGTTTATTACGCTCGCTACGCGAGCTGATGACATGTTATATATAATTTTCAGGTTTTTGCAAGGTAACTAATGGGTAAAGTGTCCGTTTATTTGGTCTTTGAGGTATTTGGGGATATACTTTACTGTAAGACATATATAGTACCCGTTTGAAATTTACCATTTATACTTTGAAAGTATACACTATGAGATTATTGAAATCCAGTCTTATCAAAAAAATACTTTGATTCGTTCTTGTTATGTTATTATCATGAGTTTTTTTGAATGGATATGTTGGGACAGACTGAGCTATTACCGTAAGTGTAGGTACACAAGTTCATGCTGCTGATCCAACTGTTACAGGAAATGGTACAGATTCTTGAATTGCTTGAACTACGAGTACCACAAGTATATGGCAGACGCTCAATATGGTCCTTAAATTAATATATCTCCTCCTCTGGCCGCTCTTGGTCATTGCAGGACTTGCGTTGGACAATACCCTCGTCTACGCTTCGGTCTTTCATCTCGATGCACCGCTCTGGCAGTTTCGAAATATGATGAAAAACTTTGCCAACTTCACGCTGTGATTTATGGTGCTTTTTGCCATTATAAAAAGTATATTTTCCAATAGTTGAGCATGATCAGCAAAAGATGAAAAATCACCTCTCGGTATTATAAAGACGACATTGATCGCTGGAGTACTTATCCAAGCGAGTCGGTTTCTTATGGCTGCGACGATCGATATCTCTACTATAGCAACCTATGCTGTTGGATGACTTCCGCTCAGTGTTTTAAAAAATACCACCATCGGTGATCAAAAAATTCTCCCCGTAAATAGTAAATTGGATCTCAACAAATTTGATATTACTAATGCAGGAGGACAAGAGTTCCAAATATGGAATACCTTAAAAAACAAAGATCAAATATTAAAAATATCACCTTGTAAGGTAGCTCGCTCATACATCATCTGAAGGGAATATGGTGATACAGACTATAAAAATTCAGCAAAGCTTGCAGCGATTAGTGGTGCATACGCTGGCTTGGAAGTCTGTACACTCTATGGAAATCAGTTGGTGACATGGCCAGAAGAAGATTTTATTACCAACTTGAGTAGTTGTTTACATGAACCTGCTTGATCAACATGATATACTACCAGTTCTCCTGCAGAATATAAAAAAGCTATGAATGCTTTGACGAATGTAACATGACGGCAAAATTTGGGTTGTGTGACGGGGAAACTTGTCTATCTTGAATCATGAAGTGCTGGCTTCAGTACAGGTAATGCTATCTTTGGTGGATCGGAAACTTTGAGTATAGCTACCGTTATCCAAAAATCTAAATGATTTGTCTGACCACTAGTTACCATCTATTCTTCATTACTTAATTTTGCACAACTTACAGATACTAATATTACATCAGCTGCAGGAACTTCCGGTGTCTTTATCATCAAATCACTGGTCGCCATAGCGCTATTTTTCCCACTTATAGCATTGGCTTTGGTACTTATTGCAAGGGTATGAGTCCTTCGGCTGTATATCGTTGCTTCGCCATTTATCATCCTCAAAGCAAGCTTCAAAGACTTTGTAAAAATAAAATGATTAGATGAGTATCTGAGTGTACCCGGTGTTATATGAATTATCTTCGCTCCCGTAGTGACCGTAGCAGCCCTCAGTATTTCACTAATTTTTATGACAGCGCTAGTCAATGGATTTACTTCGAGTGATAGTACTGCGGCTATCCACCAAACACTGGGCGTACAGAAACTCCCTGCTAATGAAGTTACTCCTTGAAACGATGGTATCGTTTTCGACTCCATTGCTTCTTTAGAGTTTTCTAAACTTTCTTGGTGATGAGCTATGGATCGATTTTCTTGGCTTATGATAAACTTCTTTGCCATAGGACTTATGCGAATGATTTTTTTCGCCGCACTCAAAGCTAATGCACTCCGAGAATGAGTTGGTAAAAAAGTACAAGATTTTGGAGAAAATGTTTTCAAAACTATGCCTATCATACAGTTACCATGATGATGATGAGGGGTTGGTATCAGTAATCTACAAAAAGGTATTGGTAATATTCCAGATAAATGGAAAAACAATCAAGATACTGAACAAAATAAGATAGTAAGTGATTATATGTGATTTGGAGAAGAAAAGACTCCACCTACAACGATAGATTCAACCTTAGCATGAACACTTATTACAGCTGACTCAAATAAAGCTAGCATAATCGCGTGATTGACCAATGCATGAGTAAAAGCAGACGATGTCGGTACAGTAATTAGTGGTAGTACAGACAACATCGCAGCTACAATAGCTGGATTAAAACTTGATGACGAAAAAACTAAAGCGCTTGCAATAGCAGTAGATGATGCATCATGAAATAAATTAGGAACAGCATGGTATACAACAGCTACGGCAAAAATTGCTGCAACAGCCGCTAAGACAGCTTTAGATGCTGCGCTCAAAAAAGGCATAACTGATGATATGACAACAGCAGCACAGGTACAAGTAGTATTAGATACTGCTGCCAACAAAGAGCTCTTGAATTCTTACTTCAAACTAAACCCTACACAAAAGACATGTGTAGTTCCTGTATGAGTATGAAAACAAATTACCATAACTAATAATAGTGGTGTTTATACATCTACAGATCCAGTAGCAGCAACAACTCCAGCAACAACTATTAAATAACTTTTACCCTATCTACATTCTATGAGTATAAAGAAAATCTTCAATATCTTACACAGTCCTATAGAGAGACACAAGGAAAAGGCGAATCCTTCTGAGGGTTTTCATGATGTCGAACTTATGCCGACGACTTTAGATACTTGAACTTCAACAACGACTTCTCGGGGGAAGAAGTTTAAATTTTCTAAAGCAGATCGGGGGACTACGATCAAAATCGTTGGTCTGATTTGTATTATTTGATTTTTCTTTATCCTTCCTACCTATGCACAAAGCGCAGCAGAAGATGTAACACTTAAAAATACCAAAGAATTTTTACAAACACTTCTTGCTCTCTGTTCACGATGATGGATTATCCTTTCTATCCTCGCGGGAAAACTTATGACAAATGATTTTGTCTACGGTGCATTTATCCATATGGATATCTATCTCTGGAAAATCCGAAATATTATGAAAAATTTTGCTAACTTTGCGTTGGCAGGACTTGTGCTGGTTTCTATCATTAAGTGACTTGTCGGCAAAGAAGCTTTGGATGTAAAAAAAGTGATTACCAATACCTTGGTAGCAGGAATACTTATCCAAGCAAGTCGGTTTCTCATGTGAGCGGTCATAGATATATCTACTATCGCGACAGCTGGTATTGGTGCTTTTCCTATGTCTTTTCTCAGCAATAATGCCACACTAAAAACCAATATTGATAATAGTCTGATCAATATAAAAAAGAATAGAGGTATTATGGATCTCAATTATCAAGGAACTGGATTTGAAAATATGTTTAAGACAATACCTGAAACTAGCCCATTACTCTCTCCTACCCTAGAAAATATTTTACCCAACCAAAGCTCTGTCAGTTGACCGTTTATTTATCTTGGTATGGCAGTATTTGGTTTCCAAAATTATCTGACGCTATGAGACACATCAAAAGAGGTTGTTCCCCTTACTTTAGCTTTTGCTCTGAGATTATTTTTCTTACTATTGTTTACGGTCGGATTGCTCTTGATGCTGATAGCTAATATCATGAGAGTAGGACTTCTCCGAATCTTTATCATCTGATCACCATTTCTGATTTTGATAAAAGTATTCAACAAAAAAATGGGAGAATGATCGTGATGACTTGCAAAAATATTTAGTACCACCAATCTCATCAGTGCAGTTTTTAAACCGGTTATCTTTGTAGCTGGTATGTCATTGATGCTGATAGTTATCGTAAGTATACAGACGAGTATCACATGATCGTGAGCTACCCGAGAAAATAATCTCAATGGAGTCTCATTGACCAAAAGTTGAGCTGATACGTCTGTACTCGATGTCGCATGAATAACTAGTATGTCCGTCAGTCAAAAAGATATCTTGGGTGCCGACGTGATTGGAACAAATGCTAAAGGAGAAGTACAGAACTTCTTCAGCAATCTTATTATGATGTTATTGTGTCTCTTCCTTATGCGACAATTTATCAAACTTTCTCTCACTCTGGGAGGATGAACGATTGGAGAAACTATGGAAAAACTCATCAAAACCGCAGAAGATGCTGCTAAAACTATGCCTGTCTTCCCGTGAGGAATATGATATACAGGGGCTAAATCACTGATGACAAAAAATAAAGCTAAAGTATATGGTTGATTTGGTGTGAATGCAGGGGGTGAATTTGGTAAATATAATGCCAAAACATGAGGATTTAAAACTAATCAAGAAGCAATTGATAATTATATAGGTACTAATTTTTTCTGAGAACAGGAAAGTTGGGGTGATGATGATTATATATGATTGGAAAAATTAGCTACCACGAATGATAAAGGTGCGTCTTTCTTTGCCGAATCGAACAAGTTGGCAAAAGAAAGAAGTGGATGAGTATCACTGAATGATGCTAGACGAAGTAAAGCACTCGCATACGTATTAAAATCTAGGACACCAGATTGATTTACACAACTGGATATGGCAGGAACCACTCCTACAGAAGATGAATGGAAAGTATATTTTAAAGAAACTGGTAACATTAGGGCATTCTACAATGCTATGAACTGATCAACATCTACAAAAAAGAAAACACTACCTACCAACTATGCTGAACTTGCAGCTATGACCTTCTATCCTAGCACACAGAAATAAATCACCACTCTATTATACATAAATACTATTTTTCTCCTTGCAACACTTTTAGAGAATGTTATATTGAAAAATGGACTTCCGCTTTGACGGACATCTGTCTTTTTTACATGTACACATTATGATGAAAAAAATTTTTACCCTTATACTAGGTACGCTTTTGTTATGAAGCGTTTTTGCGTATACACCAACAAGCCAAGATCTTGTTCAGGTCAGACTTTTAAAAACGCAGCTCGATACCATTACTACGGGTGATATGAAAGGTAAACGAGATTTTTACGCACAGATGAAAACACTCCAAGAACAGTTTGCTAACCACGAACAGGTGAATTATTATATGAACGAATTATGACTCTATCTAATCACAGAGATGAATACGGAAAAAGCGAAAGTGAAGATACTTTCCAAAACAACTAAACAAGATTTTGTCGATCAATATATCAGTGGTTTCAGCCAAAATATCACAACAACTGATACCTGCACCGGTTGGTATAACACGATGGATACTATCAGTTTTGCAAATAATTTCCCTACAGCGTTAACGATTGCGACGCGATATAGAGAGGTAAATTGTGGCTATTATATGCCAGTCAATGGTGATGGTCCTTTCCAAATCATCAGTAAAGATTATGGAACCGGACAGATTACGGAAGCTACCTTTTTGAAAGCCATCCAAGACTTCATCGACTTTTCAAAAGCAAAACACACACAATATAAAACCAAACTCTGAATCAAATTGACGTACACCTGATTTACATGGACATGACTTGTAAACCATGCAGCATTATATAATGGCGGAACGATTACCGGAACTGATGCAAGCTGATATGTTGCTACACCAAATAATCCACATTATGTATTTGATGGGTATGGACCTGACTTTACGGGAGCATTGAGATATTGATTGGTACCTAAATTTTTGAAAGTGTTAGACTGGGAACTCAAGAATACCTATTAAACAATTTTTTTGTCCTCCTTTTCTAAAGGAGGGGTGGTGCGGAAGCACAGGAGGATTTAAGTCGTGTGACACGAAATCCCTCATCCGCGAAATGCGAATACCTCTCCCTTTTAAAAAGGGAGACAAATAAAAAAACATTTACATATTGAAATTTTAAACCATGAAACTCGGAATATATAAACATTATAAATGATCAATCTGTGAAGTCATCGGAATAGCAAAACATAGCGAAACACTTGAAGATACAATTGTCTACAAACACTATGATGCAGTAAAATGACAATGAGAAATGACACTTCGAGTGAGACCTAAAACAGTATTTGAAGAAAAAGTTATCGTAGATCCCGCTAAAGACGGGACAGGTGGAAAAGAAGTCGAAAGATTTATGTATATAGGAGAATAATTTTACATTATTAATTTCACTCCATGGAAATGAAAGAACTATTGGAATTTGCTGATTGGACATTGACTGATCTAGGCAAATGAACATTTCATCGTGACGAAGATATCACTAAAAGAATTTTTGCACAAGCAATGAAACTTAGTGAAGAAGTATGAGAACTAAGTTCTGAGATTCTATGACATACGGGATTTGTGAGACAAGAAAAGTTAGCTAGATATTCCCCTGAATCACTTACAGACGAATTTGCTGATGTGATTCTTGTAACCATTCGTTTGGCTAAACTTATGAATGTAGACATTGAATCAGCACTTAAAAACAAGATGGAAAAAATCAAACAAAGATCAGATGTCAGATAATATTTTTTGTAAGGGCGATTATCAATCGCCTAGGCGGATAGTATCCGCCCCTACAAAAATTTTAATATTTTGTTTACAACAATGGAAAAAAAATACAAAAAAATTCCTAAATTATTACGATTATTAGCTTTTGTAAGCTTTTTGTGAAGTTTATTGGTAATATTCTTTCAATGGTTCTTTCTGTTTGTCATAAAATATGCACACACTCTTGGAAATGATATCATAGGATATTATAGATCATATTTTCCTGATCTTCAAAAGATGGCTATTCTTGTAACTGTGGTTTGTATTATTATCTCATTGATTTTTATCTTTATCATACATAGGAAAACAAAAATCAAAGAATCAGATCAGATAGAGAATAATCCAAAAATAATCTCAAGGAAACCAATCAAAAGATTATTTTTTGTAGTGTTTTTGTCATTCATAGGTATATTGTTTCTTTACTATTTTATCATATATAATCAAAGTAATATACTCAAAGATATACCGGAAGGCTATTTCGAACTTTCATGATATGATACAATCTTAACACCACAGGACAATTGATTTCTTCTGACAAAAAATTTCATCGAAAAAGATTCTACGATCTCTGGATTTTTCCAAAATATTTCAGGCAATCAATTTATGAGTATACAAGATTTATGAGTTCATAATACAAGCGGAGTTCTCACTTCATATATTACATGACAAGCATATCAGGACAAAATAGATTCTTTCGTTAATGCTGTAGATCATAGCATACAAGCGATTGGGCAGGAGAAGGTAGATACCTTTATAGATGGGTTATCATGAATACTTTATACACATCAATTTCAATATCCAAAAAACGCTATCTTATCTTGAATAGACGATATATTGATTAATAATTACGAAAGAAATATAATTGGTATTTGGGGACTTTATTATTGTCACAAACAAGACTATGATAGATGTTCTCAATATATTATTTTACAATATTCATTTGGAAGTGCTTTATATAAAGGATGATGAGGATTGATTAATACACTTTTATGATATGCCTACCTCACTGATTATATGGAAACGCTTTGATTGATACTTGAAAAATACGATATACCACAACAGAATCTCCTCGATTTCAAACAGCTTTTACAGGAACCTGTCGATGGCCAAGATATATTTAAAAACAGTATGCTATATGAACACATATTAGAGATTAATACCTTACAAGAATCACCGGCATCTTTCTTTATGAATAAGGGTGAGACTAAAAAACTATTCGATGATTATATATATCATCTCATAGAAAATACTCCATATATATATGAAAATCAGCCATCTGATAGCTATCTCTCCAACTTATATAAAACATTCGTCTATCCTTATCTAGATATCACAGGAATAAAAAATCCTTTGGGATTGAAACTTGTAGACGAGTTCGTTCCTCGTATGAATATCCTAAACGGTTTAAAAGCAAGACAAGATATATTAGAACAACTTAGAAAGTCCTTATTAGAAAAAATAGATACTGCGTTACAGCAAAAACCTGTTCAAAATATTATAATTTGAGAAACATGAACTACTTTACCTTGATTAAATAATTAGTAGTATGGCAAAAAAATCTGTAGAAAAACATATGATTGCAAATCTTGGAAGTCTGGAGAACAAGATTACTTTCCAGTGAATTAAAACTCACAATCTCAGAAATATCGATATCGAAATTCCTAAAAATAAGCTGATTACGATCACCTGAGTTTCTGGTTCTGGTAAGTCTTCTCTCGCCTTCGACACTATTTATAAAGAAGGACAATATAGATATATCGAATCACTTTCGAGTTATTTGAGACAATTTTTCAATTTATGAGAAAGACCAGAAATCGATCATTGTAGCGGACTCTCCCCTGCGATTGCGATTGAACAGAATAAGAAAGCGGGTAACTCAAGAAGCTCGGTAGGAACGCTTACAGAGATTGATGATTACTTGAGATTGTTGTATGCAAAACTCGGTGATAGTTATTGTTATAGTTGTGGAAAGGAGATCAAACCACAGACCATCGAGCAGGTAATGACTGAGATTCAAACCAGTTACATGGGTCAGAAAATATATCTTTTGCAAGAATCTGGTCGCTTTGAAAAGAAAGAAGACCTCACAGATTTTGTCAAAAAAAATAGGAATAAAGTAGAAAAATGAAAAGGATTTACCCGTTATTTGCTCGTCGCTGATACGACAGTAAAAGATGAAAACTGAGCGAAGATAAAGAAAAAAGATACTCTGGAACCTATTGAATATTTCTACCTCGAGACGCCGAATGTACCTGCTGAATATTTTCCTATCACTACCTACGGGATTTATGATCGTGTCACGGTAGAAGCAGAAAAATTATGAAGATTGAAAGAAGATATTATCAAAATATTAGCAGAGTTTAAAAAGTTTGGAATCTATATCACCGAAACCTGAAGTAAAAAAGCTAAAGCGAAAAATGAAATCCAATGGTTCACGGATAAGATGTATTGTCCGGATTGTAATATTACCTATCCTGAATTTACCCCTCAGCATTTTTCACCAAACAGACAGGAATGAGCATGTTCAACGTGTCATGGTATCGGTGAAATCTTGCAGATAGATTTCGATAAAATGTTGGATCCTATCAGTCCGTATATGAAAGCTATTTTACCACGAAGAGATTCTAATCTTGGACAGTCATTGCTTTTGAAGTTAGCACAAAAATATAGCATCGATCCTGACAAACTTTGGAAAGATTTACCCGAACGATTTCAACATGTCGTACTCTTTGGTGATGAGGAATTATTGAGAGTAAATTATGGTGGTAAATTTATCAGTATGACCTATAAAGGTATCGAAGAAATTATCAAAGACCAATATGCAAAGGGTCTTTTGACCGTAGATTTTCAAGCGATGCTCGATATGAAAGATTGTAATGAATGTGGAGGAACAAAACTTAAGAAAGAAAGTCTGAATGTGTTTTTGACGTTCACAAGTAAAGCAAAAGAAAAAATTCAATCAGGTAAATATAATATAGCCGACCTCCAAAGAATGCCGCTCAATGATATGATTAGCTTCGTAGATTTGTATAAAGATCATGCGAGTAAAGATCAGACATTGATACAAAGAATTATCAATCCACTCAATGATAGAGCAAAAACTATTCAGGAATTATGACTTGGATATCTGAGTCTTCATAGAGGAATAGATACCCTATCATGATGAGAAATTCAGAGACTAAGACTCGCTAAACAGTTGGGAAATAAATTGACAGGAATCATCTATGTACTCGATGAACCGACGATTGGACTCGATGATAGAGAGATAAAAAGAGCGATTGTGGCGATTAAAAAATTGAGAGAAATGGGAAATACTATTATCGTTGTGGAACATAACGAAGAATTTATCAAGGAATCTGATTGGGTGGTTGAGATTTGACCAGGTGCTGGAGACTTTGGTGGTAACCTGATGTTTAACGGTACCTATGATGACTTTTTAAAATCTGATACCTTGACTGCGCAGTATATTCTCGGCAAGAAAAAAGTATCTATTGATTTTGAACATAAACCAAGCAACAATGTGGTGAAGATAAAAAAAGCATCGAAACATAATCTTAAGGATGTTGATGTGAATATCAGACTCGGAACATTTACTATCATAACTTGACCTTCTGGTGCTGGAAAAACGACGCTCATGTATACCACGCTATTTAAATTTTTGAATGAAAAACAAAAATTTATCCAAAGTTTTATAAGATTGGAACTTTTGAAACAATGATGGAATCGACAAGATATCCTTGCTGCTCCGGTGATGAACAAAGAAAAATATGAACACTATGAAAGTTTAGCACTCCAAGAATTTCATAAGGACTTGGCTGTAGAAACTATCATCGGCCACGAAGAAATCAAAAATACTATTTATGTAGATCAGACAAGTATCGGAAAAACTCCAAGATCATGTCCTTCTACATTTATCGGTACGTTTGACCATATCAGACAGTTGTATGCAGGAACAACTGATAGTAAATATCTCGGTTTCAATGCCAGCTATTTCAGTTTTAATTCCAATAAATGAGCGTGTCCTGCCTGTGATGGCTATGGATATAAAAAAGTGGAATTACAATTTCTTCCTGATACGTACATACCATGTGAACTCTGTCAGGGGAAAAGATATAAGACAGAAATCTTGGCAATCAAACGAAGAGGAAAGACTATCTCCGAGGTATTAGGAATGTATATCGACGATGCTTTAGAATTCTTTTCCGAAATCGATCATATCCGTGAAGATTTACAACTGATGGTGGATATATGACTCGGATATTTGAGGATGGGACAACCAGCCCATATGCTTTCCGGTGGAGAAAGTCAGAGATTGAAATTAGTAAAACATTTGTTGAAATCGTATAAAGGACATACGATGTACTTCTTGGATGAACCTACGGTTGGACTTCATTCGGAAGATATCGTAAAATTATTGAAAGTAATCAAAGAATTTTTGAATAAATGAGATACTATCCTGATGATTGAGCATGATAAAAATATTTTGAAGTTTGCTGATGATGTAATCAGGTTAGAAGATGGAAAACTAGTGAAATAAAGAAAGTGCGTACCATTATTGATAAAATGAAAAAAATAGTTACTATACTGATATAGTATATATGTAATTGTTTTATTTTTCAAAAATAAGGATGAAAAAGTTACTTCTTTTTTTAGTAGTACTCATGATTGGTCTATGATTTGCTTCAGCGGACGAAGGTGGCTATACGATAAGTAGATATGCTGTTGATATAAATCTCAATACCAATGGATCTATGCATGTCGTAGAAAATATTACCGCAAATTTTTCTGAAGCGAGACATGGAATCTATAGAGAGATACCGATATACGCTAATGAACGTAATTTTCTGATAGAAAACTTGACTGCTAGTAATGATCCTATAGCAGCAAACACCATTGAAAATGGTAATTATTCGCTCAAATTAGGATCTGCGGACAAAACAATATTCGGTGAACATACGTATATTATCTCATATGATGTACAAAATCCTATTACCAGTTTTCAAACAACTTGATGAAGCCATCAAGAACTCTATCGAAATATTATTGGGAATCAGCGAAATACAAGCATTAAAAATATCACTTTTTCTATCACATTTCCCCAAGCTCACAAATTTTTATCAGGAGAACTCTTTGCACTCTATGGACCTAATTGAGCAAAGAATACCGACGGTCTATCTATGAAACAGACATCATATACAACCATTGCATGATCACTCAAAAATATAATTCTGAATCCTAATGAAGGATTGACTATAGGACTAAATTTTTGATCGGAATATTTCACTTTACCTGCAAACTACGAAATATTAGATCAACAAATCCAACAAAATAGTAGCCCAATTTTTGATAAAATAATTTTTCTTTTTCCCGTATTATTTTTTGTAGTTTTTGTATCTATAATAAAAAAGATATTGAAAATTGCATCAAACAAAAAAAAATGATATCGATCAAGTAAAAAAGCGGTAACTATTTATTATACTCCACCAAAAAATATTGAAGTACCAGAAGCTTTTTGGTTTCGATATATGGCGGAAGAACCAAAAATATTTTCTGCTTTGATCTACTATCGAGCTACTAGATGATGGATTAAGATAGAAAATTATAGTGGTAAATATCTCTTTGGACTTATCAAAACAAACAAATATAAATTTATAGAAACAGGAACAAAACCAATATGAACAACAGCATTTGAAGATGTTTTATTTCAAAGTTTCTTTGGTGTTTATGACAAAAATTTGGACACGATAGAGATAGATTCTACAACTTATAAAAAGGTTACTACAATTTTTACAACCATACAAGATAAATTTAACAAAAGCAATTTGACACAATCAGGTTGATTTTTATGACTGAGCAATACGCTTACTCCAGCATGAGAAATTCTTTTTGACCAAATGCGTGGATATAAAGAATTCCTAGAAAAAGTAGAAAGACCAGTTATTGAAAGCGAACTCAAAAATGATCCAGAATATATCAATAAATTGTTACCATGGGCAGTAGTATTTGGCTTAGAAACTAAATTATTGACCCGTATCGAAGACCTCTTACAAACATCATCAAAAAACCGATATGTTAGTGGAAATGGAAGAGGAATTAATGTAGCATCTTTTATGGTAATGAGTAGTGCAATCCAGACAAATAGTATAGCACCTAGCAGTTGAAGAAGTGGATTCTGAGGTGGTGGTTCATCATGATGAGGTGGTGGTTGAGGTTGATGAGGTAGTCGATAATTACCATTGCAAGCACCATAAAAAATCATATATTACTCTATAATAATTCTTTTATTTTTTTCTTTTGACAACTATGAATACAACCTATATCATCATTGCTATTGTTATTATAATCATCGCAATCTTTGTAGTAATGTATAACAAAATTATTTCATTGAAAAATGCTATCGCAAATGCTTTTTCAGATATGGATGTACAAATGAAAATGAGAGTCGATCTCGTTGATAATTTGGTAAACACGGTAAAGTGATATACGGGTCATGAAAAATCAACACTCGAAGAGCTTACTAAAGCAAGAACACAATGGATGAGTGCAACAGCTCTAGATGAAAAAGCAAAGGCTGATGCTAGTTTAACAGGTGCGCTTAAAACATTATTTGCTACTTCTGAAAACTATCCTGAGCTCAAAGCAAATACTAATTTTCTTCAATTACAAACCGAACTTAGTGATATAGAAAACCAAATTGCAGGTTCTAGAAGATATTATAATGCAACCATCAAAGAATATAATAATGCTGTTATGACCTTTCCTAATAATATTGTTGCTGGTGTGTTTGGATACAAAAATGAAACATCATATTTTACTATAACTGAGTCAGAAAAACAAGCACCAAAAGTTCAATTTTAATAGAAATAATTAATACATTTCATACTACGGCTACATAGGAAACAATCTCTATGTAGCTTTTTTTAACAAACAAAAAAAAACTCTCTATGAAAGAATATTTTTATAATCGTTTATCTAAAAAACAAACAATTATCACAATAAATTCATCAAAACGCAAGGGAATATAGTACTTTCATAGCTAAAATTTGCAAAAAGGTGAAAATACGAATATACTTAGGTATATTTATACCTTCAATTCTTCAGGTATACATTCGACATCATAAAACCCTCATAAAAAATCAGGTTTTAGTTGTGTCTCATTTAGCTTCTCGTATCTTCACATGAACGTGATCAATTCAACTGATATCATCAACTATAAAAAACATGGATTTGATGGTAACAAGTATATCAGACTTCAAAAGGAAAAAATTCTCGATAGAATCGCTAATTTTGGTGGTTGAAGATTATATTTGGAGATTGGTGGAAAATTTATGAATGATACCCATGCAGCAAGAGTTTTGCCAGGATTTGATCCAGAATCAAAGAAAAAAATATTTGAATCATTGAAGGGTCAGGCTGAAATTTTGTTTTGTGTAAATGCAAACGACATCTTATCCAACAGACAATTGAGCAATCAGAATATCGATTATAAAGAGTATGTTTATCAGCTTATTAGAAATATAGAAAAAAATATTTGAATCAAACCACATATTGTGATCAATAATATTGATGTCGGGAATATGTTTGATGTAATTCTTGAATTTGAAAAAGATTTTCAAAGAAAACAATACAGAGTACGGGAAAGATACAAGATAACCTGATATCCTCACAACACGGACACTATTCTCAGTGATGATGGATTTGGTAATGATGATCATATTCCATTGACGAAGAATTTGATATTGGTCACCGGAGCCGCTTCCAGTAGCGGAAAAATGTCTACCTGTCTCGGACAGATTTATCTCGATCATCAGATCGATGTAAAATCCGGATATGCAAAATATGAAACATTTCCTATCTGGAATATCGCACTTGAACATCCTGTGAATTTAGCATACGAAGCTGCAACGGTAGATATCGGTGATTATAATATGATGGATACATATCATAAAAAGGCATACGGACAAGATTCTGTAAATTATAATAGAGATATGGAAGCATTTGAAATCGTTATGGATATTGCAAAAAAAATTGTCAATCACAAAAATTACATGGTCAAATATCAATCCCCTACGGACATGGGAATCAGCTGTGCAGGTATGGCTATCACTAGTGATGAGATAGTTAGTATTGCTTCACTTCATGAAATCGAAAGAAGAAAAGTATGGTATCAGGAACAGGTTGATAGAAAAGAAGGCAAACAAGAACGAACAGCAAAATGTGATGAGTTGTATGCAAAAGCTAAAAAATATTGTGAAGATAAAAAATATGATTTAGATATGAAGCTATAATAATCAAACAAAAAACATAAAAAAATCCGCTTAATCGCGGATTTTTATTGTATTATATTTTCTCTATTTATTTAATAAGTGGTGCTTGAGAACTATGAAGCAATGGATTATAACAACGAAAAATAAGACTTATGATATCTGATGTAGGTATTTTTTCTGCACCGATTCCCATACCATTGAGGCCATCGATAATAAGATGTACTCTTGTATCTAATCAATTTCTTCCTTTGAGAAACTGTCTGTATCTCGTAACAACTTTTTCTACACTATCTTTGGCGTTGAGTACATCGAGTAATTTTCCCCATCGTGACCTTTGGATTTGTCCCTTGTCTTGTTCGCTTTCGTAATAAGGAACAATGATATAAAATTCTTTGTTGAAGATTAATCATTGTTGCATATCGATATTTTGAAGGAATCTATAATATGCTTCACCTTGCTGTTTAAGTACGGGATTTTCTATGTTTTTGATATTACCGTCGATGTAGGTTAGATAATTTGAAAG
>JAPLUU010000015.1 GCA_026397515.1 candidate division SR1 bacterium | reverse complement strand
AAAAAATTATGAATAAAGGAATCTTTACTACATTTCTCAATCATAAAATCGTAAAGAATATCCTTGGATATCATTTTGTGCATGATGTAAACCATAAAATCCAACCATATCTTAAAACAATTTTCACTATCGTAGGACGAATATCTCTTATTACCGGAATCGTTGGTATTTTTTCTTTTTTGATTTCTTTGAGTGGACTTGGATTTATGTTTAGTCTAGGATTCGGCATAGGAATACGTGTATTGATTGCTATATTATTGGCAATTGCATTTTCATTGCTTTCGTTGTTTACATGAATTGGTATGATTAGATTTAAGAAACGAGTAATTTCATTGGCTATTCTTTGATTTTCTGTTTCCGCTCTTTCATTTCTTATCAGTTTGATACCTGTAGGTTTATATTCATACAAATCATATGGAAGTTTTGGTGGTAGTTTCTTTAATCTTTTGATAACATTCGTTCTCTTAGTGTTAATCTTGAAAAACGAACATATGTTTAAAAACTAGTATACCCTTTACTTTCTTATTCCTTCTTATGAAAAAATATTTACTTGTGATTCTCGTCTTCTCATTGGTTTTTTTATGATGTACAAGAAATGATGTACTCAATATTGATGTTAATACGATAGCTGATTTACCTACCTTACAAACTATTGTTACTCAGGTATCTGAAGATATGAGTTCTGGAAAAATATCTATGGATCAAGCACAAGTCCTTGTTGATCAACTTCAACAAAAATATGTTGATCTGACTAATGGAACTGATACCACTATTGAAACTACGTTTGCTGTTATACAGAAGGTATTCGATAAAAAGTCTTTGCCTTCATATACTTTACCACTTTGGTCCAAAAAACTTTGATTGACTGAACCTAAAGGTATGGAACTTAATAAAGCCTTATCTACGTATACTGCCATGAATGCTAGTGGATATGGTTCTACTACACTTGTGTATAAATGAGATTATACTCTAGCTTTACAACAAGCACAACGTATAGCACAGAAAGCTTCTTTATATATTAGCAAGGACTTTCAACAAGCACAGGCACTTGCAAAAGTTGGAAATATAGATTATATTTCTGGATTGGATATTGGTAGTCTTACCAAATGAATTGTGTATGTAAATCATGAATTACTTGAAACAAATGTTGCCAATCTTATGTCTGTAAGTGTTGATCCAGAATGAACGTTAACGTTAGAAGCAATCCAATATAAAAACTAAATTTATCTTATAATTGTATGATAGTAATGAAATATGTGATAGGAATAATTGTTGCGTTTGTAGCAATGATAAGTGTGAGTACTGCTCAGGAATATATATTATTTTATGGTAATGGGTGTCCTCACTGTGCTAAAGTACAGGAATATATCAAAGACAATAAAATCACTCAACAATTTGATTTGACTCAGAAAGAAGTTTTTTTCAATAAAAAAAATCTGGATGAATTCAATGGTTATCTTGAAAAGCATACATTAACCTATGATAAAATTGGTGTTCCTTTTTTGATTATCAATAGTGGAATCAATTGTAATTATATCAATGGCGATACAAATATTATAGACTATTTTTCTGGAAAATTAGCACAAATCACTGCTGCTACATGTAAAGATACGGCTTTGAGTGGAGGAGTACAACCAGTAGAAAAGAGTCTGAAAGAAAGATTAGCATTCTTCTGAATTATGCTTCCTGCTGCTATCTCTGATAGTATCAATCCATGTGCATTTGCAGTAATGTTACTTTTGCTTTCCACCATACTTACGAGACATAAGAGTAGAAGAAAAACTTTATTTGCGTGAGGACTTTTTTCCTTAGCCGTTTTCCTTACCTATCTTGCTATGGGTGTCGGTTTATTCTCGGCTCTTGCAACTGCTAATAATACATATATTCTCAAACTCGTTGTAGGAATACTATGAATCGTTGTCTGACTTGCTAATCTCAAAGATTATTTCCGATATGGAAAATGGTTTGTGATGGAAGTACCGTTTAGTCGAAGACCAAAAATGATGGCATTGATTGAAAATGTATCTTCTCCGTGGTGAGCTTTTTTTGTCGGAGTATTAGTTAGCTTATTTCTTCTTCCGTGTTCTTCTGGTCCCTATTTCACTATCTTGTGATTTATGAGTTCTCAAAGCAAAAATCTCAATCTTCGATGATATATTTATTTGATAGTGTATAACTTAATCTTTGTCTTACCGATGGTTGCTATAGCTGCTATGGTAGCATTCTGATATGCAAGTGTAGATAAAATTGCTAAAATCAAACATGAAAAGACTAAACTGATTCACCTCATTGTATGAATACTTATGCTTGGACTTTGAATCTATGTATTGACTACTATATAATTAAGAGATTACTCTATTACGGATTTCGAATTATGGATTAAAAATATACCTCAGTAGTGAAAACTGCTGAGTTTTTTTGTAAAAAAAATCTACAAGGGTGAACTTGGATAGCTACTGTGGATAGTCAATATATTTTAAATGTATTATATTTGTTGTTATTTATTGGTTTTGCGAGCCAACTTATTCTCTTTTAAAAGTTTTACTAATCTTATTATTCCATATCGGATTATTAGTGTTCCCACAATTACATTTAATACTTGCATAACTATTGTAGGTATTGTTCCTTTAAGTAATGAAAATATCAAGACAGCTCCACTGGTAAATATAAGGGTAGATAGTCCTACTCCGAATCCAAAAGAATATAATTCCCCTTTTGTATAATTATATTCTACTGCTTTTGCTGAAAACAAGCCAGAGAAGAAAACAATTGATAATGGATTAGAAATTGCGAGTAAGAAAACAGATACAAAACTTGAAAATAGGCTTGTTGTATGTACTACTGTTTCGGAAATTCCACTACTTATTGCTCCCTTAATAATAATTCCTCAAAAAATAATTAAAACGATCGAACTCAATATCCCAAATATTTTTTTTACTCTTTTATTTTTAAGAAATTCTCCAATACCAAAGGTAGAAAGAGCGATATAGAGGTAACTAACAATTGTCATTGCCAAAGCACCCATTAACCCATCAAGAACAGTTTTTTGAAGGGTAAGGTTTATAACAAAAAAAAAGAGTGGGCCAATTGCTAATTGAATTATTAATCCTGTTAATAATCCACTTTTAAAAATGTTAAATGTTTTTTTCATTAAATTTTTATAAGAAATAAATTAAAATCTTTTATCCCAATAGTTTTTCGAAAATATCTTGAGCAATTTTTGGATTGGTCTTACCTCATGTCTTTTTCATTAATTGTCCGATAAAGAATCCCATAGTTGTTGTTTTCCCCGCTTTATATTGTTCTACTATGGTTGTATTCCCTGCTAAGACTTCTTTAGCCAAAAGCTTTATTTCGTTGCTATCCATCGCTGGTGCATCGAATCATTTTTCTTTGATAATTTCTTCTAGATTTTTTCCTGTAGACAGCATTTCATCCATGATTATTTTCAACTGATTTTCCATGAGAGATCCATCTTGTGCTTTGCCTAAAAATTCACCAAATTGTTCGTTAGTGAAAGGAAGCTCTTGTGTATTTTTGAAATTTTCTTTCATTCGTGCAGCGATTGGTCCAGCGATTCGTTTTACGATAAGTTTCGGTTCTATTTTTTGGTCTACAAAATTCATAAAGTAATCTAATATTTCCTTGTCGCTTATTATGGCATTGATGTATTCCTTATTGAATCCATAATCATTGAATTGTTTAATTATATTGTGTGGAATAGTTATTGCTTGCTCTTCTAATCGAGTTCTTCTTTCGTCATCTATTTTTAATACTGGTAAGTCAGGTTCTGGAAAATATCTATAATCTAGGGCATCTTCTTTGGATCTCATAAGATAGGATTCACCTTTGGTATCGTCTCGACCTCTTGTTTGTTGAGAAAATGTTTCTCCCGCTTCGTATATTTTTTCTTGTCTTATCTGTTCATGTTCGATAGCTCTTTTGATCATTCCAAATGAGTTGATGTTTTTTATTTCTGCTCTGGTTCCAAATGGGTCTGTTTCTGATTTTCTCAATGAAATGTTTACATCCACTCTCATCTGACCTTTTTCTAAATCCGCATCAGCGATAGTATTGTATCTTACTATTCTTTGAAGTTCTTTCAAAAATTCTACTACTTCTTCTGAGCTTCTAAAGTCTGGTAAGGTAACTATTTCCACCAATGGTGTCCCTGCACGATTAAAATCGAGCAATGCTTGTCCACCGTCATGAATCATTTTTCCTGTATCATTTTCCATATGTGCGTCTTGGATGTTAACTGTTCTTTCATCAGTATAATTATCTAAGAAAAAGGAAACTTGTCCCTGGGTATTGGTAGGATGATAGAGTTGGGTAATCTGGTAGCCCATAGGCAAATCAGGATAAAAATATGATTTTCTATCGAATGTTGAAATTTCATTTATCTTACACTTTAATGCTTTACCCAAAATTAGTGTTTTCTCCAAAACTTCTTCACTTAAGGTAGGAAGTGCTCCTGGTTGTCCTGTACAGACGGGACAGATATTTGTATTTGGTAAAAGATCATCAAAATTTTGTTGGTTCTTACACTGACAGAACATTTTGTTCATTGATTTTAATTTTATGTGGATTTCCAAACCTATGGTTAATAACATATTCACCGAATTAATTGATTAAAATATTACATAAACATGTAATATAGTACATAACTATCTGTAAAAAACAATATTTTTCTTAAAGCTTTTATATGCTCATATATTCTATCGCCTCGCCGGCTGGGCGTTTCTTTTTTTCTCCCAGGTAAAAAAAGAAACCAAAAAACCCCTCGTCGATTGTCCCTTCATTTTTATTAAGCATTGATACTCTTTGAAAAAATGCTTCATTCAGCGATATACAATCGACTTTATACCTTAATTTTTAATTGATATTTTTTTTATTTTCTTTAATTGAACTCCAAAGCGCTAGTCCTATACATATTGCTCATATTATTCCCGTAAGTGTTTCTGAAACATGGAAAAGGGTATTCAAAAACATAATTGCTGCTAGAGCGAAAATTGCCCAAAATGCTCCATGCTCAAGATATTTGTATTTTGTTAGTGTTCATTTTTTTACGAGCATTATCGTCAGACTTCTTACAAACATCGCTCCTATTCAAAGTCCTAATGCTATGATAAAGATATTTTTGCTTAAGGCAAATGCTCCGATTACTCCGTCGAATGAAAAGCTCGCATCTAATACTTCCAAATATAAGAATAAAGATAATCAAACTTTATGGATGTTAGTGATTCCTCATTTTGACGTTTGCAGTAGTGTGGTTATTCATTCCATGAGGACGAAAAGAATGATTCATCGCATACTTGCTACGAGAAATGTGAGATGTTCTGCTGCAGGAAGAAAACTTCCTATGATGTAGACAATCATTATGGTAATTATTATTTCCATAGATTTGAGTGATCAGATTTTTTGTAAATATTTTTCTATATATCCGAGTCGATGGGTCTCCTTTTCTGCATCAAGAAAAAACTTTAATGCAACCAAAAGTAAAAATGTTCCTCCGAATCATGCTATAGTGATGTGTGATCCTGTGAGTATTGCTGCATATTGATTAGGATCAAATATTGCTAAATTAAATGCTGCTAGTGGATTTATTCACCCTACGATAGCTACAATGATCAATGGAAAAATAATTCTCATTCCAAAGACCGCTATAGCCATTCCTCGTGTCAGAAATCTCTGCTGCCATTTAGCATCCATTTTTTTTAATACCGTTGCATTGACAACTGCGTTATCAAATGATAAAGAAATTTCTAGTATTCATAAGATAAGTACAATAAATATTGTCTGTAGTCCTACTGGGATATTCATTGCTTTCCCGGCTCAGAGAAAAAATGCTATAAAGATAGCTATTATGGTGAAAATAATTGAACCCTTAAAATGTTTCATGAGCATTATAATAGGAGGTAAATAATTTATATCCCATATTTTTTGACTATCTCTCTCGCTTTTCGTAGGGAGATATATTGATGTCCTCTTTTGTGATTTTCTTTACTGATTTTATAGATAATATTTCGGTGTTTGAAAAGTTCTTTGTAAGCAAATCGTATGTTATGAGTAGGATCGTAGATATGTACAGGTAATGTTCCCATTCCGTTTAATTCCATAATTTTATATTTACCTGTATAGAGGTCTTCTATATTTTTTACTTTTACATCATAACGTCCATAATAAAATCATGGTATAGTTTTACTTAATTTATCTATGGTCTCTTCTAAATTTGCATTTATCAAATGTGTTGCATCATAGAAACATGATCATCTACAATGATTCCCCAAAAAATTCATTTGCAATTTTTCTCATACGGGAAGTATTTTATTCCACATTTTTTCGTGAAGTTTTTTAAATGGTTTGTAATAGAATCTTGCTCTTTCGTGATTTCGAACTAACTCTCATAAGGTATGTTTTCCATTTCCTTCGACGAATACCAAACGTTTGTCCGTCACTCCTGTTATATGTCCTTTTGCTTCTCCTGGTATACGATAATATAAAATTCCAAATTCCAAAGGATCATCGATAAATTCTTGGATGACGTATTCTTCTTTCATAGTGGTCAGATGTTTTCTGAGTCATTCGTCCGTATATATTTTACTAATATCTCTGGCTGTTCTCCCCATATTTGGCTTCATAATTGCGGGATACTTTATATTCTCATTGTCTATTTCTTTTTTTATTTTTTCAAAAGAATCTCATATCTTGATGAGAATTGTTTTGGGTCTTAATGCTGGGTCAAACTTTATAATCTCATCATATTTTCCATATCCAGAAAATCCACTAAACAACATTCCTGGATTGATATTAGAAAAAAATAAAATATGACCTGCTTTTATTCCAAGCAATATCCAATAGATATATACGGGTATATCAAAAATATATGATGGCCAGAATTCCCATCTTTTATACTTTTGTATTCGACGTACTATATTTTTCATAAATTATTTTCAGGGAACAAAGTAAATTTATTATCTAACTTCAGAACATGTTTAAAATTCGTTTTGCTCACCATATCACAGGGAGATATACGGTTGATTTCCCGATAATTGCTGCAAGAATGAATAATGGAAATGGTAATCTTTTGCGTACAATACCTATGGCTACAATATCAGGGATTGCTGAGTCTATCGCTACGATGGTCAGCAAAAATAATATTCGTTTACTATTTCTTTTTTCTAGATAATTAGTTATTTTTTTGTTAAAATTACTTAATCATTTTCTGTTTTCTATGTATATTGCAAATTTGTTTTCTCGACGGGATATCCAATCTTTATTGTTTCTTTTTTCCTTGAATCTTAGTATCCACCTATGCATATACCCATATAATAATCGTATAAGTATACTACTTGCCGCTGCTGGTATAACCGTACCAAATGACATAGCTATAGGTCCTGCTCCTTGGAGTAAACGAATCCCTATAAGTGTATACGTAATAGGTATAATTACGGGAGGAAATATCGGTGAGATTACTACAAGACACGATATAATGAGATGTTTTAATAACATTTGATCGATGTAAATAAAAAAATTATATCTTTACATTTTTGATGTGTTTGAAAAAATTATCTATATCTTTTTTGGTCATATCAGCATTGACGGTTATTAATCTGATAAATTCTTCTCATTTTCGTTTTCCATAACTGACCTTTATCAATCCTTGTTTGTCCAATGCTTCACAGATTTTACTTGCTGGTTTCCCTTTGACTTGAAAGCATACATTAATACATTCCGGTTCTAAAACAAGGGTAAGATTTCTATCCTTTTTGATTACAGATACTGCGTACTTCGCATTTCCAAATTCTTGATTGATTCTTTTTTCGTATCATTTTTCTCCAAGATATTTCAATGCTGTCCACACTTTGAATGCATCATTTCTTCTTCCACATTGAATTGATTTATTTCCAGGGTTGAGATTTTTTTCATCCATCTGAAAAAGATAATCTGCATTTTCGTGAAAATTTTCATAGAGTGTATTCGGATCTTTTACTAGTAATACTGCTGCTAATAATGGTACATTCATCATTTTATGTAGGCTTCGTGAAACAGAATTACTTTGCTCTATTCATTTAAGTAAATGTTTATGTTTTTTACTTAATAGTGCTCATCCTCCTAATGCTGCGTCGGTGTGAAGTCGTAGTTTATATTTTTTTGCGATCTTGGCTATTTTTTCTATAGGATCAAAAGCTCACAGTACGGTCGTTCATACTGTAGCGTTTATGAAAAATGGAATATATCCGTGACGAAGGTCAGATATAATTGTTTCTTCTAATATTTTTGTATTCATTTTCCCTTTGTCATCTGTAGGTAGTATTCTAATAGCGTCTTTACCGAGTCCGGTTACACTAATAAATTTTTCTGTAGAATAGTGTGCTTGATCTGACGTATATCAGACTAATTTTTTGCCAGCTATTCCTAATTTTTTTATAGAAGAAATTTTTTCATTTCTCGCAAGCACTAACGCTATCATATTAGTCAATGATCATCCTGGTCCAAAAATTCCATCACCATTTTTGTAGCCAATCTTTTTTAAGAAAAATTTGATTACTTCTTGTTCGATCAAAATATGTATGCCTGCTGATTTGTAGGTATGCATTGTATTGTTTAAAACTGCTGCCAGCATCTCTGCCATGACTGCTGGAAGAATTTCTCCACCAACCAACAAATTAAAAAACCCCTTACTATTCGTTTTTGGACTATTGAGTGCTATTTTTTCTAGTTCATTAAAAAGTGCATTCACGGGTGTTCATTTCTGTGATATTTTTAGATTGATTTCTTTTTTGAGTGTTGCGGGTGATTTATACTTCAGGACGGGATTTTTTTCTGAATGATCATAATATGTATTTATGATATTTACCGTCTTGTCTAACATTGTTTTGATGTTTTTCATAGGCATATGTATGGCTAAATCTACTCTAATTTACTGTATATTATATTCATAGATGTAGGAGTTGTGCTATGGATTTTCCTAAAAAAATGAATGGAATATGAGTAATGCTTTTCCCTATAATAGAAGCTATGATAAAATAGGGGAATTTAATTTTTTTGTATAAGATTCTAGTAGCTATGATGTCTGGTATTACTGGTATATAACAAAATATCGCGAATAAAAATGTAATTATCCTGCCTGATCTCTTTTCTAAATACTGTTCCCATTTTAATGATAATCTTCCTATTCTTTCTTCTTTTTTGAAATAACTGTTCATTTTGTTTATTATACGAGCGAAAATATTTTTGTCTTTTAGAGAATCTTCGTTTATTGTCATTCTTGGAATTACAAAATTTTGCATTTTTCGGATAATTATATCAGCTATAACTGCAGCTGCTACTGATACTATCGAAAGTATTCGAGGATCAATTTGCTGTAAAATTAATGCACCCGTCATCGAGTAGGATAATGGGACAAGTACTGGCGGTACTAGCGGTGATACGATAATTACTAGTCAGAGTATCAATAATTGGAGTATCATATATGTGTCTATAATAAAAAAAACCCTCTTGTATGGTGTTTGGAGTATAGCCAAAGAATAGCGTAAATCAATAATTTATATATATTTATGTAAATACTCCGTTTGAGCTATTTTTTTTCTATCGCCTTGCCGGCTGGGCGTTTCTTTTTGACTACCAGGTTCAAAAAGAAACCAAAAAACCCCTCGTCGATTGCCCCTTCATCTTTATTGAATATTGATACTCTTTGAAAATATACTTCATTCAGCGATACGCAATCGACACTATTAAAATATATATTATTTTTTCTTATGGAGCAGAAAGGTCTGGCTTATGTATTCTACTATATATAAACATTATTTGATAATTAAACCGATACTTGATATTCGTTGACAAAATATTATCATTGTGTCTCAATTTATCCCTATTTTACTTATAAAAACTCTATTATGTTGTTTAGTGAATTTTGATTAAAAGCTTGATTATTAAGATCTTTGGATGCTATAGGATATAAGGAAGTGACACCTATTCAAGCACAAGTAATGAAGATAGCTTTAAGTGGAAAAAATATCGTGTGACAATCACAGACTTGAACTGGAAAAACTGCTGCGTTTCTTCTTCCTGTCCTTAATAAAATTGATACGAATAAAAAAACTCTGCAGGCATTGATTCTTGCTCCTACTAGGGAACTTGTTGTCCAAATAGGTGAGGAAATCAGAAGTCTTACAAAATTTTACTGAGTAAGTTTTGCTTGTCTCTATGGATGAGCGAGTCCGCTTATTCAAAAAAATATCCTCAAGAAAGACCCTGCAATCGTCATTGCAACGCCAGGAAGATTAATGGATTTTATGAATCAGAAAGTCATCAATATCGGTCTCGCTGAATATTTCATCTTGGATGAAGTAGATAGAATGTTGGATATGTGATTTGTCCGTGATATCAAAAAAATACGAGCACAACTCAAAAATGTGAAACAGACCTATACATTTTCTGCGACTATGAATGATGAAATGAAAGCTATCATAAAAGATCATGTCTCTACTTATGAATTTATCAAGATAGGTGAGTGAGTGACCGTAGATAAAATTCATCATAGATATCTCGCTATAGAACATGAACAGAAATTATACAATGTCATCAAACTTATCAAAGCACATCCAAAAGATAAAGTGCTTATTTTTACGCATACCAAAAGAAATACCAAAACCATTCATCAAATTTTAATCTGAGATTGATTCAAGGCTGGTTTATTGAACTGAGATATGGCTCAAGGGAAAAGGCAATCTACCCTCAACGCATTCAAAGCCTGAGAAACTCAAGTACTTGTTACAACTGATGTAGCTGCGAGAGGATTGAATATGGAAAATGTATGATTGGTAATTAATTTCGATGTGCCTGCTGATCCCAAGAGTTATATCCATAGAATTGGAAGAACAGGAAGAGCATGAGCAAGCGGTAAAGCTATTATGTTGGTTTCGCCATTGGAAGCTCCATTACTGAGAGAGATAGAAAAAATACATAAAATCAGAATACAACCATCAGAGCATCTTGTCGAACAAGATAAAATGTGAGCATATGGAAATCTTCGTCTAGATAGATCTACGGACAAAAAATGAGGCAAGAGACCTCAAGCGCCAAAGCGTCAAAGTTTTACAAAAACATATAATAAACTTGCTCCGTCTGATGAACAAAGAGCGCTAAGAGGTGAAAATAATTATCGTAGTAATCCAAATCATAAACAACATGAACGCAGACCATCAAGACCTGGTGCTACCATACTTTGAGATAGACCATCAACCGGTTGATATAAAGGAAAACATCATGATGGTAGATGACAATCATCTTCTAGAGATGTTGGTAAATCATCGCATTCACAATGATCTTTCAGAGGTCTTGGAAAACCTAGACACAAGTAATATTTAAGATTTACTTAAGGTAGAACATTATGCTTCAACCATAAAATGGTTGATATATTACTTTTTGATATTTTATCTTTTAATTTTTTTTATGGAAAAAGCTAAAACCGTTTTTAATAAGGTACTCAACAGAGTTCCAGAAATCACTATTTATTTTTGGATTATAAAAATCTTAGGAACTACTATCGGAGAGACAGCAGCAGATTTTCTTTCTACTAATCTCCATCTTGGTTTGGTGAATACGTCCTATGTTATGGGTGGTCTCTTGGCCATAGTTCTTGCGATACAATTTAAACTAAAAAGATATGTTGCTGCAAATTACTGGATTGCCGTTATATTGATAAGTGTTGTATGAACATTGATTACGGATCAAATGGTTGAAGGGTTTGGGATTAGTTTAGTTACTACTACGATAATTTTCAGTGTCGGCTTAGCACTTGTTTTCATAATTCGGTATCTAAAAGAAAAAACATTATCTATACATTCTATACTTACTGCAAAAAGAGAAGCATTCTATTGGTTGGCAATTCTTTTCACATTTGCATTAGGAACTGCAGGTGGTGATTTATTATCGGAAGGATTAGGTATCGGTTATGTTCAGGCAGGTTTGATATTTGCTGGGGCAATCGCTTTGATTGCTGTCATATATTATTTCTTTAGAACAAAAAAATTCACATTAAATGCTATATTTGCTTTTTGGAGTGTATATATTCTGACCCGTCCGCTTGGTGCTTCACTTGGTGATTATCTCACACAAGCTCCTCAAGATGGTGGTTTAGGAATATCAACAGCATGGATAACTCCAATCTTTCTTATAGGAATTATCAGTCTGGTTATGTATTTAAGTGTGAAAAAAGTTGATGTTTTGACTACCGTTGAAAAATAAATTATATGACTTCTAAGTTATATTTTTTCATTCATTCCGTGATGTATGTTGTTTTATCGGTACAGATAATGACTCCGTCTATACGATGTTTTTTCAAAAACTCTACAGCTTTTTCTTTTCCCATAGCTATGCATGCTGTAGCATAGGCGTCACCAAGATAACAATTTTCAGTAATTAATGTGATACTTATAATTTCATTATTGTTGCCAGCATTCATCGGGTTGATGATATGGGTATATACTTGGTCGTCTATGGTCCATTTTCTTTTGTAATTCCCCGAGGTTGCTACTGCGGTGTTTTCTACTTCCAAGGTAGCAAAAATATTGTCTTGGATAAATGGACTATCTATGCCTACGACTATCTTTCCTCAGGTTTCATTCAATCATGCCGTATAGATATCTCCTCCTGCATCTATGATATAGTTTTTATGTCATTTTTTTTCTAAATATTCTTTTGCTTTATCTACTCCATATCATTTGACGATTCCTCCGAGATCTAGATTTTGTCCTTGTTGTAAACTAATAGTATTTCATCTGACTTCAACTTTTTCCAATTCCAAATTTACTTCTGATGTTTTCTTTTTAAATTTCTTGCTATGGAAATTTTGGCTGTATCAAAGATTGCTTACGTTGATGAGCGGATTGAAATATCCATCAGTGTCTGTATATATTTCTTTGCATTTTTTTATTACGTCAATGAAAGTGTCTGATATTTCTCAGCTTCTTTCTCTATTCACCCTACTAAGATCTGAATCTGATCTGAATCTGGAAAATTCTTTTTCTAAATCATGGAATATTTCAAAGACGTGTTCAATATCTTCATTCGGGTTTTCTTCTCAGAATATCGTTATAGTGACGTCTGTTCACATCAAAAACTTTGTTTTAGTATATTTCATGTCTATGTTTGTATATAAAGTATATATGTCTATATATAAAAAACCTCGTATAGAAGTAAATACTAAACGTCGGTTATTTTTCAATTTCCGGAAAACTATATTATATCTTATTGATGAACGCTTCGCTGGACGTTCTTTTTTACTTGATCAAAAAAGAACGCAAAAAAATCAAGCCAGACTCAAACCGTCTTCGCCTGATGCTATATGAGAGCCCTACTTTGATAATCGCCTCAAACCCTGCTAAAGCAGGGGCCCATTTCGGCTCATACTGTTTTGCTTGCTTCGTTCTTGGTTTGCCTTCTTTTCGACTAGCACGAGTCTGGCGGATGTTTTATAGTCTTGATATACATATACAGATTTTTCAATGTGATTGTGCATATTTTTAAAGTCTTGTAAAAAATCGTGAATTATATAATATGTTCCAACTAATGTTTACTCCTCTTATTATGCTCTTATGAAGTCTAAAGTACTTATTATACTGCTCGTTTCGCTTTCACTATTTTTGAGTGGATGTAATTTTGATGAAACATTCGAAAGCAATCAACAACATGATGGAGATGATATGAATGTCATTAGAGATATTTGACCTCAAGCTTTGGATCAAGTATTTCAATGAAAAAAAACTACTTCTATTACGCAATGATTAGATCAGTCTGTCCAAACACCTGCGGTGCATACTCTCCCTGTTACCTCATCAGTGGATGTTCAAACAGCTCCCGTAACTTCCCAAAGTACTTCTACAGAAGGAGATACCTATGAATGAGAAAACGATTAATTTATTCTATAAATATTTTTTATGGCTTTGCTTCAATTATTTCTCTCTTTCGCTACACTACCTTTGTTGTTTGTCATCACGTTGATGAATACAGAAAATATTTTCCAAAGTAATTTTTTTCAGATATATGTACTCATTTTTGTACTTTATCTCATTGTTTCAGCTCTATGATTACTTTTTTTCAAACGTCTGAAATTTAAAAACGCGTTGATAAAACAGGAACGATTTTCCACTATTCAATTTATTTTCCTTACGTGTGTACTTGTACTGCCTGCAGCATGGCTGGTTCATTATTTTATTTTGTGAACTATTTGAGGTACGTGATTATATCTTAGATCGTATGGAAAAGTTGCGTTTTTGTATCTTGTCCTTGCGTTGAGTATCTCTCCCTTACTTACGTTCATCAAACATAAAAAAATATCAGACCTATTGATTGTCGTCAGAAAAATTGTTTGAATTCTGAGTTTTCTTTTCTTTTTGAAGCATGGACTCGAATACTTTTCTATGGAATATCTTTTTGCTATAAAACATACTCCGGTGCTTTGATATTGATCGTATGTGCGAAATAATTTTCTTGTCAGAATGGATGCTTCTACGTGAGTCGTTGCATGAATGATTATGCTTGCTTTGTGACTTACCTCAAATAAATTTTCTGTTCAACTGCTTTCATGAAGTGTTTGGAAAAAAGTCCAATCTCTTGCATATCCTGCATTCTTGGTCGTAGCAATCCATGTCGCGTTTTCTTCCAGATTTGATATATTTTATGTGTTGCTTACGGTGTGGTTGGTGTTTATTAGATCATCATCATATCTTGCAAAAAAAGATAAACCTACGAGTTGACCTACGACAAAATATATCTGTGTTCCTTGTGGATATATTTATGATGAAGCGGTGGGTGATCCTGATGGATGATTAGAACCATGAACTACATTTGAAGATATCCCAGATTCGCGAGTATGTCCTATCTGTGGTGTCAGTAAATTAAGTTTTGAACCTTATTATGAAACTCCTCATGCGGTGTTTTCTGGATATATGTCTCAGGTAGTAGGATATGTTATGCTTACTCTAGATGTCTTGGAACTTACGTTGAAGGTTGATTCTCCGCTTACGGTTCTGCCATGACAATATATCTTACTCAATCTCAAGGATTTTGATGGTGAGTTTACGAGAGCATATTCTGTCGTAGAAAATACTTGAACTACCATAAAATTGTGAATCAAGATAAAAGATATTTGAAGATGATGAAGAACATTGAAAAATTTGAAAGTCTGAGATTCTCTTAAAATTAAGGGCGTCTATGGTAGCTTCGTTTTGAAAACAACCGCCAATCAAAAAGTATTTGTCGCTACATGAACGTGAATGTCTCCTTTATATAATATGATTATCCATAATACATATTCTCCAGATAGTATTTTATTATGGTGAGTAGCTAAACAAGACGAATTCTGTTATCTTGATCAATTGCGTGGAATCAAAAATCTACGTCTTGAATTATTTGTTTCTCAAGAAGAAGTCCCTTGATATCATCATGGAAGGGTAGATGCTAGTACGCTTGATCTTCCTCTTACTACGGAATTCTATCTCTGTGGAAATCCTGCTATGGTTACTGGTCAGATCAAACTTTTGAAAGAAAAATGATATCAAAATATATATTCTGAGATATTTTAATTATTGTTATTCAAGTATATGAAAAAAATTTGAATCGTTATTAGTGTATTGATCATAACTGGTGTATTTATTTACACTATGTCTTTTGTCTCTTCACGTAATACCTGTACGTGAGTGAGAATTTATGAATGTACTACCTTACAAAAACAGCAAGCAACCGCTCAGCTCGCTGCTGAACAAGCAGCAGCTCAATTGGCCGCTGAACAACAGGCTGCACAACAATTAGCAGCTCAGCAAGCTCAACAAGCTATAGACCAATTAGCAGTACAACAATCTCAACAAACACAACAACAGACGCTCAATCAACAACAAGCAAATGCAGCTAAGCTAGCAACTCAACAAGCAAATGCAGCTAAGCTAGCAGCTCAACAAGCAACTGCAGCTAAATTGGCAGCTCAACAGGCAGCTGCTCAACAGGCAGCTGCAGCTAAAGTAAATACGAGAACAAGAGCTAGTTAATATCAATTAAGCTTAATTTAAGCTTTGTCTTTATAATAGACGTCGTTATCAGTAATGACGTTTTTTAAAAATTATAAAATCTATTCAGATGTTTAAAAAAATCTTTACCAAAATATCTTTTTTTGGTGCCTTATTGTTTGGTTTCTGTATGTTTTCGTGATGTACTCAACCGACGGTTGGACCATCACTAAAACAAACTCCTCCTACAAGTTTTTCCCAGCCAAAACAAATGCGCGCACAAGTGCAAGTAAGAACCAGAGCGAGTTAATTTTACCCCACCCAACCCTCCCCATTACATGGAGAGGGCTTCGTAAAAATTACCCCTCTCTACGGAGTGGAGAGGGGAAGGGGGTGAGGTAACTATATATTAAATTATTTTATTTTAATATTTTTCCTAAGTCCACTATGTGGAGGTTTTCTAGTTGGTCCGTGAATCATTTGTCATGGCTGACCATAATCATTGCTCATTCGTATTTGTTAAGTGCTTGAGCGATTACGGGGAGGTGACGGAAGTTTATATGATTTGTGGGTTCGTCGAGGATAAGGAGATCTGGTTTTTGGAGGACAAATCTTGCGTAGCAGAGGAGTCATTTTTGTCATTCAGAAAGTGATCCAACACTATTTTGTAAGAGATTTTTTGTAAGGAGAAACTGAGCCGCTACACGATAGATATCTTGGTCGCTTGCTTCTTCCGCTATCTCTTCCAAGGTATCCCGAACGTTTTTGTTCATATCCAATGCATCAAAATCTTGGCTATAATATCCTACTTTTACTTTGTTGTGGATCATTGCTACTTCTTCTTCTGGATGTGTCGTGTCTGGTTCTTTAATCATACCGTCCTTAGTTTTGTCTTTGAGTATTGCGTTGTATTCTTTCATAATATTTTCTTTGTGTTGATGAATCATCATCAGTCTTTTGAGGAGGGTTGATTTTCCGATTCCATTTGGTCCTACAAACATATATCTTTCATGTTTTTTGATGACTAACGGATATTTACATATAACTACTTCGTGTTTCGCGTTCATAAGTCATATTTTATTTATCGTCACAATCGGTCCTACATAGTTTTCAAATGGTATCGTAAACGAGGTAATCGTCTTATCATCTTTTCTTACTTCTACTTTATTATCTTCAGCTTCTTCTACTTCGTCTCTCATCTTGCTTGCTAATTTACGCATTTTTCCTCATTTATTCGAAAAGAAATTTATCTTTTCTTTGGCGTCTATGATTTTTTTCTCGGCTCTTGCATTCGCCATTTGATCTTTTTCTATCTGTGCTGCTATCTGTTCTACTACATCATAATAATCTCATCGATATTGTTCTACCTTGCATGTTCATCTATTGAGATACAACACGCCATCCGTAAATAAATTCAAAAAGTCTGCATCATGGCTAATAACTACCACTGTCTTATCATAGGACATCAAAAAAGTAATCAGATCTCCAATTCCTACATCATCAAGATTATTTGTTGGTTCGTCGAGGAGGAGGATATCGGGATGTTGAATCAATGCGTAGGCCAACAAGAGTCTCGCTTGTTGTCATCCAGAAAATTCTTTTATTGGTTTATTCATCGGTGCATTGAAATTTACCGCTTTGAGTACTTCATCTATTTTTCTATCTATTTGATAATCCTTTTCTGCAAAAGCTGTTTCAAAAAATGCTTTGATAGAGAGATCAAGTTGATCTTTGGGCATAACTTGCCTTGAAACTGCGATAGTATTTCCTTGGACGATATTTATTTTTCCTTTTTGTGGAGTTAATTCTCCGAGAATCATCTTGAATATCGTTGTCTTTCCTGAGCCATTTTGTCCCATGATAGTTATCTTGGTATTTTGACGAATAGAAAAATCACTGTCCACAAGGATAGGATGTTTACCGTCGTTATATGCGAAAGATACGTCGTCGAAACGAAGTATTACGGGATTTTGATTTCAAGCCATTGTAAAGTCAAAAAAGAATTATAAATTTCAAAAGTAGACTATAGGGAAGTGTAAGCTGTATGCAAGAAAATGTGATTATCTGATCTTTATTTGCCTCCTCCAGCACCCAATTTTCCTATTATTATCAATATCCCCATGGCTATGAGGAAGCTTGATAAGACATCTGCTGAAGTGATTATATCCATGTATATTGATAACTAAAAATTTGCTAATCTTTTTCTCATCTTTGGTCTCAAAATGAGAATAACCATAACAAAATTAATTGCGAGAATATATATTGGATACGATGTTTCTTGATAGGTGAAGTTTGTTATTGCTAATATGGTGAACGTAGCAGCGAAGACATCTAATATATAAAATATCCGCGTCTCCGTTTCTGGAAATTTATATGTTTTGATCAATGCTGGTATAAATCCTACGAAATCAGCGAGTATAGAAGCCAATAGTCACATCACGGGATTGTTTGTTAATTTCCAAACCAAGATACCGATTCCTGCAATTACTAAACAGATGATGTCTGTCTTTGCCCATCCGCCCATGCCATATTTTATACAGAGTGAGAAGATTAGAATACTTTGTAAAGCAGAAACTCATGCAAGAAAAATTGCTACCGTATTATGTTGTGCAAGCAATGCAAAAAATGAGAGGAGGGTAATTATTAATAAGACGAATCTTGTTGTCCTGTGTGGTTTTGATTCTCCTTTTAAAATAGAAAGTGTATAAAATATAGGTGAAAAAAGTGCAAACATGGTGCTGCATATAATCAAGATAGTTTTGATTCCAATATGAAAATAGAGTGATATTCCAATCGCAATAATAATTGCTGCTATGAAAATAGAGGTGAGAATCTTTAATTTCTTGTTCATCTGTGGAGTAGTGGGGAATAAATATATTTACCTATACTTTCTTTCTTTATAAAAACAAGATGGATCTCTTCTAAACTCGTCTATCATTTTTCTTTGATTTCTTTATAATTCTTGCGTTTATTTTTCATTAAAACTGTATGCTTATACGTACTGCTACCTTTATCAAAAGTGCATCTAAACTCAGTGAATGTCCTGAAGGTAATTTGCCTGAATTTGCGATGATCGGGAGATCTAATGTCGGGAAGTCGTCATTGATCAATATGATGGCCAATCATAGCAAACTCTCCAAAGTCTCCGTCACTCCTGGTAAAACTAAGTTGATCGGATATTTTTTGATAAATGATAATCGATATCTTGTCGATTTGCCGGGATATGGGTATGCGCAGACAGGAAAGAAAAATAGGGATCTTTGGATCAAGATTACTCATGATTATTTTATCGGAAGAGAACAGTTGAAAAGAGTTTTCGTCCTCATTGATGGAAATATTCCACCACAGCATATCGATCTCGATTTTATCTATAGTTTGGATCAGAAAAATATTCCTTTTGATATTATCGTGACCAAGATAGACAAAGCTACGCAGAAGTCCTTGAGTCTTCATACACGTTTGCTTAAGGAAAATCTCGCTAAAGTTGTCACGACTATGCCAAATATATTTCCGGTATCTAATGTCACCAAGAGAGGGAGAGAAAAATTGTTGGAATACATTGAAACCTTAATAAAATAACTTACCCCACCCAACCCTCCCCATTACATGGAGAGGGCTTCGTAAAATTTACCCCTCTCTACGGAGTGGAGAGGGGAAGGGGGTGAGGTAACTAAATAACAAGAGGAGATTTGCTAAAAAAATAAAATCTAATTTTATATTTGCTGTTTTGCTGAATGCTTTATCTCAAAGTCACTAATCTTGCCAAATCATATACCTCAAAAATCCTTGTCGATCATGTAGATTTTACTATTTCTAGATGACAAAAAATCGCTTTGGTTGCTAAGAATGGCGCAGGGAAGTCTACCTTGATTAAATTGCTTATGAAAGAAATAGATGTGAGTGATGGTGCAGTTGAACGAAGAGAAGGTGTTCGTATCTGATATCTTTCTCAGGATATTAATTTGAATGATGAGCATACCGTTCGTGAATTTCTCTTCGACTTCGACACGATGCAACATCGAGAACAAGAAGTAGAGCTCAATATCGCTATCAATAAACTTCGTATCAAACCCTATCTCGATCAGAATATTTGATCACTTTCGTGATGAGAAAAAAAACGTGTCGCGCTGACCAAGACCTTGATGGGAAATCCAGAGATGCTTATTCTCGATGAACCGACCAATCACTTAGACTTGGATATGATAGAATGGCTTGAATGGTATCTCAAAAATCAACGCATAACCTTACTTATGGTGACCCATGATAGATATTTTCTCGAGAGAGTATGTACCCATATCTTTGAACTTCATAGAGGTAAGATTGTTGTGTTTCCTGGAAACTATTCGTATTATCTAGAAAGCAAAGCAATCCGTGAAGAGAATGAAAGGATAGAAGTCCATAAACTCAAACAGTTGTATAGGAAAGAATTGAGTTGGATCAAAAAATCACCAAGTGGAAGACAGACGAAATCCAATTCTAGAGCTAGCAGATTTGATGACATCAATGATCGTTATGACGTTCTCAAAGATACCGTGTTCAATGAACAAGCAAAACTTACTTTGTCTATGCAGGCAAGGCAGCTATGAGGAAAAATACTTAAACTCAAACATATCAAAAAATCTTTTGGTGATAAAACATTATTATCAGATTTTTCTCATGAGTTTAGACATAATGAACGTATCGGTATCATAGGAAAAAATGGTGTAGGAAAGTCTACCTTCGTTCGTATGATCTTGGATGAAGAACCGATAGATTCGTGATTGGTACAGGCAGGGGAGACTGTCGTCTTCTGACATTATCAACAAAAAGAAATTCATTTTCCTATCGATAAAAGAGTCTCTGATATTGTCCATGATCGTAATTTGCTCGAACAATTTTTGTTCCCCCCAAACCAACAACATGTCTTTGCAGAGAATCTCAGTGGGGGAGAAAAAAGAAGATTACATATGCTGACTATCTTGCAGAATCGCCCTAATTTTCTCATTCTTGATGAACCGACAAACGATCTAGACTTAGTCACTGTTGGGGTACTCGAAGATTTTTTAATGGGGTATAAAGGCTGTCTCATTGTGATTTCTCATGATAGATTCTTTATGGACAAGATCACGGATCATTTGTTTATCTTTGAAGGTGAGTGAGCAGTGAAAGATTTCCGAGGAACCTATTCAGAATATAAAAATTTATGAGAAAGTGACAAACTTACCTTGGAAAATTCAAGAAAATCAAAGGTAGAACAACATATGGACGTTAGTGATGAAGATTCTGACAAAAAGAAATTGTCATATATGGAAAAACGTGAGTTGGATCAGTTGACCAAAGATATTGTCGCTTTAGAAAAAGAAAGAGACGAAATTAGTCGTATTTTTGATCAGACAGATGTCGCGTATGATGATATCAAAGCCTTGTCTGAATCATTATGAATTATTCTCCGTCAGCTTGAACAGAAAGAATATAGATGGTTTGAATTGAGTGCTAGAGAATAAAAAATATTTTTGAAGGACGATATGAAAAAAATTCTCCGTAAAAAAACGGAGAATCTAAGTTTTATTGTTAGAGATAATTAGCTTACGACCACGATAAAGAAGAATTTTCTTATCTCTATCTTTACTCCCTTTGCTATAGGGTGATTTTGGTACATAAGCAACATCAGGTGCTGCATGAGCATTGCTTTTTCCTGTTCATCCTCTATATAGGATATACAGGCAAGGAGAATCTTTTCCAACTCTGTACATTCATCTATAGGGACTTCTCTTGCTCCCAATGATACTGTTGGAGTTATGAAAAACTCTTCTTTACAAATTTGCGCCCAAATAACTTGGGCTAATGGATATAATTCGCCCAATTCTTTTTTGAATTTTCCGATGTTAATCACTTCTTGTTCCATATTTTTTATTCTGTTTTTTTGTTTTAATAAAGTTATATATATATTATCAGTAAAGTCAATCCTTTATTTTTCCTATAAAAAAATCACCCCGTATCGCTACAGAGGTGATTTTTGAAATCTACATACAAAATATAGGTATATTTAGACTAGATTTTTTCTACATTTATCGCGTTAGTTCCTTTTGGACCTTCTTCAGTTTCATATTGAACTTTGTCATTTTCAGCTATAACAACTCCTTCTCTTAATCCAGACATATGTACGAATACATCCTTTTCACCATTATCAGGAGTGATAAAACCGAATCCTTTTACTGTGTTGAAAAACTTTACTGTACCTGTAGTCATTGTAGTTTGAAAAAAAATAATAAAATTTGAGTACTTAACTCAATGAGAGTTATACATATAATCTATCAATAAGCAAGTGAATCGTAATTACCATTTTTTATGGTTTTTTCTTCTCTATCTCTATTGATTTGTTTCACTATATTATTTACTATATGCTTTCTGCATTTATTTATCGCTTTCCAGGTATGCCTAAACATAAAAAAAATATTTCACTGCTTTTTATCGATACGGAAACGACCTGACTTTCGGTGACAGATCAGATTCTTCAGTTCGCTGCCATATACGGAACCTTTGATGGAAAAAATTTCCATGAAGAAATCAGAATCAATCAATATATGAATATCACTACCAAGATAAATTTCTTTGCACAAAGAGTCCATGGTATCAGTAAATCTATGGTGGCAAAATATTGATATATCGATAGTTATATAGATCATTTTCTTACCTATATAGACAAATCCGACCATATTATTGGACATAATATTTCATTTGATATCAGGATGCTACAACAAGATTGTGAAAGGATTTGAATACTTCGCGATTGGAATACCTGTAAAACATTTTGTACGATGAAAGATATCGGACATATTTCAGACTTACCAAAGAAAAGACCAAGATTGGGACTATTATATTCTCATCTCTTTGATAAAGAAATTGAAAATGCACATGATGCGATGGCTGATATTGAAGCGACAAAAGATTGTTTTCTAGAATTGGCAAAGAGAGGACATATTAATTTAACTAATAGTGAATAATGAATAGTGAATAATGAATAGTGAATAATGAATGATTTTTTATTTTTTTATTTTTTATATTTTCAATGCGATCGGTCTATATAGTCAGATGTAACGACGATACCTTGTATACGGGTATTGCAAAAGATCTGGAAAAAAGGATTTCTGATCATAACACTTCCAAGGTCTGAGCAAAATATACCAAGGTTAGGCGTCCTGTGGTATTAGTGTGGAATAAAAGAATGAAAAATAGAAATGAAGCAGCAAAATTAGAGTATACAATCAAAAGAATAGGTAAAGCAAAAAAAGAAGCGTTAGTGTCTAAAAAGCCAAGAAGAAAATCTCCTAGTGCTAAATAACCTCTTGTTTTATCACAAACATTTCATTATATTTTACTTACTTTTATCATTTACAAGCATCATCATGGCCGAAGCTAAAGAACCACAGAAAAAATTACCAGAAAATCCTTTACCCGAAAAAAAACCTTTTGTACCTATTGTACAACCAAAACCCTTTGTCTATAATAATCCACAGTTTAATAAGTTCTGATCTAAAGGAAAATCATGAGGTGGACAACCTGCCATCAGAAAACACGCTGCTCGTTCTAGATAATCAGTGAAAAAATATACTAAAAAAAACTCTGCCAGGCAGGGTTTTTTCTCTAGTATTCTTTTGGCTATATGATACCATTTTCTATTTTTCTTATAAAATATATAAATACATTGACTTATTTTTGTATTTTATTATATATTCCAATAGTTTATTTGTATGTGTATTATGGATAAGATATTACAACAAGAACTTACAGAAATATTAAAAAAATTAGATACTATTACTGATAATTACGGCAAAAAATTATTAGATATTTTTTGTAATGATTTTTTGTGATCTCCTAAGAAAAAGCATCTAACAAAAGATGACCTTGAATTGTTTAAAATATATATACAAGATGAATTGTGACTGACACTTGATCAAAAAGATACAAAAAAATATTCATTGCAAAATATTCCTGAATACCTTTTGATGAATTCTACTCCTCCTGTGGGATCAATATATACCATTAAATGATTGTCTAAATCTATTTGAGATACCCAACTTTTCAACGATGTAAATATTACGATCAATTATAATGATAAGATAGCTCTTATATGAAGTAATGGTACCGGTAAAACTACATTATTTAGGCTTTTTGCTGGTATGGATGATGTTGATCAATGAGAAATTTTAAAATGTAAATGATTGAAAATATGATATCTTTCTCAGGATTTTTATCGACGTGATGAATTATTATCATTGAGAGAAGAAATGGAATCTACATTTCCTGAAATTACTAAGGATATTAAAAGATTAGATGAAATAGGTGATTTGATGGCTACGGCATGAGATGAAATTTATGATCTTATCTATGAACAAAGCGATGTCTTAGAAAGATTGAGTATGAATGATGGGTATAAAAAATATGAAATGCAATGTGAAATATTGAAATATTTCTGATTTTCCGATCATCATCTGGATATGAATATCAATCAATTGTCGTGATGAGAAAAAACTAAAATACAGATAGCCAAATTTGTTTTGCAGTGAGTTGATGTCCTTTTACTTGATGAACCAACCAATCACCTAGATATAGAATGAATAGTTTTTTTAGAAAACTTTCTTAAAAAGTGGAAAAAATGAATTGTATGTATTACTCATGACAAAACATTTATCAATTCTGTATTTCAAAATATACGAGAACTTGCTGATGGAAAGATTACTTCATATCATGGTGATTATGATGATTATATGGAAGAAAAAATTACAAATATGGAATTGCATGAAAAAAAATATGAAGAACAAACAGAATATATCAAAAAACAAAAGGAATTTATTAATAAAAATAAAGCAAGAAAATCTAAGGTAGGTGCTGTAAAAACTAGAATTAAACGTTTGGAAAAACTTGAAAGAATTTTTAAACCGACAGATGAAAAAAAAGTGAAAAATATCAAAATAGATAGTAAAGAAAATATACCTCAAAATGTCATTAATTTTTCTCATGTAGATGTTGGATATGAGGGTATGAAATTATTTAGTATACGTGATGATCTCTCTGTATACAAACATGATAAAATATGAATCATTGGTAAAAATGGAGTAGGAAAGACCACTTTATTAAAGTCTATTATTGGTGAATTACCTCCTTTGCATTGAACTATAGACGTACATGGAAAAGTCAAAATATGATATTATTCTCAGATTGCTGAAGAATTAAATTTTGATAATGATATATTATCTGAACTTTCATGAATCAATGATATGAATGATGGTCAAATAAGAAACATGCTTGCTTCTTTATTGATTTTTGGAGATAAGGTGTATCAAAAAATTTCTACGCTTTCATGATGAGAGAGATCCAAGGTTGCTTTGGCTAAAATGATTATGCAAAATCCCCATGTTTTGATCATGGATGAACCTACTAATCATTTGGATATCTCTAGTAAGGAGGCTATGAGTAATATGATCATTGATTTTTCTTGAGTTGCTCTTATTGTTTCTCATGATAGGGATCTTTTGGAAAATGTATCTAATAAAATTTGGCTTATAAAAGATAAACAATTGAGGGTGTTCAATAATGTTGATACAGCCTTCCAAAAAATATAAAAAAAACTTTGGTAAAATATACCAAAGTTATGTTTTGTGTGCTTTTATTATTCTATGAAAGTATTAGTAGCAACTCTTCGTATAGCTTTTTTCTTTGTTCACAATAGACGAATTGTCCATCTATTGTTAATTGTCCATCTTTGATTCTGTTTGCTGGACAACCATTGCCACACATAGCATAATATTCGCAGTTTTTGCATTTTTCCGGTACATTGAGAAACGAATAGAGAAACTGTTTGTATTCTGGTGTTTCTCTGATAGATGTCAGATCTATATCATAAATATTACCATATGATATTCTTGATCTTAAGTATTCGCAAGGATATAAATCTCCATTAGGATCTATTGATATCCATTGTAAACAACTTTCGTCACCTGAGCACAGGTTGAGTTTTTTCTGGTTAATCCACTCCAATATTTCTTCTATTTCTCTTATTGATATAGTAGGATCGTCCATCTCTATCCATAGGTAGAGTACCTTTTTCATGTATTCGAACCATTCGGTATTATCTATGCTGTACACAAAATCCTTATTATCAAATACTGGGTTATACTTGATTACTTTAAATCCCTGTTTGATAATAAAATCAAATGTTTCTTCGCAGTGAGCTAAACCATCTTTGGTAACTGTGATAATAATAGCAGGTTGTATACCTTCTTCTTTTAGGATATTAATTCCCTCCATTACCTTTTGGAAACTTCCTGATTTGTTTGTATATGTTCTATGCAAATCATGAATTTTTTCTGGTCCATCAAGACTTACGCTTACTACAAAGTTGTGTTTTTTAAAGAACTTTGCAAATTCTCTGGTGATTAGCGTTGCGTTAGTCTGGATTGTATTCCCGATAAGCTGCTTTGGCTGCTTGTATTTAGCCATTAATTCTACAGCTTTTTCGAAGAATGGAAGTCCTGCAAGCATAGGTTCTCCTCCATGCCAACTGAAATAGACTTTGTCGCTGTTGGTCATGGTTGTGCTTATCAGTTTTTCTAGTGTTTCGAATGACATACGATTAAATTCCTTGGTATGGAATGGTGCCATATAGCAATATCCGCAGTCAAGGTTGCATGTTGCTCCTACAGGTTTTAGCTGTATAGAAAATCCTTTTTTATTGTTCATATAATTTTTATGTTTTATTTACATTTGTTTTTGTTTTTGTATAATATATTGATTCTTTCTTTTAAATCAATAAATAATTATTTATTTTGTCGTTGATTGGACCTGTGAAATCTATATTAATACTAATGTTTTTTGTATTTATATTGTTGTATGGAAGCTACCGCTAAGAGAAATATAAAAATTACACAATGGGTAAATTTTTTTGCCTGAATAACCTTTCTTGTTCCTATCATAGAGATTTTTTATACGTATACATGATTGTCTATTATGGAAATAGTCATCGTGTCTAATGTATTCACTCTTGTTACATGGATTTTTGAAATACCAACGTCTGCCTTTGCTGATACTATGGGTAGGAAAAAATCATTGATGATATCTGTGATATCCAATTTTTTGGGTGCATTATGTATACTTTTTTTTCCTCATTTGTGGTGATTTATTATCGCTTCTTTCTTTTCTGCTTTATATTTTTGTTTTTGGAGTTGAACAGAACAAGCCTTTATCGATGAAAATCTTAAAATATTGTGAAATCAACAATGATTCTGAAAGGTTTTTGGTAATAATCTTTTTCTTCAACAGCTGGCCTGATTTATTACTCCTGTACTAGCATCACTTATGCTTAAATATTTTCATGGTACGTGATATACTATTTTGGCTATTCTTGATGTCATATTTGCTGGTATACTTATTATCTTGCAATATAAAATAGTAGAAGTGCAGGTTATTAGAGCAAGGATATGATCATTTGCACGCATGATTAAAGAGAATATTTTTGTTGCCAAGACAGCAATCATAAATATCCGAACCAATACCAATCTTAAAACGCTTTTGTTATATCGTTCTCTTTCTAGTAGTGCATCATTTTTTACGATAATATTGCTTCCTACCTTAGCTACTAAGTGAATGCCAGATTGGTATTCTGGATTTATCGTTATGTGAGGTACCATTGCATTTATGATCAGTTCTAAATTTATTTACAAAATAGGAGAAAAATATAGTTATAATCTTACTTGGGTTTTGTGAACAGTTGCTCAATGATTATTACTTATTATAGTATGATATTTCTTTCAATCCTGGGTGTTTATTTGGATTGTTTTTATCTTAATGGAATTTTTTGAATGATTCTGGCAGACATCATGGAATCATATTTTAGTTGAACAAAGTGGTGGTATAGCAGTAGCAACAACAAGATCTATCATTTTTTCTCTATTTGCTTTATATGCAACTATATTAAAGCAAGCTGTATCTTTTTTAGGTGTAAATTATGCATTGTTGATAATATGATCTATTATTTTGATTGCTAATATATTTTTATGAAGAAAAATTCTTCATATTAAAAAAAAGCCTTTGTTGAATCAACAAAGGTCTTAATTGTAGGTAAATACCCTAACATTTTCTCCAATTCCCCAATGGGCCGTTCCAGTTCTCTGGTTTAGCAGAGTCTTTTCTCAATCGGTTTAATACCGCAGTAAGAAAACTTTTTTGTTGTACTTTTTTCATATATCTATATTAATTAGAGTGAACAATATTATTAAAAATTTGTTTTTAAAAGTCAACTGAATATGTTATTTTTTTCTTATTCTATTGTCCTTTACGATATATGCTTCCTGGATGGATGTATTTGGGTCCTCATAATAACTCACTAACGGTTACTATAGTATATCCACTTTTTTGTATTGCATCTATGATATTTCACATCGCCTGTACGGTCCCCGTCAATGTATCATGCATCAAAATAATTTTTCACGGTTGTATGTTGTCCATGATATTTTGGACTAATTTTTCACTGGAAGGTAATTCCCAATCATTACTATCCAAAGACCATTGTAATGATGCAAGATGATATCTTCCCAATATATTTAGTATTTTCCCGTTTTGTGCGCCATAAGGAGGCCTTACTATTATTGGCGTATATCATGTGAATTTTTTTATTATCTTCTGTGTTTTTTGTACTTCCGTAATAATCTTTCTTGTAGATAATCATTGTAATACTATATGATCCCATGTGTGGTTTCCTATCATATGTCATTCGTTATATATACGTTGTACGATACCAGAACATTGTTGTATATTTTGTCCTATCAACAAAAATGTAGCGTGTACATTTTTTGCTTTGAGGATGTCTAGTAATAGGGGAGTGGTATTTTCATTAGGGCCATCATCAAACGTCAGTGCAACATATTTTTTGCTTGGCGTTGTATATGTTTTAGCGTTTGTTGTACAGAATATCCCTGTCAGACTTACTAGAGCTAAGATACTGATCAATAGGTATTTTTTCATTATGTCATTGAGCGTATATGTGTTAAAATATGTAGATATATAGTGTATATCTCTCGTAAATCAATTCCAATAGTAATCAAAAAATCTCCGTTAGGGAGATTTTTTATATAGTTCAAACTAATTCTCATGATTTGGAGATGATGGGGTTCGAACCCATGTCTAAAAGGCATACATAACGATATCTACCACGATAGTTTATTTTATTATGTCAGGATACAGTAGCCAATAAACAGGCATAGGTTTTTACCATAACAACGTTGTCCACCGAAGTGAACGGGGTTACCTACTTGGTCGCCTCGTGGCTAGTAGGAGTCACACAACGAGGATGATACGTCACTAGGCAGCTAGGCTGTAGCTAGGTACGAGAGCAAAAGCTCTGTTTAATGTTTTAGCATTTTTGAATGAACGATTGTTTTATTTCGGTACGTTCGTCGAAGAGTGGCCGTCGATACATATGGAATCCTCCTATCAAATCCAGAGCATCCCCATACAATTACTATATATATTTCCTTTAAAAAATCAATCTGAATACTAAAAAAACGCTGAGTCTATGCCCAACGTTTTTTATTTTTAATCTACATTCTTATTTCTTTTTGATCAGTGTTTTTACTTTTTTAACTACTTTTTTAGCTGGTGCTTTCTTGATAACTTTTTTTGCTACAGCTTTTACGGGAGCTTTACTAGCTGGTGTAACTATCATTTTTGCAACTGGCTTAGTAACTTTTTTACCAAGATATTTTGAATTGTCGAATGCGAGGATTGGTATGAAAACGATTTTTATAAATCGAAGTCCAAGTCCATACGTCCGATGTTTTCAGAATTGTTTTGCGATTTTGAAATAATTGATGATCATCAAAACAACAAATACTGGTGGTATCAAAATCCATAGAAAATTTCGTCCAGATCGTCCTCCAAGTTTGAACATAAGGTATCGATTATAACATGGAATCAAAATTCCCCATCCTGGAAGTGATGCTTTATTAAATACTCTCCATCGTGAGATAATCATAAAGATGGCAAGCGCTATGATAATAGCCATTCGTATCATCGCCATTCATCCGAGTAATGCTGTTGCTACTGCAGCCATTCCATTCATAGCTTCTGGATTGATGTTTCATGTGAGTAATGCTCATGAAAGTTCCAAAGAGAAATTCATACTTTTTGTTAAATAAATAAAATATAACAACATTAAAATAGCCAATTTACCTTGAATTTCAAGCATTAATTCTATGGCGTCTTTTTGTAAGAAATGTACGCATATAAAATTTCTTACTATGTCTTTATTAAAAACTCCTTGAAAAAAGAATATAATCTGATACACTGATTACGTTTTTAATTTTTTACACCGACCTATGTTTAAAGATTTTATGGCTTTTCTTGCTCAGTATAATATTTTTGGTATTGCTATAGGATTGCTTATCGCAACCAAGGTGTGAGCGCTTATTAAATGACTTATTGAAGACCTTATTACACCACTTATTTTGCAACCTATTTTGAAAAAACTTAGAGTCAAACATATAGAAGATCTTTCCTATAAGTGAGTACTTTATGGTAAGGTTATGTCTACATTGATTGATTTTTTCATTACTGCTTTCTTAGTTTTTCTTATCGTCAGATACGCACATATTTCTCTTGCGGTAAAATAATTACTCACATAAATAACAGAATAAGTCGCATAAAAATGCGACTTATTTTAGATGAAAAGAATGTGTTTATTGTACTATAGTTGCTAATGAAAGAGATTCTATCTGTCGTAATTGTTTAAGAAATAGTTTTTGTTTTTCCCCCAATTCCATTGATTGGTGTGATCCAATTGCTCTTGCATCAGCTGCGTTTTTGTAGATATAATACCACCAAATATATCCTAGCACTGATTCGTGCTCTTGTTGTTCTTTTGGATCTGTGATATTTTCTTCTATATGAAATCCGCATTCTGTTTTTGTGCATATTGCTTCTTTTTCCATTGCAATTTCAGCTTGCTGTAATAGTAATCTAAACTTGCTTTTGTTTTTGCGACATTTTGGTTCTGCTTCCAATATTTTTTTATAGAAGTTTTCTCCCAGTTTGAAATTGTTTAAGTCAGCAAACCATAATCTTTCTTTTACCCAATTGGGATTTTCGTTTTTTACGTGCTTCATGAATGTTATTATTCTTTTGTAGTACGTTTTTTTTTGTTCGTCAAAATTTTGCATAAGATAGTTATTTAGTTAATTTTGTTTTTTGGAAAAAAAGTCATAACTAAATAACCATTAAAGTCAAGTATATTAAAATGGAGTTATATCTTCTTGGTCAAATTAAGTATTTCTTGCTTAGTTTCACTAGAAATATTTGTATCTTTGGTGATTCTTTGGACGTATCATTGGATAATGGGGAGAATTATTTGTTTGATTGTTTGATATCTTTTGTCTTCTTCTTTTCCATCATTGAGTTCTTTGTCTCGTCGAAGTTGAAGTTCAAGCAATGCCTCATGTCTACTTTCATCGTGTATTGCTTGGGTGATGAGACTGTCTGGAAGACATGTAGTAATCTCTCTAATAAGCTCTATCATGAGAGATCGTTTATCTTGATTTTCAATAAATTGTTTGATAAATTCTTGGTAAAATAATGCTGTGACAAGTAATTCTCTATCTATTTCATATTTTTTTTCTTCTGATTTTCTTGCTATCTGTTGGAGAATGAATTTACCTCAGTCTTTTTTGAATTGATTGAATTGAGCTTCCATTATATGTTCTCTTATTCATATTTTTTCTCACAATAACTGAATATAATGGTCTTCCATCGCTTTACTGCTGATGTTCATGATCAATCCGAATAAAATGTTTAATATCTTTTGCTTATCGATCGGTGAAGTAAGATCAAATTTCTTTTTTAAATTTTGAAAAATAACAGAAAATCCATCCTGACTCTCTTTTCGTTGTTTATCGAATTTTTCTTTTCCATCTGCCGTATTTGCGAGTTCATCGATATCCTTGAATCCTTCTGGCAAGGTGATTATCTTGGGAAAGAGATTGTGCTGGTATGCAAGGGCAAGTGCTCTTAAGCTTGCTTCCTGTCAAGCTTCATCACTATCAAATAGTAGAAATAGGTTTTCCGTATATCTTTTGATCAGTTTCAGATGTTCTTGAGTCAGTGCAGTTCCACAGGTAGCGACACCGAGACGATATCCTAGTCTTGCCAATCCGATAACATCCATCTGTCCTTCTACGATGAACAATGCATTATGCTGTTTTATATCATTTTTTGCTCGATTGAGTCCGTAGAGGAGTTGTGATTTTTGAAATGCTTTATGCTCTGCACTATTCAAATATTTCGGTTTATCATTAGGATCAACTATTCTTGCACTAAATCCTACTACGTTATTCATGGTATCGTATATAGGAAACGTGATTCTATGTTTAAAAAATGTGTAGATATCACCTCAGGTTTGAGATTTTTTCGCGAGTGAAGCATCAATCAAATCTTTGTCTATAAATCCTTTGCTCTTGAGTTCTTGGATCATAGTATAATGAGAATCTGGTGCATATCCTATACCGAAATCAGTAATCATTTGATCAGAAAGCTTTCTTTGTTCGTTCAAATATTTTTTTGCTTCCGGATGTTTTGCCAGCTGTTCTACAAAGAATTTTTGTGCTATTTTGTGGATACGTTTAATCTTTTCTTTCTCATCATTTCGGTCATCATGTTTTTTGGGATCTATCTGGTATTTTGCGAGATCGATATTTGCTTGTTTGGCCAATTCTTTGGCTGCATCCCGAAAGTCTATCCTTTCTATCTCTTGCACAAAAGTAATCACATTTCCACCTTTACCGCATCAAAAACATTTGAAAATCTGTTTGCTTGGTGATACCATGAATGATGGTGTCTTTTCGTTGTGAAATGGACAGTTACCGGTAAAATTTGCACCTGCTCTTTTGAGTGGTACATATTTGCCAACAATATCTACGATATCGATGCTAGATAAAATATCTTCTGCGATTTTACTCAAACTATTTTTTGACTAATGATAAAATTACTAAACTATGTATATATAGTAGTGTAAGAATTTCTTATTCTTTCGCAATAAAAAAAGAAAGCTGTGAATACCAAACTTTCTTTACTCTTTTATATAGTGAATCTTATTGTAGTGATGTTTCTTTTCTTTTTGGTGTAGAACTTATTGCACCAATATTTTTTCACTAATTGGAAAGAGCTGCTAAATGCGGCAGCTCTTCTGTTCCTTGGTATAGGCCCAACTCGTTATTAACGAGTGTACTTTCTTTTTTGAAACTGTTTTGATGTTTTGCTTTGGTAGTTGATTTTTTTAGCACTAACGGTATAAGAAATTTTTTTCTTTGCCTTTTTTTCCTTAGGGCATTTTACCGTTGTTTTGAGTTTACTACCACCGTCTTTATCGCCAGCAAATGCGACATTATTGATTGAAAAGACCATAGAGGCCACGAACATAATAATTACTAATCTTTTCATAATCCTAATTTTTTTTAGTTGGTATTCTTTTATTTTTATTTGTATGTATACTATACTTATTTTATTTAATAAGTCAAGTATAATTTTAAGATTTTTAAATTTGGCTTGTAGAACTCTTTTTCTTGCTTCTTTTACTATTTGACTCTACTTTATGTAAAAGAGGTAGAGATTCTCCTTGCTTAATTTCTTTGCTACAGCTTGTACATCTTTGAGTGTGAGGCGTTTATATTTCTTGAGAATTTCTTCTAAACTTTCAATTTTTTTATAAATCAGATATTGATTTCCGACAAAACTTGCCATTTCATCTGAAGATTCTATTCCCATTTGGATCTGTCCTTCGTTGTATCCGATAGCGTTGTCGAATTCTTCTTGCGTGATGTTTCATTCAGCGATATATTGTATTTCTTCAAATATTTTTTCTACACCGAAGTCGAATCTTTTTTTGTCGATTCCCGCTCTAATCAAAAATACTCAGAAATCTTCTTGGCTCATATGGCTTCCTTTTATATAGTAGCAAAGTCCTTGTTTTTCTCTGATATTTTGAAAAAGTCTTGATGACATATTTCCTCAGAGAATTGTTCCCAATACATTTGCTGCATATCTTGTTTCGTCGTTACCATCAAATCCTGGAGCTGAAATTACTAGGTGTGCTTGCTCGTTTTTCTGTTCGTAAAATGCCGTATGTTCTGTAGGTAATGTCTGTATAAATGTCGGTTTTGTTCCCTTTTTGCTTGGAGAAATATTGCTAAATTCTTTGTTCAATTGTTCTATTACTGCTTGTTTATTCGATATTTTACCCGCTATCACGATAATGAGATTATCTTTGGTATAGAGGTTGGCTTTATGATCAAAGAGCATTTGTTGGGTAAATGCATTGATATTTTTCTCTGTACCTACGATAGGTCGTCCGAAATTATTGTCTCCGAAATAATAGCTTTGTCGTTTTTGCATAGCCATAGCCATAGGATTGTCTTCATACATCTTCAGTTCTTGAATAACTACTCATTTTTCTCTTTCGAGCTCTTCAGTATTAAATTTTGCGTGATTCATCATATCTGCGAGGACATCGATTGCTTTATCTATAAATTCAGGAGCGCATTTTACATAATATCCTGCATATTCATCTCCGGTATAGGCGTTAAATTCACCTCAAAACTTGTCTACTACTTCAGCAACAGCTTTTGGTGTAGGGTATTTTTTTCCTCCTTTGAAGAAGAGGTGTTCAAGGAAGTGGCTGATTCCGTTATTTTCTCTATTTTCGTAAATACTTCCTGCTTTACACATAATCTCTATAGTAACTGAATATGCATCTTCCATAGGTGCAAAAATCACGTCAATTCATCAGATAGGTTCGATAGTATACTTCATGATAGTGGTAAAATGATAAATAGTGAACAAGAAATAGTGATTTCTTGTTTTATTACAATCAAAATCTCGTAACCACTTCGCTAGTGGTCACTTTTGTTATTTTAATAAAAATTCATTATGTCTGATTTCTAATATTGTATTGACAAATTAGCTTTTGTGAGTATAATACGCTTGTTAAATTTACTCTTTGTACCCACTGATGAGTGTAGCATCAAAAACAAAAACAAAGATGTTTACAACTGTAGCCCTTGGATTTGTGGCAGCCGTAAGTACATTGCCTGCTTTGGCAAGTACCACCCCGGGAACTATTTCTCTTACTACAGTTAGTCCTGTTGTGTCAACATTGTCAAATCAACCTAAACAAGATCTCTGAGAACTTCGAACAAGACTTAAGGAGAGGTTTTCTTGAGTTGTTTGAGAAGTTCGTTCATTAATCGATGGTACTATCAGTCCCACAGATTCTTTTCATGGGTCAACAACTGTTCGTACACTTGATGTCAGTCAATGAATTTGAGTTAAACCTGCGATTTCTCGTCAGGATTTTTTTGTTGATATACAAAATGATCCTTATGAAATTTATATTACCAGATTGGCTGCGTTTGGTGTTTTAACTTCAACTCAGAAGTTTTATCCACAAAACTATTTCCGTAGAGATGATTTTGCTTCTTTATTTGTTAAGCTCTATAAAAAAACTACTGGTAAGTCATTAGTTCTCCAAGATATTATCTGAGGTGATATTGATGATGTAATTATGACTAAATGAAGACTTCAGCAGATTATGTATGCTGTCGATGGCGTCCAAAAAATAGATATTGATGGTAATCCTTATGATAAACTTATAAGATCTGAATGAGCATATTATCTCGTTCGTATGTTTGATTTGCCCATATTGGATACTAGTGGCGAATCTTCTCTGCTTATAGGAGATATCTTTACTGATATAGCTGACCATCCTTTTGCTTCTGAGATAAATACCTTAGCAAGTTTGGGTATCCTTAATACTCAGACTCCGAAGTTTTATCCTGATAATTATCTTCGTCACTACGATTTTACTGTCGTATTTGTTAATGCACTTTTGGTTGCGAAGGGTCAATCTATACCTAATATTTCTACTACTTCCCAATTTGCTGATATAGATGTAAGTGCTTCATATCTTCCTCAGGTAACGTATGCTGCAGATCGTGGACTTATTGATTATATTACCACGAGTAGAAGATGATCCTTATACTTTGAACCAAATAGCTTTATTACTAAACATGAAGCGTATCAGATACTTAGTAAAGCATTGAATATTACCTTTATATATGACGAAGCTACCGCTGATCAACAAAAGCTTTCTAGGGCTGAATTGGCTAAGTTGCTTGTAGATAGTTTCCAGTTTACCCCAAAAAAAGTATCTCAATCTGATACGTTATCATGAGATGCTTTGGGTACTGGTGATATGTCTGTTTTGACTAAATTGAGAACTTTATTGTCTATGTTGTAATTATCATATAATCATATATGTTTTAGGTCCTTGACTGTTAGTCTTGGACTTTTTTTATGGCTTATATATTATTTTGGTCTTTCTATCTAGTAAAAAAATTTCTTAAATAAAACAATAATATATTATCTATCGACTCGCCGTCTGGGCCTTACTTTTTTCCTCCCAGGTGAAAAAAGTAAGTAAAAAACCCCTCGTCGATTGTGTCCTTCATATTTATTGAAAATCGATATTCATTTGATTGACTGCTTATTAAGCGATATTACAATCGACCTTTTTGTAATGTTGTGATATGATAGAAAAAGTCTCTAAAAATTTGCACATCATCCTTCAAAAGTATATTTCGTGGTTTTGGGTGCATGATGGGTAAATTTTCTTAAGTGGTGAAAAAGTCATTCTAAAATTTGACAAAATTACTATTTTGGAGTATAATTGTCTAAAGGTTAAAAAACCGATTCATTTATTCTGTATATATACCTATGAAAAACATTCTTCATCATGTACATTCCCATATCAAACGTCATCACAGAAAATACCTTTTTGGGCTATTTGGTGGGTATGCTGTTGCAAAACTTTTCTTATTGATACTGTGACTTTCTGTCGTACAATATTCTTATAATTCAACATTCGCGCAATTACAAAGTGGATGTGTACTTACTGGACAATATTATACTTGAGAATATCAGACATGAGCATATCTTACAGGACAAGAATTAACTGAATGAACCTTGATTAATTGTGTTGATATATCAGGATATCGAACAGGAGGAACTTTGGATGAATTTAATGTATTGACCGGACAAACACGAATAGAAGAAAAATCCCAGACAGGATGTGAACTTACCTGACAAATATTTACGGGATGATATTTGACGGGATCATATTTGACGTGAGGATATCGAACAGGAGGAACTTTATCTTGTAATGAAGAATCTGATACAGAACATGTTGTACAAACTTGAACGAATCAAACTTGAACGAATCAAACTTGAGCTGCTCAAGTAAATACTCATCTTGTGTTATGAAATGGCATATGTGAATCTGGAGATGTTATTTGGTCAGCACCAATTTCGTGATCAATAGTCAGAAATATATTTCCTATTTCTTGGATATATTCATGATCGGATTGTCTTTCTGGATTGTCGCTTCAATTGCGAGACCATAATAATCAATGGATCAATCTTTCATCGCTTGCTTCATGAACCACTTCATATAGCTTTGATTCTAGTAGTTTATATAGTTTTCAACAATCAGGATTCTATCATATTTTTTGAACCGGTACGACTGGACAATATTATCTTTATACAGGAATTGCAACCTGAACATATTTACGTCTATTCACTTGATATAAATTGAGATTGATTACTGCTGATCAAACTACTATTCAAGAGACACCAACCTTTACTATAGATAATCAAATTCCTACAATAACATGAATGAGTTTAACCGCTACATGATTCTCAACATGATTTGTTAATGTAAGTGGTGTAATTATCTTGAATTTTATTGCGAGTGAAGAACTTACCTGACTAGAAGTTACTTTGTGATCTGGTAAAATCGCTACAAGCTCAACTGTTTCATGATTATCTTATACGTATGTACGAAATCTTACATCGTTATATACAGAATGAATATTGACTCCGATAATCTCTTTCGCTGATAGTGCAGGAAATACTGGTAGTGTTACCTATATTTCATCACTTACTTTTGATAAAACTAAACCAATCGTAACATGATTTGTATTCACTGAAGCTACTGAATGAGTACATTTGAACTTCTCTTGATCTGAACCTATAAAATATGCGTTTACCTACCAAAAAACATGAATGGCTACTCTTACTGGTATGAGTGCTGACTATTTGACTGCACAACAACTTAGCTTTAGTTGAGTTACCAGAGACCAATTATATTCGTTTACTTTAGATATTTTTGATAGAGCATGAAATAGCAGAGCAGTGACTGGTGATTTTATGCGAACAAGTCTATGACAAATTATCTCTAATGTGTACGTAACTCCTATAGCTACTGAAGCAGTTTTAAGCTGAAATTTAGCTACATTAGCAGTCGTACTTAAAGCTGAAGTGGAAAAATTTAATGCATGTAAAAATGCGTTGAGTTATAGTCCTGTAGAACTTAAAGTAAGAAATGTTAAATTTGTACTCCAGATGCCATTGTTTAAAAAATCACAAGTCAAAACATTGGTAAATGCATTTACTTTATTTGTCCTTGATAAGATTAAAAATAACTATGGTATCACTTCGACTGAGATAACAGAAATTACCAAAAAGTTTGATAGCTTCCTAGTTGTCTTAAAATTACTTAGAGATGATGATAATACATGTAAACAAAATTTGTCTAACTATCATATAAGTCAGTTTAAAAGAGCATTGGAAGAATATAAGATTACTTTAGAGTAATTACGTATTCACACGTGTGCAAAATCTATTCAGCTTAGTTACTAAGCTGATTTTTTTATAGTCGCACCCGGGTGAATAACTATTCTACTTCAATACTTCTTTCGCTTTCAGAAATTTTTTTTATGTGAAGCTGGGTCGATTTTTTGAAGGGGAGTTGGTCGATGAATTTTGGTCGTTCGATGATGATATATTCAAATTCATTTATTTGATCTATGATTCATTTTTCTACGAGTTCATTGAATTCTTTGATTCTATACATATCGATATGCAGAAGTTTTCCATCGTAGACATTGAGATAAGCGTATGTTGGACTCTGAACGTTGTGCTCATTTAGTCATAGTCATTTTGCGAATCCCTTCGTCAATAATGTTTTTCCTGCTCCGAGTTCTCCATGTAATAACAAAATCTTATGCTCTTTTGCAAGAGCTATTCAGAATTCTATCATTTGTTCTGGAGTGGAGATTTTCATAACAAAATAAATAAATTATTAAATGATTTTTTTAATTTATTTTTTACCCCACCCAACCCTCCCCATTTCATGGAGAGGGCTTAGTTGCTAGATCCCTCTCACACGGAGTGGAGAGGGGGTAGGGGGTGAGGTAACTTTCTTACCTTGTATTTTATACCGAAAATTCTATATATATCAACGTTTATCTATTCTTTTTTTGAATAGATAAATGCGACGTTAAAATCCTTAGTGATTTTCGGCGTCTTATTTATTCAAAAAATCGTGCTATGAAGTTTTTTCTTATCGATTGATCGAGCTTTTTATATAGAGCATATTATGCGTTTCCCCCTATGACTGATAAAGATGGGCATAATGTGAATGTTGTCTATGGTTTTTTTCGTATGTTGATGAAAATCTTTCAAGAAAAACCGGATTACTTCGTCATCACTCGAGATTCTCCCGTGAAAACATTGAGACATGAAGAATATCCAGAATATAAAGCTAACCGCAAAAAAATGGATGATGATTTCAAACACCAGATTCCTATTACCAAAGATATCGTTGATCAGTTGTGAATACCTAGTCTGATTGTTCCTACCTATGAAGCTGATGATATTATCTATACACTCGCGATGAAATATAAGGCAAATAAAGATATGATGATAGATATTTATTCTGGCGATAAGGATTTGAAACAGCTTCTCGATACTAATGTCTTCTGTATAGATTCCATGAAGGGTATCAAAACGAATGAAGAACTTTTTGTCAAAGAATATTGATTCGACCCGATATATATTCTAGACTATTTGGCTTTGGTGTGAGATAGTGCAGATAATATAAAATGAATACCATGAATCTGACCAAAAAAGGCATCTGATCTCGTTCAAAAATATCAGACTATCGATAATATGTATACTCACATTGATGAAATAACTGGTGATGTGAAACAGAAGTTGATTGATGGAAAAGAAGAAGTCTATATGAGTAGAGGATTGATTGAATTGAAACCCATTACCGAGATAGAAAATACTGACCTTAAAAACTTTGCTTTGCAGCTAGATTTCCCGAGGTACAAAAAAGTCTTAGTAGAACAATATCATTTCAATTCCTTTGAAAAAACTTTGGATGAATTAAAAAAGAAATTACAAAATCCTGTACAAGTAGGATTGTTTTAAATTGTAATTTTTATTATGAAAACAGTTGTCATTACTTCAGGATATTTCAATCCCCTCCATCCCTGACATATCGAATGTTTTGAATTATGTAAGGATTTGTGAGATGAACTTCGAGTAATAGTAAATACTGATGAACAAATAAGAACGAAAACATGAAAAAACGATATTTTTCAGGATGAATGATTTAGAATGAAAGTAGTGTCATCTTTGAAAACCGTGGATCGTGTTATATTGTCGGTAGATACAGATAGTTCGTTATGTGAAAGTATTAGATATGTTGCTCATCAGATAAGAAGTGAATATAGTCCAGATGTTAAAATAATTTTTGGGAAAGGAGGTGATAGATTTGCAAGTAATATCCCAGAAGTACAAGTATGTAAAGAATTATGAATAGATATTAGAGATTGATTAGGTGCTAAGACGCATAATAGCAGTGATTATAGAACCAAAATAGTATAATTTTTTTATATTGTAATAGCTATATGTATGCAGTATGATTATCTTTCTATCTGAATCATAGCGAGAAATGAGTGAAAGGTTATTGCTCGTACATTACAATATCTTCTCAAACAAACCTATCCTCTGGATAAAATTGAAATAGTTTTTGTTGATTGAAATTCTACAGATACTACTGTAGATGAAGTTAAAAACACCTTAGAGTGAAAAGTTTCTTATAAAATTATTAATGAAAGATCTATTAAAAATCCTAAGTGACCTAACTATGGGCATAGTCGGGCAAGAAATGTTGCAATTATGCATATGGATTCCCGTTCGAAATATATGGCATGGATAGATGCTGATTGTAGAGCTGATAAAAATTGGCTTATTTCTTTATGGGAGATAATAAAAAATTCTTGACCTGATGTCGCGTGAGCTGGATGACCTAGGTATGTTGAAACCCAATGATCTATTTCTAAAACAGAGCTTGTACTTAATTATTATTTTACGAGTACTATTATGAGTATGGGAAATCCTGCTTATTGTGAAAGAAATGTTACTTATATGCCATCAGTTGCTTGATACAATAGTATTTATAAAAAAGAAATTTTACAAAAGTATATGTATGATACGACATACCCATTTAATACTGACGATATAGAAATTAATTATAGAATTAGTAGAGATGCATTAAAATTTTTATATTCTGCTCACTATTCATTTACGGTGATTGAGCTACAAACACTAGTAGATTGCATCATAAAATAGTAAGAATGTATATTCCTATTTCGGTAGTATATGTGCTTTACTGGGCTTTATTGCCTTTATGGTGCCGGCTTTCTGATATGATGTTTGGAATGTATTGGTTAGCACTATTGCCTATTGGTATGATTATACTCTTGAGTCTCGCTGTGTTTGTAGAAAATTTATCAAAAGCAAAAACTCGAAAATCTCTCTATGTGTTTTTTCTTGTGCCATTGCATGTGTTTATGTACTGATGGGGGGTTATTTATAATCTTTTGAGACTCAAAAAAATATTTAAGAAATAGATTGATTACCTCATATATTTTTTATTCCATGCCAGATTTTTTTTTATTTGTACCTCGTGCACTTTGGTTATCTGTAAATATTTTATTTTTAATCTATTTATATATATGATTTACTGGCTTTGTTGACCTTCGGAATATAAAAATAGCTGAATAGGTAAATATAGTAATACGTATCTACCTCAACTTAAAAAAGAGTTTGATATACATGATCTTTGGATGCCATTTAAAGCTAGTTCTCTATTGAGAATAATTTGTCAATTTTTGTTAATTCCCATTAAATTACTCTTTTGTAGGAATAGTATCAAGATCTTTTATGATGAATGACGATTACCTATACTTTTCTATCCTATAAAAAACGTTATCTTTATAATTCATGATGTTAGGAATTACAATCTTACTACTAAACATCAAAATTTTCTTCAAAGAATATATTTTAAAATTATTAGATTATCGTTTAATAGGTTGAATAAGGCAGATCAAATTGTTACTCCTTCAGTGTTTACTAAAACATCGCTTATCTCTTTGTGACTTAATGAGAGAAAGATTAGTGTTATTGCTAATATTATCGATCAAAATGTATATAGGCCACTCGATGTGCCCAAAGACCTACTAAGAAAAGAACTATTTGAAAAATATTCTATATGAAAGGATAATTTGTATAAAAAAGTTATTTTATATGTTTGATCTGAAGAAGATAGAAAAAATATCGTGACTATCCTTAAATCATTGAGTTATTTAGATGATTATTTATTTATCAAAATTTGAAACCCTATTATATTAGAGAATAGGCAAAAGCATATTGCCTTCATCGAAAAGTACACATTAAATTGTATCTTTATAGACAATATCTATACTGATGAGGATATTGTTAAATTCTATAATATAGCCGATGTATTTGTATTTCCATCATTATTTGAATGATTTGGTAGACCACCAATAGAGGCTCAAGCATCTTGATGCCCAGTAATCTCTTCTAATAATTCGTGACTAAAAGAAGTTGTTTGAGATTCTGTTCTTATACTAAAAGATCCTTTGGATGAAAAAGAACTCTACCAAAAGATAAATCTAATATTGCATGACTATGAATTGAAAGAAAAGATAATCGCTTTATGATATGAAAATGCCAAACAGTTCATTTTAGATACTAATATATGTAAATGGAGGAAAATTTTACAAAAGGAAAAATTGGATTAGATATTTGATGCTGACATTTGATTCATGATTGATGTATTTGAATAGATATGGATCCTACTTCCAAGGCGGATATCGTTTGTGATATATCCAAATGACTACCTGTCGGAGATAGTCTGTTTGAAAAAATCTACTGTCATAATATTATAGAGCACACAAAAGATATCTTCTTTATTTTTAGTGAAATACGTAGAGTATCGAAAGATTGAGCAGTTGTTGAAATTATTGTACCTCATTATTCTTCTAGATATGCTCGATGAGATCTAACACATATTAGACCATTTTCTTATGATTCCTTTACCTGTTATGGCTGACAATTATCATGATTCATAGTACGTGATGTGAAACTCATCTATATAAACGCTAATAGTAGATTTTTGAAGTATGTTCTACGCACCATATTTTTCATACCATACTTATTGTCTTTATATATGCCTAGGTTCTTTGAAAGATTTCTTTGTTATCTGTTTTGAGGCATTGACTATATTAAGATTATTATGATTGTAAAAAAATAATTTTTAAGTATTTTCTGATATTACTTTTTTATAAAAAGCTATTCTTTCCTCCATTATTTGTTTCGGGTCAAACTTTTTTTCGATATATTCGCGATTCTTTTCTCACATATTTTTCCTCATTTTAGAATCTTCAATTAATGTCTCTAGTGCATTACTCATTTGATAGAAATCTCCTGGGGAAGATAGGATTCTTCATTCTTTGTTTATTACGTAAGGTAGAGATCCTGAATATGTTCCTACTATTGGCAATCCAGATGCCATTGCTTCTAAAAATACAAAACCAAATTGTTCCTCTCGTACTTTTGTTGGTCTGCTACCCAAAACGAAGATATCAACACAGTTGTATAATATATGTATTTCAGAATTGTCTATATATCCTATGAAGTTGATACATTCCTCTATTTCTAGTTTTTTGATTCTCTTTTGTACTTTTTTGAAGCCAGAACCGATTGAATTCCCTGCGATAATTAGATTAAAATCATTTCTTTTTAGGCTTAATAATTTGATTGCATGTAATATATCAAACAATCCTTTTTCATAGATCATTCTACCTGTAAACAGTATGTTTATCTTATCTTTTTTAATTCCATATTTAATCATAAGTTTTTCATCTTTCCCTCTTATTTTGAATCTGTCAATGTCTATTGTTGGTGGAGATATGAGAATGTTTTTATCCTCTATGTGTGGGTTCTCTATTTTTATTGTGTTTTTGATCCTTTCATCACATACCATAAAATATTTAGCCTTTTTATGTACTAATCTTTTTATGATGTTGTATGGGAACCATTCATAGTTAAATGGGATATTCTCATAACAAAATATGATAGTAGGTTTCCCTGTTTGTAATGCTTGTAATGTGTATATATGTGCCATATCTATACTCTCGAAAATATCTATTTCTTCTGTTTTTCTTCTGAATCCTAGCATATATTCAAAAATACCGAATACATAAGAAAATGCTATTCTGAGATATTTGAATATCAACAAAGCATGCAATCATAATAATCTAATCCTCTTTAGATTAATAGTTTTGACGTTAAACCTTTCTGGATAGGAATGAATTCCTATAAATTCAATATTTTCCTTATTGTTTTTATTCATAAATTCATAGATTCACATATCTCGTTTATTCAAACCCATTCACCTTACTATTCATATTTTTAATTTATCTTTCATCTTTTTATTTGATGATATAAAGCTTTTCGTATAATTTGGCATAAATTAGAAATTGGTAATATCAATGCATTGTACATACAATGATCCCCGGGATTCATCTCAGAAATTGTTTATGTATTATTCCCCGTCAAAAAAAATGTAAGAGTGGCTTATAAAAAAAATTCCATAGAATTTTAGCTTTAGATATTCTTCAAATTTTAGTTACTTCTATTTCACTATATCTATTGAATTTGCTCATGAGGATATCTATTTCATTCCCTTCGTATTTTCTATCATCATTTCTTATCTTGTTTTTTGTTTTTCCTATGTTTTTTGATATTGGTTGAAGATAATGATGTATTTCATCGGTCACTTTCATGGCAGATTTTTTGAATACCCTTTCTTGGTATGCCTCTCCTCCATATCATCATAAGAATATTGATACAATGCTTATTTTTAGAATATCATAGGTATTAGCTTGTATGGTAGTAGCTAATTCTTTTGCTAATTCGGGTGATATCTCTTCGTCAGCGTCTAATATACAGCACCAATCATTGTCTTGACATAATTCTTCTACGGCTCGTTTCTTGTCAGGATCGGCATATCATTTATTTGGATGAACATAGGTTTCGCAACCGTATTTTTTTGCTATATCCACTGAGGTATCTGTACTGGATTGATCAATATATATTTTTCTTACCTCAAAGTGATGATCTAAATTTTTGAGTGAATTATAAAGCTTGGGAAGATTTTTTTCTTCGTTATATCAGACGGTAATAATATTTATTTTTTGCTTTAGCATACATTAAATATTATGTTTAAAACTTTTTATTATTTTTTGTACTATCCAATTTGGGATTATGAAGTCTCAGAAGAATCTAAATAGTATTTGTTTTAGATAATTGGGATAATATCTTCCATATTTGACTCATAATATAAATCACATCCATATCATTTTGTATTTATTGAGTCCTTTTGATGTTGTATTGTTTGTATGTATTCTATAAGCGAATAAATACTCTTTTATGTTCTCTATTTTAGTTATCTTTCCTATCTTTAGTCGATACTGATAATCATCAGATTTATTATACGTTTTATCCAAATAGCCTATTTTTTCAATCAAAGATCTTCTAAACATTACCGTTCAGCAAGTAAACTGATTTGACATAATCAGATGTTTCTTCAAATCATAATCTGTAGTTCTAGCAGTAATCTCTCATATTTTATTCCCCTTTTCATCTATCAAGATAGATGAAGATCATATCATCCCATACTTTTTATTCTTATCAAGAAAATTAGATTGGATTTCTAATTTATCTTTACGTATAAAGATGTCGTCTTGATCCAAAAAACAGATATAATCTCATTTTGCCGCCCTTAATCATTTATTTCTACTTCATACAATATTAAGATTTTTTTCGTTTCTTAAATAAACTATCCTTTTATCTTTATATCCCAATATTATTTTTTCTGAGTTGTCAGATGAGTGATCATTTATTATTATCAATTCAAAATCTCCGAGAGTCTGTTGCAAGACAGAATCAATAGTCTCTTTTATATATTTTTCTCCATTGTATGTTGGGAGAATTATAGAAACTAATGTTTTCTTGTTTTTCATTTATTTTTTTAATATGTGATAAATTTTCTGTATATCAATGTTCTGATTCGTAATCATGTCATAATTTTCTAATAAAATATCTTTAGAAACCCTGGAAAAGTCTATTTGATTTAAAATGGCAATTTGTTCTTCATTAAATCTATATTTTATTATTTTAGCTGGATTTCCTCAGACAATTGCATAGGGAGGTACTGATTTTGTCACTACTGAATAAGCTGCAATTATAGCTCACTGTCATACACTGACTCATGATAAAAACTTTGCTCAAGTACATATCCGTACATCATTTCCAATTTCTATTTTTCATTTGCTGTAACGTTCTTTTTCTTCGCATCATTTTTTATTAAACATTATTCAAACAGGATATGTTGTTAGATTTGAATGAATGTGATTTCATCAAAGTAAGAAGGTTACATTATTTGCAATAGAACAATAACTTCATATTTCTAAATATGCTCATTTATCTGTTCAGAAATATGTTTCAATCTCTCAATAGGTATATGCTCATATCTTTATATTTTCTAAATTAAATCTGTTTTTCGGAGTACAAAAATTTTTACTATTTTTTTGTCTAAATTTATAATAAAATATCAGAAAATCTATCTGATTCCATATTCTTTTGTATATTATTTTGGGTATTCTAAATATAAACTTTATCATGTGTCTATAATACAATTAAAATATATTTTGTGTTATTTGTTGATAATATAAAGTTTGATTATAGTATTTCCCCCTTTTATAAATAAAGATAATGTTTTATAAATTATACTCCCAATAAAAGCCAATATTGATTTTGTGTTTATTGATATTTTCCCAATTCCTATGGTTTTAGATAATGTTAAATGGTTTTTTTTGATATTATATTCTAATATATATCTGAATATTGGTGTTATATGTCATAAACTTTCTAATGAATTTTCAGAAAATGAATTTAATGTGCCTTTTAGTAAAAAACTTAAGCGAGAAAATGGTGCTTCGGTATTTGGTGTACTCAAAAACAATATCCCTCATTTTTTTAAACACTTATTTGTATTCCTAATAAAATGAAATTGATTTTCTAGATGCTCTATTATTTCTACTGCAAATATGATATCATATTCTCATAAATCATCAAAATCTTCATTTAAATTTTTTTCTATAATATTTTTATTTTTTGCTATATAAAATTTTTTTATAAGATCTACTGATGTTATGTTTGTAAATCCATTGTTTATTAATCTTTGGTCAAAAGATCCTGCACCAGCTCATAAGATAAGTATCTTTGTGTCTTTTGGCTTATGTAATTGTATAAATTCTTCGAATGTTTTTTCATGTACACCTTTTTCTGCAAAAATAGTTATCCCATTATAATGGTATTTATTGTTGCTTTTGTATTCAAAATTTGATTCTTTTGCTGTGCTCATTTTTTTATTAAGAATAAAATGAATATTAATTCTTTAATTTCTTTATCTCTTTTTTTAAGACGAAAAAACTTTTATAATTAATGATTGCTATTACGCCATAATATATACCTATAAATATACATAAATATTTTATATTTGTTAGTCTATCACTATTATTTAGTGTTAAAAACTTATTTTTCCCAATCAGTAATATTCCACTTAATATAATGATTATGATTGTATTTTTGCATAAAAACATCCAATCAAATGATATTTTTTGGTTTTTTTGTATGATTTTAAAGCTTCCCCATCGAAGTAATAATCGTCCTACAATCATTGCCACAATGGCTCATGGAAGGCCCGTTTTGAATATATATAATAATAAGAAGTTTAGCAATATATTTGCTATTAATGCTACCAGTATTACCTTTACTCTTGCTTTTACTTTACCTAATCCTGCTAAAATACCAAAATTTATAATTGGTAAAATATTGAGAATCAAAAATGGTGAAGTATATACTAATAGTTGTCATGAATAAAGAAATTTTGTGCCGAACAATATACTTGCTATTTCTGGTCAGAAAGCAAAAAATATTCCACTAATACTTATGGCAAATATTGAAAAATATTTATAGAGTAAATTTTGGAAATCTTTGAGTTGTTGATATTTTTTTTTTGTTATGAGTTCTGTTACTATTGGGAATGTTAGTATTAATAATGGAGTGATAACTACGGAATACATATTTAATAGGCTAAAGAAATTACTATAATATCCTGCTGATTTAGGACCTAGGATATTGATAATCATCTGTTGGTCTACTTGTCCTAAAAGAGATCATATATTTGCTCATAGAAACACTCGAATTGCATATTTGAATTGTTTTTTTATGATTTTTGTATCCCATGTTATTTTCCCTTTTCTAAATGCATGGCCATATTTTGTTCGAAGAATTATACTTCCTGCTATCAGTGCAATTCACAATCCACTTATCCATCACAAGGAAAAACTAGCAGTGGTGAGTGTGTTACCCATCCAAAAAATGATAGTAAAAAAGAGTATGGTATATGATCTGAAAAATTCTACTAAATTAGAAGCTATTGTATCTTGAAATGCAAGAAAAATTGATGTAAATACTTGGATAAAGTTTATTCCTATAAAATAGAAACATAATGTACGTATGATTTCTGCGGCTTCTGGTGATCTGAATTGATGAATAGCTAATCGATCTGCACCAAAATACATAAGACAGGCAATTGCTGTTCATAAAATTACCTGTGCTAAAAGAGATATTATGGTAATCGTTTTAAAATGATTATATTTTTTTTCTATTCGATATTTGGGAAGAAAATATTGTAATGCTTCAGTTAATCACAGATCGTGATAAATAGATATCAATGTAATAAATCCGAGTACACTATAAAAAATTCCTACATCTTCTACGGAGAGGGTATTTGATACTAAAACCTTGATTATATATCCTACTGGTGCCGTGAGGAACATAAAAAAATATAACCAGAATCATTTCTTGATAAGTTTTTCTCATAACGGTTGATCTGCTAATAATTCTCAATCCATACTATACAACTTAATTAAAGATGAATAATTAATGATGTATTGGTAATAAAAGCAGAGGAGTTTTCAATGGTTTTGTTTTCTTTATTTATGTGGCTTTTCGTCTATTAAAAAATTAGCGACTAATTTTAATAGCATATCCTTTTCACTATTTTCGCTTGTAGCTATAAGTAGTGTTAAAGCCACTAAAGTATTATCATCAATTCTCTTCTCACCATTTGAACGATATAAATATGTATTCTTTGCCAGGAAAAAAACAAACAAAAATGCTCCTATTTTTTTGTTTCAGTCGGTGAAAGGATGATTTTTAATGGTAAAATAGAGTAGTGCTGCTGCTTTTTCTTCTATGCTCTGATATAATTCTTTTTTGTCAAAAGTCTGATTGATCTGTTCCAAAACTCATCTTAATCAGTCATGTTTTTCTACTCCAAACATTTTTGAAACTTCTCCCTTGGGTAGTAATTCATTTTTCATTTCGTTTATGGCAGAGATAGCTTCTTCGTATTTTAGTTTAGATGTCTTTATTATATTTAGATTTTCTATTGACAACGTTCCTTCATCATATTTTTGTAGAACAATCCAAGAATAAGCATAATTGGTCACCAAAGACAACATCCCTTTTGTTTCCTTGTCGGTCAAAACGTTACTTTCTATATTTTTTTTGACTAATGCTATGGCTTTTTCAAATATTTTCAGACCTGTTTCAGAGAGTCTTTTTTGATTGATAACATATCCTTTAATAAGATACTCTTTTACTACAGATGTAGCCCATATTCTAAAATTAGTTGCATTTTTGCTATTTACACGATATCATACAGATATAATCGTATCTAGATTATAAAAGTGCATTATTCTTTTTTTTCAATCACTTGCAATGTGTTCCATTTTGGAACAGGTTGATTTTTCTTTTAATTCACCAGTTTTATAAATGTTTTGTATGTGTTTTACAATTGCAGGACGATTTACATCAAAAATCTCGCTCATTTGATGAGCATTAAGCCAAACTGTTTCTCCTTCAAATTTTACATCTATAGCAGATGTCCCATCTGGCGCTTTATATAATATAATAGATCATGTTTTATTTTTTTCGTCCATAACTTTCTTGTTAACTAAAAAATACTTCATGGTATGATAAGAAAAGCTGGGTATTTTTCAATGTTTAAACAATTTTATCCTCCTGTTTTACTATATCTCTATACGGCAGTGACTCTTCTTGAAGATCAAAACCACCGAAATGACCAACAAACTCATTAAAAATTATTTTTATCTGATCCTTTTCGATTGCCTTTGGGGATAGAATTTCAAATTCTATAAAATATCATATATTTTCTATATGATCGATTGCTATATTATATGTATATTTTTCTTGTGTTTTTTTGAATATATCCCTTACCTTTTTTATTTCTACATATTTCAAAAATCATAAAGATTCTATAAGTGATATCGCATTTTCTTTGTTTTCGTGAGCTATCTCAATATTGTTTTCTAGTTTTGAATAGAATGCTCAGGTGTCTTGAGAATGTCATTTGTGGGTTATCTCGCAATGCGAATCTGTCTGTCTTATTCTCAGACAAATTCTTTTTTCTATAAAGATATGCTCTTTGTCAGTGAAATAGATATCATGTTCTCTTATATTTTTTTGTGTTTGGATAAATCCAAGAGAACATGCATGATCTACTAGTTTATCGATTTCTGTACATCTAAACTTTTTTTCTGTTTCAAAGACGGCTTCAGATTTTTGGTGCATGGCAATAAAAAAAGAATAAAAGATGTGTTATACTTTCATCGCTCTTGCTTCTTGCTGCTGTTTTGCTCGTTTTACCTTTTCGTATCTTTCTATTAACTGCTGAAATGAAATTTTGTTTCCTTGCTGTTTCTGTTCTTGGTTATCTTGATTTTCAATCTCTGCAATCATATATTTACCCTGAATGTTCTTAAAATAAGAAAATTGTATCTTTGCTTTGTTTTTAAAGAGATCATTGATGACTATCTCAAATTCACTTTGAGATACATATGCTCATCCTACATCTTTTAGAAATCATATATATCGATATTTGTTTAATATATGAGGAAACCATCCTGTTTCTTTTGGTCTTTCTATCTCTACGATAATAATTTTTTTAGCAATAGAGGACATTCATGTCAAAAGACTCTGCATATCTTTTCTGGATGTCATATGATGAAGAGTATTTGCACAATATGCTATATCAAAAGCATTTTTTTTGAAAGGAAGATGTACAGCATTATGGTTAGTATATAATATTTTTTGCTGTTCTTGGTGGGGTAAATCTATTTGACTTCGAGAAATGTCGTTTCCTACTACTACTTTCAATTCTGGTATGTATTTGGTAAGTGTTGTCAAAAATCAATTATCTCAACAAGATACGTCAATAAAAGAATCGATATTTCATATCTTATCAAACAATAGTTGGTTGAATTCTTTCTTTCTTTTGATGCGTGGTGTCAAAAACATTTTTTTGACTATTTTGTTGTGGAGAGTATATCTGAATTTATACTTTTCATTTGTTGCTATCTCATGTTCTGGAAAACTATGGGTAAATGTTTTGACCCTTTTAAGTGCTAATTGTACGACTTGATTGTTGGCATATTTATTGATTTTATGTAATTCCTGCTCAGTAATAATTAGAAAATCACCATAATATAAAGATTTTTTTATTTCGTCAAAATTTCTTACTCTTGCCATAAAAACTACCCCGACATTGGTATGATATTCTTCTCAGAATTTAAATATATTGGTCACTAATGCTATAGGTTCTATCTCTCAAATCACAATATCTTCATGGATTTTTTTTGCTATTCTTCTTACTGCTGCATGGATATCATCTGTGTCGCGTATACTTCCTCATGGTAATGCCCGATATTCATCATGAAAGTCTTTTTGTAAGTACATTTTTCCTTCTTCATTATATATACAGAGCACAGAAAAAAGAGATTTTTTCTTTACGTATTCAAATTGTTCTTGAGATACCTCGAAAATATCCTGAATTTCAATCAGATCATAAATTTTTTTATATGTTTCGATATTGAAATTGAGGTGACCTACTTTCTGTTTGAATATTTTGTCAAAAATAAAATCAGATTGTTGCATATATTGTATATTACGAAATAAAATCATTTCGCTGTAAATATACTACTCCCAAAAAAGAAAAAAACTGACAAAGGTAGGAAAAAACTAAAACATTGGTAAAAAGCTATCTTTACTGGTCTGATAACTTAGAATTGTTTTATGATTTTTTTTTATTATAAGGATTTTAATACATTATTTATCTTGTTCTTTATAACCTATGAAAATTTCAATAGGCTTCTCGTGAGCTGCAGGTACCGGAGTAAATACTTCAGGTATGCTTCTTGGACAATTATTATCATCTAAATGATATTCAATTCTAGGTGACAAGGAATATGCTTCCATCATCAAGGGAGATAATAATGACTTCTTCTTATATATTTCAGATGAATATCCCTTCATCACTCAAACTATTGACCATTTTTTCCCGTTTGATGAATACTCAGTAACCAAAAATTCCAAACTCTACAATCTCAAAAAGATTCACGCACTCAAAGACACTACTATCAAATATAAGAATGTCTATTTTTTCTGAGCATCATTAAAACTTCTTGGTATCGCTCGTGAAGAAGGTGAAAAACTATTGGCGAGTCAATTCACTGGTGATGTGTTAAATGATAATGTTGTTACAATGACGAAGTGATATGAATATTTCAAAACTGCGAAATATGATTTATCCAAAAATATCTGACCAGCTAAATCATTTGTTTTCTGAAATGAAATGGTGGGTACCTGAGCTATTGCGGCAGGTATGAATTTCTATTCTGCATACCCAATGACTCCAGCTTCATCGTTAATTGATGTCATCGTAGAACATAAGGAAGCGATATTTTTCCAATGAGAAGATGAAATTGCGGTAAGTATGGCAATGCTTGGTGCTAAATTTGCTGGTAAAAGAGCTATGTGTGGAACCAGTGGAGGATGATTCGCTCTTATGACTGAATCTATTAGTTTTTCTAATCAAGCTGAACTCTGATGAGTATATATCCTTTCTCAACGTGATGGTCCAAGTACAGGAACACCAACGTTTACTGGTCAATCAGATTTAAATTATGCCTTGAATGCAAGTTTCGGTGATACATTTCCTATTGTGTTAGCACCTTCTAGCTTTGAAGAGTGATATAATTTAATTTGAAAAGCATTGAATCGATCTGATATCTATCAACATCCAGTTATCTTCCTTATCGACAAACAACTTTCTGAATCATACCTATCAATAGACAAAACTAAACTTATTTCTGAACCTATTTTGAGAGGAAAACTTCAAATCAACGGATCTGAATGATTCAAGAGATACGAACTTTCTGCTGATGGAATCTCAAAGGTAACATTGCCTGGTACGGAGAATGGCGAATTTATCGCAACCTCATACGAACATGATGAAAATGGAGCAACGAATGAAGATCCTATAATCAAAAAACAACAACAAGATAAAAGATTTAAAAAACTCGAGACTTTCGTTCAACAAGAATTTACCAAAGATTTTTTAGAGGAGTATATCCGTACAAAAAATAAAAAGAATGTGAAATATGGTCTGATAGTTATTAAAGTTTTACAGCCACTTGATATAAGACTTAAAGAATTCTTAGATACGCATGTGAAACACATCAAAAAACTTATTTTTGTAGAGATGAATACTAGTGGACAGTTGCAAGAACTCATTACCAACAAATGCTGGCTCAATGATAAAAAATGGAATAATAAAGTTACCAATATTAGAAAATATACTTTGTATCCTATTTTTGCAGAAGACATAATAATATAATGAATGATGGATAATTAACGATGAATGATGGCGGTATGTTTTTATTTTAAAATATATCATGAAAGAAAACCTTATTCAGCAAAAGACACTTGAATTTTCTATTAAATTGGCAAAATTTTATATGTCATTGAAAGATAAAAAGTATTATGAAATAGCTTCACAATTGTTTAGAAGTTGAACAAGTATATGAGCAAATGTTGCAGAAGCGCAATGAGCGATAAGTAAGAAAGATTTTATAAATAAAATGACTATAGCGCTTAAAGAATCTTATGAAACGTTATATCGGTTAGAAATACTTGAGCATTGATTTGATGAACATGTAGTTGAAATAAAATCTGATTGTGAATCTATTGTTAGAATATTAGTAACTATAGTAAAATCATCAAAAGAATAAAAAAATTCCAAAATCATTCATTATTCATTCTCCATTTTTAATCCATTAGCAACAAAACTATGCGTACTAATTTAACTAAGATTCAGTGGTGTCCTGGCTGTGGTAATTTTCTTATTAACGCTGCTATTAAGAGTGCACTTAAACAATTGAATATACCAAAACATAAGGTAGTTATTCTTTCTGGTATCGGGTGCGCGAGTAAAACGAGTCAGTACATTGATGGCTATGGATGTGAAACCTTACATGGGAGATCATTGCCATTTGCTACGGGTGTAAAATTAGCCAATCCAGATCTCACCGTAATTTGTTATGGTGGTGACGGTGATGGATATGGAATTGGACTCTGACATTTCCTTCATTCTTGTAGAAGAGATATTAATCTGCTCTATATCGTTGCAAACAATGAGAACTATGGATTGACTACCGGGCAAGCGTCTCCGACGACTCCACTTCACGTCAAAACAAGATCTACTCCTCAAGGAAATCAACTCTTGCCATTTGATCCTAATGCACTTGCAAAAGCTGCAGGATGTGGATATTCTGTACATATGGTAGACAAAGATTTACCATTACTTACGCAAGCTATTGTCGATGGTATCAACCATCAATGATTTGCTCATATCGATGTAGACCAACAGTGTCCAAGTTGGAGAAAATGGTAAAACTAAAAGTCTTGCTATTTATTTAAAGATATATATAGTATTTTTTCAAAACAAAATAGTTACTAATACGTAAAAATTATGAATTTATCAGACTTAAAATCGATTGTTGATCTAGCTGAAAATGCTTCGGAAGGTGATGATCCTTCAGCACAAGCAATTAAGATAGAAACCAACAAATTTAAAGACAAAGTTCGCGATGTTATGGGAAAATCCTATGACAAACTAACTAAGAAGGATTTAATTCCCAAATCAATCGCAGATGCTGCTGATGATCTTAGGAAAGCCTATGGTTCCTAATAGTATTAATTTGTAAAAAAGATTATCCCTGTTATTTTTAGCAGGGCTTTTTTAATCTTGCAAATTTGATTGTTTTTTTTACACTCTTTTAACTGTTATTTATTGTGAAGCATTTATCATTTTATCAATAGTCTATGTTTCAAATCGAATATTCACCTAAGCTAAAATGAGAAATTATTATTTCATGAAGTAAAAATGCTGCTTTACCTATCGTAGCTGCAAATTTATGTATTGATAATGCTGTGAATCTTCTGAATAAACCAAATATCAAAGATGTCTTGTCTATGGAGACATTAGCACAAGACGCAATAGCAAAATCTACAGATTATTTTGATCTGACTGATGATCTTGCAAAGAAATTTAGAGCATCTATTTTGCTTATCCCATTTGGACTTATCAAATACGGTAAAGTAAAATTTGTAGGGAGCGGTGGATGTAATATTTGAAAGAGACCGTTAGATATGTTTGATGATGCCTTGATAAATGCTGGTATCAAAGTAACCCAAACAGATGAACATAAAATGTTTGAAGTAGTTGGTGTACCAAAGAAAAATATTATGTTGCAATGATTTTCTGTGACTGCTATCGAAGCGTTGTTGACCTATCTTGCTTTCGCAAATAATTTCGACTATGAGATAAATATCTATCAAGTTGCTATAGAACCACATGTAAGAAATTTGATTGATTTCCTCAATAGTGTAGGAGCCGATATTCACTTAAATGTTGATCATAGTATCGTTATGAAACCATCTAAAATAGCTGTTACCAATAAAGAATTTACTATCATCTCTGATTATATAGAAGCAGGTACATATTTCGCCATCTGAGCAGGCGCTGATGATAGTGAGTTGACTATCAAATGATGTAATGTTGATGATCTATCTGCTATCTATAGTGTAGCTACCAAGATATGAATCGATTTCAAAATTATCGATAAGGAGACGATCAGAGTAAACTCTAAAAATAAAAAAAATTATCAGGCTGTGAGATTTGAAACTAGGACCTATCCTTGATTTCCTACTGATCTCCAATCTATCTTTTGAACTTTGCTTACTCAAGCAACAGGAATTTCCAAAATATTCGAAACATTGTATGAAGGAAGATTTAATTATCTGACTGAGTTGGAAAATCTATGAGCTAAAGTAGAAATCCTTAATCCTCATGAGGCAATAGTTATCTGACCTACTAAACTTAGAGGTGGATATGTTTCTACTACAGATTTGAGATGTGGTGGGGCAATGGTCTTGGCTGGAATTATGGCAAAATGAACAACAAATATCATGAATGAAGATATTATTGCGAGAGGATATGATGATATAGTTAATAAATTACAAAATATCTGAGTAGCTATTAAAGTTGTATAATATATTTTAATTTACATTATATACGTATGAAAAAAATAAAACGAATCGTAATTTTCACGTTGTTTCTCGATATGATGGGAATGACTATTATGATACCTGCTTTTCCTAATCTTGTAAATTACTATCATACGAGTTACTTTATGATTTCACTTGGAACTACAGTTTTTTCATTGTTTGGCTTATTTTCTACTCCTATTTTGGGAGCAATTTCTGATAAGTATGGAAGAAAAATTGTCTTACTGGTTTCCGTGATTTCTAGCTTGATAAGTTATGGTATTTTGTGGATTGGTGGTAATATTTGGATGTATTTATTGGCGAGAATTGTAAACTGAGCAGCTGCTGGAAATATCAGTTCTATTCAGTCTATTCTCAGTGATATTTCTGTTGATCAAAAAGAACGTAGTAAAAATTTCTGACTTTTTGGAGCAATATTTGGCGTATGATTTATTATGGGACCTGCGATAGGAGGACGACTTCTGTGATATGGAATCAAAATGCCATTTATCGTCAGTTTCTTTTTATGTTTATTAAATGTTTTATTTATTATCCGATGATTGCCAGAGACCAATAAATTTCTCAATAAAGCAAAAAATATTTCTCTCAATATTGTTACAATTTTCAAAAATATGTTCGTGTCCAAAGAAAATAAGGAATATCTGGTATTTTTTATTATCAATCTTGCATTGATGATTTATCAGATGTCTTTTGTTCTTTTCCTTAGTGAACGCTTTGGTATGACGGGTGAGACTAGTGGATATGTAATGGCTATGATTGGTGCTGTGATGATTATCAATCAATGATTTTTGCTCAAAATTTGGCTAAAAGTATTTAGTAATAAACAATTAGTCAGTATTAGTATTTTGTGAATGGTTGCTTGTTATGGTTGAGCTTTCTTTGCTGGGCCAGCGTGGTTGATTATTACACTTGTTGGTCTGAGTGGTGTTTTTCAAGGAATTTTTCGTCCGGTGTTTCAAAATATGATTCTCGGTGACAATCCAGATATTGGTTTGATTAATGGTAACATGGCCGCACTTGGCAATTTGGCAAATATTTTCTGACCGCTTATTGGTGGATATCTTATAGATTTATGAATGTCTCCTTTTGGTATGGTTGCCTTACTTTTGGTTATCGCATATATCTATGCTAGAAAATATCTCCATCGTGTTGTGGCGTAAATTTGCACACTATGTATAGTTTTTATCTCAATAATTATTCATCATATATTTCTCTACGTATTTGGGTAACAAACTATAAATCACTTGAAATTCTCTGGTAAGAAACTACATTAAAAGTGAATTTATCACATAATTTTTGTAGTATGGTTTTACGTCCAGGGTGATTTCCCGAATATAGTCCAGCAGAGCAGTTGGTATTTGATAATATCAAAAAGATTATTGAAGCTAATTATAGCCAATATGGTTTTGCCCATATAGAAACTCCTGCAGTGGAATCTACCCATGTCCTTCTTGCCAAAAATGGTGAAGATGCTGGGAAGCAGATTTTCTGATTGTATGGTTTGGCTCAAGGTAATGAAGATACTAAGGACTATGCACTTCATTTTGATTTGACGGTTCCATTTGCAAGATATATATTGGATCGAGAAAATGACATAACATTTCCTTTTAAGCGTTATCAAATCCAACCTGTTCGAAGAGGAGAAAGATCACAAAGAGGAAGATTTAAAGAATTTCGGCAATCAGATATAGATGTTATTTGGCAAGAAACAGAAAAATGAACGCTAGGTAAAAATTTGTATTATGACGCAGAGATGTTGGTCGTAATAGCAAAAACTTTACATGAAATCGTAGCTAAATTTCTTTCCAATAAACCATTTACCTTGCACGTAAACAATAGATATCTTCTTGCATGATTTTTTTCTCAATTCGAGGAAAAAGTAGTACCACAGCTCTATAATTTGCTTGATAAATATTATAAAATGTGATTTGAAATATTTCAGAAAGAACTTGCAGAGTTAGTTTCTCCTGCTGAGGTTAAAAAAATAATTTCTTTTGTTCAATGTAATTTTGATAGACTCGATCCTAATCTCGTAGATAATGACAATTATCGTAGATGATATCAAGAATTGCAAGAAGTGCTCCGTTTTGTTGATGGACTCAATCAAGAAAAAAAATACAATATTGTCTGGGATCCATATATAATTAGAGGACTAGACTATTATACAGGTACCGTGTATGAAACCTTATTTGATGATGATATTGCTTTGGGAAGCATTAGTTCTGGAGGAAGATATGAAAATCTTACGGGATATATCAACCCAAAAAAAAGTAATTATTCTGGTGTAGGATGAAGTATATGACTTTCAAGAATGGTCTACTTGATCTTAGAAACTATGAAACCTGAACATACTACTCAGACGGAATATTTATTTGTACATTTCCCTGAGACTATACAGGATATCCTTATGCTTGCCAACCTTTTCATCAATGAAGGTAAAACTATAGAAGTCTATCCGTCTGCAGAAAAACTAGGAAAACAATTTACGTATGCAGACAAAAAATGAATTCCCCATGTCGTCATTTTCGGCCAAGGAGAAAAAGATTTGAAGAGATATAAAATAAAAAATATGAAGACTGGTGAAGAACAAGAAGTTACTTTATAATGTTTTTACCCTGTTATTCTCTTACTGTATGTCATTGCTTCAGTTTGTTGTTATTATTTCTGCTTTCGTATTTATCCTTTTTGGATGGGATCTTTATAAACGTAAAAAGATGAATGTACTTCATTTTTTCGTTTTTTTTGTAGGTGGTGGAATGGTTGTCTTGTTTGCTTTGAACCAAGAATTACTTAATAGTTTTGGTAAATTTTTTGGTATAGCAAGAGGTGCTGATATGCTTGTCTATATTTCACTTATTCTCTTGTTTTATTTTTATATCAATGTTCTTAATAAACAGACTAAAGATGTTTTTCAATTAACAAGACTTATTTCTCAGATTGCTATCAATGAATGATATACTCAAAATACACATCAGATTGCCTCGCGACACAATACAAATGAAAAAGATGATTTTGTTTTTAATATTAGAGTATATAATGAAGAAAAAGCAGTTGGCTCGGTTATCGATGAAATCGTTCATGCAGGATTCAGAAAATTGGTTCTCATAAATGATGGCTCGAGTGATAATAGCTTATCTGTTCTTCAAGAAAAAAAGAAACAATATCCAGAAGTCCTTATCGTTATTCTTGATCATACCATCAATAGATGAGGTGGTGCAGCCAATCAAACGTGATATAATTTTATTAAAAAATATTGAGACGAACTCAAAATCAAACGATTTGTTGGTTTTGATGCTGATGGGCAAATGGATGTACAAGATATGGAAACATTTATGAAACATATTCATGCTGATCAAAAACTTGGATTGGATCTCGAAAATAAAAGACCAGATCTCTATCTTGGTTCGAGATTTATTCAATGAAGTCATGTAGATAATATGCCTGCAATGAGAAAAATTATTCTTAAAATTGCAAGAGTAGTAACAAGACTTTTTTATGGAACTAAAGTTACTGATCCACATATCTGATACAGAGTTGTTTCGCTTCCTGCGTTGAGAAAATTTGTCCTCACCGCTGATGGAATGCATTATGCCAATGAGGTAAATGAACAGATCAAAAGATATCATATGAAATATGTAGAAATACCAGTTCATATAAGATATACTGAACATAGCCTCACCAAGTGACATAGACAAAAGAATTCTAACAGTGTTAGACTTGCAGTAGAGATGATTTATAAAAAAATATTTTTTAGATAATTACTTATTAAAAAAAATGATAGATTTAAAAAAAGTGCGTGACGATATCGCGTGATATAAACTTATTTGTAAAAATAAGAAAAAAGATGTAGATGTAGATTTGATTATCAAACTTGATGATGAAAGAAAGGAATTGCAACAAAAAGTTGATGAGTTGAAATTTAAACAAAGACAACTTGCTGAGAAAAAGGATTATGATTGAGCAAAAGCACTCAAGGTAGATGTTCAGCAATTGGAAGACGCTTATGTGAAAGTAGAGGAACAACTCAATACATTGTTGTTGAATATGCCAAATTTTTATCATCCCGATACACCTATAGGAATAGATGAAGCAGAAAATATTGTTACCAAAACAGTATGAGATTTACCGAAATTTGATTTCCCTGCTAAAGATCATGAAGAACTTTGAAAACTCCGAGATATTATAGATAAGGAAACTGCTGCTATTGTTTCTGGTGCTAGATTTACTTATATTAAATGAGATTTGGTACTTATGCAAATGGGGATTGTAAAATTTGTATTTGATACGTTATGAAATTCAAAAGTTATTCAGGGAATAATCAAAGAAAGAAAACTAGCTATCAATAATACTCCTTTTATTCCTATTCTTCCTCCCGTTATTATGAGTATGGGGGTTATGGAAAAGATGTGAAGATTACATCCTATGGATGAAAGATATTGTCTTCATGAAGATAAACAAGTATTGGTATGAAGTGCTGAACATACTATGGGATCTATGTATATGGATCGTATGTTTGAAGAGAAAGAATTACCTGTTCGTATGATAGGATATTCTACAGCGTTTAGAAGAGAAGCTTGAACATATGGAAAAGATGTAAAAGGTATTATCAGAGTGCATCAATTTGATAAAATGGAGATGGAAACTTTTTCTACTCCTGAGACATGATGAGATGAACAGGAACTTATTATAGGATTACAAGAATATATGATGCAAAAATTAGGTTTGCCTTATCGTGTAGTAGAGTGTTGTACTGGTGATATGTGAGATATTGATTATAGGCATGTAGATATAGAAACATATATGGCAGGGCAGTGAACCTATAGAGAAACACATACGTCTGATTGGATGACTGATTATCAAGCACGTAGATTAAATACAAGAGTCAAAAGAGAAGATTGAACTAAAGAATGTGTACATATGAATGATGCAACGGCTTTTGCTATGGGAAGAATTATGGTTGCAATTATAGAAAATAATCAACAAGCTGATGGAACCATTAAAATTCCTGAAGTACTGGTACCGTATATGGGTAAAAAATTTATAGGTAAATAATCTTTGATCCTTATTATAAAACTTAGTCATAGACTGAGTTTTATATATTAAAAAAACTTCTGAGAAAAACTCAGAAGCATAATTTTTTTCTAAAGAACTTACGTTGTTACACAAATATCAATATTTTCTATAAGTTCTATGGGAATATTAAATACAGTTGTTGTAAGTGTGTATTCAGTTTTCTTACCAATATTTTTTTCTGAATCTGTACAATATATCCGTGTCTTAAGGATTCCATCAGGAGAGATAGAATCTAAAGTACCAGAGAAGCTCATCTTGTTATCAGGACCTATAAGATGGCTAGTTTCTTGCGGGTGTATCTTCATTAACTGTTGAGCTCCGCTTTTTTTTGTAAGGATATTAATATCAGAAAGGCCTTGTTCTTTGAGATACATAAGGATTTTTACCTTTTCTTTTTCTGAACAATTTTCGAATGTTTTTGCTTCCATATTTTTGTATTTTTATACTTATATCTTTTCTTTATAAAAAGTCAAGTTTTTATTTTTAAATAACAAAAAAAGCTCCTGTTGAGGAGTTTATTGGTTAGGCACCTATGGGATTCGAACCCATGAACCGAGGTTTTGCAGACCTGTCTATTAGACCACTCTAGCAAGGTGCCATATATTTAATTTATTTATAATATTTGCCGGATTTCGTCCCGCAGAATTGCGGGATTGCAGACCCGTCTATTAGACCACTCTAGCAAGGTGCCATTTTGGTCGTGTGGTATATATACGAATTAGCATTTTCTTTTCAATTCTTTTTTCTCGGTATCTCACGTATATATTATACTATAAGTGCTTTATATCTCTGTCCATTTGTTTCTTTATATCTTTTTCTTTGAGAATCTGTTTTTTTTCTATTTTTTTCAAGACCTTACCGACTCAAATTTTTAGCTTAATTAACCCACGTTTGTTGATATATATTTCTAATGGTATGATTACTGTTCAAGATTTATCGAGTGCTGATGATATCTTTGCTAATTCTTTCTTGGTGATTAATATTTTTCTTTTCCCTTTTGATTCATAGCCAGGTACGAGTACGTGTGATGTCTTTTCATAGAGTGGTACGTCCATATTCATAATCCATAATTCTTTATTACTTAATCTTATGATACTATCTTTGATATTTACATGGCTTCACTTGATTGATTTTACTTCGTGTCACTTCAAAATAATTCAGACCTCATAGTCCTTATCAATCTGATAATCATGGTATGCGTGTCTATTTTTGCTTATTAATTTCATAAAGTATCCAGCGGTAATTAAAATCTATTTAGTGTCTATTCGGTTGATTTTTGTGTTTCCTATTCAAATATTTATGTACATATTCATGACGACCTTAGCTGTGGCTATATTTTTGGATTGAAAATAATGTCCTGATAAAGCATCAAAATCTGCTGTATCTATCATCCCTACAATATGTTTATAATACATGAGTACACCAATGTCTTTGGGGATATCAATATGTATATTAGCTGCTGTACCTTGTATTTCTATGTTGTTTCCTGAAAGTACATTTCCTATTTTTATCGTGACATCATCTATCCCAGCGTGAAATTTGAGCATTTTTCGTTGAAATGTAGTGAGATCTATAGTTTGTGTTCAGAGCAGATTTTTGATATAGAGAAGATTAAATGTTTGTTTGTCAGGCAATGTAAGATCCATTTTACTTGCGTTGTTGTGTAATATATTTCGATTGCTGTCTTCTTGTAATTTAAAATATGCTACAGTTCCATTGTTCCCTGAAGATACCAATAAATTTCTATCTGAATTTCGTGTTCATGTTATGATATCTTTTTTATCATTTCCTCCGATGTACGAATTTCCTACTAGTGTTTGAACATAGAGATTCATTGTTCCACTCCTTAATTCGGGAATGGTATAGCTGAGTGTTTCTCCTGATTTTCGTTTACTGGATGGATTGAGTGATGTATATATAGATACGGTGAACATTCATCCCCATACGCCGAGAAAAATTATTAATCAAAATAATTTTCCAAATAGTCATTTATAACTTCGGATGATAAGAGAACTTAATATAATGATAATCGGAAATATTTGGTGAAGTTTGAACGTATTTACTGATAGTTCGACTATTCCTGTAGATTCTCCGAGCATCAAAAATCCTATAGCAAGTAATGCTATAATGGTAAGTGTTCTAAAAAATCCATGGATTCTTTGTTTCTTATATACTATTTTTTCTATAATTTGGATGACCGGTGGTTGTACTATTTGTGGTTGTGGTGGTATGAATTCTTGTCTTGGTTGTGGTGGAGGAGTATATACAGGCACTGACTCTTTTGCTGCCACCGGTGCCTCTATGTTTTTTTCTGGATCCAAGCTTTTCCCCAATGTTTTTTCCACAAAATTTGTCGCTTCAACCATGATTTTTTACACTAAAATATTAAAAATACAGAAATCTATATTAATATTCGTGACCTTTTTGTTTGTTGAACGTATATTCAATCTCTTTAAATTTTGTTTGAGATTCTTGAGTATTTGTTGTTATAGAATTATTTACTTTAATAATCTCAGCGTCGTTTGTTTTGGTATCGTATATAGCAAAGTTTGAAATTCATGTTTTATATGCTCCTATTTCTCCTGGGTTCATAACTAGACAATTTCAAATAAATTCTTTGTTCTTTAGGTGATTGTGACCATAAAATACGGCATCAAAATCTCAAGATTTCCCCATAGATTTGGCTAGCATAGGATAGTGAGATAAAAATATTTTGCGATTATCTATTTCTATCGTATCAAACACATCAAAACCTATTTCTAGACGACTTCATTCTTTCAAAGAAAATTTAGTTATGAGCGACTTATCTCAATCATTATTTCACCATATTGCTCTAACTTTAACAGGAGATGCACAAAGTATTCATGCTATAGCGGCACCACAAAAATCTCATAAGAATATAATTTCTTCTACGTTATGGTTTTTTATTTGATCTAATGCCATAACCAAATTATGAGCATTATCATGAATATCTGAAATTATAGCAATTTTCATTTTGTACGTATTAGTTCATAAAACTTTCTAATTCATCGATTTTAACTCTTTTTTGTTCCATAGTATCTCTTTCTCTGATAGTTACGGTGCCATCTTCTACACTCTGATGATCTACCGTGATACAATATGGTGTTCCTATTTCATCCTGTCTACGATATCTTTTTCCAATGGCTCAGCCATCATCGTATTCACATTTATATTCTTTACTTAATTTTTTGAATATTTTTTCTGCTATTTCAACTTGTTGTGCGTCCTTTTTTACTAAAGGAAAAATTGCAAATTTTATTGGCGCTAGTTGTTTTGGAAATCTTACTACTACGCGAGATTCTCTGTTTTCTAATGTTTCTTCATCATAAAATTCCAGCATAGTTACCATTACTTGTCTTCCTAAACCAAACGATGCTTCAATACACCAAGGTATATATCTTTTCCCTGTAAAGGGATCAGAATATTGCATATCTTTGCCACTTACTTCTTGATGTTGAGTAAGATCAAAGTTTGTCCTGTTATGTATTCATTGTATTTCTCAAAATCATCGTGGATAAAGATATTCTACGTCGGTTGCAGCAGCTGCGTAATGCGCGAGCTTCTCGTGATCTTTGAATCTGAGATGTTCTTTATTAATACCTATTATATCTGTCCGATATGTCATACAATTTTCTTTTCGAGTGATATACGTTTCCATAGCTTTATTTTCATCGTTTTCTACAAAATATTCTATTTCCATCTGTTCAAATTCTCTTGTTCTATAGAGGAATTGTCCTGGAGTAATTTCGTTTCTAAATGCTTTTCCTATTTGTGCTAATCCAAATGGAATTCTTGCTCTTGTCGTATCTAATATTGCTTTGAAATCAGTAAATAATGATTGACAAGTTTCTGGTCTCATATAGACTTTTGAACTGTCATTCGCTACAGGTCATAGATGGGTATCCAACATAAGATTGAAATTTCTGCATTCTGTCCATTCAGCTGGTTTCTTGCTTTCAGGGTTATTTGGAATATTCTTTACGATAAAATCTCTCATACCTTCATTTCCTCGTGATTCTGGTGATAAATTTTTAACTCATAATTTTGTGGTTAATTCTTCGTCGTTTAGTCCGTCTCTGTTTTTTTCAAAATATTCCTCAATAAGTTTGTCTGCGCGAAATCTTTGCCCAGTTTTTTTATCATCAATTAATGCATCTGCAAAAGATGCTAAATGTCAGCTGGCTTTCCATGTGGTTGGGTGTGCTATTATAGCTGTATCCATTAGAATGATATCATCTCTTTCTTGAGTGAAATGTTTTATCCAAAGGTCTGCAATATTTTTTTTGAGTAAAGATCAATAAGGACCAAAATCCCAAGCATTGGCTAGTCATCAATAAATTTCAGAATTTGGGTAAACAAAACCTCTTCTTTTTGCTCGTGAGACAATTGTTTCTAAACTAAATCACATAATAAAAAATTAATATACTAAAAAAGTAAATTATCTAGAATAGATATAGAAAAAAGAGGGGAGTTTACAACCAAAAATAGGTCTAAAAAAGTCAACTCCATTGGTCTTTTAAAAAGGTATCCAAATATTTGCATTATTTACAATTCTGAGTATACTTTAGATAGGAAGAAGGTCTTGTATATAACTATAATGCGATACACTACCAGCATACTTACTGTATTCTGATGTTCTCTCTCTAGATCTTGTATCTAAAAGTGCTACACACAAACAAAAACAAAACTGCCTATTTATTCCTTTTGTAGCAAAAAGCTTTTATTTACCACTCTTTAGTCTTCATTAGCTCTTATAGTACTGTCAAAAACTGGTTTATACCTTTGTGTATATCTTGTCTGTATTGTGTTTGTTGCGTTTGCTTATGTGAACTACGTCTTTTTATCTCACTATTATATAGTGACCAATCTGATTTATGCAACGTTTTATATATTTGTTCCCTCTTCCTTACCCAAAATATCATCAAAAATTTGACAAGTATAAAAAAATAAGTATAATTAGTTAATAATCAATCTTCTCTCAATACAATATGTTAGTTTTATTAGCATATTATATAGGAAGAAGGTCATGAACATATGCTTTGTTACCTTTACCGGTACCATTGCTCTCAACAACTAACTCCTGTCCGCTGCGTACTTCAACGTTGTTATGGTGATACTAGAATTGTCATAACAATTATAGTATGTGTGTTTACAGGTTTTAAACATTGGGTTCTCCCTTTGTATTTGTCTAGTCAAAATTACTTGCGAGTGGAATATCCTTGTATATATTATGAAGTCTCTTTATGGTCTTTCTTGGATGCTCTATGTATATTCGTCGACTTTCTTCCTTTCCTTATACATCGTCTTTATGACGGTGTTTTTTTCATTCTTGACTTGATAGTTTAAAAGTCTAATATATTTGTATTCTTTATCTTTTGTTGTTGTATATATTATGTCGGATTGTGTTTTTTGTAAAATAGTTGCTGGTGAAATCCCAAGTGTAAAAATCCGGGAAAATGATCAATTCATTGCTTTGTTGGATGCGTTTCCTGCATGTAAAGGACAAACGTTGGTTTTACCCAAACGTCATTATGATCCAGATATATTTCTTATGGAAAATAATGTTTATGTTCAATTTATGCTTGCAACCAAAGAAGTTGTCTCATTACTTAAACATTGATTGTGAGTGGACAAAATTTGACTAGTTGTAGAATGATTACAAGTACCTCATGCTCATATAAAATTATATCCTTTTCGATGAGGAAAATCATTTGAGTGAAGATTTACAGGGCATACACTTGCGGATATGAATGAATTACAAACACTTGCTCATGTTCTAAAATCTTAGGAGTATGTTGTTATTATAGTTTTATTTCTTTATTATATTTTCATGATTGCATTTCCAACATTACTTTTACTTTGGACAGCATTCTTTATGTTGGTAATTTGATTACCGATGCTGTTTGCTCCAAAAATATGTAGATCTATTATAGAGAAGACATTAAAAAACACTGATATTGTTAGAGTACGAGCATTTATTACAATGATTATTTGATTTCTTTTCTTAGCGGTTAATCAAACGTTCACTAATGGATGGGCGATGTTCTTCTCTATTTTCTGATATCTCTCATTGATTAAATGAGCAATCTTGATCCGATTTCCTCATATGGGATATAATAAATACAAATGGTTCTATTCTACACCCACAGGATCTCTCGTTACCTCATTACTTATAATCGCTTTTGCGTTGTTTACTATTCGAGTCGCAATAATGAAAATCTAATCTTCCATATATAGTGTATTTGAAAGACGACATATGTCGTCTTTTTTCTCTATATTTAATATATTGTATTGACTTTATCTTCTAAATATATAATCTAGTAAAACTATTCCAACTTTTCCTATATGAATTCAAATATTCATATAGATCAAAACGATGGGAAAATCATCTTCGTAAATACTTATTGATTTTCTTCATCTTATTTTAACTACTCAATACTACTATTATGAACTCTTGTGATTTAACGGTAAAAATGCATGGTAAAACTACTGTGTGACCAAAATCTCAGATAGTTATCCCCAAAGATGTAAGGGAACTTCTGAATATTAAACCTGGTGATGATCTTATGATTATTTCCAAATGAGATATGGCGATAGGGATGATCAAGTCGGACGATGTTCCGAAGTTTCTCCAATATGTTCATGCAGAAATGAATGATAAAATGATAAAATGATAAATGCCCTTTGGGCGATAAACTGATAAAGGTTCTGTCACCCTGAATTGAATGAAGGGTATAATAAAAAACACTATATTCTTCGACTACGCTCAGAATGACATAGTCGCGATAAAATGATAACATATTATTTTACTTTATTGATGAGTCGTTATGAAAAAATTGTCTAGTATGTTACTTGTTTTACCCACTCTTTTGCTTTTCTCATGATGTGGAAAAGTTGTAGATACTAGTATTATCTCTACAGGAAGTGTACAATGATTTACTACATCATATATTGTAGGAAATTCTCCTGTTTCTCAAAAAGCTTTGTATGGAACAGTTATCGCTGATAGTATAAAAACTGTTCTCACCAATAGAGGAGGTATTTTGGATTATATTGATTGTCAGCCTGGTAAACACGTATATAAAGATACTATTATCGCTAAAATTACACCAAATGCAGATGATATGACGTATCAAAATTCAGCTATTCAGTTGTCTACATTACAAGAACAACTGACTAATTTGACGACGGTATATTCTCTTACTGAGGATACTTTTTCTTTGCAAAAGGATATTCTTCAAGATCAATATGACAATAATATTCAATTAATTTTCAACTTAGATACTTCTACAGACTATAGTGCGTCCAGTATGGAAGCTCAACAACAATTATTGGACCAACAATATGCTTCTGTCAAAACCGCTAAATCAATCGACCTCAATAAAATGCAGACAAGTATATCTACGGCATACAAACAATATATGATTATGATAAAAGATTCGTTGAAAAAAGTGAATGATGTCTTTGATTCTTCGCTTTCTGTTTCTGACAAGAATTCTCAATTGAAACAACAAGTACTTTCCGAATATACTAGATTATATAATCAGACTTCTGATACGATGACTGCTAGTCAATTTTCTCAATATCTTTCAGACGTATCAGACTTGATGACTTTGGCTGCGAGTAGCATTACTGCTACGACACCATCAGGCTCATTACCTCAGGCGAGCAGCGCTGGTTTGTCTATTGATGGACTCTATACTATATATACCACATTGTCTACGACGTTGTTGTGAACCAAATCAGCATTTGATGGTGTGGCTGCTTCCTATGATACCGTGAAAAATACTTACAATACTCAGCTAAAAACTGCTAGCATCAATACTAATAACTTCCAAGACAATACTGCTAAATCTACCGCGCTACAATTAGATAATCAAAAAGCGAATATGCAACTTGCACAAAAAACATTGCAGACACAACTTTCTTCTGCTGATGATAATCAGCAAATTCAGCTTGCTAGTCTCAAAAATCAAGTACTTACGTTGAAACAAAATATCGCTGTGTTATCCAATTCACTTGCATGAGAGGTTTTATATGCAGGTGTCGATGGTGTCGTAAAAATGAGAGCTATCGGTGAAGATAATAAGGTCGCTCCAAATACTTTGCTTTGTCAAATTATGCCAACGAATCCAGGAAATCTTAGTCTCCAAATATTTTCGTATCAGAAAATACCGCTAGGAACAAAAGTCAGTATTTCAAATGATCAATGACAATTTCTCGGTACCTGAGCTTTAATCTATGAATATCCCTATAAAGATCCTACTACTCAAAATTATATCTATGAAATACCGGTCATCAAATTTCCTCTCAAAGAAAATGAAAAAGTTCTCGTAACTTCTTCACAATTTGCTGATCAAAATCAGTTATGGATTCCTTTGCAATATATCAGTCCAAGGCTTGAAGGTAATTTAGTAAGACGTAAAGTATGAAGTTGAACTCAAAATATCTATGTGACGTTATGAAATATCGATGATAGTTATGTACAAGTGTTAAGTTGACTTACTTTATGAGATGAAATAGTGCAATAATTTTTATATATAGTTGATATCAATGATTAAATTTTTGAAAACAAATAAAGTAGCGATATTGGTGTTTACTATGTTCATCTGAATATATGGAGCATTTAGTGTTTTTACTATACCGAAAGAAGCACAGCCGTCGGTCAATATTCCGTATTATTATGTGAGCGTCAGTTATTTAGGTGCTGATCCTTCTTCGATAGAGGAGCAGGTAATTATTCCATTGGAACAGAAAATAAAATCAATTACAAATATCGACAAAATTACCTCATCGTGTTATTATAATTTCGGAACCATTCTTGTCCAATTCACTACTGCAAAGAGTGATGTCGATGCAACGAATGATTTGAAAGCTGCTATAGATCAGGTATATCCTACACTTCCTTCAGATGTAAATTATCCATCTGTCAAAAAAATATCTGTCAGTGATACACCTGTCTATTCATTTTCTGTCGCGGGAAATTTTCCTACGCAAGTTATGTATACCAAATTGAAATCATTGGAAGATCAAATCAAATCTATAGCATGAGTTTCTGATATCAACATTATCGGTAAGCCTGTTCAGGAAGTAAAACTCACCTTTGATGCTCAGAAGTTAGCAATTTTGGATTTGGATTTTACCATGATAGTCAGTCAGTTGAAATGAGCTTTTGTAAAATTTCCTGTAGATAAAAAAGACGTTGCCGGTAAATTGTATTCGTTTGAAATAACAAACTATGAGACTAATCTGACGTGATTGATTGAACAGCTCAAAAATTATGACCTGCTCAATGTTGCAGGAAAGACTATCAAACTGAGTGATGTGGCTACCGTGTATATTTGATATAAACAACAGGATAAAAAATCGTTTGTTATAACTGATATCAATAGTTTAGATACGGAGAATGCACTTTCTTTTCAGATAAAAAAATCTCCTGGATATAGTCTTGATACCTTTATAAATGAATTGAAAACTGTTCTTGTTACCTATGCAAAAACTACTCCTGATCTTACCTATACGGAAACATTATCTCAGAAAGAAAGTATCCAAAGAACCTATGGATTGTTTATGGAAAATTTCTGGGAAACAGCATTGCTGGTTTTCTGTATTATTTTGCTTTTTCTATGATTCAGATCGTCATGGTTGATTATGTTGTCATTTCTTATTGTCTATCTTGGTAATTTCATTTATCTCAAAGCTATCTGATATAGTTTTAATAATATTGTTTCGTTTGCGTTGATTCTGGTGCTGTGAATAATGATTGATAACTTGATTGTAATCACGCAATGAATTGTCGTTGGACTTCAAAAATTCTCTGGTAATATCTGGCAAGCTATAGGTGATTCAATCAAGAATTATGGTAAAGCAATATTTTTCTGAACTATGACGACTATTGTTATATTTATCCCGCTCTATTTTTGATTGACGTGAATTATGGGTGAATATATAAAAGCAATGCCGATTACTATTATTTCTAATCTAGCTATTTCATTAGTAGTGACCATGTTTATTTTGCCCGTGCTTGCTTTGTTTTTCTATAAATCATGACAGGTATATGTTTCGCCTCCTTCATTATCATTTCTTGAAAGAACATGAATAAAATTTGGTAATCGATATCATCGTAACAATCAGTCGAGATGGTGATCTAGATGAATAGTTTTTGGATTCCTTGCATTTTTTGTCTGAGCATTGTCACTTATGCCATTGGGAATAGTTAAATTTTCATTCATGGGAAATATCGATTCCAATAACGTCTGGATGAATCTCACATATCCTCCAGGAATCAGCATGGCAGACAATCAGGAATATACTTCTAAGGTTGCGCATGCAACACTAAAATATCTCCAGACGGTGATGTCCGGTGTAGTCAAAGATATAGCTATTGATCTTGGTCAAGGATATTCTTTGAAATGAGCATGAGGTGCAGGAAATAATGTCAGTTCGTTTACGATAAGATTAGTTGATACCACAGCAAGAAATAAAAAATCTTTTCAAATAGTTGAGCAAATGCAAACAGAATTACTTGCTGCCTTAAAGGCTAAATATGCTTTTGTACAAGATATTTCTGTGTTTACTACACAAGCTTGAGCATCATCAGGTAAACCTGTTTCATTTAATATTGTCGGTGATGATTATCAAAAGATCAATGATTATGTCCAAGAAATATTACCAGATATCAAAAATATTCCTGGTGTTTTCAATGTTGGAATTTCTATCGAATATACGAATGGAAAAATAGTCTATGTTTTGGATGAAAATAAAGCGAAATCGTTTGGTGTTACAAGCATGTCTTCTGTTACTTCACTCGTTGCACTTAAGAATGCTGGATATGAGTCTAATGGTGTCAAAATAAAAGATTTTTCTGATTTTGGTAGTGATGTCTTATCGCTGAATGCTTTCTTGTCGACCAACTTACCTATAGATCAAACCAAAATAGGCAAAATTACTTTGGATCAAATTATCAGCAAAAAAGAATTACAACCAGAAATTAATGCCATTATCAGGGAAGATGGTAAAAGATGTATAACTATTCAAGCAGATAAAACTAATAGTGCAGTATTGACTGATATTACTTTAGCGATTGATAAAGTGATAAAAAATCATCCATTACCTGATTGATTACAAAAAACAACATGATGAGATGCAGCTTCGCTTACCCAAGCTTCGTCAGATTTAAGTAAGGCTATGCTTATTTGACTTATTCTTATGATTCTTGTTTTGATTATTCAATTCAACAATATCAAATATGCTGTCGTTATTGTTTCTAGTGTATTTCTCACCATCTGATGAACTATTGTGATTCTTGCTTTGACATGATATGATCTTACCTTTCCTGCAATGATAGGAATCTTTTGAGTCATGGGAGTCTGAGTAAATCAGGCATTGATTCATCTTGAAGATTTTAAATATTATTATCAAGAAAAATGACTTTCTGTAGTTGATAGTTTTCAGAAAAGTATTGCTGAGAGATTTGTTCCGATATTTCTTACGAAAGCAACTACTATTATATGATTGATTATCCTTGCTATGAAAGATGAATTATTCTGATCCATGGCGATAGGATTTATCTGATGATTGATTGTTTCATTCTTCATTACTTTGCTCTATATCCCATCATTGATGAATTTGGTGTCTAGAGAATACCATCATAAACGTGAAGAATTCGAATAATTTTTTTTATATATGTTGTTTGTATGCAAAATTTTATTACTCCTCAATTATATAAAAATAAACAACCATCTCTTTCGGAATATGTTTCTATTCCTTCTTTGGTATATGTTAAAAATTTGTATGATGTATTGAATAATGTCTCTTTTTCTTCTACTCCTGTAGAAAATGGTGGACAATCTGTGTACTTAAATTATACTGAATGATCTTCCGTATATACACTTTGATGGTATAATATACATTATGATCGTACATTTGCTACATTATCGCATTTTGCAACCGCTAATCTTCGTGGTATCAAACCTTCATTTAAACAAAAATCTTATTTTGCAGCAAAGACACATTTATTGAGAACTCCTTTATCGTGACTTTGATCTACATTATTTAAACATGTGATGGATGTAGTTAAACAACAAAATTTTTCTCGTCTTAAAATATCTTCAGAGGCTACCGCTGTTCCTTTTTATATCAAAATGTCTAAAAAGTTTTCAGACCATTTTTCTCATATAGATGAAAATTATACGAGATATGCGGATGGATGATGTGATTTTGACTTTACATTCAAACAATAATTTCTTGATAAACTCTGTCAATTCTATAAACATTATCTGTTTATAGTTTTTTTAAATATTTGAAAAATATTTTACCATGTATCGTACGTACACGTGCTGAGAACTTACTGCTAAACAAGCTTGAACACAAGTAACCCTTTGTTGATGGGTGAATAAAGTGAGAAATCTATGATGAATGACGTTTATTGATCTTCGTGACAGATATGGAATTACACAAATAACTCATGACCCTGCAAAATCTACGGTAGAGCTTCCTGATATAAAATCTGAATATGTTGTTCAGATTGTTTGAGAAGTTGTTACAAGACCCCAAAATATGATTAATAAAGATATGGCAACTGGTGCTATAGAAATTAATGCAAGTGAAGTAAAAGTACTTACCAAGGCTAAACTTCTTCCGTTTCCTATCGTTGATGAACCAAATACGAGCGAAGAAAATAGATTTAAATATAGATATCTAGATCTTAGAAGAAGAAAAGTCTTGGATAATGTATTATTCAGATCAAAAATGCTTACGTTTACGAGAAATCGATTTAGTGAAAAATGATTTGTTGATGTGCAGACGCCTATTTTTACGGTCTCTTCACCAGAATGAGCGAGAGATTATCTTGTTCCATCAAGAATTAATCCAGGACAATTCTATGCCTTACCACAGGCACCACAACAATATAAACAATTACTTATGGTTGGATGAATCGATAAATATTTTCAGATAGCTCCATGTTTTCGTGATGAAGATCCAAGAGCTGACAGACATTCTTGTGAATTCTACCAACTCGATTGTGAAATGTCGTTTGTCGGTCAAGAAGATGTATATGCTGTTGTTGAATGATATTTGAATGAACTTATTCCTACCTTATCACCACATAAAAAAATTACGGTTGCGTTCAAAAGACTCAAACATAGAGAAGCAATAGATCAATACGGAAGTGATAAACCTGATTTGAGGTTTGGTATGCCCCTTGTGGAAATGACTCAAGACTTTGCTGATTCAGGATTCTCAGTATTTAAAGACACGGTAGCAAACAAATGAACTATCAAAGCTATGAAATTTGAAAATAAATTGCTCACGAGAAAAGAATATGATGAACTTACTGAAGAGGTGAAAAAAAATGGTGCGAAATGATTAGCATATCTGTGTTTGGATCCCGAATGAATTAAGGGTTCTCTAGCAAAATTTCTTAGTCCTGAAGAAGTGGAAATAATCAAAACCAAAACAGAAGCTAAAAACGGTGATACGTTATTGTTTGTAGCAGATACTCACGATATAGTTACCAAATCACTTGGAAGATTGAGAACATATATTAGAGATAAATATCTGAGTATTAATAAGGATGATTTAGCATTTTGTTGGATAGAGGATTTCCCATTATTTGAGATGGATGATACGGGAAAACTTGATTTCTGTCATAACCCATTTTCTATCGTAAAATGATGAGCAGAAGCACTAAAAAACCCCAATAAACTAGAAATATATTCTGAACAATATGACCTTTCGTGTAATGGATACGAAATTCTTTCTGGATCTATCCGTAATCATGACCCAGAATTATTATTGGAAGCGTTCAAAATGGTTGGTAGAGGAGAAGATGAAATCAAACAGAAATTCTGAGCTATGTATGAAGCATTCCAATTCGGTCCTCCGCCACATGGATGATTTGCTATCGGATTTGATAGATTATTAATGATTCTCAAAGATGAAGAGAATATTAGAGAAATTTATGCATTCCCTAAGTCAGGAAGGGCTCAAGATGTTATGATGGGTGCGCCATCCTATGTTGATCAAAATCAGTTGGATGACTTACATATTAAACTCAACCTCCAAAAAAATGAGTAAAACAAATTTTTTTTGGTTGATTGAGTTATACCGGCGATTTTAGATGCTTTAAGTTCGAGCGTAGAGAAGAAATTAAAGATTTCTAAAGCAGTCGTGTACAAATTGAATTTACCAAAAGAAAAATAAACGTTAAAAATTTTTTATTTATTATATACTATATTATTATGACTACTAAAAAGAAATTAACTAAAATTGTTATCATTCTTATTCTTGTTGTTTTTCTTCTAATCACATGATTATCAGCTATTGTACCTTACCTTGGAGGAAATAAAACGGTATGAACAGGAGATGTTTTATCAGGGGATATATTGTCATGAGATACTACTTCTCTCTCTACATGAGTTGATGCTCTGGGACTCTAGGTATTTACTTTATTACTAGATAATAGATGAAATTGATTGTCGAACAATGCCAGAGATATGCAAAGATGAGGGCTCATACAGCTACGCATTTGATTCATACTGAACTTGCTAAGATTTTCAAAACAACGAAACAAGCTGGTTCGCTTGTAGATGAAGATTATCTCAGATTCGATTTTAATGCTGATAGACTTTTGAGTCCTGAAGAAATTTATGATATCGAAAAAAATATCAACCAGATGATTTATGATGCATATATAGTCGAAGTAAAAGAAACGTCATATGATGAAGCTATCAAACTTTGAGCTAAGGCATTTTTTGAAGATAAATATGGTGATGTAGTTCGTGTCGTGAGAGTGTTCAATCATTCCAATGAAATAGTTTCTATCGAACTCTGTGGATGAACACATGTCCTGAATACAAAAGATATCTGATGTTTTGCTATTACATGACAAGAAGCAGTAGCTTCATGAGTAAAAAGAATCACTGCTGTCGTGTGACCCAAAGTCGCTGTTAGAATGCATGAAATACAAGATATTCTTGATACTACGGTAGAAAAATTATGAATAAAAACTCCTACACAACTTGCTGATAAACTTGATAAGACGTTGAAAGAATATGATGATATGAAAGCAAGTCTTGAGTCATTAGAAACGAATATGATCAAAGATATTCTCCAATCGAAGAATTTTACATCAGATAAAATTTTTGAAAAAATATTTACTATTTCTTCTGATCTTAATTTCAAGAACGTAACATTCCAAGCGAAATGATTGTTCCCTGATTCTACGATCTGTGTATATACCAAAGAATGAAATTTTCTGATCCTCGCTAAAAAAGGCGCTTCTGCAAAGAAAATTACTGAAGAAATCGGTATCAAATGATGAGGAACTGATGGTATGGTCCAATGAAGAGATGAAAAGATTTTACAGGTATTTAAATAATATATGAAAATAGCTTCTCGAAATGTAAATGGAATCCGTGCTGTAGCTGGTAAGTGATTTTACGAATGGGTGAAACAAAATGACCCTGATATAATCTGTTTGCAAGAAGTAAAATCTTTTGAGTCTCAGTTACCTCCAGCATTTCGTTATCATATGGCCAATTATAATCGAATCCGACATTCAGGTGAAAAACCTGGGTATTCTGGCGTAGCTACATTTTATAAAAAGAGTTTATCATTTATTTCATGAATATCAAAATTTGAATCGGTGGAACATTTCCATGAAGAAGGTAGAGTAGTCGAGACGAAGTTTCAAGATTTTACGTTGTTGAATCTTTATTTTCCCAATGGTGGTGAAAGAGCTGACGGAACTGAAATGTTGAGCTATAAGTTGAAATTTTATGAGCACTTTATCCATTATATCAATAAGCTTAAAGATAAAGGTGAAAAAGTTATCACGTGTGGTGACTTTAATATCTGTCATCGTGAAATTGATATTGCGAGACCCAAAGAAAATGCTAATAGTATCTGATTCCTTCCCATCGAAAGAGCTGAAATGGATGCTTTAGAAAAAAATTGATACGTGGATGTATTTAGGTATTATAATCCTGAACTTGCTGATCAATATACGTGGTGGTCATATCGTGCAAATGCGAGACATAATAATGTATGACGGAGACTGGACTATTTCTGGGTGTCTCAAGATGTTGTTTCTCATATCAAAAAAATCACTCATGAAACCTCCATAGAGTGATCAGATCATTGTCCGATAGTTTTGGAATTAAATTTCTAGGAGTTATCTTCCAAATCTTAATACTTTTTTGATTCGTGGAAAAAATAGAAATTCTGTATTTGATGTTGGAGATCATGCTTTGAGATAATCAGCATAACTTGTATTATTGAAGGTACATTTTGGGTTTATAAATGTTCATTTTAAATTTCCATTTATACAAGCTCTGATTTCTACCTCACAAGGTAAATCGATAAATCCACGTGGAGCTTTATATGCTTTTACAAATTGTCCGTGATTGATTGTTTGTCCTCGTGGTGTAATACAACTTTGCTTAGTTGATAGAGGCGTCTGTGCTACTGTTTGATCTTTGGTTACTGGTGAATTACTAGTTCCTCGTGTATTTGTTGGTTGCTGTGTCGTATTTATTTTTCATTGAGTGTCAAATGTAGCTCATGCGTTTACCGGAGCTGATGGTTGGATAAATTCGTTGAGTATTTTTTGATTGTATGATAGTACTTCTGTTTTTTGATAATCATATACTACGTTTTCTTGACATGAACGTTGAGTGAATGTCCCTCATAATACTCAATTGGTACATACTCTTTTTTCTATATCACAGATGGTGTTTACATCTTTTCTTTGTGCATATGCTAAGATGAAATCTTTGTTTGTTATTGTTTCTTTCCATGGAGTAATACAATCCAAAGATCATGGTATTTCTGTACCTGTTTTTTGAATTATTTGTATTCCTGTAGTCATATTTCATGTATAGATGTGTCATGTTTGTAGTATTCCTGTGTTACCCAAAAGTTGATTTACATCATTAGGATTAACTAGGTTATCAATAGTATTATTATTTTCTGTTGATGGAGGTGTTACTTCTGTTCGTCTTTGTCCATCAGTAATTTGTCCTTGATATACATCATTACCTGCTTCATTTTGAAAAAGATAATCTCGTTGACTAGGTGGCGGATTCTCATTTGCTACTCCATGAATAGATGTTTCATTCATATTTCGTACAAATTGAAGTTCAGTACTTGGTGCATCCTTTTGAAATATCATCACCATCGCGAAAAAAATAAGGACAAGTGTTGTTACTCATTTCTTCATCATTTCTTTACTAACTTTTTGTCATCGAACTGTTTTCGAAATCCACAATCACTTCGTTTTACTTGTGCTTGCTGTTTCTCAAGTCGTCGATATACTTCTCTCATCCAAAAAAATCTCATTTCATTTATTTTTTTGGTGTTCGAACGTAACGTGTTTTTTGATGTGTTTCATGTGATTTTTTGTAGTAAATAATAGTTGTTTGGTATCTACTTCAATTACGCCTCGGCGTAATTTCGATGTGATAAAACCCTTCATAAATATTCTGTTTTTATCTACATCTCAATTATAGTCTTAAAAAAAATTCTGTCAATTTTCATCAACAGAATTATTTGACTTTTTTGCTTTATGTTACCCGGTAATAACTCCAGAACCTATACATTCATCACCTTTGTAGGCAACTATGGTCTGACCTGGTGCGATAGCTCGTTGTTTTTCTTTGAAAGTAACTATAATGTCCTTGTTTTTATCTTCTTTGAGTATTGCTTCTTGTGGTTCTTGTCTGTATCTTATTTTAGCGAGTATTTTGGTAGGTAGTTTATGCTCTTTTCTGATCCAATGTCGTCCTGTAGTGGTAATTGTCTTCCCAAATAGTGCTTTATCTTCTTTTTCACCAACTACTACTATATTATTTTTTACATCTGTTTTGATGACATATGCTTTGAAGGGAAGTTTTAGCCCTTGTCTTTGCCCTATAGTGAAGAAATATGCTCATTCATGTTTTCCGACGACTTTCCCTTCAGTATTTACTATATTACCTTCTTTTTTTGGTAATTTTTTTAATAAAAATTCTTTGATAGGAATATTTCCAATAAAACATAATCACTGACTATCTTTGCGTGCAGCATTTGGTAATCATATTTTTTTTGCTAATACTCTTATTTCTGGTTTACTATATCATCAGATAGGAAATAATGATTTTGAAAGCTGATATTGATTGAGTCCCGCTAGAAAATACGATTGATCTTTATTGTAATCAACTCATCTGAGAAGTTTATATTTTTTTTTATCTTTTTCGATTCTTGCATAATGTCCTGTAGCGATATAATCGAATCATAGTTCTAATGCTTTTTCGAGGAATACGTCGAATTTTATCAGTGAATTACATAATACATCAGGATTTGGTGTAATTCCTTGTTGATATCCATTATAAATATATTCAATAATTTTTTCGTTGTATTCTTTTTGAAGATCAAATGACATAATTTCTATTCATAAAAATTTGGAAACCTTGATTGCTTCTTCTGCATCACTATATGTTGTACAATTTCCACTGTCAGAGACGTAATTTTTCATGAATCATGCTACAACGTCATATCATTGTTGTTGTAATAGATATCCAGCTATGGCTGAATCAACTCCTCATGACATTCAGACTAAAACTTTTACCAAATTTCTATTTTATCATATAAAATTCATCAATATACTATATATTGTAGGTGTTTTTTCAAACTATAGTTTTTTTGTCTAAAAAAATAAAAATAAAATACCCTGTCCGAAGACAGAGTATCTTTTTTGTTTTAGTTTTTAAAAAAAGGAACTATTTCTTTTTAGCAACTTTTTTTACAGCTTTTTTAACAACCTTTTTAACAACCTTCTTAACAGCTTTTTTAGCTGGTGCTTTTTTAGCAACTTTTTTTACAGCTTTTTTAACAACTTTTTTAGCTGGTGCTTTTTTAGCAACTTTTTTCTTTACTACCATTTGTGGTATATAATAAGAAATAAAATGCCAGGTAGAAATTTAACTTGTTAGTTAAACTTTCCTTGCTACAATTTTTATATGTAAGGAAACAAAAAAAGCAAACATAATACTACTTTTTTATAAAAAATCATATTTGAATATTGTAGCTTCTCACCTATTGATTCATTGTATTGAAAAATAATGTAGTTTACATATTCAATTAAGTGTATAAGTTATGTCATTATTTTTGATTTTTTTTCAGTATGTACCGTATCTTTCACACAAAAACTCTTGTGTCTATATATAATTCGTTTTCTTTAATAATCATAGTCTTGAAGCCATAAAAAATGCTATATATTTGTTTACATTTTTTCAAAAGGTCTTTAAAAAACTTTTTATGGTTTTTTATTTTGTTCTCTGAATCATAATACATGCATCATGGATGCATTCAATATTGTTTTTTTTGCAAAATTCAATCGCTTCATCACTTTGAGCGCCAGGTTGTAACCATACATTTTTTATTTCTAATATTTTTACCTCTTCCAAAACTTTTTCTGTGACTTTGGGTTGAGTAACAAAAATTACTACATCTATTTTTTCTTTGACGTCAGAAAGATTGGTATACACTTTTTTTCCTAAGATTTCTTTCTCTGTCGGATGTATAGGTACTACCTTGTATCCTGTATCTAATAAATCTTTGAAAACTTTGTATCCATATTTTTCTTCGTTAGTGGATGCACCGACAACAGCGTAGAGAAATTTTTTATTAATCATTGAAAATGATAACATGATAAAACGACTTATAAAATATCTAATAATTGTTCTAAGTTTGAAATAGATGTATACTCCTTGTATTTTTTTATTCATTGAGAAAATCTATCTATGTGAATTGGATCTATATTAGCATTTTTTGCTCATTGTATATCAGAATATAAATTGTCTCCTACCATGATCATTTCATCTGCTTGATATCATGAAATATTTTTAAGACAATCAAATATTCTTTTGTCTGGTTTGCTCACTCCTACATTGCAAGATAATACTTCATAATTGAATGTATTGGGCAAAAGTATATTCAACGACTTAATATATGGTTGAGAAATATTTGAAATAGCTGCTATTTTATGTCATCTATTTTTTAATTCAGATAATACAGATACTGTTTCTGGAAAAAGTTGTACAGAATCTATTTCACTCTTAATATTGTCATAATAATTCTCTAAATGTTTTTGAAATTTGGTGTCAGGACATATATCCGATAAAATATCTTCTATGTTTCTGCAAGAAGTTATTAATATTTTTTTTAATTCATGTCTTTTATTTAAAACTCCAAGATCAGTAAATAATTTTTTATATGAAAGATTTGCTCATGGTAGCGTAAACTCAAAACATGTATCATAGAGATCAAAAGCTATTAATTTTTTTTCTTTCATGGTATTTTAAACATAAACTATAAAGATTATTATATGTATATTTATGTTTGAGTATTTTTATACTATATATATACCTATTCCCTTATAAAATTCAATAAAAAAACCTTCCTGAAACCAGGGAGGTATAGTGTTAGGAGCGAATATTCTCTCCATGATTTTCAATTTGTTTTTTTATCTTTTTACTTTCAAGATCTTTTAGATATCCACGTACAAAACATTGATTTGTGTTAAATTCATCTTTGATTGATAATCGTGAATTGTAGAAGTAATGATTTTTTTTTTCTTCTACACAGTAAAGATCTTTTATTATACTTTTGATATGGCTATCTTCATCGGTTTCTTCTAAAAACATAAATTGTATTGCCTTTGAATTTTTACCATATCTTTCTTCAATTTTTGTCCCTAGTTCAATAATATCGAGTCCAGGATTCTCCATGATCACGTTAAGTGTCATAATGGTTTGTCGTGCAAACATATTTTTTACGTATTTGTTTTCTCTCTATTAGATACATATTCGCTCTGAAAATTCAATATTGTTATATTACTTGTAAAAATCTACATTCAATTTTTCTGACACCAAATTTTGGATTATGAAATTTTACGATAGCGAGATGATTCCAAATTTCTAATACATATCATGTTCCAAACAATTTGTGTTTTACGATATCTCATTCATTGATATCTGGACCGCGTGAAGGATCTGCATCTCCTCAAAGATCAAATCTCTTGATTAATTCTACCGGTATTTCGTCCAAGAATCTGCTTGGTGGATTCATTTTGGTCTGTCATCGCGTCATTCTGCTATTTGCGTGAGAAAGAAACAATACATCTTTGGCTCTTGTAATCGCTACATACATCAATCTGCGTTCTTCTTCCAAAAGTTTTGGTTCCATCATCGCGTTTGAGAGTGGAAAAATATTGTCTTCGAGTCCTGCAACGAATACTACAGGGAATTCTAATCATTTACTTGAATGTACCGTCATCAATTTCACTGCATCGATGTCACCTTTTTCGTTTTCTGAAATATCTGAGAGTAATGCTACTTCTTCCAAGAATTGTCTGAGGACGTCTTCGCCTGTCTCTACATATTTTTCTGCCATGTTGATGAGCTGTCCGATATTTTCATATTTTTCATCAGCTTGTGTTTCTCACCCTTCTTCTTTGACAAGATAGTCTCTATATTTTATTTTTTTGACTAATCTTTCTATAAGTTCAGCTGGTCTGCTCTTTGCTATGTGCTCTTTAATGTCTTGGGTTGCCTGAATAAATTCTTGAATTCACTTTCTTGCCATGGGTGTCACTTTGATACTAGAAGATTCGTGGCAACATTTTTCGAGGATATCAATCAATGATGTATTATGAATAATTGCTTCTTCTTCGAGTGTCTCGATGGTAGTCTTTCAGATTTTTCTATTTGGGGTATTTAAAATTCTTTTGAGTGAAACATTATCCACGGGATTCAAAAAATGTTTTATGTAACTAATCACGTCTTTGATTTCTTTTCTTTCAAAAAACTTAAATGCTCAATATATTTTATACGGAATACCTTCTTGGATAAAGAGTTGTTCGAAGGGAGATGACTGGGCATTTGTTCTATATAATATCGCGATCGTTCATCGTGATTTGATCTTATTTCCGTCTTTCATTTTTTTAATGAGATCAATGATATTTGCTGCTTCATCCATTTCGCTTCCATGAGAAAAAATCGTAATTTTATCATCACCTGTTCTGTGAGCAACGATATTTTTTTCGTATTGATTGGTATTGTTTTTGATGATATGATTACTTGCTTGCACGATATGTGGTTTACTACGATAATTGATCTGTAACTTGAACATTTGGATATCTGGTCGGTATTTTTTTACATTCAAAAAGTTTTCCATCAATGCTCATCTTCGTCCATAGATACTTTGAAAGTCATCTCCGATAAGCGTAACGTTTCCTTCATTACCAGAAAGCATTTTTATAAGTTCAAATTGTATCCAGTTGGTATCTTGTGCTTCATCTACTAATATATAGTCAAATTTATTTTGCCATTTGGTGAGTGTTTCTTTGCTTTTTTTGAATAAGAGGTAGGGGAGTAATAAGAGATCATCAAAATCGAGTGAATTAGATTTTTCCAATTCTTTCTGATAGTGTTCGTAGACTTTGTACATTGTCTGATCATAATCAGTTTTCATGTCTTGGAGAGAAGATTGTGGATCGAATCAATTATTTTTTTGTTTAGAGATGAAACTTTTGGCTTCGGGAACTTTAAATACTTCTTGGAGATTGAGTTTTTTCAATACGTCTTTGAGTACGGATTGTGATTCGTTCGTGTCGAATATTCAGAAATTCTTATTATATTTCATATCTAATTTATCGATGTCTTCTTTGAGTATTTTCAAAAAGATACTATGGAACGTACCGATTCGTTTCAATGATGCTGCGGTGTAGAGTTTTTGGGGAGTAACTATTTCTTCATTGGTAGTTACGCTTTCTAGAAAATCGTTAATGCTATCGTTATCACTTGTTTTGACTTCTTGTGGTTTAGCTTCTGCTTTTAATGCTGGCATTTCTTCAGAAATTTTTATCAATCTTTCCTTCATCTCATTAGAAGCTTTGTTGGTGAAGGTTACTGCTAAAATTCTATTAACAGGAATATGTTTAGCTTGGGTAATATAAGCTATTTTGTAGGTAAGTACTCTTGTTTTTCAACTACCTGCTCCTGCTATGATAAGTGAGGAAGTATCAATATGGGTACATGCTTGTGTCTGTTCTTCGTTCAGCTGAGTTGCTAAATATGCTTTAATATCCATGTTCAAAAATGCAGAAATTTAAAAAATACTTGCTAATATTGGCAGTGTATGGAAAATAGTTTTTGTTTCAATTTGAATATTTTTTTTCTATGGTATTTTTAAAAAAACTTCCAGAAATACTGGAAGTCATTGATTTATACTACTATGTGTGCTTATTTTCCCAGAATAATTGCCGCAATGTCCGGGAAATGCTCCGTATAATCGCCAAAGATTTGGAGACCGAACGGATTTATTGGAAGTTTGTCCCAGGTGATTTTTTCTTTCCATCCTGCACCTGAATATGAGCCGAAACTCATCGGAGATGAATGAATTTCAATAAATGCTGCCCAGGGACGAATGGTTTCGTCTTTTACCTCCATACTTTCGTCTGCAAGGTAATCATGCTTTAGATGAGGTACCACACAGATCGGAAAATCTGCTGCGATTCCGCCTCCCAATTGCAGGAATGCCATGGAAGAATCTTCTGTACTGTCTACATACCATTCAGCTAAATGATGCATGTAAGCAATATTGAGTTTTACCACTGACTGACTGATAGGACCACCGGGAAACCTGTATTGTGACAGTAATGGATGTTCCCCGTCGTAACAAGCTTGGGTAAAAATGTTACCCATGGTAGAATCTTCCCATCCTGGTACATACACAGGGATGTTGTGTTTCCATGCTTGGTATAACCAACAGTCATCTTCATTGGCTTCTGGGTCTTTTTCTACCAGACCACGTTCAAAAAGTTCAAAGAAATATTCATGCCATAGGCGTGATTCACCTTTAATTTCTGCTTCTCTCCAAAGCTTTTCTAGTTGAGGAAGGATGATCCTTACAGATTCATCTTCAGGCAGAAATGTGTCGGTGATGCGTCGTAACCCTGCTTCCCGTAATTCATTTTCTTCTCCTGGAGTGAGGTCTGTATATTCCGGAATATAGGCATAATGACTATGCGCTACATAACGATACATACTTTCCTCCATGTTTGCTCCTGTCACGGAGATCCCATGAACTTTGCCTGCACGGATGAGTTCGCCAATCATTATTCCCATTTGAAATGATGATCCAGCACCTGCCATTGAAATGAATAATTTTCCATCGTTGTCGAGATGTTGTTTAAGCCACAATCCTGCATCTACCGTTTTGCCACCATTACAGTGACGTTTGGTATGAACCAAAAAGTTGGTTACTGGTGTGTTCGGACTTGGTGTAAATTTTCTCTCTCCTACAACGATTTTGTTTCGTAAATTTTCTGATAAATCTTCAAATTGTTGTGTCATAAATTACTTTTGTTTTAATGATTATTACTCTTTTTATTTAGATGCTTTGTATATCTATTTTATTAATTAAGTCAATACTTGTTTTTTTGTTTGTCTGCTACTGGAGCATAAAAAAAATTATTGAAAATATAACTAAAAATTAGTACGTGTGTCATAACACAAATATTTTTTTTAATATGAAAGTCTTATTCTATGACGATTAATTAATTATTTCTTTTATTTCTGTTAAACATTTAAAAAGATTTTCTTTCTCTTCATCTGTTGGCTCTGTGTTTTTTTCTGGATATAATTGTCATAGTCTTGCGGCTTCTATTTTCATATCTTCTATTTTATTGTCTATTTTATCGTCATAGACAATATGTTCTCCCTCTTGGCACTTTTGAACCACTGATAGATTCATCTCCAATTGAAAAATTATTGACTTGAAGCAAGCAGTTCGGTTGTTTGGTGATCTAGAAAATTCTTCTTGTATAGCTATTTTTGCACCATCTATGATATTTTTCATCTCATTTTTACCATATTCTATTTTTTCTCTAGAAGAAAGTTCTTTTCGTTCTTTATTCATGATATACCCTAGAGAAATAAATTATTCTGTGATGACTAATCAATCTTTATACTCATCATAGAGTTTCTTGATATTTTCATCGGTTTCGTAGTTTGGAAAGAGTGATTGATTAAGGTCTATTTCCGTTGTTATGTTTTCAGCGATAGTATTGTTTGTTTCAATCATCTGGCTTATAGTATTTTTTTCAAATCCATTATTTTCGAGTATCTTTATAATTTCGTCTTCGCTCATGATATGAAATTGTCCCTTTGGTTTCCTTCTGTTTTCATCATAAATTTTTAATCCATCCTTTATGGCTATCGCTACCTCTCGTGCTTGTTTGTCTCCGCTAGAAGGATAAAAATAATTGTTGTCTACTACACAAGGTATCTGTTCTCTCTCAGCTATAGCCAGAAGTAATTCGTTTACTTTTTTAGACTCTGTTGTTTCGTTATAGTCCTGTGCAATGATTTCTAGATAAATGTTTTCTTTGCCTATGATATCTTGGATAAGATTTATTATTTCGATCATTTTACTTTCTTTTTCATCAAGAGCGATCATTTTCCCTATTCGTGAATTTGCACCTCCAAATAAACAAATAATTTCTCTTCAGAATGTTCTCAACGCTTGGAGATCTATTTTTGGCTTCCCTTTGATTCCTTCTTTGTTTGCGAATGACGTCAATTCCATGAGACTCTGATATCCTTCTTTACTTTTTGCTATGATGACGATATTTCCGATTTGTTGTTCTTGTATGTGTGAATTGATATCCATAACGAATCCTATTTCTACACCTATGATAGGTTTGATTCCTTCATCTTTTGCTATTTGGTAAAATTTTACCATTCCATACATACCGTTGTAGTCGGTGATGGCGATAGCATTCATTCAGAGTTCTTTGGCTTTCTTGATTATAGCTGCTGGTTTGTGTAAAAATCAAATTATAGTCCTTATATATATAACTCCTATTGATTTTTATTAGGAAATATCTATACTATACAGGCTAAAGTAATTCGTTACTCAAGCACAAGAATTTTTCAACCACGTTATTTTCATCAACATAGGCTCGACCCGTGTAATATGCAAAACAACAGTAAGAAGAATGTTGTATTACATATTATATTGGAACCTATGTTTTTTTTATATGAAATACACATGTTAATGGAAGGATGTTACTGCGACGGACTGCAGAATCTCTCCCTTATCACGATAAAGAAGTACAAGAAAATATCCTAAACTATTCTTATGGGAATCTGTATCTGCGACGGACTGCATGAACATTTGCATACTATAGTAGTATGTTTTCTTCTTCCTTTATCACTCTATCAACTCTCTCTACATATTTTTTTCAAAAAGCCTAGCAATGCTTTGTTTTTGCATATATAAAAGAAATTTTTCTGATTGAAAAAACGAGGTCTTTTTATATAGTGGTATCACTTTATTTTTTCGTATATTGAAAATGCTGAAGAAAATAGTGATAGGAATGTTTTTGCTCGGATGATGTGTTTCTTTCGTCTCTGCAGCAGCATGGAATTTGCCTGGGGTGACAATTATCACTCGTGCACAATGGTGAGCTAATGAGTCTTGGAGATATTCTACTCAATCAAAGACCGATAGAGACGCTGAACGCCAACAGCAATTAGATAATGAATGAGGTGGTCAACTTACTGACACTGCATATCAAGGTCAGATGGCTACAGAATTTCTTCTTGAACAAACACCAAACGAACAAACTGTTGATGAATATCGTGAATCATCAAGTGGTAATTTTCTGAAATGGCCAGAAAGTATTCATAAAGGTAAATCTAAAATTATTATTCATCATACAGCTGACGATAATTCTGCTTTGCTTACCGGATGAACGTGAGCAGCGATTCTAGAATTGCAAAATATCTATAAATATCATGCACTAACGAAATGACGAGGTGATATAGGATATAATTTTGTTATTGATCCATTTGGAAATATTTACGAAGGAAGAGCATGATGAGCATGAGTAGTATGAGCCCAGACTGCCTGGAATAATACACCAAGTGTATGAATTTCCTTGATGGGAAATTTCAATATTCAGACACCAACTGATGAGGCAATGAAATCATTACTCAAACTTACTACTGCGTTGGCTCAAAAATATAAAATCAATCCTAAGGCTACTACGAGCTATTTTAAAAAATCTGCTGACGCTCCCTATTTAAAAGAATATACTAATTTTACTATAGCGGGACATCAAGATGCATGAGTGACGTCTTGTCCAGGAGTTAATTTATATGCTTTGCTTCCAGAACTAAGGGATCAAGTAGCTGAAAATCTGACTAAAACCGTTTTGATGAGTTCCAAAAAAGTTGTTGTTACTCCCAAGATAGAAAGAGGAGTTACCGTAGATGGACGATATTATTCTGATAAAGCTTCTGATACTTTTACTCTTCCTATTAGATGGACAGGAGTGAAGTCGTGTACTACTACTGACACTACTATTAGTATAGGGTCTTGTAGTTCAAGAAACAATCAATTGAATATTTCATTGACGAAAAAATGAACGAGTGGACTCAAAACCATCTCTGTAGCAACTGCATCAGGAATGAAAATGTTTTCTATGAATCTTATTTGGCAAAGTGATTTTGCTAGTATCGCTAATACAATTAAACAAGACTATATTGCTAGAAAATGACTTACTGCTTCTTCACAAAATATCACTAAAATAACTTCCAAAATATCTTTATCTGAGGTGAAAAATCTGATTCAGACTCCACTCACTATCTTGCTTTATGAACTCAGTACGACACTTTCAAGATATGAAATTTCGTGTGATGGTGGATGTACTATTCAAGCCGATGATACATGATATATAGATGCTAATCCTGTTATAGAAATGAGTAATTGATTTGTGTATCTTATACTTCCTGCATTTGAAAATTCATTGGCTGTAACTAATCTTGAAATCTCTTCGTCAAGTGGAGGATTGGTCCGTGTGAATAACTATACAAGAAAATCATATGGAGGTACGCCGTGGAATAGTTTCAGAGGATCATTGATTTGGAAAAAAGAGAATATCAAAAATCTAACTGCTGGTAAATTTATGGATCAAGCAGTAGTAATGAATAGAACATCATTTGATAATTATATGAAAGGTATAGCTGAAACGAGTGATACAGATAATGTCGAAAAACAGACATTAGTATTGCTCCTTGCAAAGATGTATACTTTGTTGAGCGAGTTATCAAGCGATTGATAATCCTGATATGTTCCAAAAATATGTCTGAGCTGGACGAGAAAAAACGTCTAAACTATCGGCAAGTTTATTGGCAGATATCAAAGATATTGTCGTGATGTATAATAATTATCTCCCTATCTTACCATACTTCAGCTGTTCGGCTGGATTCACTCGGTCAGCACAAGAGAAACGATGATGGACAGATACACCCTATTTGCAGTCTAAATTAGACTTTGCTGCGTGTTTTGATTTCAGTGGACATGGTGTCGGACTCAGTGGTAAATGAGCACAATATTTAGCAGAAAAGTGATGGACACTTGAACAAATCTTACAATATTATTATCCTGGAGTGAACTTAGCAAGCACTAAATAATACAACTATATATAAAAAAATGAGCAGGAAAACCCTGCTCTTTTTTGATATTATCTTACGTAATGGTTTATAATGTTTTTAATATTTTTTCCATTTTACCTATGGAATCCGGAATTTTACGCAGTAATGTTTCGCGTACTTTCTTGTTTTCTCTTGGGGTTAATAGACGTAAATAGTCACTATCTCCATAACGGAAAGATTTCCAATGAGAACTTTGTACAAGCAATTTTGCTGGTTCTTTTTCAAGTTCGTGGATTGACCATCCATAAAGTTCTTTTTCATCATTTTTTCCTTTGTTTTGTATGAAGAAAATGAGATCCCTTTTTCCATTGAATATGTTTCTTACAAACATGTTTGGATGGATTTCTTCTAATGTTAGTTTTTTATTTTTGCTCATATGGGTAGATATTTTCGTTTGTATTTTATTTTTATCATCATATATATTTTCTTTTTTAAGTCAATCTTTTCGGGTTGTAATACATGGTAATTTTTTTACATATAGTGGAGTATTTTACCTGGTAAAAATCTCTCGTGTACCAACAGATTCTCGCTACCATATTTCAATGAGATGCTGATCAAGCATGTGAACATATTCTTGGACTCTATGACAAGAAAGGTTTCTGTATTGTAGATTATCTCTATTTCGCGAATATCGTCGGTAAACAACTTTTTTCGACTCATCATATTTCGTATCCTGTGGAAAATTTTCATGATGCATTACTTGCTGATTATAAAAACGTAGATATTCAAGGTATTTATAAACTGTATCACCAAGCTATTCTCGATGCGGATTTAGTTTTGATGGATGGAATCGCATTGCAAATATTTTACTATCTTGCTAAGAAGAAACGACTTCCTAATTTGAATGGAACTGATTTCTGTCCGCATTTTCTCTCGTATACCAAAACAAAACTTACTGATAGAGGGATGAATATCATTCTTTATGGTACTTATCCACATCTTCTCCAAAGAACTCAAGAATTTCTTCTCAAACAATGATATAATGTCGTATATGCTCAGGATGGATATACTAATCTAGACTGGCAAAATGTTGATCTTGCATTAAAATGAAGAGATAAAGATATTAATATTTTGCTGGTTGCTAGATCTACTCCTGACTATCCGATTCAGGAAATATGGACTTTGGCTAATAAACACTCTATCCAACATCATGGACTTATTGTTTTAAATCAGTGAGGTACATTTGATTTTCGAGTGGGTGACCAAAAAAGAGCTCCAAAGCTTGTGAGAACTATGAAATTAGAGCGATTACGAAGACTTATTGCTACACCAAAAAGACAGATTAAGAAAACGCTTCATTCTTTAGCTATTTTGAAGTATATTTTCGTTTATTTGATATTGAAAAAGAAGTAAATATGACTACATACATGGGTAATCTATTCTTATTTGTTTTTTTTATTTTTTTACGTTGTGATTAATGCATCTCAAAGAAAAAAAATTTCTCTATCTTACCGAAGAGCATGTATTTAATTTTGCTGAAGAAATACAGAATGGAATTAAAGTCAAAATGTTTGTCGGATTCCAATCAGATAAATTTTTGGATTTTCAAAAGGACTTGCTTCAGGACTTTATCGCTGAACTTAATGATAAAATTTCCGATGAAAATTATGATATAGAACATATAAAAAATAATTTTGAGATAGCACTTCAAAATCTCAATATAAAACTCAAAGCATTTGCTGATAAAGTTCGTGATGTTGATTTTTTTGGTATCAAAGGATATATTCAACTCGTGATGGATAATGTCCTTATGCTTTCTATGATTGGTGAGGTGAGCGTGATGATATTCAGAGATGAAAAATTGTATTACTCATTAAGTAATTCACTCAACGATAAAGGAAAGATAGATTTATTTTCTGATTTTATTGAAGGAGATGTAGAAGGACATGACCAGATACTCTATGTATGAACTAAAATTTCTGATGTATTTGATACCAATGATTTCAAAGAAATGGAAACAGTTCTTAGATCAGAAGATACTCACTTGATTAATTTTTTCCAAGAACTCCTCAATGCAAGACTAGATAAGAAAGCTTTTGGTTTTATTTTTCATTATATGATTACCTGAGCAGCAGCAAAACCTCGTGAAGAATTCTCTATGAATATCAATGAAAATTCGCTTTTGGGAAAAATAAAAAAACTTGTTTTCAAAAATAAATATCAAGCAACTGTTGCTATTCTGGGTATATTTATCTTGTTTATGGTTATCAATTTACTTTCACAAGTATTGAAATCAAATACTGATACGTTTGTGACTTCTGATGGGGTAACCGTAGATCTTACTATTGAAGACATCAAAAAAGATTTGTTTTTGTTTCAATGAATGGATCCAACCTCTGAAGAAAAATCACTCAAATATAATGAAATACTCAGTAAACTTGATGTTCTTGAAAGTAAAGGTAGATGGCTTGAAGATGTTGCTCAATTTAGAAAATTATTACAATCAGAATATTATAAATGATTTAATATCGTGTATGTCAGTAGTTTGAGTAAATTCGATGATGCTACGCTTGGCAAAAAAACTAAAATATTGAGTTTCAATCCTTCGGAAATTTCACAACTTGGTACGGTTCAATCATTGTATGTGTGGAGAAATATGATTGTAGCAGGAAGTAAATCTGCATTAGTAGGAGCACTTGATGATAATATGAGAGGTTCGTTGATTGATTATAATCTTCCTTCAACTGATGCAATGAAATGATGTAATCTTAATTTATTGAAAGATTGATTATATTGTTTTACTACTACTGCAGGTATCTATTCCGTGAATAAAGAATGAGCGCAGCCTGTTACTACTACAGATACCGCACCATTTTCAAAAAATATTGGTGGATTGGTTACCTATGGAAAAGCTAATCTTTATGTCTTTGAAAATAACGTGAGCGCAGCGGGTAATACGACTTTGGTTACTAGATATCGTAATACGTTATGATCACAAACTATTTATCAAGGAGGACAAAAATATTATTTGGGTGCTAATATGACAGGATTCTCTTTCGGATCTGGATTTGCTAGCTTCGCGGTTGATTGATCTTTCTTAACATGGAATGATGGTAAATTATATCAGTTCCGAAGAAATCCTCCAACAGCATTTACGCTTGATGTTCGTGAGATTAAATTGCTTTGAGGAGATAAAAAAACATTACAATATTCCAATGATGTAAAAGTAATCAGCTCTATAAATTCTAAATATATTTACTTATTTGATAGAATCAATCAGACCTTTACTATCTATGATTCTCGTCCAGCAAAAAATGCTGCTCAATGAAATTATGCTTATGGTCTTTACTATGTATTTATGTTTAAATTCGACTTAGGTACCAATAAAGTACTTGATATAGATATTCCTGATCCAAGTGGAAACAGACCAGAAATGTATATTTTGACAAATGAATGAGTAAATAAGGTTTCTTTATATGAATTTATCGATAGTATCAGTAATAATAAGATGCTTAAACAACTTAACTAAATTACGAATTACCCTTTGATTATACAAAGGACAAGCACATGATGAATTACGAATTTGAAAAAAATATACTATTATAATTTTGTTTAGACAATAAAGGTAAGAACTATGGAAAAAATATCATCGAAACAACTTAGAGAGTCTTGGAATCAATTTCGAATATTAAAACATCATACATATCTTCCAGAAAGCTCATTGATTGGTGGTAAAGAAAGTACTGCTATGTTTACTATTGCTGGAATGCAACAATTGATTCCATATCTTTCTGGTAAACAACATCAACTAGGTAAGAGATTATTCAATATCCAAAAATGTATCAGAACTGTAGATATTGATGAAGTAGGTGATGCAAGTCATCTTACTTTTTTCAATATGATGGGAAATCGATCGCTTGGTGATTATTTCAAAAAAGAAGCGGTGCAACGAAGTCGAGAATTTCTTGTCGATGTACTTTGATTTGATTCTAAAAAATTAGCAGTTACCGTATTTGAATGAGATACAGATACACCAAGAGATGACGAAACTGCAGGATATTGGAAAACTATGTGAATTTCTAGAGACAAAATTGCTTATATGCCAGCAGATAATAATCGACGAAGTCCTGGTCCCGTGTGACCATGTGGACCTGATACTGAGATATTCTATCGAGTAGGGAAAGCTAAGTTTCCACCTAAAAATTCTAATCCCAAGACTGATGAAGATAATCGGTTGGAAATCTGGAATAATGTATTTATGGAATATTATCGTGATGATAAGGGTCAGTTAACTACATTAAAAAATCAGAATGTTGATACAGGAATGGGGTTTGAAAGAATGGCTAAGGTAGTACAAGAAAAAGATACCGTATATGAAACAGATATTTTTGCACCTTTACTTGATCTGATAGAAAGGACACTTGATATTACCTATACGGGTAATGAAAGAAGATGTAGAATAATTGTTGATCATATCAGGACATCATTTTTTCTTATAGCTCATGATATCATTCCCTCTAATGAAGGAAGGTGATATGTCTTGAGAAGATTGATCAGAAGAATGTATTATAATTTTATGTTACTGAAACCAGTGACAGAATCTGTCTTTGATATATTTATAACAAATATTGTTACATTTGTAGATGCATTGATGGAAGCCAAAGCTGATACCAAAAATATTAGTGTAGTATTGATTAAAGAAGCTCGTCAGTTTCAAAAAACTATCACTCATGGACAAAAATTGCTTGATGAACTTATCACGTGAGCAGGTAAAAAACCTATTTCAGGGAAAGATATATTTAAACTGTATGATACCTTTGGATTTCCTCTCGAACTAACGAAAGAGATTCTTGAAGAAAATGGATTGGCTGTCGATGTAAAATGATTTGAACAAGAGATGGAAGCACAGCAAGAAAGATCTCGTGCGTGATCAAAAGATATGTTTAAACAATGAATAGATCGAGCAAGTCATTTGCAAGGAATCACTCCTACAATATTTGTCGGATACGAAACACTGGAATCTGATGGTATGAAATTATTGAAAGACTTTGAAGTTGGATGACAAAGGATATTGGTTTTTGATAAAACTCCTTTCTATGCAGAAAGTTGAGGTCAGATGTGAGATACAGGAGTTGTAGTGTTGGATGATAGTACAAAGGTGAGTGTTATTCAGGTTCAGAAATATAATTGAATTTTTCTCCATTTCGTTAGATAACTTCTAATCTATCTTATTATATCTAGGAAAAAATGTATATACTATTTTGTAAAATGAGTCGATTACTTTGTCGAGTCATTTTTCTTGTTTGAACATTCTTTCAGTAAGGATACCTTCGAGCTTAAACATTTCTTGTTCTACTTGTTTTCCTGTCTCTTGAAAGTTTTCTGTATTGCCTTCTCCTTCGTTGAGTGTTCTAAATTTCCAAAATAGCTCATTATATGCTTCGAAAAATCTTTTGAAAAGCTGTCCTCATTTCGTTTTGGTCATGCTTTCTATTTTTTCGGTAATATGATCATTGATGATATGTTGAATATCTATTTTTTCTTCAGAAGAAACACTTTTGAATATCGGTCCAAAAGTTTCATTGTTTTCTAAGTCAGAAAAATAGGGTATATATCATTTTTTTGTTTCGATATTCATGATAATATTTCTAATCTGATCTGTTTCTTGTTGATTCATGGGTAGAATACACTATTAAAAAATTAAAATACTATTTGTTCCTATGTTTTAGCCATATGTTTTTTATTGTATTAAGACCTAGTGTAGAAAGCATAAATCCTATTGTCGGTACGATAGCGTTTGTTCGTGGTTGAGATAATTTTGCCGTATATAAGAAGAGTACTATTACTGCATACGTCAGTAGCATGATAATTATTTTTCTCAGTGTGCTCGTTTCTCGAGCTTTATCTGCTTCTACGCGTTCATTTCTTTTTTTTATTATTTCTATCTCTTGTTTGAGGTCTTTCATGTGATTTAGATAATTAAAAATCCTCTTGTGAGGACCTTCATTTGAACTTGGTTTCACTATATAGATTCACTTTTATCTTTCAAGAATAACTTGTAGTGATTTTTTTATATTTTTTTGAATAGTAGTACTTTCCTAAGTCTTATACTTCCATATCCAATCAATATACATCCTACAATTATGTTTGATATTTGAGGTATAATGTATGGAATCGTTCCTCTTATCAGGGAAACTAAAATAACTGATAATCACATAAAGATAAATGTAGCTAGTCATGTAGAGAGTCCGAAAATAGTTAAATTTCTTTTTTTGTAATTGTATTCAATAGTTTTTGCTGCAAATAAGCTAGTAAAAAATACTATAGCCATAGGATTTGAAATAGCGAGGAAAAATACTGAAATAAAACTTCAAATAATATTTGTTGAACTTATTAGTATTGTATGTGATACATTGCTTAATGTTCCTAGGATTGTTATACCTCCAAATATGATGAGTACAATAGCACTTATTATTCCGAATATTTTTTTGATCTTTTTATTTTCAAGAAGTTTTCCAAGACCGAATATTACCAGTATAATATAGATATAATCTGCTAAAGTAACTGCACAGACACCAGCAAATCAGTCGAGTATTGTTTTTTGTATCGTTAGATTTATAATAAAAAAGAATACTGGCCCTACGGCAAGTTGAAGAAGTAAACCTATTAATAATCACTTGCTAAACGCTTTCATTGTGTTTTTTCACAGAGTAAATTTATTCAATGTCTGCTCATTCTAAATAAAATCATCCATTAAACGTATCTTTTCTTATTTTTCCTATCAATGATACCGGTGCTTCGTGACGTTTGATAAATGCTTCTACTTCATCTCATTTTCATCGAAACATACTGACCATTTTTTTATTACCAAATGTTCCATGGATTTTCAAATGACATTTTCCTCTTGTTCCTACCTTTTCTATTTTGTTGATGCTTACGTTTTCTAGTAAAAATACTGGTTCTTTGTTTCCTTCACCAAATGGAGCGAATTTTTCTATGTTTTCAAGCGTTTCATTATTTCGTTCATGCTCATATATTTTAGTATCTACTTTGACTGATTTTATCAAATGATCGTCCGTGATTATATTTTCACAGTATTCACTAAATTTTTGAATGATTGTTTCTAAATGTTCCAATTTAACGGTTAGTCCGCCAGCTCATCTGTGTCCACCAAATCTTTCCAAGAGATCTCCGTTGGCTTTGAGCATATCGATGATGCTAAAATATTCTGGTCATCTTAGACTCGCTACGGCTAATTTTCTCTCTTGATCTATCTTCATAATCATAGACGGTTTATGATATTTTTCTGTGAGTCTTCATGATACGATACCGACTATTCATTCATGAAACTCTTCGTGGTAAGCAACCAATATTCTTTTGCTTAAGTCCAACATTCATTCGGCCTCTTTAAACATATTTTCCTGAATTTTTCTTCTTTCGGTATTGATGAGTTCTAGATTATCTAGATATTCTATTTGTTTTTCTCCTGAATAGAGGAGCGCATACAGGCTGTCGTAGGGTGATCTGATTCTGCCTCCTGCGTTGATTCTTGGTCAAATAATAAATCATATATGATAGGTTTCTATTGTTCATTTTATATTCAAAAATTCTAGAAATCCTTTGAGTGATTCTGGTAAGTGCTTACGAGAGTTTAATAGCTTTAATCACTTTTTTACTATAACTCTATTTTCATGTATCAAAGGTACTACATCTGCTACGGTTCCAATAGTTACTATAGGTAGAAAGTAGTTGAAAATATGATTTCTTTCTTTTTGATCGAAACTAGATTTACTGAGTAATGCACAAATCAGTTTAAAGGTTACTCCTACACCAGCTAATCCTTTAAATGGATAGTTTGGCGAAACTTGTGGATTGACTACAGCTACCGCTTCGGGGATAGATTCTAAGTCTTGATGGTGATCAGTGATTATAAGGTCTATTCATTGCTGTTTTGCATAGATAGCTTCTTGTAATGATGCGATACCGTTGTCTACGGTAATTATAAGGTTTACTCATTTCTTTTTCATATCATCGATGTGAATTTTTTTGATTCCATATCCTTCTTTGATTCTATCGGGATATTGAATACTGACTTTCTTATATTTTAAAAATCTAGTAATAAATTCATACATAATATAGCTTGAGGTGACTCCATCGACATCGTAATCTCAGAAGACCATGATTTTGTCTTTATTCTTTACAGCCGTGATTATTCTGTCTACGGCTTTATCCATATCATTGAGAAGAAATGGATCTAATCGGTAGTCGCTAATTTTTGGATCCAAAAAAGATTCGATATCATCATCGATTCATCTTACTTTAAAAAGCCTAGTCAACAGATCTTCGTCTGGATTGTCGTGTATTACGTGATAATTCATATTCAACTATATGTGAGAGGTTTGAAACATATTGGGTGTGAAGTGATTGTAATATTTTATAAATCAATTACAAATAAAACTTTATATTTTTTGGACGCTTCGCTGAGACTTACTTTTGGCAATGCCCCAAAAGTAAGCAAAAATGCTTTCCAGATGCAAATCTACCGAACTGTCGTTTCAATATAAATGATTTTTTATCTCACCTCCAACCCCGCATAAAGAATGCGTGGGCCCATTCCGGTTCGTTTAAATATATACTTCGAATTTGGAGAGTGTCTGGCGTGCATCTGGTTTATATTATAGTTGATAATATAATAGTTTAAAATTTGAAAGTATAAAAAAACACTCATGGACATACCATCAGTGCTTTCCCCTTTTATATATTGTACCGACTCTCGTCGGTATAATTTCGACATCATGTAAATCCTCTAGAATTATCGGATTTTCATTGTGTCTCAATTATATTTATCAATACCTTTTTGTTTTACCCAAATTGTTTTTTAACGAGAGAGCATCGGGTTGAGCTTCATACAGCCCACAATAATAATCAACAAAGCTGACTATTGATATAGGATTTATAAATTATAAGAACCGATACTCTCTCTAGGTCCATCTGATCTTATTGGGTATAAGATCTAGATAGTGTTTAAGGAGGAAATACCTCCAACATAATTACCTATACCAAGGTACTGTGTAGTGAGCCATACGACAAGTAACTATGTTAGTATAAGTATACCCCAGATTTCTCTATATGCAAAAACTCCAGAGCTTTATTTTTTATTTTTACTCTTTTCTTATTTACTTTTTTGTAAATTATAATTTAATGTGTATTTTAAAAATAGCCTGATACCATTTGGTTATCAGACTAGATTTAATTACTAATGGTTTATTGCCTATTAGTACCGCTATTTTCTTTATTATACTAATCCTTGTTGGATCATAGCATCAGCTACTTTTTTGAATCCAGCGATGTTTGCTCATTTGATGTAATTTACATATTCGCCTTCTTTTCCATATTGGACACATTGTGCGTGGATGTTTTTCATGATATTTTGTAATCTTTCATCAACTTCCTCACTACTTCGTGATAAACGTAATGAATTTTGAGACATTTCTAGTCATGAAGTTGCCACTCATCCTGCGTTGGATGCTTTTCCTGGTGAAAATAATATTTTCGCTGTATGAAATTCAGTTATAGCTTCAGGAGTGGATGGCATATTTGCACCTTCTCCTACTCCTATTACACCATTACGTATAAGTGTCTTAGCGTCTGTTCCGTCTAATTCATTCTGGGTTGCACATGGCAAAGCAATATCGCATTTCACTTCTCGTGGTTTTTTATTCTCGATGAATTTTGCTCCGAATTTATCTGCATATTCTTTGATTCTTCCGCGTTTATTATTTTTTAAGTCTTTCAAAAATTCTAATTTCTCTTGGGTAATACCAGCTTCATCGTAGATGTATCCTGATGAATCGGAAGCAGTAACTACTTTTGCTCCTAAATGGATACATTTTTCTATAGCATATTGTGCTACATTTCCTGAACCTGACACTACTACGGTCTTTCCTTTCAAACTATCGTTTTTACTCGCTAGCATTTCCTGTACGAAGTAGACTAATCCATATCCTGTTGCTTCTGTTCTGATCAAACTTCCTCATCGATTGAGTCATTTCCCTGTCAATACTCCCGTAAATTCATTTCTGATTTTTTTATATTGTCCGAAGAGGTATCCGATCTCTCTTGCACCTACACCAATGTCGCCAGCAGGTACGTCAGTATCTGGTCAGATATATTTTGATAGTTCTGTCATAAATGCTTGTGAAAATCTCATTACTTCAGCATCAGATTTGTTATGTGGATCAAAATCGCTTCCTCCTTTTCCTCATCACATAGGTAGTCCAGTTAGACTGTTTTTGAAAATCTGTTCAAATCCTAGAAACTTTAAAATACTGAGGTTTACACTTTTATCAAATCTGAGTCCACCTTTGTATGGTCCGATAGCACTATTAAATTGTACTCTATATCATTTATTAATCTGAATTTCTCCTTGATCGTTTACTCGTGGAACTCTAAACATAATTGCTCTTTCTGGTTCGACTAATCTTTCGAGGATTTTTTCTTTTTGATACTGTGGATGTTGTTCTACAAATTCTTTGATGGAATCAACTACTTCTTCTACCGCCTGTATAAATTCAGGTTCATTAGGATTTTTTTGTTGTACGCTTTGTACAAATGCTTTTGTGTCAAACATTATTCTATAATTAAAAATTAAAAATTACTTACATTCTAGCTCACATACTTTGATATTTTTATTGTTTATTACTGCATCGGCTATTTTCTTATGTGCTATTTTCAATATCCTACAAAAGGTTGGTGCAGAAATTTTCATTTTCTTTGCTGCAGCTATCATGGCTAGTTGTTCATGATCAGATAATCTGATTGCTTCATATTCATCGAGTCATAATTCAATAGTTTCTTTACTTCATTTTGAAAGCAGAGGACCGAAGAGATAACAGACCGGTGTACATGTTACGCATCTTTCTTTTTTTGTTCTTGCCATTATTTCAACTAACAGTTAAAAACTAACAACTAACAGTGAATGAATTTTTATAGACTATTTTTGTGATTAGTTTTATAATGAAATATATTTCATAATCAAGTCTTTTTTTTAAATAAAAAAAAGGTGGACAAAACGCCACCTTTCCGAAAATATTTCTTATCCTTTTTTTAGAATATATCTTGAACCATTGGCATATGCTGTTAGTTCAAAAATGTTTTTAACTATTCCACAAGCAACTGCGTACCCACTGCCGTTCATTGATAGCCAATCGGTATCTTTTCCCATACTAGATTCTCCCAAATCTAATCTTCCAAAACGGCACATTTTCTCTGTTTTTTTCTCGCCTATTGGAATCATTAATGCCAATCCTAAAATTTGATTTTCTGTTATGCTTTCAAACATTCCATCGGTAATCTCCTTAGGTTCTGAGATTTTTACTCCTAGGTTAAGTAGATTGATAATGTTTGCTTTGGGGTTCAATTGCTCTTTTTCTAGGGTAAGCACCATTGCAATGTTTTTTTTACTTTCTGTGTAAATGATCTCAATTTTTTTTGTAGACATTCTCACAATTTTCCAGGAATTCCAGAACTTCCAGTTCCAAAATTTCCAATTAATCTTTTTTGTCATTTTTTTCTTTTGTTTGTTTGTTTGTATGTATTTTACTTATATATATTTTATATATAATGTCAAGTCTTTTTGAAAAATGATAAAACAAAAAAATAGAAAAAAATATGACTAAACAAAAAAAACTACTTCTGGTAGTTTTTTTTAATTCAGGACTGGAAGGAATTGAACCCTCGACGCGGAGTTTTGACCCGCTTCAGCGGGTTACCACTGAGTTATATTTCTATAATGAAATTATTTTTCTTTATGTATCTTTCTATGTGTCCTGATTTTTTTATTTCTCTTTCTAATTTGATTGCTTCTGATTTTGTTCTTATAATAAAAAATCCGAGAAGTTTAAACTCTCAAATTCTTTGGGTTGTATATGTTTTTCATTCTTGATGCTCAAAAATTCTACGATCTATGTCATTTGTATACCCACAATAATATTTATCTCATTTTAATATGTATACATAGTACATGTTTATATGTTATATAAACAATTCAGGACTGGAAGGAATTGAACCCTCGACGCGGAGTTTTGGAGGCTCCCGCTCTACCACTGAGCTACAGCCCTATGTATGTGTCCAAACAATAAGCCTGATTCTGTATAAAGTATAATGTATCTATATCAGCTTATAGCTGACGAATTGCACTTTCCCACCAGAGGCGGGTGAGCTTGCACCAGGTATGGTTTACCACTCGAATCCACATCGTGGAAGCTGAGGAGAAGTAGAATCATAAATGACCCATCTTCGCGTTGCATCTTTCCCCACGGCAAGCCGGGGTAGTTTACGTTTCTGTGGCACTTTCATTTACCCTTTCGGTATTCAACATCTGTTAGATGTTACCTGTTTTTTAGTGTCAGGACTTTCCTCTCTGCTAAAGCAGAGCTATACAATATTTGGACCAGCAGGTTTTAGTGAATTGCTCAAATAATTCAACTACAAAATATATATGGTTTATTATTTCCTTGCTTTTTTATTCCGAATCTATTATATCATACTGTTTTATTATATAAGTATATATATGAAAAATTTTACTACGTCACCAATGGTTAAAAAAATTGCATGGATCCTTCTGATCGTGTGATGACTCAATCGAGGATTGATGTGATTATTCAATTTCGATCTTGTTGCTTTGATTTTCGGTTACGGATTTTTTGCTCGTTTAGTATATACCTTAGTAGGACTTGCTACAGTATATACGCTTTTGTATCCTGCTTCAAAAATTCATACACCATTGAGAAAGTAAATATATCTAGCTAAAATATAGTTTATTTTGCTTTACCTATTTTTTCTTTATTTTTTGGATTTTGATAAAAATGGTTAATGCTATTAAAACTGTTATTTTTCTTCTCGTTATACTATTCCTAAGGAAAAAGTACAAGAAGTACTAAAGGGTGATCTATGAACACAATATAGAATTTGAAAACTTACTGCTGATGAGTTTTGGAAAAAGGCTAAGGAATTTCGAAATATAGACGTGTCTTCAAAAGAACTATCAAATATCTGGTTGCAAGAATATAAGTTAATTCCTTGAACAGCTGATATTGTTGATAGATTAAAAAATTCATTATATGAAATTATTTTTTTATCAGATAATGTACAAGAGAGGATAGATTATTTAGAAAATAAATATCCTTTTTTACATAAATTTAATTCATGAGTTTTTTCTCATATTGCCAAGACCAGAAAGCCAGATCCTGTAATTTATGAATTAGCGCTTGCTGAAGCAATTAATACTTCCCATGAATGTGTATATATTGATGATAAAGAAGAACTTCTTGAACCTGCAAAAGCATTAGGTATGTCTACTATTCATTTCAAATATCCAGAACAACTTGAAGAAGAATTGAAAAAATTATGACTTATATTTTAATTGTCAATTAATGTATATGGTATATATCAATACTATTCATATTGATGATTCGTGGAAAGCGGTTTTGGCTGATGAATTTAGTAAACCGTATTTTGCTCATATCAAAGAAACACTTCTTCAAGAAAAACAAACTGGACATAGTATTTATCCCAAATTATCTAATATTTTCAATGCATTTAATCTGACTCCTTTTGATAAGGTCAGAGTTGTAATTCTTTGACAAGATCCTTATCATGGAGAATGAGAGGCCCATGGATTATGTTTTTCTGTACAGGATTGAGTAAAATTACCACCGTCATTAAAAAATATTTTCAAAGAACTGAATACTGATATAGGAATGCAGATACCAACAACATGAAATCTTACGCATCGAGCAGAGCAGTGAGTCTTTTTGTTAAATGCTAGTTTAACAGTTATGAAAGATACACCGAATTCACACAAAGATATATGATGGCATACGTTTACCGATACCGTGATCAAAACTATTTCAGATAAGAAAGATGGTATAATTTTTTTGTTACGATGAGCTTTTGCACAAAACAAAAAAGAACTTATAGACACAAGTAGACACACTGTTCTTGAAGCTCCACATCCATCACCATTTAGTGTACACAAGTGATTCTTTTGATGTAAACATTTTTCCAAGGTAAATGAAATTTTGAAACATAGAGGAGAACAAGAAATTGATCGAAGTGTTATTTAATTTATTTTATTGTGTATCTCATGAAATTACCGGATAAAATTTATATTGTTGGTGGCGCTGGAAGTGGGAAGTCCACAATAGCTAAAAAAATTAGTGAAGTAAAACATATTCCGTATTTTTGTTTGGATGATATTACGCGATTCAAAAAATATACTGAAAAACTTCCTTTGAACCAAAGAACATATAAATTACATCATGATATATTACTACCTCACAAAAAATGGATTATCGAATGATTCGCTGTAGATCGAGTAGATGAATGTTATCAAAAAGCAGATCTTGTTATTGTTTTAGATGTTCATGGAATTGTAACATCCCGAAGAATGATCAAAAGATATTTTCATAAAAACTCTACTAGAAATTTTTTTTGAATAATTAAATTGATCAAACGAGCTTTACAGTATCATAATCATAGCAATCCATATTCTGTCCATAGACTTATTAGTGATTGTAAAAGATATAAATGCAAGTATATAGTCATTCACGATGCTAAAGAAATATTGGACTAATTTATTTTTTTATATATACATAATGAAACTTATTAAAGAAGAAATTGTCTTTCAATGAAAGATTATAGAAGTAGTTCAGCAAACGGTTAAAATCGGAGATAAAGAATTACTTCGAGAAATAGCTAAAAGATCTCCCGGTGTTCGTCTGATTATTACTGATTGAGATAAAATCTTGTTGACCAAAGAATTTCGTACAGAGGTCAATGCTGATGACTATCGTCTCCCGGGTGGTAAGGTTTTTGATACCCTCAAAGAATATAATGAACATAGAGATGATATGGAAAAATACGCTTTGATATGAGTCAAACGTGAATGTGAAGAAGAGACCTGATTAATCCCTCAGAATATCTCTTTGTATCATGTATCTAAGGTTGGGGCTACGGTAGAACGAGATTTATATTATTATGTTATTACCAAATTCACTGCTCATGAGCCATGACAGCAATTGGAAACCGGTGAATATATTTCAGTAGAATGGAAAACGAGAGGGGAGGTAATGGAGATCATTAAGCAATGAGGAATGCAAGAAGATAGATCTGTGGGAGTGTTAATGAGATATCTTATTTGAAATATTTCTTAATTTCTTTCTTAAACATATCGGCATCTTTTTTGCTGCGTCTAAGGGTTATCTTGCATTCGCCTTTCATTTCAAAAATTTTCCCAAAGAGTTCTTTGTTGAATTGTTTAGCTTCGTGGGTAGAGGAAAAGAATACTTTGAAATACTCACTTATGGCTTTGGGATAAATGAATTCAAATATATATTCTCCGATAATATTCAAACAATAGCCATCCTGTAAGAAAGGGTGTTTTTTACTGATAGCGACATTTTTCATTCCTGCTTTTTTGTAGAGTTCTGCTCAATAGGTATCTAAGAATCATGTGTCACTAAAGAGGAGATATACGGGAGTATTTTTTTGTGTTGTGGTAAAAAATGTCATTTCAGTATCATACATTCCTAATGCATAATAAGGATGGGCGTGGTAGATATACATTGGTTCTGATATATCATACAGACGATGTACATTTAGGCAGACATCTCATCGGATTCCATCTATGTCTTTGATGTTGTTTGCTTGGAAATTGATTATCTCTCCTTCCTTGAGATCTAAATTATAGGAAGAATTTTCTACGTATACTTTCCTGAGTGTGTCGGCAGTGGTATATAGCTCTGCTATCCGTCTACTATGTAGCGAAAGTTTTCATGATTCTTTGATCAAAATCTGATCATCTAAAAGCTTCCTAATGACTTTGTAAAGATTAGGGAGAGAAATAGATATCTTTTTGTTGATATGGGTATGTAACTCTTGGGTGGAGAGTTTTTGGTGCTCGGTAAATACGGATACTAGCACATCGTATAATGGGTCAAAGAGGATCATGGTTTATTATCAAAAATAAATATTATACCTTGGCATAATTCAAATATCCAGAAAACTTTCTGAAACTATCAAATTTTCACGGTATTTGATATTATCATATAATGATAATCTTTTATCGTAAATTATCAAATCTATTTACTTTTATTATCATATCATTATATTTTTAAATGTCAAATAAAAATAAAAAATAAAAATTAATTAAAACAATAAGATTATGAAAACAAAAAAATTAAAAAACTTTCAACAAGAAATTGCCACCTTGAGTGTTGAGGAACTTAAGAAAAAAAGAAGTATGATCATTAAAAAAAATGACCGTTTGTTTTACTTGGCTATATTTTGGCCACTTATTACCTTTTTCTTGTGTGTTGCTTCAGTTCTATTGCTACTTTCTTTTGGGAAAGGAATATCTTTCTCTGGCGAACAGGCTTTAGCTTGTTATATATTTGGTAGTCTTCTTTTTATAATCCCGATTAAGATATATATTCGTAAAAGAAATCTTGTTTGGGAAATTGATGCTCGACTTAATCAACTTGGAACTAATCTTTAAAACAAAAAATCATGAAAACAAAATTAATGAAATCCGTAGAAAAAATTCTCTCGCGACTTATGACTATTGAAGCAGCAGGAGTTGGTGCAGTCGCTATGTTTATAGCAGTCCTTGGTTTGATTGCTGTATCAATATCCCATGAATTTGATACTTGTTCAGTCTGGCAGAAACGCTCCTTGGATGTAATGCTAAAGCTTGGGATATACAATACGTTCGATAATTTTGATAGATGTGGTGATAGAATCCCGGATACTTCTGGTATGAAGGTATTTTATATAACACAACGCAAATCAGATTATTGCATTTCACCAATCCCATTTATAAAAAATGGATGGTATGATCCTTTCATATGGAATGATTTAACGCATACTAGTCATATAACAGAGGAATTCTATTTAATTCAAAATGATAAAGGAGAAAATGTACGTGATAACTTTATTATGAATCCACTGTATTGTGATACAAGAACTCACTCAATTGTATTCAAAGGAGAAAAAGGAAATCTTTCGGTGCAATATCGTACACTGAAAGAGATGCTGGAAAGGAAGAACATGTTAGATTCATTGTTTAAACAAATTTCACCTTTACTATAAGTGACTATGTAATGAAATGTGCCGGAGGTTTTTCTTCCGGTTTTTTTATTTTATTAGAAATGCTTTTCTATTTTTCCTGCTTCGTTGAAGATAAATGTCATATCGAAAGGAATTTGTTTATTGATTAATTTAGGTAGCCAGATAGCATCATCTTCTCGCATGGTAGCATAAGGAATATCTTTTATATCTCGCCATTGGGGCTTCATTTCTTCGGTCTCCTCAAAGTTTCCATCATAAATGCCTGTATAGATATGGACATCTTGATCTCGGCTAGGATTTGCTTTGTAAAAGAAATGTAACATTCCTACTTTTTCTATTTCATCTATAAAAATTCATGCCTCTTCAGTAAGTTCTCTGAGGGCAGTTTGTTTGATTGTTTCTCCTTCGTGATTTTTTCCTCCAAATCAGTTTCGATTGCCCACACCAAATCATCTCTTCTTCATCCCTAGGAGAAGCTGACCCTTGCTGTTGAATAGATAGACGTGAGTCGTTTGTAACATTACTTCATGTTATAATCTAAAAGTTATGCTAATACATCGCCCATTTTTTCTTCAAGATATTTTTTTAATCCAGGAAGTCATTCTAGATTAGGATATTTTTCTAATATCCACTTGGCTGCATCTTGTATTTTTTCTAAAAATTTTAAATCTGAAAGTATTTCTAAGGGAATATCGCTTTCTCCGGATTGCATGGTTCATAATATTTCTCCTGCTCCACGATTTTTGAGATCTAGTTCTGCGAGTTTGAATCCATCATTGGTATCTTCCATTGCTTGCAGTCTTTTGCCTGTTTCTCCTGTTTTGTTTTTGGTCTCTAGAAAACAATACGATTGGATATCTGATCTTCATATTCTTCCTCTCAGCTGATGAAGTTGCGATAGTCCAAATCTTTCAGCATTTTTGATAACCATAATAGTGGCTTCAGGAATATCTACTCCTACTTCGATAACTGTAGTAGACACAAGTAGACAAATCTTTCCTGTCTTGAAATCTTGCATGATATCTTCTTTATCTTTTGGCCTCATTTTACCATGAAGAACTCATATTTTTCCTTTCAATTCTGGATAGAGTTCTTTGATATTTTCAAATTCTGTCATAGCTGATTTTACTTCTTCTAGTTTTTCTGACTCTTCGATAAGTGGTGTTACTACAAAGACTTTTTGTCCTTTATTGATATGATCGAGGACTCGTGGTTTCAGTTGTATATATTCTTTTTCTGAGATAACTTTTGTAATAATCGGCTTTCTTCCTATAGGTAACTCATCAATGATACTGACATCAAATTCACCGAAGAATGCCAATGCCATCGATCTTGGAATGGGTGTTGCACTCATTTGTAAGATATGCGGTGCTCAGAATCTTTTGAAAAATGCTCTTTGTTTTACTCAGAATTTATGTTGTTCATCGATGACTACAAATTGCAGTTGTTTGAATTTAATGTCTTCTTGAATCACCGCATGAGTTCAGATTATCGTATGTATTCTTCCTTCGGCTAGATCTAATTTTATTTTATCTTTTTCTCATTTACTCATTGATCAGGTAAGTAATGCCACTCTGAGTCCCAATGGTAAAAGTAATTTGGCTAGTGTTTTATAATGTTGGTTTGCAAGTACTTCTAGTGGTGCTAAAAATACTGATTGTCATTGATATTTCTTAAACGTATAATAAGCAGCAATAGCTGCTACAACTGTTTTTCCACTACCAACATCTCCTTGAAGCAATCTCAACATCGGTTTAGGCTCGTGGATATTCTCGGTGATGTGTTTAATAACTTTTTTTTGCGCGTTGGTTAATTCAAAGGGTAGAGTAGCCATGATTTCTTTTACAATATTCCAGTCAATTGTCTCATGTTCCATATTCGTTTTATTTAGCTGGTAGGTACTCCTGTTTATCAGCGCATAGAGTTGAATTCTGAGTAATCTGTCAAAAAATATTCTGAGATTCGCTTCTTTTTGCTTTTCGAAACTGGTAGGATAATGCATTTCTTTGATTGTTTCTTGGACACCTATGAGTCCGAATTTCTCTATGAATTCCTTAGGTAAGTACTCAGAAAAAATTGTGTCTATCTTGTCCATAAGTAATCGCATCTTTTGTGCGAACCATCCTGGCCTGATTCCCATGAGTTCTGGATAGATAGGGAAAATCCTTCCACTATTGTAGATTTCTTTAGTTTCTGTCTTGGTTTCTCATTCAGTATCCTCATCTTCTGGCGCTTCTGTTTCTACTACATCAGGATGAGAAAAGGTTATTTTCCCATATTGTATATTTGGTTTACCAACTATGATATATCGTTTTTCTTCGTGGAGCTTGCTTGCCATAAATCAAGAATTGAATATGGTAATTATTCCTTTATTGCTTACAGGATCTACGAAATTGATAGTATAAATTTTTCTTCCTCCTCTCATGAAGATGCTTTTTTTGGTGATTTTCCCTTTGGTAGCAGTCATTCCTTTTTCGTTGAAGATGAGTTCATTCAAATTCCTAATTGTTGATCTGTCTTCATAGGCTCTCGGATAATATTGCAGAAAATCTTTCACTGTCGTTATTCCTTCGTCAGCGAGTATCTTGATGTACTTAGGTGTGGTTTTGAGTGCAATTTTGAGTTCTGTCATGTTGT
>JAPLUU010000013.1:2390-28861 GCA_026397515.1 candidate division SR1 bacterium | reverse complement strand
TGGACATTTTATTGAATATCTCCCGTTCATTTGATAATTACCTCCTTTATTTGGATGCCTGCTTTGAGAAATAGGTTCTGTAAAGTGGTTTGAGCGTTGTCTTTTGCATCTTGTAAAATATTGCCACTAAGGGCCTCTTGAATCATCATTTCTCCAGCTTTTGTTCTCAGTTGGGTTTCCATAGCTATATCTTCTGGTGTTGCTATATCTCCAAGTGTTGTACTTTTAGTCGTTCCTGTAAGGGTTACTCAAAATACCTCCGGTTCTCCTAATATAATAGTAATAGTTCCATCGTTAGAAACTTTGATAGCTCAGGTGACTACATCATTAACCATATATCCAGCACGTACGATTCCTTTTACATCCAATACCATCTTATCTTTAAATAGAGCACTACCAATAATCTGATTTACTCCGATACCAGGGATAAGTGAAGCTAATTGTTGTTCACCTTCAAGTGTTTTGGTAAATGTTTTGGTAACTGTTTCTAGCTTATCTACTTTTGCCAACTCAGTCATGATAGAAGCTGTTGTGTGTTTGATGACCGTAGCTCATTTATATTGCAACCATAACCAAAAACTGTATACACATACAAGCACAATGAGAAGCGCTACAAGGTATTTTATTAAACGTTTCATAAGAAATATATAAAGATATAAATCGTGGATTTTTATTTTATAGAAAATTGCATGAAAAACAATATAAAACATAGTTCCTGGATTTGGGGTACGATTGGACTCCTTATTTTAGCCATACCTTCCTTTCTTATTATTCATATGATTCACGAAAAAAATACCGTCTCACAAGTATGTACTCGAGGAAATTGTTTCACAGTAGAATTAGCTCGTACATCAGCAGAACAAGAGTTGTGACTTATGAATCGTACATCCATGGCGGAAAAAAGTGGAATGTTGTTTATCTTCCCAAAGTCCGATCTTTATAATTTCCGGATGAAAAACACATTGATCCCCTTAGATATAATTCGAATTACGGACAAATTGAATGTCGTCAAAGTTATAACTGCTCAATCCTGTACCGCAGATCCTTGTAGAACATATAACCCAGAGATTTGAGCGACTTACGTCTTAGAATTGAATGCGGGAATCGCAGAAAAATATAATATAGTAGAATGAACACAGATGAAATTCAGAAATATTAATTTACCAACCAAATAAGTACGAAATGTAATGAGAAATTATTGAGTTGGTAATTATATATTTTTATTTAAAAATATATCAGTAATTTTACATTCTAAATGTATTCTTTTGTTACCACAGAAACTTCGTTTAACAGGAAAAGATGTAACATTTATTACGAGAAAAAGACAGTACGTGAGCCAAGGATTGTTTGGTTTTTTCTCTATTAAACAATATCCCAATATCAAATACAATCAAATTTCTTCTCATGTTACCATTAAATTGTCTAAAAGATCAGTAGTGAGACATATGATAAAAAGAGCAATTATACAACGTGTTCAACAGCATAATTTGACGAAATTTCCTATACATGATGCTTTTTATAAGATATTTATAGTTCTTTCCAAAGACCGCGTCTGAGAACTTGACAAAAAAATTGCAAATTTTACAAAAAAAGATACAATTATATATATTCAAGAAGAATTTGAAAAAGCATGGAAATGATTCAATGATAAAATGTATGTAAAAAAATAAATCTTAAAATTCGTAATTCGTAATCCGTAATTAGTTTTAATTGTTTATTGGTATGGTATGGCATTAATTCACAAAATCATCAAAGGCGGGTCTGATCTTTTCAAATCGATAAAAACAGATAATAGAAAAGAACTTTTGGAATTGGAGAGATTAGAAAAAAAAATTGATGAACAACAAAAAGAAGAAAAAAAACAGAGTAAAACTCCCTTTGTATTTACAAACAGGATGTTTCTTAAATTTCGAGCATTCGGGATTCTAGTTATATTTTTGGGATTATTTGTATATCAGTCATTAAGTATTATCTATCTTATTTTTATGGCATATATCCTTTCTCTTGCTATAGAAGCTATTATAATGTTTATACAGAAAAAAATAAAATATAGAGGAATATCTATAGTGCTTGCATATTTGTTCATATTGGTATTCTTTCTTTGATCAATGATATTTATTATACCATTTATGCTCAATCAGATTTCAGATATTATGACTATTGCTATAGGTAATATATCTCATTTTCAACAGGTATTGGCTACAAAATCATTGGTAGGTATTATCCAAGATACACACCGACTTCCCTGAAGTCTTAAACAAGCATTATTAGACTCGTTTAGTAATCCAGCAGTAGTATCGTGAGTACAGACTCAATTAGATCAAAATATTTCTCAGATAGTTAATATCGGAACATCATACGCAAGAAATATCGGTACTATGGCAGTTACTGCAGTAGGCACATTTTTTAGCTTCATTGCTCAGACATCTATTGTACTTACGCTTTCTGTATTATTTTCTATCCAAAAAGATGCCGTGATGAAATTTATCGCAGGATTATGATGAGAAAAAAAATATAAATTTATTTATATGAAGCTTGAAAGAATCTATAAAAAACTTGGTATCCGATTACAAAGTCAGTTATTCCTATGTATATTTATTTGAGTAACTATGTATCTATCATTGTGGATAATTTCTCTATTTGGTATTGATCTTCCACAGAAATGAGCACTTGCGGGTATTTCAGCTATGACGGAATTTATCCCATATATATGACCAATCATCTGATGATGAGCAGCGGCATTAGTTGCATTTATTCATTACGGTTTTTATGGGGTTTTAGTTGTAACAGCCGTAGTTGCTGTTATTCAATGGCTTGAAAATAACGTATTAATTCCATTATTAATGAACAAGACACTTGGAGTAAATCCGGTTGTCATCTTCATTAGTATGATTATATGAGCGATGATTCTCTGACTCGTCTGAGTATTGCTCGCTGTGCCTATTGCCGTAATCATTACCCTTATTATGGAAAAAACATTTGAAGAATAAAAAATTAGCTCAAAGCTTAAAACCGAAAGTATAATATAGTTTATAAATAAGAAAATAAAAAAAGCCTGCTCGAAAACGAGACAGGTTTTTAAATTCTAATAATTTTTTTAATCGTTTTTTACACGGAGAAAATTTCTTCTACAATAGCGAAAAGTTCATCTTTATCTCCACCAACACATTTGGATTTAAAAATAACCGAATCCCCCCATCCTAAATCCGTATAGTGTGAAGGAGTATAAGTCCAAACAACGATTTTGGTGTGATCGAGGTCTTGCATGATATTTTTATACAAACACCATCCAGTAATAGTACCATCTTGAGTTTCTGACAAGGTATATTTCTTACCATCACAAGGAAAGAATGGATCAATAAGGATAAGATCGTAAAAATTTAATCCTCCCTTTGTTTTATGCATTTCTATACGATTGTCTATCGCTGCTATCGATATAGCCAATTCTACATTGTGAATTTTTTCAAATGGTTTGATCTGTCTGTCTTTGTAGTGAGGTTCATGATCAATAATCAGAACATTCAATTTTTTTTGTGTATCCATAAGTATTTCTGTTTTGGAATTTGACATTTTATTTACTATATGATAAATATAAAATAACCAAGTAAAATCAATGGAAATATTATTAATAATCGGTATATTCAGATTGTTTTATCTTCCATAAAAGAAATGAAAAAAAAGTTATTACGACGATACTATAAGCTACTTGGAAAGTTAGCTCATGGATATATCGCTAAACATAATCCACAGGTGATTTGAATCAATGGTAGCGTGGGGAAAACATCTTGCCGTATGATAGTCTACCAGACGCTACAGCAATTTATTACGAATAAAAAAATCTATACTTCACCCAAAAATTTCAACGGAGAACTCGGACTTTCACTTTCTATTTTTCAGATAGAAAAATGGGAACCGAATATATTCTGTTTCATTTCAACACTGACTACATTTATTCGAAAAAGATTTTTCTGATCCAAACCCTACGATATCATTCTCTTGGAATATGGAATCGATCGTCCCGGGGAGATGGACTTTCTTTTGACTATTACGAAACCGCATATAGGAATTTTCACGGCTATAGATTCCGTACATTCAGAACAGTTTGGTAATCCCGGTGAGATAGCGAGAGAAGAAGTAAAAATGTTAAAAAGTACGTTGGAATTATGATTTCTCAATGCTAATGATACGTATGCGATTCAGCTCAAACAGCATTTATACATAGATTATCTGACCTATCAAACAGAAGGATATGACATCAAAGCAGATATTTATTTCAAAGATGAAAACTTCTTCGTCTCGGATTTTAGAGGGGGAGTAGGCGTACAATTCCATCTTCGAATCAAAGAAAAAAAATATAGTATCAAAACTAATATCCTCGGCAAAGCAAATTACGGCTATATTGGACTCTGACTCGCTATTGCGGGAATATTAGATTATAAATATGCAAGAGCAGAATCGAAAGCAGAAAATCCAATATTGAGAAATGGTTCTCATGAAGAACTCAGTCTTACATATAAACTTCAACCAGGAAGGTTATCCGTGTTTGCATGAATAGAAAATAGTGTAGTAATTGATTCAACCTATAATGCTTCACCACTCAGTGTAAGAAAAATTATCAATACAGCTCACAATATAAGGCAACAATTATTTCCTCAAAGAAAGATTTTGCTCGTACTGTGAGATATGAGAGAGTTGGGTGATCTTACTGAACGCGAGCATAGAATGATTGCAGGCTATGTTTCCCAAGTTGCTGATCATGTCATCTTAGTGTGAAAATATATGACAGACTATCTAGCTGATGAACTTGAAAAAGTTTGATATGATAAAAACAATGTAGAAAAATTCTATGATGCAAATATTGCTGGTAAACATATCCAGAAAATGCTGAAAGAAGATAAAAGTGATTACGTTATCGTGTGTAAATGAAGCCAAAATACCATCTTCCTTGAAGAAGCAGTCAAACATTTCCTCGTAAATCCAGAAGATCATAAGGAACTTACCAGACAGTCAGATCGACGGTTGAATAAGAAAAAGAAATATTTTAGTTAAAAAAGCAAATATTAATGTAAAAATTTACTTTGAATAATAAACAGGATGGGTAAGATTAGGATTCTTTGCTTTGGTGATTCATATATTCGGGGATATACATCATGAAGTGATCATGAGAGACTTCCTGAAACCATAAGATTCCCCAAAAAATTACAGGAATTATTGGGGTCGAAATTTGAAATAATTGAAGAGTGATTAAATAGTAGAACGCTAATTTCTGAAGATAAAAGACCAGGGAAAGAAGGTAGAAATGGTAGTTCTTATCTTATCCCTTGTATAGATACTCACGATCCGTTAGATTTGGTTATACTTATGTTATGAACGAATGAGTTGAAACATACATTTCAGAATTCTCCAGAAGAAATAGGAATCCTTTTAGAACAACTGTTTGTAAAAGTGATTCTTGGTAGAAAATCTCAATTCAAAAATACCTATCCACAAGTATTGATAATCTCTCTACCTATTATTAATGATAAAACAGAATATGCCTGAGAAAGATATATTGGAGCAACCTCTAAATCTCAAAAACTAATAAATATTTACTCGGAAATTGCAGAGAGAAATAATTGTCATTTCGTAAATGCAAGTAATTTAAAAGTAGGTATTGACTGAGTTCATTTTACAAAAGAGAGCCACATTAAATTAGCAGAAATGCTTCACAAAAAAATAGAATCAATTATATTCTAAAGCGTAAAGTATTGAAATAGTATATTTTTATTCTTCTTCCTCCTCAGTTCATGAGGAGTTTTTTAATAATGGCATGAAACGGAAATATTCGAGAAGTTGGAGTCCAGTAAATCTTCCGACAGCGATATTGAGGACAAAAATCAGAATCAATAACTCAGGGAAAGCCAAGAGCAGATGTTTCATTCCTGTTCGATAGAAGAGTCCATAGACGGCGAAAGAGACAACAAGAAATTCTACAAAAGCCAATCGTCGTCACATACTAAAAAGCTTGAAGGATTCGTTGAAGACTTTGTCACTTACGAGAATGATGAATATTATTGGGAAAATGATAAATCCATTGGCGAAGAGTAATGTATCGATTCGGTTGAGTCAGAGAAGATTGTTGAGTCAGAATACAAGGAGCATAAGAAAGAAATAGAGAATGATGAGAAGTGATGTTTTAGCGTTATGAAGAAGATACATCCTTTTGGTGAAGAGACTCATAAGTAATTTAGTCACCAGACCGATAGCAAGTAATGCAAGACTAAACGGTACGCCTAGGATAGACATAGAGACCGCGAAGAGTAGAGGACTATAGATACCAAAGATAGAAAATCCTACGATTTGTCTGAGGATGCTTATTACTAATGTTCCCAAGGAAAGGACAAGAAACATGGTAATAAGTTCTATCGGAAATCCATGATAAATAAGACGATCTACAAGATATGAAATAGCGAGATATTTGGGCGTTTCTTGAAATGAAAGTGAAAATGGAGTTATATAGTCTTCTTGATTTGTTATTTTCCCTAGAGAAAGCATAGAGAGAAAATTGAGGAGTTTATCTTCAGAAAGGGTATAAATTTTACTTATTTCTATCGGTTTGATATATTTTGCTAATATTCTTTTGAGGAAAAATTTGTTACTGTTAGTGACGAGATAGATAGTTTTATCTTGCAGATTGAGGTCATTTGATGTATGGAGTTCACCGAGAATTTGCAATAGAACATCAAATTTTGAGGTGTTGATGATAAGTATCTTGCTAGATTGAATATCAGGGAGCGTATCTTGTATTTTGGTGCGTATCTCCGCTTCAGAAAAGTTTTTATTGTCTGAAATGAATATCTCTTGGAGTAATGTTTTCTGTTTGTCAAAATTTGTTTGAAATCCGAGATCGAATTCTTCTCCTTGTTCTCAAAGGTACATAATAGTAGTAGTGTAGTTTATTCACTTAGTCGGAGCCGCACAGTGTGTTGCTCATTCACAGGTAGTTGAGGTGAATTGCGCTGACGAAGTAGTGAAGAGAAATATACTTCCTGTAAGTAGGAGTATAAGAGCGATAAATTTTTTCATGAAATATAGTGTAGATAAATAATCTATAGAAGCATTACAGCTATTTAACCTTTATTTTCAAGGTTATTTGACACATTTTAAATTATGAATATACTTATACGTACTGTAATAATAATTACTCATTACATCTCAGACTTATTTAGATAGTAAAGTATGTTTATATTGTTCATATGTATATGATAGAAGCCATCTGATCTTCTTCAGAAACAGAAGAATTCGAAGATATAGTCAATAAAATAAAAGAAACCATCTTCACTCCGAAAATGGTAGATATTTTTGAATTAACCTTTGCATATGATACCAACAATGGAAATTTTTTTAATAGAACATTATTTACTGATTTTGCTTGATTATCTTCGCAAGATTCTAAGGAAAAATTATTTTCTACGACAAATTCATTGTTACAGATTAAGAAAATGTATATCCAACAAGCGAGAAATGAATTATTGCAACTTTCCAAAATAGAATGAAAATCTGACATATTATTATGAACGCTTAATTATGTCGAAAAAATAATTGATATGACTGTCCTTTGACTTCCTTTTGAAGTAGAAAAGGTAGGTTATCCACTTACCTTATCTTCACAAGAGATAGAAGAAAGAACGCAAAAAATGGAATCCATAGAAAAAGATCTTTTTGGTGGAAATATCAGAGAAAATCCGTTGGAGGTAGTAAATTGTTACAGAAGTTTGAAAACGAAGATAGAAAAAAAGCTTCCTACCATGACGGAAGATCAGAAAAAGATAAGTGAAAAATTATTAGGATCAGTCAAAGCATTACCTGCTTTTCTAGATGTTGATGGAATCTTCGAAAATAGAGAAACAGATACAAGAACAACAAATTACAAGAAAGTATTTGAAGATAATAAAGAACTATTTGAAAAGAATATTAGTAGAACTGATTATGTCAGAATATTCGAATTAGTATTTGCTATGTACGGTATCAATAAACCTATTACCATAGATGAAAGAAATTCTATTTATGATGGTGATGATGCTTTATATATTCCCCAAAATAAAAGTTATGATATTTTGTCGCTCCAGAAAATATTGGTTCTTATACAGCATGAAATAGAAAGACATATGTTGAGTTTAGTAAATAATGAAGAAAATGTAGGTTGATTCAGATGAGCTAATAATTTGTTTGTAGAAGAGGGAAGTGCTATAATCATGGAATGAATATTACAATGAAAGTCTTTGTCTGAATATGAATGAATATCAGTAAGTTTGCCCAACCTCCTTGCAGGAGAATTATTAAATGGTGATGAATATAAAGAATTTCTTGGTATTTTTTCACAAAAAGATATTGATAGAAAAAAGAGATTATATCCCCTGCATCAGAGAGGTGTACAACATAAAGATACAACATATACAAGGTGACCAAAAGCGGTTATTGAATATCTTGCTCAGTGATGAGACCCCAAAGATCTCTTTATCTGACGTCTACAAACACAAGACATTCCTAAAATTTCGGAAAAGAAAAATATAAAATATCCAAAGCTAGTCTCAGAAGTACTTATTCAAAAATTAGTGAATAAAAAAATTAATGACAGTGAATTCAAAGAATTTATTGCAGGGAAATATAATTTTCTTACAGAAAAAACGGTCAAAGATAAAATGAATGATTTTACTAATGATCAAAAAAGAAAGTTAGTAGAGATATTAAATATTATAAAAAAATAATTATATTTTTGAAACTATGTGTTTAAAAAACGTAACTAATCAACGACAGATAGTGGTAAGTATTTTTTTGTCGGTCTGATAAAACCAAGTTCCTGGTGATGCATTGATTTCCAAGAGATATCGCTGTGTATCTTTTTTGCAATATGCAAAATCCATGGAAAAAATATCCTTACCATTCAGATGGAGATCGATATATATTTTTTTAGATAATGATAATAACTCATGTGGTATCTGATTTTTCTGTAGATTTTTCTGTGTTCATCCTGATCATAAATTACTTCTGAAGTCTCATTGTCTCGGTATTCTTAATGTTATCTCTATGATTTTGTTGCCAGCGAACATAAATCTTACATCATGGTTACCCGTACATATTCATGGATATCATTTGCTGAAATCTTTGAACTGCTGTACAATATATAATTCTTCCAGTCCATGATATTTTTTTATTTTTTTAAGTAACTCGGGAACTGTGGTAAGTATAATTCATTTCCCACCATTAGCCCTTATAGGTTTTATGACTATTTTACCTTTGAATGTTTTCTGAATTGTAGTACTACATAAAAAACTAGACAATAAAACAGTATGTGGTTGATATTTTTCAGTGAATTTATAATTTTCAAATTTATCATTTGCTATGATGGCAACTTTTTCTGAAGGGATTATCAGAAATTTTTTGCATGTTTCATATTTGTATCTTATCGCTATTGATTTTCTATTTCGTATAATATCAGGTATATACCTGCCTTTAATAGTTACATTTTTTCATATATCACTAAGTATATTATATTCCATAAAACACTGTTGTTTTTTATTAAATTTATCCATACTGATTCTCACCAAATCAATCCCATGAGTACGAAAAAAATTTTGCATAAAAAGCCTCGCTCAATAGGTATCCGTTCATTTGAATTTGTTAGTATATCATGTTTCGATAGCAACCTTTAACATGTGTTATACAATATAATCTAAATCTTCTATCTTTATTTTTCATTTATACATTTTCTCTGGAATATTTCCATTATCAATCCATTGTTTCACTCTGGTAAATCAATCTAAATAGATTTTGTCTTTGAAATATCATACTCATGTATTTTCTGTATGGATAATACCTTTTTTAGATCTTATGACAGTCTTAAATACTCATTCAAGCGATCTGTCCGGATAAATAAATTTTACAAATTCAACTGCTTTGCTAAACGTAAATTTTTGCAGCTCGTGGGTAACTACATATTTTCTATAGAGAGAAATTTTTTCATAATCATCTGGTAAAACCTTGTTACCATTCCATATAGCTAGTCCCTCCTCATCAAAAGCATAGCGTCCAGTTCATGATTTAAAAATATTTCGTCATGATTTGATACCATTAAGATATCTCACGAGATGGGTATCTATTTCATGTGCCAATGTTGCACGCAATCATTCTTCTTTAAATACTGCCGATTTAGATATACTTATTTTGATTTGTTTTCCCATAATGACAGAAATCCTTGAAAGTGCATCATAAGAAAACACAATATCCACACCATAAATTTTCTTATCAATAAGGTATCTCTCTATAATTTTTTCTATTTCAGAAAGTTTAAGTACTTTACCTAAAACATCTTTTTTGACACCAAATTCTTGCCTATCTAATATTTTTTCTTTTGAGGCTTTCAAAAGTTCATTATCAAATTCACCAAAAAGTTTCGTATTATATATCGCGATATTTTCAAAATCTTGTTTGCTATATGCAAGGATAAGATTTCTTCTGAGTTCAAGTTCTTCAAGTTTTTCGACAAACAATTTAGCAAATCTGCTGGTAAGTTTACCTAGCTGCTCTTGGAGTTTCATGATCTCATCTTTCGTTTGGAGAAGCTTTTGTTCTTCAGGTCGTTTGTATTTAAAAATTGGATTATATTTCCCATGTAAGGTAATAAATTTATCAAGTTCACTGAAATAATTGATCGGTCTAAGCCTAGCAGAGAGGTTGAGTCTTTTGCTGATTTTTTCTATTTTTTGATCTATAGTATGAAGTTCATTCAGCTCCAATGGCTGAATATATGTGGGATTGACGATATCTACCTTAGCAAGTGTTTTGTGAATAGGCTTAATGAAATAATTGCTCGCAGTTTTGTTTCCCAAAATAATTTTATTGTCTGCCAAACTTTCTAAACTAGAAAACTTAGCTTTTTTGAGCGTTATTTCATTTTCATAAAGATCTAAATATCGTTCTCTTTTATTTTCTTTGATCTTATCAAACAATTTCTGAGACATATAATTTCCTGATTTATTCAGATCAACTTCTACAATGACATCGATTTTTTCCTCTTCCTCTTTTTCTTTGATGATAAAGTTTGCATATTGGGAAAGATAGAGAAGTTTATTCTGTCAGAGAAGATCTGATTTTTCTGCAGTAAAAAGACTTTTTGCTATTTCTACTCATTTTTCTGGATCGATAATTTTGAGATCAGCTATTTTGTCCAAGATATTTTTTAGTTTAGTATCGCTTACTTTTTGTACTTCCAATCAAGCTCTTGCATTGATTTCCAAAAGCTTAGGTCATTCACCAGTTATTACCCAGTCGAGCGCAAGATATCATAAGTTGACAAAATATTGTACTTTGGAAGAGAGAAACAAAATATCGTTCCAATAGGGGAGTTTTTTATTCTGAAAATGAGCGAATTTTTTAGGAAATTTTATTTTATAGATTTTATTCTTCCAGAGTAATGATGTTATCTTTCCACTTCCGACTTCGATACCAAATCCTAGTCCTCATTGAGCAAGATTTGCTTTACCACCAGAACCCTTGGTAGGTACTCTGATCATAGTAGCAACGGGAACAAGATTGAAGACAATAACTCTTATATCAGCCAATCCATATTCACAAAAATCTTTGAAGAGTTCACCCGCGATGAGTTTTTCTTCGATGATAATACTGTCTCATCATAAAGTCATAGAATATTTTCCATCGAGAAGATCGAGCAAACGTCTCCTAAATTCCTGATCAGTCAGAAGTTCATCTCAGATTTGATATTTTCCATGGTGGTATTTATTTTCAAATTCTTGAAAAAATATTTTTTTTACGCTTTCTCAGAGTTTTTGAAGTCTTGATTTAGGAGCAACAATTTCTTCAATAATTCATTCTGGATATTCTTCCTCGATATATTTTACAATATAAACCCCTTGTCATTTACTTCCATGATTCGGCTTCACGACAAAATTTTTCTTGGGTAAATACGCAAAATCAAACTCATAGAGTTCTGTACGATTGGTTATAATACCATAGGTTTTTGCAAACGGAATACCTCTTTCTATAAGAAAATCTTTCGTTTGGAGCTTATTGTTTGCCAGACGAATGCCTTTTTTGTCATTAAACTTCTTGATGTAGAGAAGATTTCTGGCATTGTTACCGAGGATTCCAAAATCAAACATACACTACCAAAAATAAGGTAAAATTCGAATGTTGTATAGGGAAAACACATCAAAAATCAATCTCTAGCTTAAAAGATGTTTTTAAAAGTATTAAGCTTGACTTTTTTTATAGTTTTAATAATATATGTTTATATGAAATAAAAATAACGAATAAAAATAAAATATAAAAAATTATTAACATGAAAAAATCATTAAATTTACTTTTTGCAATTATTTTGATTGTAGCTATGAATGGCTGCTCAAAAGACGAACAAGCTCGTTATAAAAAGGTTGTCATCTTAGAGAGGACAGGTCAGGAAATCGTGAAGTGGGAAGAATATATCAAGACACACAGAAGTACGCTCAATCCCGAGGCTTATGATGGTCTAGGTGAAGTGGCAGCAAATGCTACCGTTCTCGTTGTTATGAATGAACTCAAACCTGACAGTGGAGTTGAATCCAAAAGTGGAAAGTCATTAAGAATATTCGTTTGGGTGTGCAGGATGATGTGTATCGGGTTTTTACAGGGTATTCCGAATATCTACTCAAAGCAATCAAAGGATATGTTAGCTGGTTTATTATCGGTGATCAAACTCAGGGTGTAAGAGATAATCCCAAAGAAGAAGAGATCAAAAATATAGTGAACTCGGTGGATCCTCAAAACAAATGGCAGATGACGTTTAGGGATGAATTCAAGGCATATTATATATCTTATGCCAAAGATCCTGACAACAAGGGTAAACCTAAACGTCAAGCCTTCCTGAATCTAGGATGGTTTGATTAATAAAATATTGGGTAAAAAAGGTGAAGTATTTCTTCACCCTTTTTTTTTATTGAAAATATATCATTATCTATTCTGCTCGTATACGTAGAAAAGCGCCGCGAACAACTTGGGAACCATTTTCATCTTGTCCGGCGTAGCCACAAAAGAAACTCTCATCTGAGTCAACCCAGGGTTGGTCTGTCCTTCCCCGGCACGATAAAATCCGTCCATAGGGGAAACCAGTAAGGTATATATTTCTCCATCCAAGTCTACGGCTCATTCCTCTGCACAAAACAGAGAAAATGCTTTTGCATCAAATCATGGCTTCGCAATATTTCTGACATCCATGATAGAGTAGAGCGCTGCATCAGGACGAGAGACAATGATTCCAGGAAGTAATGATTTCAATCCATCAGATAAATCTTGGAGCATATTGCCATAATATGTTCTCTGTTGATCATATCGCTTATGTAAGGCTTCAAATGATTCGTGCGCAAGCGCTCAGAAAATATATTGGCCGATGACATTAGAACATAAGCCCGTAGTATTTTCTGCTACACATTGCTGATGAAATTCCGCACTGTCAGTAATCATAGCTCAGATCCTTAGTCCACAAGCATTCCATACCTTAGAAGCAGTCTCTATACTAATCCTTCTTCATTGGATGCCAGGAACTTCTGCATCAGTTACTTTTCGGATACTGACTAATTTTCCATCACCATAATGCAATTCTCTATATGCTTCATCACTAATCATTCGCATATTATATTTCACGCAAAGCTCAGCAATCATCTTCATATCATCTTGGACATATAATTGGCCCGTTGGATTATCATAAGGAATGACAACAATAGAACTTGGTTTATGCTCTTGGATAAATGCTTCTATGGTTTCCTTATTTGGCAATAAAAATCTTCCTTCATCATCTAATGTTCTCGCAAGCGTAACGACATTTCTACTTGTTCTCGCAGCAAAGGATAAATAATTGGAATATGCTGGATCGATAAGCATAATCGGTCTATCATTAGCATCACTTACTCAGAGCAAGAGCAATTCCATCGCTTGGCTTCCACCATCAGTAATTTGAGCAAGAAGTCAGGTGGTATCGCAGCCACTGGACGCGATGATATGGAGAAATGCTTCTTGCGTTTCTGGTAATCAAACGGTTTGAGAATATTGCACTATTCATTGCGCTAAGGGAGAATCAGAATTTGCAATATGAAACATTCTCTCTTGCATCGCTGGATGCATGGGCAAGGAAACATTGCCGATAGAGACATTGATCGCTTTGACTCCATCCGTTCTCTTGGCAAATTCCATTTGCGCTCTACGAAGCGATGAGGGTTGTTTACTAGCGAAGTACTTAGAAAGTTGTGGCGTATTCATAGATATGATTAAAAAATTAAAAAAGCAAATCGTAGTAGCATAGGTACGATTCTAGAATCACATTTCAATTGAATTTACGCTCGGCTTATGTACATTATTTGTACCTTTATATTTTTGTTCTATTCTATGAAATTGTTTGTATATAATACACTCACACGCAAAAAAGAAGAATTTATTCCTTTGATGGAAGATTCATTGTATACGTGACCAAAAAAAGATTTTGTCTGAATATATTCATGTGGACCTACAGTATACTGGACTCCTAGTATTTGAAATTATAGAGCAACATTCACTGCTGATCTCATTAGAAATACAGTAAAATTACTTGGCTACAAGGTGAAGGCAGTTATGAATATCACTGATGTAGGACATTTGGTTTCTGATGCAGATGAAGGAGAAGATAAATTGGAAAAATGATCTAAGCGTGAAGGAATCTCAGCTTGGGATGTGGCAAAAAAATATGAACAGATTTTCAAAGACGGCATGAAACTTTTGCACATCGATGAATTTGATGTCATGCCAAGAGCTACAGAAAACATTCCAGAACAGATTGCATTGGTAAAAACATTAGAAGAAAAATGATATACCTATACTGTTGCAGGTGATGGAATTTATATGGATACGAGCAAAGTAGAAAACTACGGAGAACTGATGTGACCAAATTATAAAAAACGTTTAGCGGATTTGAATGCCGGAGAAAGAGTTGATATGAAATGAAAAAAACATCCAACTGATTTTGCTTTACGAAAATTTTCTCCCGAGAATGAACACAGACAGATGGAACGAGACTCACCATGGGGCAAATGATTCCCTGGTTGGCATATAGAATGTAGTGCAATGTCCAGCAAATATCTTTGAAATCAATTTGATATTCATCATGGAGGAGCAGATCATATTACGATTCATCATCCCAATGAAATAGCACAATCTGAATGTTGATTCGATGTTCATCCACGAGTAAAATATTGGATACATAATGAATTTCTTCAAGTCGATGGAGGAAAAATGAGTAAGTCATTGTGAAATGTATACAATCTGGAAGATATTCAAGCCAAAGGATTTTCTCTGCTTGATCTCAGATATTTTTATTTCATGGCACAATATGGAAACTTCCAAAATTTCACATGGGATATTCTAGATCAAACATCAGCATGATTCACATCACTAAAAAAAGATTTTGGAATCTTATGTGTCAATTTTTTAGGGAAAGAAAAAATTATTGATATGGAAGAAAAAATATATTCTAGGATTTTAAATTATACAGAATTCAAAGAAAAATATTTAAAGACCGATATAGGAAAAGAAATGCTAAATACTACCACAGACGCATTATTAAACGATTTTGATTCACCAAACCTACTATCTATTATTCGTAAATATATTAATCTTGCCCGTAATAGAACGAAATTTAGACCAAATGAAATTTTGGGTACAGATGAAATTATAGACATTATTAATAATGTTTTATATCTTGATGAAAAAATTCTAAAGTTAAATTTATTAGAATCTGTTAAAGCTTGATTGATTGTAGGACAAACGGAAGAAAATCTTACCCCAGTTGAGATAAATGATCTCGCAAATCAGCGTCTTCAAGCGAAAAAGAATAAAGACTTTAAACTCGCTGATGAATTAAGGAACGAAATAAAATTACTTTGACGAGAAGTAAAAGATACGAAGGATGGATATGAAATAACTAAGGCATAAATTTTATTGTACATAATGATTATTATGGTCAAGATACTCAATACCATCAACGAGGATTATCATATACACAGCATTAATTATTCTGATGGGATGAATACTGTCGACGAAATAGTTCAATATGCTGGCAAAATAGGATTAAAAAAATAGTAATTACTGATCATAGTCAGGCAGTCATAGAAAAAAATAAACTTGCTAAAAGAAATCCGAGATCTCTCACCAAGAGACGAATAAATGTCCATAATGATGTAGAAGTGATATTTGGTATAGAGGCAGATGTTTTGGATGAAAAGGGAAACTGTTGTTTTGATATACAGGGAATAGAATCAGATTTTTGTATTCTATCTTGTCATAGGGGTATTTATGAAGGAAAATTTGAAAATATTACACAGGCATATATCAATGCAATCCATAAATATCACGATAAAATAAAATGTATCGGTCATATATGCAAAAAAAATACATCAAAATATTTGGATGTTGATATGTTCGCAAAAGTACTTAATCAATATCAAATTCCTATAGAATTGAATTGTTGTAATTTATATACAGACAAAACAGATAAAGAAAAATTAAATAGACTATTGCCGATGATAGAAACATGAATATATATAAATAGTGATATGCATACGCTACATGAACTTGATATTAAAAAAATTGGATTTGATTATCTCAAGGATATTCTCAAACGCCAAAAAATAAATGAAATGTAGTTCTTTTGGATGATTGAGTTATACCGATGAATTTAGATGCTTCAATATAAAACGTAGTGAATAGATTGAAGATATCTAAAACAATCGGTAAATGGATTTATATAGTTTTTTTATCTTTAACTATTATATAATGAAAAAATTACTAAGTTTTTCACTTATTGCATGTTCTGTTATCTTGTTAGCTGGATGTGGAAGTAAAAAAGCCGATGTTTCAGATGTGACAACAACAGGAAATATAGCTGTCCCAGCTGTTACAACAACAAATGGTAAAAAGGTTGATGCTACTAAGGCACAATGTTTAGAAATGGTAACATTTGGAATGAATCTTGCAATTGCTCAATCAAAATGAGATAAGCTCAATATCGAAAAGTTAACACAAGAAGCAGCAACTCTAGAAAAGAAATTTAATACAGAAAATGTAGAATATGAAACAGCATGTAATAAGTATATGACTGATGCAGACTTCATAAAAGAAATTCAGAAACTTACCACACAAAGTAAATAGTGTTTTTTTATTCTATTTTATGAATATCAGAAAGTGGGAAAATGTATAATTTTGTTTGCATTTTTCTCTTGTCTTTTATAAACATATCAATACACATTGATATGTAATTTTTTATATTGATCTATAAAAATGCGCTGTTTATGTAACAATTCCTTAATAGAATTTTCAAAAATAATGAAAGACATTTCACAAGAAAAGAGATTACAGATACTTTGTATGCTCTCAAAAGTAGGAAGTCTTTGTGTATGTGAAATTATCGAACAGCTCTGAATCAGACAGAATCTCATATCTCATCATCTCAAGGTCCTCAAAGATGTATGATTGTTGGTTACCAAAAGAGAGGGCAAGAATATCCATTACGCAATAAACCAGAAAAAATTCTCTGAATTCAAAAAAACTATCGCACATATTTTTAACATTTAACATATACCAGTATGATTATAAAAATTCTCGGGACTGGATGTCCTTCATGTAAACTACTCCAAAAAACCACAGAAGATGCTGCTAAAGCGTTAGATTTGAAATGCAAAATCATCAAAGTGGATGATATGTCAGAGATCATGGAATATGATATTATGTCATTGCCTGCATTGGTTATTGATGAAAAAGTGATATTCGCTGGAAAAATCCCGCAACCAAAAGAAATGATGGATATCCTTACTCATCAGAAATTATCTAAGGATTTCGTGGATGGATCTTGTTGTGGGGGTAAGAAAAAATGATGATGTGGTTGTGATGATAACTGTTAATTTTATATATTTTATATGTAAAAAAATTATGAAAAAAATCTGACTATTGTTTTTTATAATATTTTCTTCGTCGTTACTTTTTTGATGTAGCCCTTCTATGGTTCAAACAGATTATCCTAAACAACAAGAAGAAATTTTAACAACAAACAAAGATAATTCAGACTATCAATCAAAGATTGTTGCTGATAAAATTCAGCTCTATCATTTTCGTGGTACAAATCAATGTTGGACGTGTATTACACTCTGAGAACTTACACTAAAGACTTTAGATGAATCCTTTGCCGAAGAGGTAAAATCTGGAAAAATAACCTATGAAGATATTAATGTTGAGTTACCAGAAAATTATGATTTAGTACAGAAATTTGATGTAAAGAATATTTCTTTGTATATTAATAGTATTGTAGGGGAGAACGAATCCTATGAAGAACAGGTTAGTTTAATGAGATATTTAAATAATGAAGAACAATTTAAACAAATGTTGAAAGAAAAATTAGACTGACTTCTAGGTAAATAATTTTATTCAGCACAAAAACCATGTTTAATCGAATAAATCTTATGATAGATTCATATAATATACCTTTGCTTACCGTGTTTTTGCTGGGGATTTTGATGTCAATAAATCTATGTCCATTAGCAACCAATATCACTGCTCTTGCATATTTGTCTAAACATATTGGAAATACCAAAAAAACTTTGCTACATAGTGCATTATATATTCTCGGTAGAGCGTTCAGTTATATAAGTATAGCGGTAATCATCTTTTATGGATTTGATAGTTTCGATATCCAGTGAATTTTGCAAGAGTATGGAGACAAAATATTGTGACCATTATTGATTATTATTGCCTTATTTATGTTTGGATTGATTAACATTCCATGGAAAGTTTCTTTGGGTACCAAACGAAAAGAATCTAAACTTATGAAATGATATCTATGATCTTTTCTACTAGGTATGATATTTGCTTTAGCGTTTTGCCCTTATAGTTGAGTCTTGTACTTCGCTATGTTCTTGCCGATGGTAATAAGCAATAATAGCCCATTTATTTTTCCATGAATCTTCGCTATAGGAACAAGTCTTTTGATGATAGCTGTCATTTTAGTTCTAGTTTTCGCCATCAAAAAAATTGGTGTACTTCATCGCAATATAACCAATATAGAAAAATACATCAGATATGGAACTGCAGGTATATTCTTGTTAGTTGGAATATATTATATCTATCTTTTTATTAAGTGGGCAATAGCTGTTTTATAATGTAATTTTTGAAATATGTTTATACGATTGGAGAACTTGACGAATCGATTCACCTATTCTGTTTTGAATTTAGATGCCACTGTGCATCTAAGCCAGGCACTTAATTTTTTTATATTTGATTCTATAAAAATATTTATTTTGTTGGTGGTGATCGTGCATATTATGACACTTATCAATCATTATCTTCCTATAGAAAAAATAAGAGATTTCTTGGCAAGAAATAAGCTCTATGGATTAGAATATCTGTTCGCCTCATTTTTTGGCGTAATAACACCTTTTTGTAGTTGTTCTGCAATTCCACTATTTGTATGATTTCTCAAAGCAGGAATTCCTTTGTGAGTAACATTCACGTTTCTTATTACTTCACCGATGGTCAATGAAGTAGCTATAGCACTGCTTGGGTGATTATTTGGATTCAAAATAACTGCTCTATACGTTGTTACTGGTATTGTACTTTGAATAGTCTGATGATTTGTTATAGGAAAACTGAAGATGGAAAATCAGGTGGCAGATTTTATTCTGAATGCTAGAAAAACTACAGATACAACGATACGCAAAGTAAAAATAAAATTCAGCACATTTTTGAAACAGATACGTAACGATTCTTTTGCTTTGATACGAAAAATTATGCCGTACGTATTGTTGTGAGTTGCTGTAGGAGGTATTATTCATTGATTTATTCCTACATGATTTTTCGAACATTATATCACAAAAAATAACCCCTTTGCTGTTCCTTTAGCGGTTATGATTTGAGTTCCTATGTATACAAATTCAGCAGGTGTGATACCTGTCGTCCAATCATTGATTGCAAAATGAATTCCTATAGGTACCGCTCTCGCCTTTATGATGGCGGTGATAGGGCTTTCTTTGCCAGAATTTCTTATTCTGAGAAAAGTAATGAAAATGAAATTATTGCTTACGTATTTTGGAATAGTAGCACTATTTATCATTATTGCAGGATATCTTTTTAATATATTATTATAATTTTTCTTCTTCTTTTTTCTGATAGATTATTTCTGGATTTAAATGTACTGGGAAGTCTTCCATATCGAAGATTTCTTTGAACGTAGTATCAGCGTTATTCTTTGTAGAATCAATAGTACTAAATTCTTCATTTCCCAATATTGATTGAACTTTTTTAAATCCGTTTACCAAGATAGGTGCTGAAAAGAGTGCGATGTTTTTTACGATATAGAGCAAAAATTGTAAATCAGCAAGTGCTTCAGTTTTAGTTTCTTCGTTCTTGTATTTTATCCATGGTTCAGCAGTCGTGATATATTCATTTGCTCTTTGAACGAGTTGATACCAATCATCAAGATATCATTTGATATCAGCTTTTTTCAAATATGTCTCTTCTATATTGTTTCCATCTCGTCCATCTTCAAAAAAGTGAAGAAGTTTACTATTACTATTGTCTTTGAATATTTCTCGTTTTTGTTTATTGAATTTTCCACTGGTGATACCATATTTTTTACATAAACTAGTTACTCTATTTACCAAATTTCATCGTCATCCAATCAACATACTTTCATATAAATGTCATAATCTCTCTACAGAGAAATCACCGTCAGCGCCAATAGGTACATCATACAGCAGATTGAATATTACTGCATCTCTATCATAGTCATCAACAACTTGTACAGGATCAATAACATTACCCAATGACTTACTCATTTTTTGACCAGCCACTGTGAAATATCCAGTTACAAATTCTGTATTTGGTAATCTATAGTCTACACTCATCAGCATTGCAGGCCAAAAAATAGCATGGAATCTTGCAATATCTTTTCCAAGGATATGTACAATTTGTGTGTCATCAGACCAGAAACCTTGATCTCTAGAAACGGTAACATAATTAAATAAAGCATCATATCGGACATAACTTACTTGTTTATTGTCGAAAGGGAGTGGTATACCAAACTTATTAGTCTCTCTAGAGACAGAAAAATCTTCCAATCCTCAATGTACAAATGATTTCATTTCATTGAATCTATATTCAGGAATCACAAAATCAGGATGTTTTTGATAGAGGTCTTCTATTTTTCCTTGATAGTTTTTAAGTTTGAAAAATCGATTTTTTTCTACAATCAAATCTGGTTTTTTAAGGTGATCAGGGCAAACGAGTTCTCCATCTTTGAGAATCAGATCCTTTTCTGTTTTAAATCATTCACATCCTACACAATAATATCATTTATATTCACCTTCATAGATATCTCATGTATCATATGACTTTTGGAGCATTTCCTGGACAAGTAGTTTATGATTTTCTTGAGTTGTTCTAATAAAGTCTGTATAAGAAATCTGTAAATGTTGCCAAACATCTTCCCATTTTTTACCCATAGCATTGAGATATTCGATAACATCTTTGCCTTCAGCTTCAGCTTGTTGGACTATTTTTTGGCTGTTTTCATCATTACCGGTAGAAAATTTTACTTCATATCCAAGCAATCTTTTGTATCTAGCATAAAAATCTGCAATAAATGAGCTATATGCATGTCAAATATGTGGATATCCATTAGGATAATAGATCGGTGTTGTTATCAAAAATTTTTTCATAAATTTTTTATAGAAAAGTAAAACAGCATTGATTACTCAATACTGTATACAAAATAGCTATTTTTTCAAGTTATGATTTCTTACAGACGACAATATGTCCTATAATATTTCCTTCTTCGCGGATAGGTACCACATGAAGATCAAAGAAATTTTTGATAAGAAGCTTCTCTATGTCTTGGATCCTATGATTAAAGAATTTAATTCTAAACTGATCCTTATCTTTTTTCCAGATAAATTCACGTCTCTGGATGAAATGACCGATAATAAATACTCATCACGATTTCAATATTCTATACATTTCGCTGAAGAGAAAATTGATATCTTCGATATGTTCGAGCACAAAAAAACTCGTCGCTACATCAAATGATTCATCATCGAAGGGGAGTGTATCTTCCAAATCACAGACTATTTTTTCTATATCTTTACCTGGATGTCTTTTCAAAAGTTGTTCAGCAATATCACAGGCGACGTATCTTGCTGGTTTCAGTGGTGCAAGATATTTATATAGTCTACCATCACCAGCACCGATATCGATAATGGCCAAATCTTTTTTGTCTCTTGGCAAGAATTTAACAAAAACACCTTTTTCAAAACTATCAAGGTGTTTGTGATAAGCGCCGTATTGATCAGCTATAGTGTTGTATCCTGTCTCCGGATCGTAGATAAGAATATGTTTTTGATTGTAGGACAAACTAAATAACTAAGAAATTAAAATGTAATTCACTCGCTTTGCTCGTGTAATTTACTTCACGTAATAAGCTCACTACGTTCCCGTAATTACAATAAATTACGCCCGATAGGGCAAATTACATTCTGGAAGAATATATTACGCCGCAGACAAATTACGATATATTTAGAAGAACGTTTTATTAGTTTCGTCTTTTACTTTATCCAAGAATGGCTGCATTTTTTGTTCAATATCAGGATTAGGTGTATGAAGATATTTACTGAGTTCAGTAGTTTTTTCGGCAGCTTTTTTCAAATGTACATAGTATTTGCTCAATTCAGCCACTACATCAGAAAGATCATCATTTTTTTCTAGAAGTTCTGTAGTTTTCTGTTTCAAGAGCGCATTTTGTTGAACGTATTCATCAAGCTCGTTGCTGAGATATTCTATTTCTTTCGCTGCATCTTTGAGATTAGATCTTAGTTGATTTACGGTATCCTTGTGCTGAAATCTAAGATAGAATACAAAGTATCATATAAGTCCACCAACAAAAGCAGCTAAAATAATATATCAGGTCATAGTAATAATATAAGGTATAAAACAATGATACTATAATAGTTTACTCAAGAAAATCAAATAAAACTAATAAATAAAAAAAATCCGCCGAAGCGGATTTTCTATGATAGTGAATTAAGGAACTATAGTTACTACCTCAATGAAAAATTGGGTAGTAACTATAGTTTCGACCACAAAAAAAATCGAACATTTCTGTCCGATTTTTTATTGGGTCTTAATTAAGATTTTTTAACTGCTCCTTTGAATTCTGAACCAGCTTTGAAAGTAACTACTTTCATTGCAGGAATTTTGATTTTTTGACTTGGGTTTTGTGGATTAACACCTTCTCTAGCTTTTCTTTTTGAAGCTTTGAAAGTTCCGAATCCTTGAATTCTAACTTCACCAGATTTTTTAACTCCACCAATAACAGTTTCGATGAATGAGTTAACTAATTCAGAAGCTAATTTTTTAGAAACACCTAATTGTTCTGCTAGGCTAGCAATAAGAGCTGTCTTTGTCATTTGTACAAATAATTACATAATAAAAGGTACTGTGTACATCAATGATATTAGCATACAGGGACTGTATTTCAAGAGATTTTTGATGAAAAACATCATATTATTAGGTGAATATATTTACCAGTTGAGAACTAGGATTACTAATATTTTCGTGGTAATATCTGAGTATTTAAGATTGACATTTTTATAAATATATATAGCAAAAAACAAAATATATTACGTAAAGCCACACAAGGTGCGGAGCTACAAAATGGTATCAGTTTTTTTATTGATCAATATTTATGGAAATATATACTACTATATATAGTAGTGATACTGAAATATATTTTTTAGATATTAATCATTAGTTGAATCTAAAAGTTTCTTTAGTTGTTTAATTGCTCTAGAAAGTCTTTGTCTAATCATCTCGTGCGAAGTTCATGTTATCAATGATATTTCTTCATTTGTTTTTTCTTCTATAAATTTAAAATAAATAATGTCTTTGCTAATATCATCAAGATTCTTCATTGCTTTTTCTATCTGTTCAAATTTGAAATCATTTTCCAAAAGTTTGGTAAGATCGACGTCATCTACAAGCGTATCTTCAAAAGCCATTCATTCATCATCTGTATGGAGATCAGTGAATGGTGTGTCAGAATTTTTTTTGAAAAAATCCTTAAGGGTATTTTTAAATATGGTTCGGAAATACGCGTTAAACGATTGATTTTCTTTATATGATTTTACTCATTCCCAAAATTTTACATAAAAATCTGAGATAATATCTTCGGCATCTTGCTTAGCGAGGAAATAATTGGCGTTGATGTAACGGAAAAACATATCAACGGTTTGCAGATAGAACTGGTTGAAAGCGTTTTGGTCTTGTTGTTTTAGTTTTTTTATGTTCTCTGTATCAAATTCGACCACTACAGCGCATAAGGAAATAAAAACTTCCTACATATAATTACATATTTTTTTCTAAGATAATTTCATGATCTTCACTATCTTTAATGGCTTCAGAAGTGACTCCACCTATACAGGCAAATGTCTCTTGAAATGTACCATCTTCACTTCTTTCTAATGGTCTCATAGGCGGTGATATTTTATCTATTTGCACGTACTGATTTCATGAAATGATTTTACATTTACATACACCACAGGATCATATTCCACAAGAAACAGGAAAATCTATACCATTATTTTTTGCCATTTGAGCTATATTTTGCTTATCTTCTGCAGGAAATGTAGCGATTATGCTTCCGTCAGGTTTCTGAAGTTTGATAGTTACTGTCATAAAATATGTAATAAAATAAAGTTATTTGATCATCGTGCTTATTGCTTGTTTTGCCTTTTCAAGCTGAGTATCAATCGCAGTATTCAGATATTTATCGGGATCGAACTCTATCACAATATCAGGAGTAGCTCAGGTGATATCTATATTTTCTCCATTTGGCGTATATCGTTTTCCTACGGTATATTTTAATGAGGCACCATCAGGAAATTCATCCATGGTTTGGATAGATCATTTACCGAAAGTCTGAGTTCATATAAGTTGCGCACCTATTTGTTCTTTAAGTGCTAAAGCAATAATTTCACCTGCTGAAGCGGTCAATCAATCAACTAATACTACCATAGGGATGTTTTGATAATCTGTATATCATTCTGAGAGGAGCTTTTCGTCTTCAAAAGTAGTGTATTTAGCACTTACCACCAATTTACCTTTGGGGATAAAATGAGAAGCAATTTGTACAGAAACAGGTAAAAGTCATCATCAATTCCCTCTAAGATCGAGAATAATTCCTTGGATTTTTTGTGATTTAAAATCAGCTAATGTTTTTTTTAAAAGATTTTCTGTTTCTTCTCCGATGATGGAAATATTAATATATCATAAGGTTTGTCTATTAGTTCATGTAAGGATTTTTCCATTAACGGAAGGGATAATAAGTTTATCTCTCGTGATTTCTTTTTCAATAAGTTCTTTATCTCACGTTTTGGAAACTCTTTCTATCGTGAGTTTTACCTTCGTTCATTTTGGACCTCTGATTTTATCGACTGCTTGATTGACATCTAGCACCTTGGTAACTCAAGTACCAATCATAACTATTCTATCAAGCATCCTAAGTCATGCAAGAAATGCTGGGGATCATTTAATTATTTCATCTATCTGGATATAATAATCTTTTTTGCTAATCACTGCACCTATACCTTCAAAATCTGAGGATCCTTTGAGTTCTTCTTGAAATCCAGAATTTGTTGCATTATCCATATATATAGTATAGGGATCACCGATGGCGTCTACATATGCTTTGAGTGCATTGCTGAGCATTTTTCCCGTATTAAGTTTATCTACATTATAATAAGAACTCTGAAGTAGATTATATACCGTATCAAAACGTTCGTATTTTTTGGCTCACAAACCAAGATCTTTGGTATTTACTACATTTTTTATCGATGAAATCAATCCATCCAAGTTGAGTTTCCCTTCTTGGATAAGTGGTTGATGAAGAATATTCCATTCATGACCAATCTGCCAGATAAGTCAGCCGAAAAGTGATCATAGTATAAATAGGATGATTAATTTACTTTTTTTCATGTATATATATTTACAAATAAATTAGCTATTCGTGACATTTTTGTAGACTTCAAATATAGAATTATCCCTCACAAATACAACATCAAGTGTATATTCTTTGTCTGTCGGATGAGTAAGTAAATAATAATTAATAGTATGTTTTACATGTCAGAGTTTTTTTTGTGTAACATAGTCTTGGAGCTCATCTATATGATCAATAACTTTTACTTCCACGAAGGTCAGAATATTGTTTTTTTGAAAAATAAGATCAAGTTCTCATCACGGGATCGTATAATTTTTTTCTACAAGCATATATCATTGATTTTGATAATTTTCTCCTACGAGTATTTCTCATTTTTCACCCTTTTCTTTTTTATACTTCGTGTTCATGTGCTTCTTGATAAAATAAATTTACTGACTAA
>JAPLUU010000013.1:0-2322 GCA_026397515.1 candidate division SR1 bacterium | reverse complement strand
TACCTTATCTCGGTTGACGCATTGCCATATATTCGTAACGTATTCGATTCTACGATTTTGATATCTCAAATAATAAGCATGTTCTCGTACATCTACAGTAAGTAAGGCTTTTTTATCCGTAGTGAGAGGACATCAAGCATTGCTGGTGTTTATAATTTCTAGACTTCCATCAGTGTTTTTGACCAACCACGTTCGTCCAGACCCAAAATTTCCTACAGCACTGGCTATCATAGTATCTTGAAAAGCTTTGAATGTACTTCGTTTTGCTATGATGGCGTCATACAAAGTTCATATGGGTTCACGATTTTCTCTAGGTTCAGTAAGACCATTTCGATAAAACGTGTGATTTCGTATTTGCGCGGCATTATTGAAAATGGGTCATTCAGAGTTTTTGATGATTTCTTCAAGCGATTTATCTTCAAAGGGAGTTCCAGCAACCAGTTCGTTCAATTTATTGACATATCATTGATGGTGCTTTCCATAATGAAGTTCTATAGTCTGGGTGTCAATAATAGGTTCTAACGCATTGGTAGCATAGGGGAGTGGTGCTAGTTCAATCATAAGAATATAATAAGAAATAAATATCGTGTACAAAGAATTGTAGCAGTTAGTATATATTTTTCAAGTGAAAAATATACCAGTGAAAATTTGATTTATCAAATTTTCATAAGTAATAAAAAAATCCTCAAAAATTTGACAAAAATGATATTTTGGGGTATACTCAATACGTATATATTTTACAGTCTTCATAATTGATAAATGCAGAAACTGACGTGGAAATTTCTAGTTTTTATTGTGATAATTACAGGTATTTTTTGTTATACTCAAGTTTCAGCCAATATAACAAATATTAATCCCTCTTTTGATACAAAAATTCCAGCAGGTTTTGATCAAGATCCAAATGCTATGGTCATACAAAGCGATGGAAAAATAGTAATAGGTGGAATGTTTAATTCATATCAAGGAATCACAACAAACAAGATTATTCGTTTAAATAGTGATGGGACCAAAGATAGTTCTTTTATTATGGGAAGTTGATTTAACGATATGGTATGGGCACTAGCTCTTCAAAGTGATGGAAAAATTATTGTCGGGGGAATGTTCACAAATTATAGTTGAGTGACCGCAAATAGAATTATCCGTTTAAATAGTGATGGTACTAAAGATAATACGTTCAATATATGAAGTTGATGTAATGATATGGTAAAACAGATAATTATTCAAAGTGATGGAAAAATTATTGTCGTAGGAAATTTTGCTACATATAGTTGAGTGACCGCAAATAGAATTATCCGTTTAAATAGTGATGGTACTAAAGATAATACGTTCAATATAGGGACTGCTTTTGATATGAGTCCCAATACTATGACAATACAGAGTGATGGAAAAATTATTGTCGTAGGAAATTTTGCTACATATAGTTGAATTACTACGAATAAGATAGTTCGTCTAAATACTGATGGTACTAAGGATAATACATTCAATATAGGGACTTCATTTGATATGGACCCCAATACTATAGCAATACAGAGTGATGGAAAGATTATTCTCTGATGAAATTTTTCTATGTACAGCTGAGTAACAGCAAACAAAATTATTCGTCTAAATACTGGTGGGACAAAAGATAATACATTCAATATAGGGACTTCATTTGATATGAGCCCCAATACTATTGCTATACAAAGTGATGGAAAGATTATGGTTGGAGGTATGTTTTCTATATATAGTTGAGCAATAGCAAATAAAATTATCCGCTTGAATACAGATGGAACTAAAGATAATACCTTTGCTATGGGAATATGATTTAATAATCCAGTTGGTAAGATAATAATACAAAATGATGAAAAAATATTTATACAATGATATTTCACTGCATATAATTGAACTACCGCGAATAAGGTGGTTCGTTTACATAGTGATGGGACCAAAGATACTTCTTTTATTATATGAAATGGGCTGGATAGTTATGTCAATGCTATAGCTATACAAAACGACGGTAAAGTTATTGCTGGAGGACAATTTTCAGTATATAGTTGAATTACTGCGAATAAGATAGTGCGTCTAAATACTGATGGCACTAAGGATAGTACTTTAAATATATGAGATGGTTTTAATCAATCAGTACAAGCGATAACCATCCAAAATGATGGAAAAATTTTAGTAGGATGATGGTTTACTACATACAGTTGAGTAAGTGCTAATTATATAACTCGTTTGAATTCGGATTGAACGAAAGACAATACTTTCAATATATGAAATTGATTAAATGGTGCAGTCAATATATTTGCACTACAAAGAGACGGAAAAATTATTGTAGGAGGT
>JAPLUU010000003.1:43141-60553 GCA_026397515.1 candidate division SR1 bacterium | reverse complement strand
CATACAAAAATTGTAAGTTGTTGAATCTTTTTGATGATGGTGATACTATTTATGTTGAAAATGAGATTAAGACCAAATGGGATTATTAATTTAAAATGACTGCTGAAGAATTTTCACATCTTTCCAATGAAATACCTGCAATGCCAGGTATCTACAAATATTTTGATGATGCCGGCAATTTGATTTATGTCGGTAAGGCCAAGCATTTGAGGAAAAGAGTCAGCAGTTATTTTAACAGGTCTGTTGATAACAAAAAAACAATTGAGCTGGTAAAAAGAATCCAAAAAATTGAATTTACCATTGTTGATTCGGAAGAAGATGCTTTTTTGTTGGAGAATAACTTAATTAAAGAGTATCAGCCTGTTTACAACATCAATTTAAAGGATGACAAAGGATATCCTTATGTAGTTATTAAGAAAGAAAGGTTTCCGAGAGTATTTATCTCCAGAAAAAAAATTTCAGACGGACGTACAAAAAAAGTTTGGTGAGTTGTTTTTGACTACCCAAAAAATTTACGAATTTAAACATAAAACATGAATTACTGATGATACCTTTGATATTCTTGGAGCAGACAACGATAAAATATTTATCTCATATAGATTTCTTCTTGATGAAACGAATGAGCCGATGCTCTTCATTACAAAAATAGAACAGGATAAAGAGACAGAAGAAGAGACCGTAAACGAATTGAGATTTACCTTTAACGAAGAGACTTCATCGCTTGAGGTTATGATAAATGATACCTTATTATTCGACGAAATACAAGACTTCACCGCAGACCAAAAGAAAAAAATGCAAGTCGTAGACAAGCTTAATAAATTTACATTCTTGGCTTCAGAAGAACTCAGAAAACTAGAAAAAGAAATCAAAGCAAAAGAAGAAGCAGAACAAGAAAGAAGAAAATTACAAGAAATATTTAGAAATTTCTAAACCAAAATATTTTCATTCAAATAAAAAACAAGGTTTATTACCTTGTTTTTATATATATTATTTAATAAGTTCAATCAGCTCATCAGACAGTCCATGATTGGCTATATATCAGTTAGAAGCTTCTCTCATTCTCGTGAGTTCTTCACCAAACCATTCAGGAGTTTCAAATTTTTTTGCATCTCTTTTGTTGCTAAATTCTATTTCAGCAGTTTTCAAGCCTTGGAGATTTTTATATATATCAAGTTCAATCATAACTCATTCATACGGTATATCATAACGAGTTTTTTCTAGAAAATGATTTTCGACTTGAAATCGTAATTGATCAAATTCTTCCTTAGTAATATCGGTTTCTATCTCTTCTCTTACTAGTCCAAATCACTTCTTTCTTGTGATTTTATATGCCTCTCAGATGTGTCTTACTCTAATGCTTTTCCCGGTAGTCGGATCATTAAAATATCACTGAATAATCTCTTTATGAGGAAATTGCTCGATATCCATCGGTATATTTTTTATCAAAAATTTTCTTTCAATTTCAAGTGCCATAATATGTTAACTAATAGTTAAAAGTGAAGAGTGAAAAGTAAAAAGTATAGGTATATTTTTTTATATAAATATATTCTTTCATTTTTAATTTTTCACTTTTAATTTTTCACTAATCTTTTTGTGTTTTCTATATGCAATCAAATAGTGTATTTTAAGGGTAAATGAGATAAAGAAAAGTATCCATCCAAGTGTAGCAAAGACAGAAAGATTTCTATATTTTTTTTGTTCTGCATTCATATCAGAGACTATATTTTCCTTAGATGCTAGGAGCGAAGTATCTATGGTAGAAAGATCACATCATACTTTTTGGATAATAGATTTGAGTTTCCCTTGGTAGCTTATTTCAGATTTACTATAAAAATCTGCTAACAAAGTACATTCATCCGCTGATGCAGATATTTTTCATGCTTCTTGTGCTATCATCCTAAACATCATAGGATTGATTGTTTTGTTGAAAACCATACCGGTAGCGCTTTTGAAACTATAGCTACTTTCTGTTTTGTTTGCTCATCCATATGATTGTTTGTCAGCAATCAATATCTTAAGATCCAAAGATTTATCGATAGGGATCCACTTGCCTGGATAAAATGTCAGATAATTTCCATTTCGTTTTAAGTTGTCTGATCCATAAAAATATTTTTCTCCGTCAAAATTTATCAAAATAGTATTCTGGTCTATTCATTTTCAGATATCCTTGATATCAAAGATAAAGTACTGATCTAAACTTATTCTTTGCTGAGTATCTTTGGGATAAATAAGACTAAGATTTGGTGGGATAATATCGGGTTCACATTCTGGTACTTTTGCAAAATCCATAACAAACGTTCATTGAATAGGATAGTCTTTGTTTGTAGTGACTGCTTCAGAACCAGTTCATAAAGTTATTGTCTCTTCGCCTACAACATCGCTTTTGAAAGAAATCTGAAAAAAAGATTTTGCTTCTGTCGAGGATGCAAAGGTAGGATTTGTCACTTCAAGGATGATTTTATTATATTCTATTTTGGAGCTTGCAGTACTATTTCCCGCTGTAGGCAAGATACGAAGTATTTCTATATTTTCAGGGTTATAGTAAAGTACTAGCGTAAATTTCGTGATTTTTTGTCCTTGTGAAGAAACCAAAATGTCCGCAGAATTTGTACAACCAGCATGAAGTTTATCTGTAGGTTGAAATCTTACATCAGAGTATAAAGGTTGAAAAGTTACTTTTGCTCATAGTACACATCAGGTCAAAAGCGTAGCTACAACCATTCATCGTCCAAAGATTTTTTTTGTTTTTAGCATTAGCTCTATTCATAGAATAAAATGTATAGAAGATACAATTTAGTATATGAAGTAGGATAAAAATATCAAATGAAAATTGATAGATAGACCAGACATTAGTATAAAGACATAATAGCATAATTATATAGTTCATAGGTAATGTATCGTACACTAAGCCTCCAAGTATATAGAGTTGATTTTTAGCATAAAAAATGTATCGTGTACAAGAGCTTTATTTTTTAGTATTTTGGATGGTTACTGACCTCAAAAAATTCGAGCAAACACGTAAGACAAATATAGCAAATACCATAGGTAGCGGTTTGTGGTTGGGTGTAGAGGAACTTTCTCGTACCGTGAGCGGTGCCAAAAATTCTTGAAAAAAATGAGATATCACGGGTAAAAATCAAATCTCCAGTGAATTAGATAAATATGAAAATGCAAGGATAGATAAGCATAAAAAAATTAATTAACATCCAAGATTTTATCATCAGTCATACGATATGGATATAGAAAATATAATAGAAAATATATTAGCTCGTGAGGTTCATTTTCATTTTTCCAAAAGTGGATGACCAGGTGGACAAAATGTAAACAAGAGAGAAACCAAAGCAGAATTATATTTTAACATCCATGATTCACAACAACTCACATCTGAACAAAAACAGAGACTGATTGATATCGCTGGACATATGGTGCATCATGAGGAATGAATACTTATCATGACGTGTAGAGAAGAACGTTATCAAAATGCCAATAAAGAAAAAGTAATCCATCATTTCAAACAATTATTGGAAGAAACACTGACACAGCCCAAAGAGAGAATAGCTACAAACATACCAAATGCTGAGCGTGAAGCACGCATCATGGACAAAAAATTTATCAGTAAAACGAAACAACTCAGACAGAAACTCAAATGAGAAGAATAAATATTTATGATTTACTATAGCCTAGACGATGATTTGAATATACAAAAAATATTTCGCTGAAATTTTAGCCAAAAATATAGATCTTCCTGTGGAAGAAATTTTGACGATGATAGAAATTCCACCAGAAAATATTCCTGGAGATTTAGCATTTCCTTGTTTTCAACTCGCTAAACAAGCAAAGCAAGCCCCAAATATTTTAGCACAACAATTCGCAGAAAAATTCAGTTCAGAATATTTTGAAAAATTTCAAGCAGTCGGTGGGTATGTGAATGCACACATAAATAAAACTAGTTTCATTCAAGAATTCTTTACCATCAAACATCAAAAACCAATTGCTAAACAATCTACAAAAGTTCTCATCGAATATATGTCAGCCAACCCAAATAAGCCATTACATATCTGACAAGCAAGAAATGTCTGTGTGGGTGATAGCATGAGAAGAATATATGAATACCTCGGATATACACCTACGACCTGTGATTATGGTGATGACAGCGGAGTGAATATCGGATATAATATTGTCGGACATCTGTATTACGACATACCCGTAACCACAGAAAAAAAGTTTGATCATTATTGTGGAGAAATTTATGAGAAGATGAGAGGACTCTCTGAAGATCCTATGTTTATGAAAAGATTAACGGAGACATTATTGAAAATAGAAGAAGCAACAGATCCAGAAATAAATATACTTCATCAGAAATATACCCAGGATTGTACGCAACAACAAATGGTGAGTTGTTGGAGAATGGGTGCATATTTCGACCTTGTCGTGCGGGAAACTCATATCTTACATCTGAAATTTTTTGCTGAAGCGATGAGCATACTCAAAGAAAAATGATTTGTAAAATTCGCCGATGAAGGTGATGCAAAATGATGTCGAATATTAGATCTTTCATCACTTCCTGAATATGCAAAAGAGGAAAAACAATATCAGATTATGATCAAATCAGATGGACTCGCTACCTATGTGGCCAAAGATATCGCTCTTGCGATGTGGAAACTTGGATATATGAATAAAGACTTTTGATACGAACAATCACGAGAAGATCCAAGAGGGGTAAAAATGTATACTACAAGTACGGATACCAGCAAATGAAAAAATCATGGATTTGGAAAGTACGATGAAGCGGTGACCGTCATCGATTATAGACAAATTCCTCCTCAGAATATCGTGGCTTCTGCACTCAAATTACTCGGACACATACAATGAGAAAAAAAATATTTACCTCTTGGGTACGGAATTGTTTTTCTTACTCCACAGACATTACTCAATATGAAATTCAAACTCAGTGAAGAAGAAAAATTGGAAAAGAGATTACCGTTTGCGAGTAGAAAATGATGGACCGTGACCATAGATGATATGTTGGATATGCTCCACAAGAAAGCATATTTTGAAACCAAAGAAAGAAATCCCGACAAAGATGATACACGATTGGATAAGGTCGCTGAATCAATGGCAATTTCTGCATTGAGATTCTTTTTGATCAGATGAGATATTACCAAAGATATTGTTTTTGATCTCGATGAGGCGATGGATATGAAAGGTGAGACCTGAACGTATATTCTTTATACCTGAGCAAGGATACAGAGTATTATCGATAGTGTATGAACGATTGCTACAGAAAAAATCGATTATAGTTTACTCCAAGAGGAAGAAGAATTTTCACTCATCAAAAAGATAAGCACTTTAGATGAAATAGTTGTGAAAGCAAAAGAAGAGTTAGCTCCTCATTATATCGCGAAATATTGTTTCGATCTCGCACAACTGGTAAATAGTTATTATGCACATACTAAGATAGTAGTCGATGATGAAAAGACAAAGATAGCGAGAACAGCTTTGTTACATAACGTTTTAGAAACCTTACAAAAAACCATGAAACTAATAGGTATGATCTTTGTAGAAAGAATGTAAAAATAGTTCGCATAAAAAAACCTCGCCATTTCAGCGAGGTTTTTTGTAAAAGTATTTTTATACATATTATTTTCCAGTAGCAGTTCTTTCAAGCATTATTAAAAGATATGCTTTAATTTCTTTGAGACTAGGACTAGTATTTTTGATGACACCATCAGCAAAAAGTTTTGCCATACTTTTAGCATAATATGGTGCAGAAGTATTGTAGGTATCACCATACAATGCTCTAGCAAGGAGGGTAACAAATTCTGCTCTTGTTAAATAATCACCAGGTCTGAAAGCATTTATACCTTGACCCATAAGTCCAAGCTGACATGCTTCAGTGATGTATCATTGTAATTCAGAAGATTGATTTTCTGTATCAGTAAATGAGCATGATTTAGTGGTATCAGGAATTTTTTTCAAAATTTCTGTCACATATTTTACCATCATTTTAGCTATGTGTGCTCTAGGAGATGGAAGGTTCATACCTGCCTTTGTATAGGTATCCATAGTTGTGATACCATTAGCCAATGCTCGTTGATATGCTTGTACAAATTCTGGAGTAGCTTTTGGATCATCGATAGTTCCAGCACTTGCATGAGTAGAAGTTGATCCAGAAGTAATAATTGTTCCCGTAGTAGAACCACCACCATTACCACCACCAGCACCACCAGCACTTCAACCATTATTTGTTCATGGATTTGTTCAGTTTATTGTTTTTTCACTACTCGTCAAAGGAGTTCAAATAAATCATCCAGCAATCTGAGGAGTTACGGTAAATGAGATTTTTTGTCCAGCATCTGCCTGAGTAGGTGTATATTCTTTATTCGTTGCTCAAGGAATAGCTTTCCCATTTCTCTGCCACTGATAGAGGGTATATACTTCATTTCCATTTTGGAATGTATCTGTTATAGTAGGAATTAGTTTTATTGCTGCAGGTACTTCAATCCTTCTAACGAAATTGAGTGTCTTATTACTATCCATTCGAAGTCATAATAAACTATCTTTTGTTTCTTCTGATTTTGGAGATACATTTTTTGACGCGACTTTAGTAGCTACTCTATTTATCCATGTTGTAAATGAAGTTCGAATTCACTTACCAAAACTTGCTACGCTATAATTATTAATCATTGCATATATACTTCAATCATATGTCCATCCAGCTATAGGCATAACATCTACACCACCTGAACGCAAAGTGGACCAATCATTAAGCATATCCATCAATGTATTTACGCTAGGCAAGCCCTTACCTAAATTAACTAAGGTTGATCGAGTATTATTTTTATATCATTTTATTACTACCCCTTCCTCTATATTTTGAGTTATAACGAGAGCATCATTTTCAAACAATTGTGTTTTTGCTCTTATACCTTCTATCTTTTCAATGGCCATAGTTTCTTGACCAAAAACTTCTCGTTTATTATTATTGAATCTTCGCATTTTTAAATGTCAATTTTGATATGATAGGGCAAATGGTAGATCACTATGCATATTCAAAGAGACTCAATTTTCCAACGTAAGTGGACCACTAAATGATACTTTAGTAGTGAAATCTCCGTTGTATGTAGCGATACCATTACTCAAACTGATATTAATGATATAAGGAGCGAGAGCGATGTTGACACCTACTTTATCACCAGTTAATATATGTTCAATGATAGTTTTAATAGTATCATTGGCTAATATTTGATCAATGATAGTTGTAAAATCTGAATTTACAAAATCTATACCCTCATCATTCAATTGTTTTACATCATTGATAACACCATCAATATTTGTATTTGCATCAATCATATTAAACCATCTTACAAAATGACCATCAGACCATTTATATATATCAGCTATTGCAGTATTGATACCATTTGGTCCATCAGCCAATCCATATTCTATATATCCTACGAGAGGTAGGTTATTTTCATCCAATTGGATACCATCAATCCCTGGTACAAGTTCAATTATTTGTTTATTATCAATCGTTGAAGATGCTACTTTTGTAGATGCTACATCAACACGAGTAAGCAAACTGCTAAAATTCATAATTTCTTGCCATCAGCTGACGAATTTGAATAACTTATTATTATCATTGCCTGGATAGTCAGACAAATCCTGTAGAGTTTCTATATAGAAATTTCAATTTTTGTCTGAGAACATATTTGTAGAAATATCAGCATTATCAAGAACAAAGTTATTGTATTGTGTCTGTAATGTTAGTTTTCATCCAGTAACCGTATAGAGTGCAAATTTTCCAACCTCTTGTGTGGGACTAACAGAAGTAGATTTAGTACCAAGGTCAACTTCTTGATAAAAGTTGAAGTATGCTCTATCATTTTTCCATAAAATAACGGTAGGTTCTGCTGGTAATCTAATCCATGTGGTATCTACAAAGTATCGGTAACTTTCCTTACCTGTTGGTGATATAATAGTAATTATAGGTGCCTTTGTATAAGAAGCCGTTCATCAAGCTAATAGAGAATTCAAAAGATTATCTTTTTTTGTAGATTTTACCGAGATTGAAGAATCAGAATCAAAAGTTTCACTTCCAGCAACTTGTATCCATACACCACTATCTGTTAAACTCCAAACTTTTGTATCATTGGTACAATCATAAGAAACAAGAAGTTCTACACCATCTACTACTTGGTTCGCCTGTAATAGCCCAGAAAGTGAACAAGAAATATTTGGGGCAGATAGATCGGTAAGTGTTCCATTAGTCAATCTTCGAAATTTATTACCTGTATTTTTATTACCCGCCAATAGATATATTCCATTACCTTTATTTCGTGTTTGTTGTATATCAGGAAGTGATGTAATCCACATTCATCCACGAGACGTTTCCTTTAACGTAAATAGTTTTGTGTTTTCTAATATACCAATTTTATTATCAGACATTGTTTCAAGGGTATATCCACTTCAATCATATTCTAGTGCTGGACTTATATTAGTTCGTTGACTATCTATATATTTTTTGATATAAATAGATCAACTGTCTATCAAAGAGAGATAGGCACTACCATCATCAGTAGTAGTGACATAAATATTTTCACCGACAAGACTTCCTGTTGTAGAATTTACTTTTGTCCATGAAGAAGTATATGTAGCTAAGAGATTACTTCCTATATCTAAAGCGCCAACGATATCGAGACCAGTGACCACAGGAACTTTTTGAACTTTTACCTCTGGACTATAGTGGTATGCTCGTTCGACTCCTTTGATATCTGTAGGTTGTACTCACAATTTTATTTTGCTATTAGCATCTTGAAAAGTAAGTGTATATCATGTACCAATAGCTCATGTGATAGCTGTATTATTTCTAAATCGTTGCATATGAGAATGTCATTCTGCTGCTCCTTGAGCAAGTTTCAGTGTAATGATAGCGGAACTTGTATCTGTGCTAGCACTTTGAATAGCACCTTTATCAGCATAACTAGTATAGAGAACATGAAAGATACCATTACTGATGAATCATTCACGTATTTCTCCATAGGAGAAACTATTTCCTCTTGGTGTCCATCACGCATCAGGCGTATATGCATACACGGTATATATTCAGCCTATTGCTTTGTTTGTAGGTTGTACTAGTGAATTTACTGCTATTCATGATCATATCGATGCATCATTTACTCAACCTACATAGGTGACAATATAGGGTACATTATTTCCATCGAAAATAATACTCTTAGTGCTACTACCATTAAATGCATCACCGAGTTGCGTCCATATGTTGTTTTGTAATATATAGATATGAGTAGATTTATCATTGTTGTCCATTGTCATAAGATATACATTATCATTGTTATCAAAGAACATTCTTCATAACGAGATAGTAGAAGAGAATGTACTTCCGATCTGTGTCCATTGATTACTATTGCTGTCAAATTTTAAAATGCTATTACTTCAATTAAAGCTATTATACCATCTAATATATAGTGTATTAGTGCTATCGAAGAAGACATCCTGTATATTTCAGTTGTAAATATAAAATGTATCTCCGACTTGTTTAAAATTAGAACCTTGTAACTTCATGATACGATATTTCATATCATTTCAATTTGATATATACGCATAGTGCGTACCAGTATTATCTGTATATACTTGAATTATTACATCAAAGGGTTGAAGTCATAGCTTAGAAGCAACATCTGTCCATGTACCATCAGTGAATGCATAGACGAAATAACCATTAATATTACCATTATATCCATAAAAATGGAGATATAATGTATCATCATCACCGATGAAAATGGTATTTATACTTTGGATATATGTTCATGATACACTACTCACATCCATTTGAGTTATTGTTGAATCTATAGATGAAATCTTATAGAGAATATTTCCATTTACTGTATAATAGAGATTATTCTGAGAATCAAATGATAGATTATTTAGAGATGGTCATTGATTAGGAAATTCATTACCAAATGGTATCCATGTATTATCTTGGAATTTCAAAATACCTCTACTATTGTTGCTGTAATTATTAAACAAAAGATATGGAGTATTAGCATGGTCAAATATAATATTGTCTATATTTCCATTAGATAATACATTACCGAATTGTATCCATTCCGTACCATTGAATTTTAAAATGCTAGTACTTCAACCATTATTATTATATATAATATACGGAGTTTTATCGCTGTCATACTTCAAATCGTTATAAATTCAGTTGAATGGAGTACCGACTTCTTTCCACATATATGATACATAACTGTATGATCATACAAGTTGAGATCAGATACGACTGCTACCTATAACTTTTACATTAGCAGAAGGTCATTCTGCCATGCAAAGAGGACTTGTATAATATGAAGCGGTAGTATCAAAGGGAGAAAAACCACCATCACCTCATCATGCAAAGAGCGTACCTTCCATACATACTTTAATTACTTGCTTACAATATGTGCCAGTACCCATATAGAGAGGAGTGAATGTATCATGTAGTATTGTTGTATTTGTGCTAGCATCAAAACAACTTGCTCAGATTCATGGAGTCATATCTACATGAAGTTTTCCCATATTATTAGAAATATCTGTATCTTGATAATCAGAGACAACAAAGAGATTAATATCGATACCTCATGCTACATAAGGATGTTTACCTATAATAACTTCATTATTGGATTTTTGATTGCCTACTTCTGAAGAAGTAGGTGTAGTATATACTTTAGCACCACAATTAGGTATGGTATCCAATCATAAATCACCACCCAAAACTTTTCAAAATGGTTCACATTCATTGAGATTTGAAGTTTTTCCCATACACAATTGTGCAATAAGGGTAGCTGGATTTGTACCTGCATTGAGTGCATCTTCTAAAGATACAGAAGTTTCTCCCTCTCACATAACTTGTAAAACATCTACCAATACTCGTGTCCATTGTGTCAGACCACTAGTGCTTGCAATTTGTCCTGTATGATTCATCAGTGGTAATTGATCTCCACCTGAAAGGGTAAGTATATACATAGGATTCCCCTTCTTATCACCTGTAAGAGTCAAATGTTCACTTAAAAAATTATTGATTAGTGTATTGAAATGAGGAATATATGCTCATGTTCATTTGACAAAATCTGCATAACATCCATCACCAGGTCCTCCATAGACGATATCTCCTCATGTAAAGGAAGTATTGTCTGCAAAAGGGAGTGTTGTCAATTCAAAACCAATAGGCACACCAAAATATATTTTTCATTGACTGATATTTTCTCATGCATAGTTCATGATTCATTGTATAGCCATCACATCTCATCCATAGATATTTGTTTGATTAAGTTGGGAGTTGAGGAGTGCTCATGATACGGAAAAATCTCATGTTCAATCATACATGGCTCCAGCATGTGTTTGTTGCTGAACAATAAATGTAAGACCAACCAAGAGTGCAAAAGTACTAAGAAGTGATCAGACAAATCACAAAGCATATCGATGCTTATTTTTGCTAACATGTTTTGCTACATGTGAAGCATGAGTACTAATGTTTGTTAGGAGATGAATAATTTCTTATTAATGTAATTATAACTAGAAAAATTTATTTGTCAAATTTAGAGGGACTTTTTTCTGGGAGGTAATTTGACCCCTTTTTCAATGAAAAATACTGAAACATATTTTTCAAGGAAAACCTGTCAAATATTGGAGGACTTTTTTTACTACGTATACATATTTCATAAATTGTTTTAGGATAAGATACCAAAAATTCCGCAAAAGATTGTAACGCTATTGTTGATACTAGTATTTTATCTTGTACTCAATAGACAAAAATATACATATTATATACTATATATAGAGCATGCTAAAATATTTTATTTTATTTCTATATTATGCAGTTCAGAAAATATCGATTCATATGAAGTAGTATTGTACTGAGTATAGCTATTGGTGCTAGCTCTTTTGTGTTAGCTCAAAATACAGAGATTGCTGTAAACGAACAGGGTATGGAATACGTGCCAGGAGAGCTTATCATAAAATTTGAATCGGGAGAAATAAATCTACAGAAATCTCATGATGTACAGATTCTTTCTCAGATGGAGACTACACAAGATTTTGATACCACACAAATATTGCCAAAAGAAAATATTGTATTGGTTACTATAGATGAAACCAAAAACATGGATGATGAAATTGCGCGCATATCTCAGGATCAGAATGTAGAATATGTTCAGCCAAATTATATTTATCATATACAGATGACTGATCCCAATGACCAATATTTTGGATTGCAACGATGACTCAAAAATATAGGACAGAACTGAGGATTGTCATGAGCTGATATACAACGAAACGAAGCTATGGATATACGATCAGGGGACGGAAATCCTCTGACTACAGGGACTATTGTAGCAGTACTTGATGTAGGAGTAGAATATACTCATCCCGATTTAGTTCATCAGATGTGGAATGGTGCAAATTGTTTGAACACTAATGGAGCAACTCGGTGAGGTTGTTTGTGATGAGGATATAACGCATATCTTGGTACCAAAACAGCAGGTATTGGAAATCATGGAACTCATGTAGCAGGTATCATTTGAGCCGAAATGAATAATCTTTCTGGTGTTGTAGGTGTCAATCCTCATGCAAAAATTATGAATATCAATCTAGGAGATGGAGAAAATATATCTACGTTAGCAGCGATTTCAGCATTGAGTTTTGCAAAATACAATGGAGCGAAAATAGCTAATTTGAGTCGATGAGGAATCCAAAATGGATGTTCTTCGTATGATGCAGCATTATATACCGCAATCAAAAATTTTCCATGATTAGTAGTTATCGCAGCAGGAAATGAATCAACACAACATACTTGAACATATTTTTTCTACCCAGCAGATTTTTCTGCAAACAGTTCGTGCCGATCATGACTCGATAATATTATCAGTGTAGCTGCAAGTGACAATACCGACCACTTAGCATCATTTTCTGATTATGGAACGAAAGTACATATTGCAGCTCCATGAGCAGCTATTGCAAGCACACGAACAGATGGTGGATATCAATATTTATCTGGAACTTCTATGGCTTCACCTATGGTGGCAGGAGCCGTTTCACTTCTTCGAAGCATGAAACCAGAATTATCATATTCAGATATCAAAAATATATTGCTCAATTATGCTGACGTTTTGCCAAGTCTAAATGGTAAAGTTGCTGGCAGTAGAAGATTAAATATATTCAAAGCATTACAAGCTATCTATCGACCTGTAAAAAATCTCCAAGTATTTACCGATGAAACAAAAACAACGAATATAATCAATGGTTGAGGTATTTCTGGAAATTCCATATATGTAGAGTGGGAAGCACCCACGGACTTATGACAAATTAGTGGATATGATAGTGTTAGTGGATATGCTATAAAGTTCTATATATCATGAACAGTAATATATGAGACATGAATACAAACCACATGAATATCGCTCAATCTAAGTGGTGATGGAGCATACACTATTGCTATTTCTACGGTATTTTCTGGAGGGAAAAAAGGAACGAATGCTTATTTTTGATTAAGTAGAGATACGCTACCACCGACAGCAAATGTAGTATATTCTCCAGCTTCATGAACTATGACAAGTGGAAATGTAATAGCTACGCTTACCTGACGAAATGAACCATTGTTCAATATAAACACCACAGGTCATACATTTACAGGTAATGATACATTTGTCTTTACCTTCAGTGATATAATGTGAAGGACAGGAAGTGTAACAGGTACAGTATTATGGATTGATAAAATTGCTCCCACGGCTACGATTGTATATACGCCCGGATCATGATCTGTGACGAGTGGTAATGTTATCGCTACAATTAGTTGATCAGAAACAATTATTGTTACAAATAACTCAGGATCTAATCAATATACGTTTACCAATACCGGAACTTTTACTTTCACGTTTAAAGATCTTGCAGGTAATACATGAATAGCTCTAGCGACGGTTTCATGGATTGATAAAATTGCTCCCACGGCTACGATTGTATATACAAATACATGATGAAATGTGTTAGCAACATTGACCTGATTGAGCGAATCGTGTACATGATTTAACGCAACAGGAAAGGTATTTACGAGTAATGGTACTTTTATATTTACCTTTACTGACTTAGCAGGGAACCCAGGTAGTGTAAATGCTACTGCAGTGGTTTCAGTACAATGAACTACAAGTGTCAGCTGATCAGTATATATAGGATGATCAAGAGGTACGGGAGTTATATTCACAAGTACCGGAATAGTAATCATTAATAGTACGTGAAATACAAATAATTATCTCCAGATAAATACAAGTTGATTTGTCATCCAAACATCTTGATGAGTCTGGAACGGTATTATCATGCCACCAGCTCAAGGAGCTAATCCTGCTCTTGGTATCTGATGATTGCCATGATCTTCCACAAATAATGGATCTACTACGGATGATATTTTACCCTGCATTTCGTTATATCTTCATGAACCAGTGGAGATCTACTTCAACTCTATAGGTCAGAAAATTGAACGACTTGGACAGGTATCACGAGTTGTACATTGGATTCCAATAAAATATGTAGTTTTACTACCAATCATTTATCATTTTTTTCCAGCATCAAAGAGACAGTAAACAATAACAATAATTGAAACCCAGGCGGGTGATGATGAGGTGGTGGATGATGATGAGGGGCAACTCCAATATGTACCACACCACAACTTATTTGTATATGAAGTATATATATCATAAAAGCATGAGTCTTATGTGAATGAGGAGACCTAGGTAAACCATGTAGTATAAGTACATGAATCGTATTATCAGGAGAAATACTGAGTGGTACACTACCCAAATATATTCTACTTACTACAAGCAATATTCCATGATTTTCTGCCGAATTGGTGCAGGCATATACCTATGCATATAAAATCGGTATCACAACGATTTCGAGTATCCAACAAGCAAATATGACCGGTACATTAATCAGAAAACATTTTGCCAAAATGATCAGTATTTTCGCCATCAAACAGATAAAAAGTACACCCAATACCTGACTGATATGTAATTTCACCGATATGGATGATGAAAATACAGAGATGAAATTCTACGTAAAAACAGCTTGTCAGCTTGGATTGATGTGATTAGATGCTAAGGGCGTTCCCGTACAGACATTTAATCCCAATGAAGAAGTGACAAGAGCACAATTTGGTACCGTTCTTTCTAGAACTTTACGAGGCAATCAATATAACGGAGGCGAACCATTTTATCTACTTCATCTCAATGCGCTCCAGAAAGCACTCATTATGAAGCAAATCGATACACCAGCAAATAAAGAATTGAGATGATATGTGATGTTGATGTTGATGAGAAGTATACAATAATATATCAGAAAAAAATCAGAATCAAATAATTTATTTTATAAATATAGTGTCATGCAGTTACGTGATGAACGAGAACAACGTGGTTTAATAAACCAATTTAGTGATGAAAAACTTTTTGATCTCTATAATAAAGGATGAGAAAAATTTTATATCTGATTTGACCCTTCTGCGGATAGTTTGCAAATAGGAAATATGTTCGCAGTGATGGCGGCTATCCATTTGATGAAATATGGAAATAAATGTTATTTTCTTGTGTGAGGAGCAACAGGTATGATATGAGATCCAAGTGGAAGAAGTGATGAGAGAAATTTTTTGACTGAAGAAAAACTCAGACACAACGAACAATGCATCTACAATCAGCTTAAAACATTTTTGGAAAACATCAAAAAAAATTATGATATAGATTTTGATTATGAAATGGTGGATAATTATGATTTTTTCAAGTGAATGGAATATTTAGCATTTCTCCGTGAAGTAGGAAAATATATTACCGTAAATTATATGATAGCAAAAGAATCCATCAAAAAAAGGATAGAAGATCCAGAGCAATCTATTACCTATGCTGAGATGAGTTATATGTTGATTCAATGATTTGATTTTTTTACACTATTTTCAAAGCACGGTGTAAAGCTACAACTTGGGTGATCTGATCAACGATGAAATGTAACTACAGGAATGGAACTTATCAGAAAAAAAATAGATCAAGACGCATACTGTATGACGATACCTATCATTACTGATGCTAGCTGAGCAAAATATGGTAAGTCAGCTGGTAATGCAGTTCGAGTAGATAAAGCAAAAAATAGTCCATATTTTGTGTATCAGTTTTTTATGAATGCCGAAGATAGTCTAATAGGAAAATTATTGAAGGTGTTTTCTCTCAAATCTCTTGAAGAAATAAATACTATAGTAGAGAAACACACCCAAAATCCTTGATTGAGATATGGACAAAAAGAACTTGCCAGTCGGGTTGTAGAAGTATTGTTTGGAAAAGAAGCTGTGGAACAAGCAGAAAAGATCTCAAAAGTGCTTTTTTGATGAGAAGATATTATGGAAACCATAAAATGATTTACCAAAGATGATATATCTGCGTTATATATGGAAACATGATGAATCGACATAAAATGAACAGATATGAAAGTTTTGGATATGTTTACTGAGGTAGGGTTGACAAGTTCAAATGGTGATGCAAAAAAAATGATCCAATCAGGATCTTTATATATAAATGAAATAAAGGTTGAGGATGTCCAATCTGTAGTTTCTTCCAAAGATTTCATTAATGGAGTACTTTTGCTCAGAAAAGGCAAAAAACAATACAAAATAGTAAGGACGCTGAAGGCTTAGACGTATAGACATATATCTATATATCAATTTACTACCATATATTTTTTTAATTTGTCTATTGTTGTCTACTTGTTTATTCAGTTCTTAATTGGAAAATTGGGGCATTTTTTCTCTTGCATTAAATCCCAAAAAAGCTAGAAAATGGTGTTAATTTATTTTTTTGTTAATTGAAAAAAATATCCATTTTACTTACCTTTATAGAAGCAGATGAAAATTAGTAAACAAATGATTTTTGCAGCATTATTTATTGTATCATTAGTATTCGTACTTTTTGTAGGAAGAAATTTTGATTCAGCGACAGGCACAAGAAATTTTATTTTTACATCAAATGGATTTTCGCATTTCAGAAAAGGACTTGATGTGTCAGGAGGGACAAAACTTGTCTACAAAATCTCCTACGATAAATATGAAAAAGTGTACACCAATAAGACTGAGCTGGCTGCCATCAAAAAAACTATCGAAACGATTATTATGAAAAATATCGACAATAGAATTTCCAAACTTGGAGTGAGCGATTATAAAGCATATGTTCAGACACTCGATAATCAAAACTATATCGTTGTAGAGATAGGAGGTATCGCTGATCTTGATCAAGCAAAAGAATTGATCGGAAAAACACTCGAACTTGAATTCAAACTTCAAAACCCAAATAAACCTACCAAAGCAACGTTTGCAGCAAGAAAGGTTTTGGC
>JAPLUU010000003.1:16997-43073 GCA_026397515.1 candidate division SR1 bacterium | reverse complement strand
GAAATAACAAAAGACCCAACAAATATCCAGAAGATGCTTGAGGGTAGAATGTCAGAAAATATCTATCATAATATATTCACAGGAAACACCATAGATCAGTTACCTGACATGTACAAGAAAAATCCAAAACTTCTTGATACTGCAGAGATAGGGAAATTGTATGGACCTATAGAAGGTAATTATACTACCGTCTATCAACAAGGTGATAATGCACTTACGCAAGGTACCGGAGTTGCTTTGGATGGATACACCATGTTCCGTGTACTCAACAAACAACAGGGTAAAGATGCATCAGGAAATATAGCTACCGTATACGCATTTGAAGATGTATTTGTACAAGATAGAGAAACGTGGGTACCAGCGACCGATGGACAAACAATCCTTAATGGTGCGTATTTCAAGTTTGCTAATTCTAGCGCATCAGAGATGGGAGAACCAGTTGTTGTTATCAATCTCGATGAACAAGGAAAAACGATATTCTGTAATGTGACTCAAGCAAATATAGGGAAACCTATGGCGATTTTCGTCGGAGGAAATTTACTTACTGCTCCAAATATTCAGAGTAAAATTTGTGGAGGAACAGCAGAAATCAATGGATCATTTACGACAGAGACAGCAAAACAACTTTCTGACTCATTAAATGAAGGAACATTGCCTGCACCATTAATCTTGATGCAAGAAGAAAAAATAAGTCCATCACTTGGGGATAATGCACTTACGGGAGCATTACGAGCTGGATTAATAGGATTTGCTGCTATCATGGTATTATTATATTGTATGTACGGATTCAAAAAAATGATTCTTACAGGTATAGTATTGATTTCATTTTTGACAGTTCTAGCAGCATTTATGAAACTTACCGATTATGCACTTTCGCTCAGTGGAATAGCAGTTATTATCCTTTCTATCTGAATGTGAGTAGATGCAAATATCTTGATGTATGAAAGATTACGTGAAGAACTTAAAGAAGGAAAAAGTATGAGTGGATCAATTGATAATGCAAAAGATAGAAGTTGGTCAGCGATTAGAGATGGTCAAATAAGTGCATGATTGATAGGATTTGTTCTATTTTCTATGGGAACAAATGTATTCAAATGATTTGGATCTATGTTGATCGTAACTATATTACTTACATTACTTTTCAATGTACCACTAACAAAAATGCTTCTCCATGCATTCTACAGTAAAAAAAATAAATAGACCCTTAGATATTTAAAACCACTAATCATCTAAGCTGTACATATCTTTTAATTTTTTAGTCTAGTCCATGAAACAAAAAATCTTTTTGATCATCGGTATTTTACTCTTAAGTTTTTTTTGAGTATCTATTTACAACGAGTTTATGATAAATCACACCTATTATCAAACTATGCTCGCAAGTCGAGTAAACCGAAAATTGGTAATCTGGAGTATCGTCGCTGTATGTATTCCTATCGTGTATATTATCAGATCAAAAGTATTTTCTGTAAAAAAGTTTTTCGTCTATATCATACCGTTTACGTTGATAGTTCACACTATCGCGTTCACGCTGACAAAAGATACTATTATATGATGATCAGCAGGACTTATTATTTTGATTATCAATACTTTGCTTCTCTACTTCTTGGGTATATATTTTATCCTTGGATTGACAGCTTTTGGAACATGGATATCAAATACGTATATAAAATTTAAAGAAACAAGACGACAAGAAATGTTGATAAATTTCTGACTCTGACTCTGAATATTCTTAACTATCATCTATATATTTTCTATGGTGCATCTTATTCGAGGAGCGATCATATGGATCCTTTTTTTAGGACTCGGATATATGGTTTGGAGAATGAAAGATGATATGCTTCCCTATAAAACTATCATCTCTGATATCGCTAACGAATTCAAATGAGATAAACTTAGAGCCAATTGGCGAAAACGAATAGGAATTATTTTATTGGCAATTTCACTTATCTACTATCTGTACGGATTTCAATTATCATTCATTCCATATTCAACAGCATGGGATGCTAATCACGCGTATATGTATGTTCCAAAAGTTATCGCACAAAGTCACGGAATACTTCGGGGAAATTCATGAGTTGCTGATATGGTCCCAGGGTTGTGGCATATGTTTATTACATTTTTCTTTGCATTAATTCAACCAATTAAGAGCCGATTCCGACTGTCCCCCGATACTATCGCTGTAGCGATGAACTTCCTGAGTGGAATATTCGTACTGATTTTTGGAACTGGACTTATCAAAGAAGCAATTACCTATTTTGCTCCAAAAAAATCTGAAGAAGATGATGTTACGACAACTATAGGTATGTATAGTGGATGGATGATGTTACTCTTTTGGCTTACGAGCTGAATGGGTGCATTCTTAGTGTTCGTAGATAACAAGACTGATCTTGGAGTGATGGCACTAACTGTTTTAGCTATGCTTTCTGGATTTATTTTTCTTAAACATATCCTTGATACTCGTGAACACGGACTCAAGTTACATCGAGATTCACTCAAATATATAATCATTTCATGAGTAATGTTTGCACGAGCGCTTATGTCAAAACAAACAGCATTTATCGATATAGCATTATTTGGATTACTACTTGTTGGATTATGGATAGATAGTATCATAGCTATTGGATTGGGTATTATGACCGTAGGAGCAACAGGTGTACTTAAGATAGCTAACGCACCAGATATGATGACACCTGCAGCAGGAAAATATGTTATGCTGATCGGGTTAGTAGTAGTAGTAGTATGAATAGTAAAATTATATATGAATAAAAATAAAGTCCAAAATTTTTGGGCAGATAAAAAAAGATTGTTCAGTTATATTCTTATATGGTTGGCTACCTTGGTAGCAACTGTATTGGTCTTCAAAGGACCTAATATGCTTATTTATGAGATAAACAATAGTACGTTTACTCCAGTAAATTTCATCAAGAGTGTACTATTGGTAGAAAAAAATACGACAAAACCATTGTTAGCAGTGACGGATACAACAGCATTAACTACACAGACAGCAATAGATCAAACTATTGTGAATACTGCGGTCTTATCACCAGCACAATGTAAACAGACAACGTTTACCAAAGAAGAATTACTTGGTGGTACAAAAAAAGCAATCGTTGGTAATGAAGATGTGGGAAGATATGTTGGATATGGTTGGAAAGAGATTACCAAAGGTGGAGGACTTAATCTCGGGTATGGATTACTCAGATTGTTCTATCCAGCAAATGATGCATGTTATAGTACCAATAGTGCAGCAAAATTACTGTGTACCAACGCACAAGCGATAGAGACATTCAATGTACCTATTATTCAGAAAATGTTTACGCAAGTACAACAAGGTGGTGTAGCATATAATCTTTTGAGTTGAGCACTTACTGCATATGCGACAAAGGGAAATGGAACTGGAGTAATTAATCCAGCAGAATATAGAGATCAGATTATGGCACTGAGAGCATTCTATCAGAACCATGCGATTCAGACACAAGCAGGAAAAATAAATATTCCTTATAGATACCTAACCCCATTCAATGTAGTATTCAATCGATCATTACAAAATCTTAGTAGTTATTATACGGATATAGGATTTGTATGGATGTTGGTATTTATGCTTTTGGTTCTTGGATTAGTATATGCATTATTCAATGCAAAACGTTTCACACAAGATACCAATCTCGTTGTACTTACAAGTATTACTATCATAGGACGAGCTATCTGGCGGATTATCGGATGAGGTATTGTATGGTATGGAATGTGACTTATTGTATGGACGATTATAGCAGTATCAATGATTATCAAAGATATGTTTGAACACTCACAGGAAGAAAAAGAAAAGACGATGATATATATTCTTATATTTATTTTCGTTATTCGAGGACTCGTTCAATTCATTCTTAATTTTATTAGAATATCTTCACAAGGTGGAGGAGGTCCTTTCATGCGATACAAAATGAATAATGGAAAGACGGTAGAAATAACAACAACCCTCCAACAACAAGAAGTAGTGAAAGCTGGCTACGGATGGAAAGATGTTTTTGATCTTCAGTTCCCTCATTACAATAAATTCATTGAATATGTCAAAAATAGACCAGACACCGATGGCGTATTGATTGCAGGAACATATATACAATATTTCTTGGACAATCAGAGAAATATAAAAAGCGATGGAATGCTCAATCGATTCCGAGAACAAAATAGTGATGGTAACATGTGTAAATCATACCAAAGAATCAGAAATAGCAATATAAAATATTTGGTCATCGATCCAAATATCGGAACCGTAGTTATGGGTGAAGGAAACGAATCACTCTTCAATAGATTCTTTGCAAAAAAAGATCCCGTTACCGGAAAGATCCAAGAAGATGGAGCGATTAGTAATTTAGTAAAACTTCGAAAGGCAGGATATATCAAATTATTTTCTACAAATAATCTCTGAGCAAAATATGCATTCACGTTGGATGATGCTACACTTATAGCAAAATTCGGAGCTATGTCAGCTGATGAACTTGTCTTCTTGAGAGCTAAACTCGCCATTGCAAGATTCTTCCCCGACGCACAAGAACTAGTTACCTTTATAGGAGAAACATTTGCCAACAGAATCTGAAACGGAGATGTGATAGGTGATATCGCTGATGTCTATGGAAAAAATGTTGATCAAAATAAAATATTTACATCAGCACAAGCAGTACTTGCACAACAGTGAGCTACTGACCAACTTACAAAAACTATTGAAACATTATCACAAGATGAAAGATTGATTCTTATGCAATATCTTGGACTCATTAATCTTGCAAAATCACAAAGTCCACAATATCAAGAATTTGTAAACAGCATCATGGGACAAAGTCTTGGTGGAGGAAGTCAGTTGATTGTATTCGAATTAAACTAAAAAATTACAAAAACAAATTTCATATTTGTCCTCCTTTGTCAAAGGAGGGGATGTGCGAAGCACAGGAGGATTTAAGTCGTGCGACACGAAATCCCTCATCCGCAAAATGCGGATACCTCTCCCTTTTTAAAAGGGAGACAAAATAAATAATAATTTTAATCATTAAGTCATAGAGTCATGAAGTTAGATGTTTCTGATATCAAAAAAAATACTATCGTAGAAATCGATGGTCAGTTATATAAAGTAGTTGATTTTGCATTTATGCAGATGCAACAAAGACAATGAAGTTATTCCTTCAAAATGAAAAATCTTGTAACCGGTGGTGTACAAGCTTTCACCTACAAATCAGGAACAGTTCTTGTACCAAAAATGCAGTATTCTTATACACTGCAGGAGATACGTATACATTCATGGAAAATGATACGGGCGAGATGCATGATATACACAAAGATATGGTAGATGATATCACAGGATATCTCAAAGAAAATATGGATTGTTTCGTAATGGTCTACAAAGGAAATGTTATCAGTGTAATCTTACCACCAACGGTTTCGTATAAAATAGCTTCAACTGTTCCTGGAGTAAAAGGAGACAGAGCACAGGCAGGAAAGAAACCAGCTACGCTAGAAACAGGTATGGAGATAATGATTCCTTTACACAAGAATGAAGGTGATACAGTTACATTAAATACCCTTACCGGTGAAACTAATTAATTGAGACGCTATGAAAACTTGAAGCTTTTTGTAGCTTATCCACCAAATAAATCTGAAACATAGTGAAGAGTTATTGGATTGATAATCCATATAGGTTTCAATCAAAAAAAACAAATTTTGAAGGAACCTATAAAAGTTTTCAAACGTCGAAATTATATATTTTATTCCAAAATATGTAGTAATGAATATATATGCAAAAAGAGTCAGCAATGACTCTTTTTTTATAATAAAAATTTTAAAAACTCCGCTGAAATTACTCTTTTTTATCGCTTCGCTAGACATACTTTTTCTCTTGATAGAAAAAGTATGCAAAAAGATCAAGCCAACTCAAATCCTCGGAGAAAATAATTTATTATTTCAAAACGAAAACATTTCTACTATTGGATAGTCCATAATCGCTCGGGATCAGACCCTCGCTTATAGATTGATTGTTTCATCTACGAAAAATGATACCTCAAACAAGTATGAGTTGGCGTATGTAGTAGAGATTCGTGACAATTTAAATATAATTTTTTAAAAATTATTTATTTACTTGAAAGACTTCTATATTCCACTTTCCTTCAGGGAGTGAATTGCTCATGATCCATGGATTCAACTTTCTCACTTCATAATAACTCATGGTATTGTTTCTTGCTCGATCTGCTATGTCAGCTATACTTTTTACGCTCATACTTTTGGTCACGAAAGGTGTGTACATATCACCCAAGCTAGCACGATCAAAAAAGCTGTATTTATGTTCTCGCATATACTTCATCGACAACAATCTAAACACATATCTTGAAGTTTCGTTATTCAACCAGAGGTCATAAAAGTTATTGGTATATTGTGATTCCAGTGATCTCTGTAAGCCATTTTCGCCTCTGTTGTAGGCGGCGGCTACGAGGGTTCGCTTATTAAACTGTTTGCTAAGTTCTTTGAGATGGCTGATGGCCGCCGCTGTAGACTTTGCAACATCATATCTTTCATCGACACCTGTAGTGACTATCAATCCATATTTCTGGGCAGTTCATGGCATCAATTGCCACAATCCTGCAGCGCCAGCTGAGCTGACAACATTATCCCTCAATGCACTTTCGATGATTGGTATATATTTTAAGTCATCAGGAAGACCTGCATTTTTAAGTTGTTTTTCTATCGTCGGTATAATCAGATTCCATCTTTTATAAATCATTATGAACTGTGCTGCATTGATTTCCAACAACGCAAGTTCTCTATCAAACCTTTCAATATTCAACTGATATTTTCCTTCGATCGGCATGACTTCTCCAGCAAAATTCAATTCATTATTCACAGCAATATTCACAGCCCTTTTATTCCCGCTTGTAAGGAAAATAATGATAAGGAGGAAAACAATTACAGCGATAATTCTTCGAAAAATCTTTTTGTCAGCATAATATTTTTGTATCTGTTCTCGCATAGTGATTAGATTAAAAAACTAAAGACTAATAGAATTTATACTAACTACAAAGGTTTTTTCAAATGTAAAATTTTGTTTACTCTATAAGGCAAATCAGTATATTCTATTTGTTTTTTTATGAATGATATATTCACTGATGGAGAGACAGAAAAGTTATAAGTATATAACTTTGATATCAGTATTTTTCGTCGCTGTACTTATGATATCCAATATTGTATCTACGAAAATTTTAGATCTCTGATTTTTTACGTTTGATTGAGGGACCTTATTATTTCCGCTAAGTTATATTTTTGGCGATATATTGACTGAAGTATATGGATACAAACAAAGCAGAAAAATTATTTGGATGGGATTCGGTGTTTTACTACTCATGGCAGTCACCATAATGGTTGTTGGACGATTACCGGCTGCACAAGATCGAGCATTTCAACAAGATTATCAAAATATTCTTTGATTGACCCCAAGGATAGTCTTTGCAAGTCTGATAGCATATTTCGCATGAGAATTTAGCAATTCCTATATCCTGGCAAAGCTGAAAATACGAATGCAAGGAAAAAAACTCCGAATCAGGACGATATGATCTACTATTGTGGGAGAATTCCTCGATACAAGTATATTTATTATAATTGCATTTTACGGTGTATTCACCAACGATGTACTCCTAGCTATAATGATATCCAATTATATATTCAAAGTAGGGATAGAAGTAATTTTTACTCCGCTCACCTATCTCATCGTAAATAGATTGAAAAAATCAGAGCATGAAGATTATTATGATTACAAGACTAATTTTAATCCACTAAAGATAGAATAGATGGATTCCAGGAAAATAGAGAATGAACAAACTTTGGAGCAAGTCAAACATATGATAGATGATTTGTCTGTTGATATAGAAAGTAAAAAAAATGGATTTGTGCAATATCCGACAGCGAATATAGATATTTTGAAAAACCTCATTATAAATTCTGATTTTTCTTTCGGGCGTTTTGATGAACAAAATAATCTATCTGCATTCCTATTAGCGTATCCGATAGATCAACTCTCATGAGAGATTGTAGCTAAGGATCCAATCATCAATCATATCAAGCAAAACGAAAAATATCAAGCAAATGGCATATATCTCGATATGATATGAATCACAGAAAAACTCCAGTGAAGAACGATAGGTAAAAATCTTCTAAAAGAAATACTATCGAAAGCGAAAGAACATGGATATACATATATTACAGGACCGGTGATAATCAGTCCTCATAAGAATACCGTATCCATAAAATTATTTGAATCATTATGATGAAAACTGTATGAAATATTTGAATACGAATGATTAGTGTTTGGTATATATACATGTGAATTAAAATAATTTTTATCATTTATTACAACAATCATGGAAGTCGTTTGAATAACAGGAACTATTGGTGCAGGGAAAGGAACTATCGTAGATTATTTGGTTCAGAAAAAATGATTTCAACATCTTTCTGTAAGATCATATTTAACTGAGGAAATAGAGAGAAGAGGAATGCCAGTTAATAGAGATAGTATGGTTATTGTAGCAAATGATCTTCGTGCGACATATAGCCCCTCCTATATCGCTGAACAATTATATCAGCAAGCAAAGGTGAGTGGAAAAAATACCATCATCGAAAGTATAAGAGCAGTCGGTGAAGCAGATGCACTCAAAAATCAAGAAAACTTTTATCTCTTTGCTATCGACGCAGATCCCAAGATTAGATATGAAAGAGTAGTACTCAGGGGCAGTGAGACCGATAAAATATCCTATGAAAAATTTCTCAGTGATGAGCAGAGGGAGATGCAGAATGAAGATCCCACTAAATGAAATATTGCAAGGGTCATGGAGATGGCTGATCACATATTCACCAATAATTGAACGTTAGAACAGTTACATCAACAAATCGAAGATGTTTTACAACAATTAAAGATTTAGTAATTATCTAAGCTCATGGCGTTTTGATGACTTCCAGAACATTTAATAACACAAGAAAGAAAATTATTTATGATTAAACAACTTGAAGAACAGAAAACATGGAGTTCAGATATTCCTGACCAGTTACTCCATAGCATTTCTGAAAGTTATAAATATAAAGTAAGGAAAGGACGATTTGGATGAATAGTTCATAGAACAGAAGTAATTTTTGATCAGATACTTGTTGATGAAAAATACGAACCAGTAAGAAAAGAACTTATGACTACATTACGTGCTTTTTGTAATGATGAATTTAGAGCAAGAAATACAACAAAAGAAGACATAGAAAAAGGTGATGTAATTATTGATAGATTAATTAAGATTTTACAAGATACAGAATAGTTTTTTATCGTTTAATTATTCTCCATGAGGATTCCTATCTGAATTTCCAATAGGCATGTGCATCTTTCTCCGAGCGATGTAGAGAAAATTTTTGGTAAATGATATCAACTCAAAGTATTCAAAGATATCTCTCAACCAGGACAATATGCCTGTGAAGAGACCGTAACCATCGAATGACCAAAATGAAAAATAGAACACGTGAGAGTAGTAGGACCGACAAGAAAAACTACGCAAGTAGAGATTATGGTGGGTGATAATTTTGCTTTATGAACAAATGCACCGATCAAAATTTCTGGTGATGTAGACAATTTAGAATACATAAAAATCATTTGACCGGTCGGAGATATTTATGGTCCATTCGCTATGGTATCGCAAAGACATTTGCATTGCACCGTCCAGGAGGCACAAGAAATGGGGATAAAAAATGGTGATAGTATCCAGCTCCATGTCTGAGGAATCAGAGCAGTTATGTTTGAAAATGTAGCAGTCAGAGCAAAAGATGATTACGCGCTCGACTTCCATATCGATATCGAAGAAGCTAATGCTGCTGGTGTGAAACCAGGTGATCGAGCTGAATTGACTAAATAATTTATTCTATTATATATCTATGAAACTCTTTTCACTCATCCCCACACAAAAGAAATACACACTCGTAATCTCATGATGAGGAACGAGATGATTTTATGCATTGGGAATTCTCAAGTGACTAGAAGAATTATGATATAAAGAAAAAATAGAAGCGATTTATGGCGTGAGCGCTTGAGCATTAGTAGGCGCTTATCGGGGTGCAGGATTTTCTGCACAAGAGATCTATGATATTTTCTTTCATGCCCGTCCTTTTAATATTTTTTCTATCAATATTTTCTCCAAGCAAAGCTTATTGAAAGAGAATTTTTTTGAAAAACAGTTTACCAAAGACCTCCCAAAAGATATCTCTGATCTCAAAATAAAAACCTATATCTGAACTACTGACGTAAAGACTGGTTTATTCCATCTCTTTGAATACGGTGATTTGACTCCTATTCTCTTAGGAAGTATTTCTATACCAGGAATATTTCCGGTTGTTCCTCACAAAAAACATTTGCTTATGGATGGAGGAGTGACCAATAATTTCCCTGTAGACTTAGCAAAAAAACAATATCCCAAAAACGAAATTATAGGTATCGCACTCAATAAATTCCAGGAAAATCAAACAATAAAAACTATCTTCGATAATTTATCGGTCTCATTTGAAATACTTCTCAGACATCATACTGTAGAAAATATGTCGGTAGTTAAACATCTTTTCTATAAGGATTTAAAACTCAAAGTCCTCGATATTAGTAAAAAAAATATGCATAAAGCATATCTTGATGGATACAAAGACTGCATAGAACATTTTAAAAAATAATGAATAATGAATAGTGAAAAATGAATAATGTCGGAATTTGTTCTGATAGACTATTGTAATTAACGATAGTTCATAAATAGATATATACCAAAATCATTCATCATTAATCATTCATCTTGCATCGAAGTTTATTTACGTATCTCACAATGCTGGACATAACGTTCAGCTATTTTTTTAAATTCTTCGAGTTCGTCATCGCTAAATGGAGTTCCCCCAAAATCTGGGTCGAGGGTATTTCCGCCGATATAATTCTGAAGATAATAATGTTTAGCTCCTCTGATGTAGACGGCCATATTTTCAATATCGTCAGCGGTGTGAAGGCCTTTTGCGACGGTAGTTCTATACTCAAAATCTATTTTACTTTCCAATAATATCTGTAAGAGTTTCTGATAACTATAGTAAAATTCCGGTGGCTGTTCGAGTCCGACAGCGTCAGCGTAACTATGCATAGAGTGTTTCAAATCTACGGCGACATAATCCAAAATTTTATCCTGGATCATTCTTTTGACGACTTGATAATCTCTCCCATTGGTATCCAACTTGACTAAGAATCACATCTCTTTTATCTTCTTGGCGAAATCGTACAAGTCAGGTCGTATAGTAGGTTCTCAACCACAGATACTCACGCCATCAAGGAGTCATTTTCTCGCTTTCAAAAAATTGAAAAATGCCTCTTCTGGGATAAGATCATTTTGAAACAAGAGCATTTTTTCAGGCAATACACATTCAGGGTTATGACAAAAGTGACAACGAAAATTGCATCATTGCGTAAAAACTACACAAGCTATTTTGCCTGGGTAATCGACCATGGTTGACTGTTGTATTCACGCAATTTTCACGACTATTTTTACTATATGAGATAAAGATTATTGAATTTTACTGAGGTTTCCATTGATAATTACGGGAAGCATAAGATTAATTTCCTGTACATATCTTACTAAGTTCTCTTCTGGGAGGGGGTTTAGAATAAATATTTGTTTCCTTAGATAACAAGCTATACCCATATCTACTAAGGTTGCTCATCCTATATATCAAACAATTCATCCCTTATCAAAATTAGTTACCAAAATTGCATCGCCATATGCTATGTTATCATAATGAGCCAACATGCCCTCTCTCGCCTCGTGATGCCAATCATTCTCAGTAGTATTAGCAGCGAAAGTCTCTGTCTCCAAAGGAACACGAACTTCATGTCCTAATGATTCCAATTGATTCTTGATTGATAAAATATCTTTGGAAAACTTTAGACTTCAGCAAATAGTTATTTTCATGATTATTTAATAAGGGATAAATCTCCATTAATAATAGTCGGATCAGTTAATAATACTTCAAGTGCATATCATTGTGATTGGTCTATAGCATTGGTAAGGAATATCTTTTTACCCAAATAATAAGCTATTCCGATTTCCATCAATACTGACGCGCCTATATATCCAGAGATTCCTCTCTTATCGTAATTTAAAAACACTACTGCTTCGCTTATTGCTATTTCATCAAAGAATTTTTTCATAATGCCAGTTTCTTTGCAAAATTGTAATTCTTGATCGAAATCCATTTTAGCATCAGGATTTTCCAAGAAGAAATTAATGCCTGGGGAAAGCTTTACGGTGTGTCATTGTTGTGTAAGTATGTCTTGCACTTCAAACATCTTATCAGCGAATGACATGCTTCAACCTATAAGGATATTCATAGTATCTTTATTACAAATAAAATCTATTTTTTATCTTGTGCCAATTTGCTCAAAAACTTTTCATATCTTTTTTGAACTAATTCATCAAGTTGGTCGTCATCAAGATTTTGTGATACAAATATTTTTGTAATTTGTACGAGATCTATAAGTTCCGCATAGATATGAGTGTCTCAATTTTCCAAAAGTTCCAAACATTCTACAAGATGCTTTTGAAGCTGATCTTTGGTGAAATTTTTATCGTGCCATTTCTCATGAGTCAGAAGTTTCTGGTCGAAGTCATTGAGCATAGTATTTCCATAGTAAATAAAGCCATTATTATCTTTCAAATTTTAAGAAATATTCTTTTGCGGGAGAACTCTTTTGGATACGAGATTTCCATCCTTCATCTACTTCAGATATTCTTTTTATGTCATCACCATCCATAAAAAGTGGATCCACCATCCTACTTTTACAGAAGAGCTGAAAGTCAAAATTGTCAGGATCGTTTTTAAACGGGATGAGATTATTCATACGTTGCCGATAGAGAGATAATTGATCATCAGTATCTACATGCGCAGTGATTTTGTCTAAGACATGTTTGTCAGTCATATAGATATCATCTATATTAATATATCATTTTTTCCATGCACATTTGAGACAATCTCCGACCGTCTGATACATAGCTGCTGATTCGATCCCCGCATAATATTTTTCATTCATCTTGTGAAATAATGTTGCATATATTTTAGCCGATTCCAAATCTGTGAATATTCGTTTGGTATCTTTGACCATCAAATGGTTCAAAATAAGACGAATATCTTCATGGGAAAGTTCTCCAAGGTGCCACGCATCTCTCAAAGAATAATCTATTCTATCAGCGCAAAGATCAGGCAAAGTCGTTTCTTTGAGCGGAAAATGAATGTCATCAACAATATGATCTATATCCATATTATATTTTTTTAAGATATCAGGTATTTCAGTCTTTTTGATAAATGATTCAAATATATTATCTTGATGGCTTTGTTCTTTTTGATTTCATCATTCAAGTACATAATCCAAACAATGAGAAAATGCGCCATGAGAGACATCGTGTAAAAGTCCAGAAAGTTGTTCTTCCAATGGTGCTCAATATTTTTTCAATAAAAGATATACACCAAGCGAATGATTGAAACGGGAACGTGGTATGGCTTTGAAATATGGGTGAAAATATCCAGCTTGATCAATACCTTTGAGTCTTTGTAGTGATGGACAGTTGATCAATTCCAAAACTACCGGTTCCGTTATCTCAGTAGTTCCATAGATCATATCTTCATAAAGCATGGTAATTTTTCCAATAAATAAAAAGTTACAATACAGCAGAAACGTTTTTTTTATACCGAACCGTTTCGGTATAACTCAATCATCCAAAAAAGTTCGTTTTACTTATTTTTTGGCGGTTGAGAATATATTTCGTGCCTTGTAACTTTGTTGTTCAGAGAATTAATGATTATAGATAGTTCCTGCTAGATAATTTTTAAGTAATTTTTCACTAGGAAAGAAAAGTGGTGTAGGTAAATCGTGCACATCAAACCGTTTCCATTGGGTGATTTCATCTGGTTCCATGATTTGCGGTTCTCATAGTACATCTTCACAGAGGAATCCTATCGTCACAAAGTGACTGTCGGGGACCATATCATTGGTTATACTTATTATTTTGATGGTATCCTTGTTGATTTTTAAACCTGTCTCTTCAAATGTTTCACGATAACAGGTATCTTCGAAACTCTCGTGGAAATGCATTTTTCCACCAGGCATTGTTCGTGTTCCTTCACCATGAAGCTCGGAATCAGCTTTGGCTGGATCCACATGTCTTTGACCGAGAAGAACTTTCCCGTCTCTGAGGATCATCACTCCAAATCCAACTCCTACTTTAGTGTTTTCTGCCATGCGCTACTACGTGGTAATTAAAATTAATTATTACCTGTTAGTTATTTTCACATCCACATGCTACAAATTCGACTTGTGGTGCGAAATGTCTTACAAATGTTGAGTTGTTGGTCTTACTTTCGTCGAAATACTTTCTGCTGTAAAATTCTGATTTTTTCCCGATGTGGAAGTTGTTTACTGGTCTGAGGTATCCCATTACACGAGAGAATACTTGGCATGGAGTTCTTTGAATCTCCTGTCCTTCTTTGTTGTAGAATGTTTGCATGGCGGCAATTGTTACAAAGATAAAAGGGTTTAATTATTTATTTGTCTTTCTTCCATTACTCTGAGTTTCTCTGGATCTGAGGTATGTTTTTTTCTTATATCCATATTAAACTCTTCCCCTGTATATCAAATCTCTTTGTCACATTTTGGACAGTAGTCATGTTCTCCGATAACATACCCGTGTTTAGGGCAAATGGAGAAGATTGGTGAAATAGTTATATACGGAAGTTGGTAATTTTCAATGACTTTTTTGACTAATTGTTTACAAGCTTGTGAATTGGATATTCTTTCTCCCATATATAAGTGAAGAACTGTTCCTCCAGTATATTTACATTGTAATTCGTTTTGTTGCTCAAGTGCTTCAAATGGATCGTCAGTAAATCCTACGGGAAGTTGACTAGAATTGGTATAGAATGGTGCATCATCAGTTCCTGCTTGGATAATATTGGGAAGTTGTTTCTTATCTTCTTTAGCAAATCTATACATTGCTCATTCTGCTGGAGTAGCTTCCAAGTTGTAGAGATTTCCTGTTTCTTCTTGGTATTCCTTGAGTGTTTCTCTCATATAATCCAATATTTCTGTAGCGAATTTTTTACCTTCTTCTGTGGAAATATCTTCTTTACCGTTGGTGAAGTTGAGAATAGATTCGTTGATACCATTGAGACCGATAGTAGAGAAGTGGTTTCTGAATGAATGAAGATATCTTTTGGTAAACGGATATAATCCAGCGATAAGTCGTTTATTCACTTCTTTTCTCTTAAGCTCTAGTGATACTTTAGCGAGATTCATAAGATACATAAGTTGTTGTTTATATCCTTCTTTATCTCATTTAAAATTATATCATATTCTGGCCATATTCAACGTAACAACTCCGATAGATCACGTCATCTCTGCTGATCAAAACAATCCTCCTCATCTCTTTTCTAGTTGACTAAGATCCAATTGTAATCTACAACACATTGATCTTACTGCTCCTGGTTTATATGCATCTGGATTGTCTACTTTGGTAGCATTACCATCTTTGTCTTTGATAACTTTAAACTGCGATCCTACAAAGTTTTGGAAATACGGGATTCAATATTTTGCCGTCATTTCGAAGAGTAAATCGATATCCTTATCATTTCGTGGAAAGTCTTCAGTGATATTATAGGTTGGTATAGGAAACGTAAATACTGATCAGGTTGAATCTCATTCTGTATAAATTTCTATAAGGATCCTGTTGATCATTTTGATTTCTTCGTTGAGTTCACCAAATTTTTTGTGATAATATCCATGGTTGATTCATCAAAGCATAAGTGCTTTATCTTTCAAATCATCTGGGCACGTTCGATCAAGGGTGATATTACTAAACGGTGTCTGTGTTCCTCGTCTAGAAGGGACATTCATATTGAAGATAAAATTTTGAAGTTGTTGTTTGGTATATTTGTATGCTTTATTGTAAATGAAAGCTTCTTTGTCTTCTGGTGTAGCGAATCATGCTTTAGTTATTTCTAAATCTGCTTCTATTTCGCTTTTATATTTGTGCACAAACGGTGCAAGATACGTATCAAATGATGAGAACGCTTGAGCACCAGCTCGTTCATTTTGTAGCGTACCTAAGAAGTTTACCATTTGATTTACTGCTGATTGCAAATGTCTTGGTGGCCCAGATTGAAGTAATCCAGTAATACCATTAAATCCTTCTTCCAATAATTGTCTCAAACTCCATCCAGCACAGTACGGAGAAAACATTCCCAAATCGTGAATATGATAATCTCCATTTCTATGTGCGTTTCCTATTTCTTCAGGATAAACGTGAGAAAGCCAGTAGTTAGCAGTAATTTTTTCAGAATTTTTCAAAATTAACCCTCCGATAGAATATCCGATATTTGCGTTTTCATTGATTCTCCAGTCAAGATTGTCGAGATATTCGCCCATAGTTTTTTCTACTTCTATGACGACACTCTGGTTAGATCTCGATTCGGCTCTTTTTTGTCTGTAGATGATAAAGGCTTTTGCTACCGTATCATGTCCTTCTTTTACCAAAACCTGTTCAACCGTATCTTGGATGACTTCTACATTAGGAATATCTTTATCTGTCTTTTTTTCGACTTCTTTGACCACCTTCTTAGCAAGATTGGGAACTTCTTTGAAATCTGTTCCACCGACGGCTTCTATTGCACGTTTGATAGCAAGTTCTATTCTGCTGACATCGAAATCGATAATCGCTCCATTTCTTTTTCTTACTTTATAGATAGCCATGCTTACAAAATCGTGTTATATGATAAAAAAGATAGAGTAGGTTTTTTTATGAGTATTTTTGTATTTACAATTTATAGAAAGTGTATAGAATACACAATATATTGTGGTAGTGAATTACTTGTGAACACTATATATAGTATCAAGGGTATATTGCAAAGAAAAATTCATTAAAAAAAATTGTAGCAAAAATGTATGTTGTAAGCACAATTTCTGATGAAAAAATTTATATATAAAAAATAGCTAGAAGATAGAATTAGCCTCTATGTAGATTTTTATTTCATGGAAAATATTATTCGTATCTTAGCGCTTCGATAGGTTTGAGCTTGGCAGCGTTGTTTGCAGGTAAGATTCAGAAGACGATACCGATACTGACGGCCGAAAAGAATGCAAGCAACACGGCGTCTAGTGAAATAATTGCCATCATTAATTTATTGATAACAAAGACAATCATAAAACTTAAGGCAATTCCAATTAATCCCCCCATCAAACTTAGAGTAACTGATTCTGTGAGAAACTGCATGAGAATATCTTTTCTATGTGCGCCGATAGCTTTGCGAATTCCAATCTCTTTGATCCTTTCAGTGACGGAAACGAGCATAATATTCATGACGCCGATTCATCAAACGAGTAACGATATGGCTGCAATACCAGCAAGTAGAGCAGTCAACATTCAGGTAATACTGCTCACCGTAGTAATCATATCGCTCTGACTTTGTACCGTGAAATTGGCAGTAGCCGTCGGCTTGAGTCATAAATATGTTTTGAGACTTGTCTCTAAATCTGTTTTGGTTTGATCAACAATTGTTGTATCTATTGCTGAAATGGAAATAGAAGAATAATTACGAGATCATAATATTCTGGTTTGTGCAGTGGTTAATGGAATAAAAATAGCATCATCGGCTGTGGCATTTGCCGCTAGCACGCCAACGACAGTCATTACGACATTTCCCATCTTGATGGTTTTGCCGATAGGATCTACTGCGAAAGCTCCGCTTCCAAAAATATCACCAGCCATCGCATTACCAAGAACTGCGATTTTGGTTAAATTATCTATATCATCGTTGGTGATAAATGATCCATTTTGTACTTTTAAATTTCTGACGGTCAGATATTCTGGAGTGACACCATTGACGGTTGTACTAGTATTGAATGTGCTGTATACAACAGATTGTCTACCGTTTACGCTTGGCGCAATGGTTCCAATATTGGAAATATTTTTTTGGATGTATTGAATCATGTCAGCGTCTAATGTTGCAGTAGTCCCCGCCGCTCATCCTCATCAACGAAGACTTTGATTTCTGCCTCCTGGTGAAATAGTAAGAAGATTAGTTCCCAAAGATTGGATCTGATTTACGATATTTTTTTGTGTTCCATTACCGATAGCCAACAACACTACGACGGAAACTACGCCGATAATAATTCCGAGCATGCTCAATCCTGTCCTGAGTTTATTTCTACTCAGGTCTGTTACTGCATTTTGAATATGTTCTTTGATTTGCATATTGGCTGATCAAATAATTAAATCTTGTCTACAAATTGGCCGTCTCTCAAATAGAGGTTTCTCTTGGCATATGCTGCGATTTCTTTTTCGTGAGTAATCAAGACAATTGTTTTTCATTCTTGATGTAAGTCGGTAATCATTTGCATGATTTCATTTCCTGTCTTGGAATCAAGTGCTCCCGTCGGTTCATCAGCTAAGATGATAGAAGGATTTATCACAAGCGCTCTCGCGATGGACACTCTCTGCTGTTCTCCACCAGACAATTCGTTGGGTTTGTTGGCTATCCTATGTCCCAGTCATACTTTTTCTAATGCTTTAGTAGCTCTTTCTATCCTCTCTGCTTTGGGAACTCATTGATATGCGAGCGGAAGCATAACTTGTTCTAATGCTGATTTTCTCGGAATAAGATTGTATGTCTGAAAAACAAATCCTATTTTTTGTCCACGAATCGTAGCATGTTGGTCACTGTCCAGGCTTGCTACATTGTCTCATTCAAAAAAATATTCTCCCGTAGTCGTACTATCCAAGAGTCAGATGATATTCATCAAAGTAGATTTTCCACTTCCTGAATGTCCCATGATACTTATAAATTCACCTTTTTGCACTTCCAAATTTATGCCCTTAAGGACATTGACGGTTTGAATTCAAAGAAAATAATCTTTGACGATATTTTTTAATTGTAACAATACCATTAGAGAATGTATAATAAAATATTATCAACCAGGACGAAATGATCATCCAGCAGCTCATCACATACCTCAACCCACACCTGGCAGTCTAAATGAACTTGATGCACTTGATGACGAGCTAGTACTTTTGGTGGTTATTTTCTTAATAGTAATGCCTTCCGTCAATCAAGAGATAACTTCGGTCATAGTTCCATCCGTGATTCCTGCCTGGATTTCTATTTGTTTGGAATTTTTATCTAAGACAAATTTTGTGCCCACTTGTGATTGGATATATGTTGTTGGTATAACAAGAATATTTTGCTTGTCTTCAACGATAATTTTGACACTGGCTGTCATGCCTGAATACATTATGAAGGCTCATTTATCTATGGTTACTTTGACGGTGTAGGAAACTACTCCATTAGTCGTTGTCGGTGTAGAATCAATATCTCCAAGTACTCAATCAAATGTTACTCCTGGATAAGAATCAAGTATGACCTCCACAGACATACCAGGTTTTACATTTACTACATCTATCTGATCCAATGAAATACTTACCTCTACGAGATTTGGGTTTTCTAGATAGACATATTTTTCATCACTAGAAGTGACTTTATCTCCTACTTTAAAATCTATCTTTCTTAATGTCCCATCAAACGGTGCGATGATTTGTAAATCTTCTAGATTTTTTTTGGTCTGATCAAGGGCAAGTTGTTTTTGTTCAATATTATTCTGTGATATTTTCAACTGTTGTTCTGTAGTTCCGTTTTTTGTTGTCTCCAATGTTTTTTCTTGGATGACTATGGTGTTTTTGAGGTTTGCTATTTCGTTAGCTTTAGATTCTAAGGTAATAGTATCGTCTTGTGTACTAGATAAATTATTTATCTGATTTCTTGTGGTCAGGATAGCTGCTGATGATGATTTCGCCTTATCAATATCACTGGAAACGGTATTTTTATAGATATCTATATCAGAATTGCTGACGGTAATATCATGAGCAATACTATCTAATGTAGTATATGCATTTATTGTAGCTGCATATATAGCATTATACAGGTCTCTTGCAAAATTTAGTCATTCTAGTGCTTGGTTTTGGGTTGTAGTATCAGAAGAGAATCAACTAGCATAATAGTTTTGAAAATTCGTTAATTTGGTATACGCAGTCAAAATAGATGCGTCTGTTGTTTTTTTTCAATCAGCACTCTGTGCTGCAATAAAGGCTTTCAAATTTGGTTCATATAATTTATATTTATCACTACTCCCAAAAATACCATCTAGTTGATCTATAATCTTTCCACCTTCGATGATGTAATTTTGTATATCTATTTTAGCTTTTTCTAAGGTTGTTTCTTTATCACTAACATTACCACTGGTGATACTTTGGGTTTCTACAAGATTATCATACTCCTGCTGTGCAATATCTAGACTTGCCTTACTCTGTTCTAGATTATTTTGTGCTTGCAATATCTGCGAAGACCTGTCTCCGTTTACAGTTTCGTCTAATTGTAATTTTGCGTTTTCTAAACTAAGTTCTGCTTGAAGGATATTACTTTGTACAGAACTGGGATCTAGTTCTGCTACGATATCACCTTTTTTAACTTGATCTCATTTTTTGAAATAGACTGCAGTTACATTTCCCTGTTGATTGAAACGGATGGCTTGCTCATCCACTAAATTAATACTTCCGTATGCATCAATGGTATTTTGAATATTTCCCGTAGTTACCGTGTATTCAGATGTACTTGTTGTAGCAGTAGTACTTTTAGATTGCATCCACCAACCAATAAGAAGTCATCAGAGAATGCCGACAAGAAAATAGGTGATAAGAAGATTTTTTTCGGTATATTCCTTAAGTTGATGATAATATCATACCGTATGCTTCTTGATATGGTCAAGTTTCATTAGAGAAAATATATTAGGAATAAAAAACTATTGTTGTGGTGTATTTTGATTAAATAATTCTTGTGCTGAGATGGTACCTGTGGTAGTATTTCTTCTTCCTGTTCACATCATAGCTCATGATCATCTTCTAAAATTTCATGTTCCATTTCGTCCAGTTCATCTTCAAAAATTACCGCTTCATATCATTCCTGATCTTCCTCATGATCAAAAATTTCTCGCTCATGATCAAAAATTTCTTCAAGAAAATTGTGCAGACCTATTTGCAAAAGTCGCCACTGTGCTTGTAGAAGGAGAAAAAATGAGTTTGTATGCATAACTTACTATGAGAAATGAGAGTACTCATATAACTATTCAGATAGATACAGAAAAAAGTTTTTTCATCAAAAGAAAAAAGAAATAAATCGTGAAGGAATTAATTTGCCCATTTGTATTCTTTTACCTTAAGGCAACCTTAAAGGGTTTATAATAAAAAATCCACTCGCAAAGAGTAGATTTTTCTATAGCTTTTGTCATTCTGAGCTTGTCGAAGAATCTAGTGATATTATTTATATTCTTCATTACATTCAGAATGACAATAGTTTTATTTAGGATGAGATTGTGTCTCAATTAGATATTCTTAAACTTATATAACTCTAAACCATTGATCATACCAGATTTTTCGTCTTTGATTTCTTCATTTGCTTGGACGATGATAATCTTGTCGTCGAGGGAAATATTTCCTTTGAAAATAATTCTGATCATTTCTTTTCCGATTCTTTTGAGATTTTCATAACTGAATGATTGTGATATTTTGTATCCTCTCACGCCTCGAAGCATATTCAGATATCTATAGTTTTCGTCGCTCTTGGTAAATGCGATGATAGGTACTCTCGGTTTCAAACTTGATAATCTTCCTGCGGAATATCCATTCTCCGTATACAATACCAATGCTCTTACATCGACTTCTTGAGTTGCTCTATGGGCGTTGTAAATAATATAATCTCTCACCATATATTCGTTATTCGCGTAGAATTTAGTCAATTCTTGAGGAGCGATTTTGAGTTCCAGAGTATCCAAGGTGTCAGAAAGTTTTGTAATCATATCTAGCGGATCATCTTCTTGAAGTAAGGTATCAAGCATATATCCATCTGCTGCCATATTTGAGAATTTTTTCAACTGCGTATCATTAATCAACTGATATTTATTCTTTTCTATCTTACCGACAAAGGTAACGATAGCTGGTTTTCCGAGGGTCTTACATTTTTTCACTAAGATTTCTTCATTCAATTTTAAGTTCTTCATAGCTTTTTCGATCTTTTCAAAAACGAATATCAATCCATCTGAGATATCCAAGATATCATCAACATTTTCCAATGCTTCTTCGGTCTCTATTTTTGCGAGGATTTTCATATTCCCAGCATTTTTAGTTTTCAAAAAATCTTTGAGCTCGATGATATCATCTCTCGTTTTTACTAATGAAGGAGCCATAACATGGATACCGTATTCCAATCATCGTAAGATATCGTGTTTGTCTCTCTCTCCGAGAAACGGTAAATCTAAATCATAATTATTGAAAAAAACTCTATCAAACTGGATGATCCATCCTCATTCAATCACCTCACACATAGTAGCATCTTCCTTATTAGATTTGATTTTGATTACGACACCGCTTTGTTGAAACTTTATCACTTGTCCGACTTTCAATTGTCTCAAAAATGCTGCATCGACGAAAATCCTTTTGTCATGTTCCTGCGCGTATTCGCTATATTCGATCTCTATCGTCTGTCTCGCTTTGACTTTGATATCCATCACATTTTTGACTCTGATATCTGACCCTCTGGTCTCCATCATGATGGTTTTACTATTATCCAACTTCATGATCGTATCGATATACTTTTTATTATTATCATCGAAACCACCAGACAATGAAATTCTAAAGACGTCGACCATATTGATGACTTTGGAAAGTACAGTTTCTTTGGCTAATGTCGGCCCCACACCGGCAATGATTTTTGAAAAATGGAAATTGTTCATGATATAATACTAAGAGTTAAAAAGCTTTTATTCGCCGGGGATTCAACCCCTCTGTCCGCATCGGCGGACATCTCCCCTGACAGGGAGATTTTTAGTTTTTATAACTTATTTGTATCGACTATGACAAATCATTTTCTTCCCATATTCTTCACGAGTTCTTTGGCTTTGATGGTGACTATACCACGAGCATCTGCGGTGAAATACGCGACTTCGTCCCCGATAAGGAAGCAGATATTTTGGTTAGCAAATTCGATCGGGAAAGAAATATCAGTGATATTGTTTTTCTTTCCTCCATTGATTTCTGTCTTTACATCAAGCAAGGGTAAGTCATCAAAACTTTTCAAATTAATTTTCAACCCCATACTCCTTTCCAAATCGTTGATATTTGCTCATGCTTTTCCGATGACGCGACCTTTGGATTCTTCTGGTACATAAATGTCGAGATTGGAAGATCACTTAATTTTCAACAAGAAATCACACGGTAATAATTGTACAAGTTTTTGTTGAATAGTATTTTTTGCATATTCACTGATTGCTGATTTTCCTTTGCTCTGTACTTTTCCTTCTCCGTCGGGACCGCCAATAAGCGGCATTACAACTATCTGTTCTCCGAAGGTATATATTTCATATTCTACTTGTTTCGTTAAGAAACTTGTCACTACGATTACTGGTCTTGCCAAATCTTCTGACTCCATTCCTTCCGGAACTTTGACCGTAAGTTCTAATCTATAAATTTGTTGGATCAATCATTTATCTATATATATGACCGTATCGATCACTTGTGGGATGATTCCCATTTCGATAGTTCCCAAGAATCTCTGGATACTATCTACGGCTCTCGAAGCATGAATTACTCACACCAATCCGATACCCGTCAATCTCAAATCTTTATATAATTCAAAGTCTGATGTATTTCTGACTTCATCATAGATAGTATAATCTGGTCTCGATAATAACAAGATATCTCTGACTTCATCATGCGTTCCATAGGTGAAACTATATTGGACGATATCGTCGGAAACCAAGAGATCACGTGGTGATTCAAGCGTCTTAATGATATGATTATCTTTATGATACACATCAATGAGCGCTTGCGCGAAAGTAGTTTTTCCACTCCCTGGCGATCAGGAAATTAAAATACCTTTAGCTTCGTTTCTCAATAATTCAAACACATCTTTTTCCAATTTGTAATCATCCATCGTCAACTTTTTGATTGGTTTGACAATCGTCATCTCCAATCCATCAGATAGGGGAGGATACACAATTACTATTCTGTACGGTCCGAGCTGTAAGACTTTAGAGAGCTTTCTATCGATCTCCATAAATCCGTCATCTCTACTATCTATCTCGTGGTAAATATCGTCGATGAGTTTTTTCATCTCTTCTTTATTAAATGATTTCGTATCTATTTCTGGTTGCCAATTTCCTGGCGTACCTTTTTTTCTCAACATAGGACGGCCTTCTTTGATATGAAGGGACATCGTATGTTCGTCGAAGTATTGGTCGAGGAATGAGTTTCAGATAATCTGTTCCATGTGAAATTACAATGTGATAAAATTTTTTTTATAAATTTTTTACCTCACCCCCGGCCCCTCTCCAATTTTTAGAGAGGGGTGAATTTTTATTCCCTCTCCATACCATGGGGAGGGATCAAGGGTGGGGTAATAGTTATTTAGTTGTACATTCTCCGTTGTGTAAAAATGTTGCGAGTTTATTTTGGTTCATGACGCATTTATTACTGAATGTTTGTTCTATAGGAGGACATGGAGCTTTGATACATTGGACAGCGACGCTTGCACATACGGGTGTGTAATCTGCTGTACATACTTTTCATTCTCCTGGACATGGTGCGAATTCACAGTTGGGTCATGTTCTTCCGACAGTACTTCCATCCGGACATATTTTAGCTTCTTCTGTACATGCTTTGCTAGTAATTTTCGCAGGACATTCACCTCTCATATATGCTCGTTCTTCACATACGGTTCCATTTTTCAACGTACACATTCCTACTTGTCCGCCGTCTGATGAGGTAAAATCCGACGCTTCAAGTAGTTTCTGTTCCACTAGCATATTGAGTACATTTCGGCTCAGTAGGTGTTTCACAGTACATCAATGTACACGCTTCTGGTTTACCATCTTTCACGGTACAATTATTACATCCGTCGAAGTAACTTACACAATTGGTAAGATCGATACCGGTAGTTGTTTGTCCAGAAAGTTGTGGTTGGAAAGATGTTGTGGAGATTCCGAGTGTCGTTAATATTTTTTGCGAAATTGCTGTGCTAGGATTTTTTACTATATACATAGATCATACTCCTACAAAAACAATAATAATCAAGACTGTCCAAAAAATTTTTTTCATGGGAAAGGTGGTAATAGTATAAAAATTATGGTCTATATGTTTCAGTAATTTTGTATACTTTTTGTGAATCATGGTCTATTTTTACTATAGAGGTATCGCTTGCACCATAATATATCGGATTATTGTGATCAGGATTGAGTGTTGCTCGATTGCTATTGCCTCGTAGCTTAAATTCATTTCGTTGGACAGCCATAGGTTCTGGTCATCCATTATTAAGTTTTAATATTTCAAATATCGCCGTACCAGCTACTTCAAATGTTCTTATCAAAGGATTGTTATTAATAATGTCTGGTGCTCAACCGGGTCATTGTGGACCATCTTCGGTATAATCGATCTTGATATAATTATTCGTTCATGACGTATATGCTTGTTTGATATATCATTGATCTGTTGTGATAGCTGTGGTAATTACGTTTCCTGTTAATTCTGTTCCTGTTATTTCATTTCCGCTTGCATACTGATTACATTTCGGCTCAGTTGGTGTCTGACAAAACATCTTTGTACATGCAGCGACTTGTCCGCTGACTACGGTACAATTATTACATCCGTCAAAATACCTGATACAATTAGTGAGGTCTATCGTTTCCCCACTAGTAGTTCATGTTTGTACAATGATAGCATTTCTCGCGAGATCTAAATTATGAAGTATTCTGCTCGCGACACGTCATACCAAGATAAGCACAATAAGGATACCAAGAATTCGGAAAAGTTTTTTCATGATAATACTATAAAAACTAAAAGCAGTAGAAGAAAAAAGGACTTGGTATTTTTTCCGTCCTCTGGGTGTCTATACGTGGCTTAGTTTTTT
>JAPLUU010000003.1:0-16954 GCA_026397515.1 candidate division SR1 bacterium | reverse complement strand
CTAGAAATCGTACATATTATTATGAGTAAATTGGTTACCTTAACGAGGTATGTATATTGATTTTCTTTGAAATTTCAATATAAAAGCATAAACTCAGAGCAGGTTATGGCTTTTTACCTAATATTTTTGTGATGACTTTTAGCGTAAATGGTATCAAACAAGAGAAAAATGAGAAGTATATTGTAGAAATATTGGTCTGTGTAGATGCACCATTGTTGGCAAGGAAAATTCTCGAAGAACATACTATTCTGATTCTCTCTCTCAAAGAATTTCCTACGGAAAAAACAACGTTCGGAGACATCTATTTTACGATCAAAAAATGATTTCAAGATATAGACATCGTGACAAAATACACTAACATCCAAGAGGCATGTAATTTTTTTACCTTCATCGGCTTTGATATAATAGATATCAACAGCTATAAAAAACCACTCTCGAAAAAAGAGATAGACACGATCATCACTACTGGACAAGCGAACGCTGCGACCAAAAAAGCTGATGTCTGGAAAGATATCCTAGAAAAAGAAACGGAAGAAAGGAAAGTCTATCAGGATGAAGATCTTCAGTCAGCGAAAAAAATTATTGTCAGAGTGTTTGAAAAAGTCGACGAGTGTATCAAAAGATCGGCATGAACGATGTCGTTGGCAGAGAGCAAAAATCTCAAAGCGCTCACGGAAGAGCTCAAGAAGCTCCGTATGTGAACAAACTTCGAAAAGATCAGAGAGACGATCCAAGAGCTATTCAAAAGTATCGAAGCGACAAATGACGTTTATTATGCGAGCATTCAAAATCCCAACGATACGATTTCACCAGAATCTTCAGTCACTCCTGTGGATGTAGACAAGGAACTCGACCGTATGGAAAATGTAAAAATACTGAAATCACTTCACGCACATATCTCACTCAAGAACCAGGACTACGCGACATTCGGATCGTGAGCTATTTATCGAAAATTTCTCCAAAAAGATTTTCTCCTCAAGCTCTCAGACCTGTGATCTATATTATATTCACTCTATGACGTCACGGAATTTATTCTCCTTATCGTCGTTACTTTATTATGAATCTATACCTTAGCCAACGAACTCTATCTCTTCTCTACCAACCAGTTCGGTCTCGCGTTCTCACTTATCAGCATGGGAATTCGAGCATTCGTCATCTTCGCTGCAAGATATTTCAGAAATAAATCTGTGTGAAAATTATTGTTGATAATGATACTAGCGATATTGATGCATTATATGATGATGCGAGTAGTGACGACGAATTTTGCGTTGTAATTTTTTTGTTACCTCACCCCCTACCCCCTCTCCACTCCGTGTGAGAGGGGTCTAGTAACTAAGCCCTCTCCATGTAATGGGGAGGGTTGGGTGGGGTAAATTATAAGATAACAAGAAAACAAATTTTAATTTTACTTTATCACTCTATGGCTTTATTACTTCTCTCAACCGTTATCCTCTGATTCGTGCTGTTCTTCTACGGCATCGGGCTACGATACTTGGCGTTTATACCGTTGATCTTTCTCGCGATGTTTTTCTGATATTACGGAGCGACCAAGACGATCAAGACGACGTGAACGGAAGTGTTGCAAAAATATTCGCTCTATGTCGCATGGATTATCATCATGGCGGGATTGGTCGGCGTCTTCAATTTCTTCGGTATGGACTTGATCAATAGTGCACTCTGATTACTAAGTCTAAATCTCCTCCTCCGAATCGCTTCACAACTCTTCAACTATCAAGATGGAAAATCCGTCTTCCAAATAGGATTTTATTTCTGTATCGCGATGGTCCTCATCATCTCATTAGCACTTTGAGGACGATGAGCATTCTACAATGTGTTTTGTATGTTGTGGGTGATGCATTTATGAATTACTGCGTTCTTCATTTTCTTGGTCGGATTGCAACATGAACCCGATCAGTATATGTGGTATAAGTTAGGGGTTTTGTCGATAGGGACAATCTTCCTCGTCGTGTTTGATCAGATAAAAAATATATATTTGGCATTAACCATCAATTCATTATTGCTTACCGGATTGTATTATCTCGTCTACAAAGTCTTCCAGTTTAGGCCGGTCTCTGATGAGAAGAAAAAAAATGTCTCCGTCAGACGTATCCTCGCAGGTGAGAGAATCAACGCTCCCAAAAAAGTCTTCACTTCCAAAACTATAGAAGTACTGTATAGCTTCATGACTGCGATGCCATGATGGACGAAACAAGTCTTGGAACTCTTCAATATCATCCTGATCCTGATCCTCATCCTCACCTATATCATGCATATGTGAGACTTCGCGCTCGTCAACCACTTGCTCTATCGGGCAGTGATAGCGACCTTCGTCGTCAACGTTTACTTCCTCAAGAAAGTCTGATACAATAGTATCCTCCAGAACCTCGTCGTCTTCCTCGTGATCAATTTCGCGATCTACGTGAGCTTATTCTCGTATTTCAACGGTGATGTCGGCGCAGTGGTCTCTCGAGGTATCATCCGAAATATCGTAAGTTCATCGATGATTTTCTACGCGCATAAGGTGCCGATGCTGGCCAAGATTTTCAGCAAGACGGATTATATGTACCGGATAGTGGCGAGTATTTGAGCGATGATCGTCAACGTGATATTACTTATCAACACCGAGCTTCCCGGGGAATTGATCTTCTTCCTGGTGTTGGTGTATGTGTGACTTCAATCAATGATAATATACTACGCAGCGAAGTATTTGGGGAAAATTCAAAATTTAAACTAAAATATCTGATTTTAAATTATAATTCATATCATGGATTTCAAAGAACTCGGACTTCAAAAAAACTATTTTTCCATATCAGAAGATGGGAAACGAATTACCTATAAAGACACTAAATTTGGAGATCGTAAGGAAAAACTTTCTGACCCCGAAGAACTCTGTAGAGCAGAATTTTTTGTAGACCTATTAGAAAAGTATCAATATGAGGCAAAGAACATATGACTTGAAGTAGAGATGCCAAAGAGAGTTCCTAATCAATTTGCTGACTTAGTAATTTATGAGCCAGACACAAAAAAAGCATATTTCGTAATAGAATTCAAAAAAGCAGATATATCTGACAATGAATTTGAACAAGCTGTTAAACAATGAATCTGAAATGGAAGAATTTTAGATTCTCAGTATTATGGTACAATAGCAGGAGAAACTCAAAGATTTTTTGAAAGATGAAAGGATGAAAGTATAGATGATGCATTTTATGCTTTTCCTATTAGATATGGAAAACCAGAAGAACGAACATTTACTAAAGAATGAACTAAAGATATAGAGCCAATTGCTACCGATACGCTCAAGACAATTCTTAGTAAAGCACATCAAACAATATGGAAATGAGGTAAGAGAAATCCGGCAGAAGCATTTGGAGAAGTAGCAAAGATTATTTTCATCAAGGTGGCAGATGAAAAAATGGCAAGAAAAAAATGAGAACCTTATGAATTTCAAAGAAAAAGAAATGAAAGTACAGATAGATTAGCCAAAAGAATTCATGCGATTTATGAAAGAGAACAAGCAAAAGATCCACAAGTTTTTCAAGAAAATATTAAGCTCGATGATAAAGAACTTGCAGCAGTCGTTGAACACTTACAGGCTGTTAATCTTAATAAAACAGATATCGATGTTAAGTGACAAGCTTTCCAACAATTTTTAGGAAATTTCTTTAAGTGAGATTTTGGACAATACTTTACACCTACCGCAGTGACAAAGTTTTGTGTAGAAATGCTTGGTGATGAAATAGAAAATCATCATAAAATGTTAGATCCTGCTTGTGGAAGTGGTGGCTTTTTGCTCCAGTTATTAGATTTTATGAGAACTAAAGCCAATGATTTTTATGCAAAAGATTCTGTATCTTATTATAATTATCGACACGATTTTGCCGAAAAAAAATTATTTGGAATAGAAATCAGTGAAGCAATCGCAAGAGTGGCAAAAATGAACATGATTCTTCATGATGATTGACATACGAATGTTATTAGTCATGATTCATTAGATGATATAGAGAAGATGAGAAAATATAACTTATGATTCGAAAAAGAAAGTTTTGATTTCATATTTACTAATCCTCCATTTGGAGCAGTAATAAAAAAAACAGAATCTGAATATCTTTCTGATTTTGAATTTTGAAAAGATGGGAAAAAAGAAAGAACAAGCCAAAAAACAGAAATATTGTTTATAGAAAGATGTCGACAATTTTTAGTTCCAGATGGAAATATGGCAATTGTTTTGCCGGATTGAATATTAACGAATTCAAGTCTGCAATATGTGAGAGACTGGATTCTATCACATTTTAAATTAAGGGCTGTAGTTTCTTTATCACAAGATGCCTTTAAATATTATGGGGCTGGTGTAAAAAGTAGTATATTGATATTACAAAAATGGAAATGAAAATCAGAAAAAGACTATAAAATATTTATGGCTACGGCGAATAGAATAGGAATAGATGCTACAGGTAGACCGTGTGAAAACGATCTTCCAGAAATAGTAAAACAGTTTAAGATTTTTAACAAAGATCCTGATTTTTTTCAATAGGCCCTGACTGGCAAGATAAGGTTTTTGTGGTCAATCAGGGCGAATTAAAGGGAAGAATGGACTTCTGATATTATGTTGGAGATTATTTTAATTTACTTGAAATTTTTAATAAATCAAAGACACCTGTATATACTATAAATGAGATTAGTAAAAAAATTGTTGATGGACCTTTTGGCAGTCAATTGAAAGTAGAAGAGTATCAACAAAATTGAGTGCCATTGATAAGAGTCAAAGACATAAAAAATTGAAGGCTTCTTGAAAATGATTTTGTTTATATATCAGAAAGTAAGCAGAAACAATTAATTAGAAGTAAGGTAAATCCATGAGATATAATTTTAACTAAGGCTTGAAGTGTTTGAAATGCTGTAGTTTTTCCAGAACATCTCAAAGAATGAAACATAACGTCGCATCTAGCAAAAATAGAACCAAAAGAAAATGTCGATCCGTATTATTTAGCATTATATCTTGATAGTAATTTTGGGAAATCACAAATTATCAGGCTTTGAAATAAAACAACAAGGCCCGAATTAAACATTCAAGAGGTTAAAACTGTCAAAATTATACTACCAGAACTAGATATTCAAAGAAAGATCGTAGAAAAAATGAATCAAGCTTTAATAAAAAAACAAAAATTAGAAGAAGAAAATGTGAAAATTATAAAAAGTATAGATGAATATATTTTGTGAGAATTATGAATTGAATTAATAAAAAAACAGATAGAAAAAACATTTTTTGTGACTGATGTTGCTGATCTAAAGAATGGTAGATTTGATCCGTTTTTTCATAATCCGAAGTTTAAGATTACGAAAAATATAAAAACAAAATATGAATTAAAAAAATTTAAAGAAATAGTGACGGAATTAAAAACTTGATTACCAATAAGGAAAGATCAAAGGGTAGTGAAGTGAACAATTCCATATTATTGAGCTAATTGAATAATATGACGAATGAGTGATTTTACACATAATTGAGAATACTTGGTTATTGCGCAAGATGGATATATAGGAAATCATTATGTCGTTAATTGAAAATTCTGGGCAAGTAATCATAATCGAGTTGCAAAAACCAAAGAGGATATAAATATTAGATATTTAAAATATATACTTGATATAACTAATTATGAATATTTAGTTACATGATGAGTTATACCAAAGCTTACGAAAGAGGCGTTAGAACAAATTTTGATACCGGTTCCGCCTATTAATATTCAAACTAAAATCGCTGATGAAGTTAGTAGAAGAATAGAAGAAGCAAAATTAAAAGAACAACAGGCAAAGGAGATATATGAAAATGCCAAAAGAGAAGTTGAAAAAATGATTTTATGATAATATATAATCATGTTAATAAAGGATGTTTTATTTAGCAGAGAAGAATTAAACGACGAACCAATTGTCGATAGTTTTGTGGTAGAATTACAAATATTATATAAATGAGAGGATTTTGAAGATAACATAAGGGGAATATATTTAGAATGACTACAATCTTTTAACGACGAAAATAATACTCTTGAAAGGTTTTTTTCTGATTTTGAAAAAGTGAATGATGATTTTTGATTGTACGAAATAACACATGAAGAACCTGCGGATGTGGAAAATTGGCATATACACATCACTATTGATTTTAATTATTTCGATGGTACTTTTTCAATAGAGGAAATAGAAAATTTTCAAAATATGATTATTGAGGGAATTAATAAAAATGATAATGTTTTGTCGATGCGAAAGTTTAGAGATGATATACAATTCCGAGTATATGAGGCAATCTACAAGGATCTCTATAGGGCGGAAATGGGATTAAGAAAAATTATATCCTATATATTTTTATCCCGCTATTATATCAATGAAAATGGTGAAACACCAGATTTCGTAAATTTTTTAAAAGATATAAATGTGAGATCATCTTCTCCAAAATATAAAGACAAAGATTGAATTGATGAAAAGAATTATGAAAATATTTTTTTCTATTTGCTTTTTTCGGACTATAGAAATTTATTGAATTTGAAGTGAATAGAATCAACTAAGAAATACAAAAAACTTTTAGAAAAGTTAAGAGAAATAAAAAACGGACAGGATAATGAGATTATATTTGATGAATTAGATGAGAACTATTATTTCCCCGAATGGGCAGAAGAATTTGGATTAAGATGAATTGTAAAGGAAAGTCATAGGGATTTTATAGCTTCTATCAGAGATAATATGTTTATCTTGGAAGAGGTAAGGAATGCGGTAATGCATTTTAGAAATATGGATAAAAGATTGATGTTAAATTATATGGACTCTTTAAATGCATTAAATAAAAAAATTGAGTGATTCTGGGAGAATGAAAAAAACTTTGAAGACGAAGACGAATTTTGACTGAAAACATGAGAAACATATGAAGCAATAAAAGACTTACCAGATTTCAAAAAATGAAAAAAATATGTCCTAAAATATTGGAATAGGCATGATGCTGTTTTTATATGAGAAAAGAAAAAGGAAGTAAATTTCCTTGATAAGGAGTTATTTGAGTATTTTAAAATGGGAAAATAATAGGACTGATGTTGTTATAATTTTCATAACCCTTGATTTCATAGAGAATAAGCATATTAAATTTTATTAATTAAGGGTATTTAATACAAATTTTATTGAAATGAGATATCAATTAACAAAACCAGAAAATTTTATAGTAAGTTGATTGTGTAAAATTTTTTGGGGAAAATCAGATGCTAATACTAAAAGTACGCTTTCAATTCGATTATTCGATATCTGAAAGGATTCGTTTGATAAATTTATTTTAGGTATTATTTTGGTAGATTTGGCAGCAAGTCGATTATTAAAAAATAATGTATCTAGGATTGGTATGGATATATATTATTTAATTGGAGTTTTTTTGTTATCTTTTCCTATAAAGCTTATATATAATAGGTATCTCAAACAATATCGTAAAGAAATTGCAATAACATTAAGAGCGTTGTGATTACAAATCGCAATACTTGTCTTTTATCTAACTAAGCGTTTATGGTCATGGTTTGACGAAAACAATTAGATAAAGAAACTAAGGTTTCTTTTATTAGTACTTTAATGTTTGGTGGAATAATAGCATTTTTAGTATTAATAATAATTTTAATACGTTTTTTTGTAAATAATAACCCCAAATGTTTATCAGGGGAAATTCTTGATAAAGGACAGTGTTATCCATTACAAGTGTCTTGTGGTGTTAGTTTTGGTAAGGGGAATAGTACTTATGTTAAATGACAAGGATACTCAGAATGTAGGCCTTTATCGTGTGATAAATGGTATAAGATAGATTGAAATAAGTGTATCTCAAACATACCTACAGAACCTAGGGCTTATATAGATTTTATGCTTCAAAATGGTTCTTGATGAGAAGATTATGTGATTGTGGAGCCAGCAAAACCTCGACCAGAGATATCAGCATCTACTGCATCAGAGAATAATAAAAGAATAATGAACTATATAATAAAGAATGTTAAAAATAATACAATAAAGCTGCCTACTTGAGTGGTTGATTGATATATTATGTTTTCAACAACAAAGGAAATAGGCAAAGAAAATGATTTATTCTTGGTTATATCAGATGCAAATAAGTGAATGGTAGATAAAGACAAATCTTTGGATCCATATAGTACCAACGAATATGTTTATGATATAAATGCAATACCTCAAATTAGCAGTGTGTCAAAAAGAGCTTTTATTACCAATTTATTAAACAATGTTGTGGGTAATAAGATATCGATTACATGAATAGTAGGAGAAAAATGAAATCGAGTTGAAAAAATAACCATAGTTTTTAAAAGGTAAAATCATATTAAATATATTTTTTGAAAAAAGAGCCCGAGAGGGCTCTTTTCATTTTGTTGTTCTTTTCTGACTCCTTTGAATTTTTCTTCATCAGAGGACTTGCAGTCGATGATCTGTCAGGTTTGAGTGTCTCTCTTGTACCAGTGTCCGTTTGGATGTTGGAATTGAGATCTTTCATCGACTTGACCATCTCTGTGTCAGTCTCATGTCTTTCCATTTTTAGCCATGAAGTAATATATTAGAAAATAAAATGGCCTTCATATAGTTATACGAATAACTTTACATTTTGTGACAAAAAAATAAAGAAAATCTTTCATAAAAGCTTGATTTCTGATAGCTTTTTTATAAACTTGCGTTTGTACATACGTAAAAAGCAAGTTTATAACTTGTATCAAAGTATATTTTATATTTACATATTTGCAAAATGATGCATCAAAAAATCAAAGCACTAAGAACCGCCGCTAATCTTTCTCAAGAAGAGTTGGCTAATGCTATGGGTATTAGCAGAGTTGCTGTGTCTCAAATAGAACTTTGAGAAAGAGCTATAAAAACTGAGGAACTTAAAAAGGTTGCTGATATTTTTGAAGTTGATGTAAATGATTTACTTGGTAGTGGCATATCAGGAAAAGAAAAGAAAATCTCACAGAAAGATAAAAATTACAAACTTAAACAATTGATTCTTTATGTCTCATCTAAACTTTTAGGGAAACAAAATTTCTGAGAGACGTTATTAAATAAGCTTTTATATTTCATAGATTTCGATTATTATGAATGGACATGATCCATGATTACTGATGAGGAATATGTGAAATTGCCTTATGGTCCAGTTCCAAAATGTATGAAAGAAGTTATAGAAGACATGCAAAATAAATGACAGATTAAAGTTGCTTCTAGACAATATTTTGGAAGAATACAAAAAACTATAATTCCATTGGTTGATTCTGATATAGATTTTTTGGATACAATAGATGCTGATAATCATAAGATTGATAAAAACTATACGCCCTATGAAGATCTTCCACATCCAAAAAAAATAATCAAAGAAACATTAGATAAATACGGTAGTTGGAGTGCTGATTCTCTTAGTAATTGGTCTCATAACGATGTACCATATCAATCAACAAAAAAAATTGGCGAAACAATATCACCAGGATTAGTTTTTTATCGTAAACAATGATATATTGTTAATCCTCATAATTTACTTGATGATAACGAGTAATGCAGATTCAGAAACTTCCAGAGTTTGAAAAAGAATTTAAACAACTGTCAAAAAAATATGTTTCATTGGAAGATGATTTTTCTGATTTTGAAAAAGTATTAGTCAATTCACCCAAAGATAATCTTCGTATAGATGGTTTAAAAATACCGTGAGAGTTCTATAAGGTAAAGAAATTTCGTTGTCAGAGTATAGCAAGACAATCACAGAATAGTGGTATAAGAATCATTTATCGTTATTTTGAAGATAAAGAAATTATAGAACTGACCTATATAGAAATATATCACAAGAATCAAAAAGAAAATCATGATATCGAAAGAATCAGAAAAAATTTTAGTAAATAATTAAAAAAAATTCATATATCTACTCTTTGAAAAAAAAACGTATGAAAAAATCGCCGTTAAAAAAACGACGATAATACGGTTAGGAAAAATACGTATTTTTTTTCAAAATCTTGCTAAACCGACATGCTTGTATCACGAACATGAGTAACATAATCGCATATACAAACAGGATGAACGGTTTATTGGGAACGATCGTAGGATCTTCTATACTCATCCATATGAGCCTATAATAGCTGTGCGTATGATCGATTGCAAGTGGCAACAGATTGACACAGAAGATAGTTGTGGTACAGAGTAGCATGAGCAGCGTGCTGAGTATATTAAACCAATTCTTGAAACAACCAATCAGAATACCAATGTATACCAGAAATAACATGGTTGGAAATATATAGTACAAGAATTTGAATAACGAAGCAGGCAATTCAGAGCTAACGCCCATAATAAAAATGATTGCGCCCAGAAATGCGAAGCAGCGGAACGCATTCCTTTTAATCTTGATGTCTCTTGGATGTTCGTTCATAGGGTAATTTTTTATGTTTTGTTAATATATATATTTACAATAAAAAGTCAATACAATGAAATTATACACGATCCAAGTAAGGTGTATCTAATAGGGGTTTTTACTAAATGTTGACTTTTTGAAGGAAATATGTATCTTTTCTAAAACAAATAAAACATAAAATATATGGAAAGAAAAGTTGAATACAGACCATACCTGTGTATGGGTTTATCAAGAATGTTCGGAGGTGCTCTGGGAGTTTTCGCCCTAATATTCGTCTTCGATTGGCTGAATACAAGCTGGAACCTTGGTGTACACCAAATAATTGATATCCAGACAGTTGGTGGAAAAGCCTATGGCGCACTCGCGATAGCTGGGGTAGCAGGATTTATAGCCGCTATCATCGGTCAAGGAATCGGAGCATCAATCAAAGTAAGAAACGATAACCTAGCTGCTGCGATTACGGCATACTGGCATTATACAGCCAATCATGTTATTGCGTGGTTTCTGACGATACCCGTCGGATTTACCTTGCTGCTCGGCAAAGAAAATGTGAAAGTATTTTTTACCGCAACGGCTGATACGTTCATGTATCTGTTCTTTGCACTCGCAATGATCAATGGCGTTTTGGTCTGTCTGATTATCACTATTTCAGGAAATATGATGAGCAAGAATAATCCTTTTGGATTGCTTTTGGCTCGTCTAGGTCCTATCATAGTAAGTGCAGGCTGTTGTTCACTGATATTTCTGCTTTACGAGTTACCACCGTATCCAGGTATCGTGATAGGAATAGTACTACCATTTATTCTGATCCCTATATGTGCGAACATGTGGAGAAAGGATATGACAAGAAGAGATCCTCATGGACGGTATTAATACATGGGAGGAGATAGTATGCTATCTCCTTTTTTTAATAATATTTTTTTTTATTACCATAAAAAAAACAGAGCCGTAAACAACGGCTCTGTCATGATGCAATAAATCTTTCTATTTTTTCTTGTTTTTTTACGTTTAAATTACAACTTTATCACCTCACTTACCCCTTCACTAAATGCTTCTACATTGGGTAAACGATGCTGGAGAAAATGGATACCCTCAGCAAGAAGTTGATAATCTTTTGTTGCTATAAGTTCTTGTTTACTGGTACACTGAGAAATAACGGTGGAACGATAGAGGTCGATGAGTCTTTGGGTTTCTTGGTCTTTTTCCTGTCATGCTGCCATAAAGTTGAAATTTAACAAATGGAAAGAAAAATTAGAATCAGTACGCAAAAGTGAATATACTTCTTCATCAGAGAAATCAGGGAAGTGAGAAAGATCAATCGATGCACCGAAATCTATGAAACGAATCTTACCACTTTTGTCTATGATAGTATGTGATTTTCCAAAATCATTCGTCAATAATTGATCGTTACATAAGATATCATTATCATGTAATGTTTTCAAAGCCTGTCCAAATTCGATACCTAAAGCTTTCATATATTCTGGTGTACAGGTAGCTTCATCAAGTTTGAGTAACGGTGTTCCATCGATAAATTCTTCGGTCAGATAATCTTTCAGACTCGTGAATTGTTGTGGTCCGATACCAAGCTTTCCTGCTTTTGCGGACATCGGTATCTCGGGTGAGGACTCCATAACTTTGACAATGTATGAGCGGTCAGCGAAATCTATTTTTACCGCGCTGGCACGTGTTTCTGTACCCAGTTTATAGAGTTGAGGAACTTCTTTTTTGATATATATGCGTTCGTAGATTTCAGGAAAGAATATGACACTCAAAGGATATTTTTTGAGATTTTGATCTGATGAAAGTTTTTTTTTCAATGTATCGGACAAAGATTTTCATTCTGAAATTGCATCACAGATTTGCTGATATTCTTCAGACGAATATTCTACGACATTCGACTCATTGGTCATATCAATGTGGTGTGTTCAGAGACGGAGTGCAGCAAGATATTCCTTGTATGCTTCAGGATGATTCGCTTTCAATTCATCAAGAGAAAGTCGAAGCGCTTCTTCGCTTTTTTCTTTAGATAGAAAATTTTTTCCCAATGCTGACTCAACAGCGTTCAGTTGCTGTTTCAATTGTTCCTGAGATTTCTTTGTAGGAAATTCTTTGTCTGGTGTAGTAGTGATAGTGTCGACCATAAGAATGTTCAGAAATAAAGTAATTGTTATAATTATACACAATACGTCTAAATTTTGCAAATAAGTTATTGGGTATGTACCCGGGTAAAATGATAATAAAAAAACAGAGCCGTAAACAACGGCTCTGTCATGATGCAATCAATTATCTGTTATTTTTTCTTAGTAGTGTCGCCTGCACTCATTGGGATTTCAGGCATAGTGCGGTCTTTTGATTCATAGGTAGAATTCACGCCTTTTTCCAGTACCATTTCATCAACACGGGCGTCGATATATTCCTTGGTGGGAAAACCAAACTTCCGTGATACAAATCCAAACAATGCGGTAGCTCTTTTACGTTTGTAGGTACGTGCCATATCATTCAATGACTCCTGTTTGGCATAAAATTTCGCGTAGTAAATTTCCAATGTTTGTCTTACTTGTTGATAGCTGGCAGCAGAAACTTGTAAGTTCTGCTCCTGAATCCAGAGGAAGGCATCACCGGCATTTTTATACCTGCCGACAGCGATACCCATCACTTCTATCAATTTGTTTTCTTCCCGGGTAAGAATTTTGTCACTTCCCTTGGACATGGTCATCGCTTGTGACATGTTGATTTTGCAATCGTTCTGCATAGCAAGTACATCTACTTCTGTAGTTGAACAATAATTATACACTTGCCAGGGATAGATGATGACGAAGAGAAGACTGATGATTACGATACCCCAGATGAAGTATTTTTTATACTGTCCGAAGAATGATGTTCCACTTGCGCTATTGGTAGCGCTGTTGTTGTAATTTTCCATAAAAATTTCGATTTTTGTTTTACGTGAGTATTAATAATTGTTTTTAAATCTTGAATATGATGTCCATCGATTGCGCGAAGATGAACGTTCGCTGTATTCGTCCGTGATATCATTTCTGAAGAACCACCACATCAGCGGTGCATAGACGAGTGCGGTAATAAGTGCTGAGAGGATATATGCCCACCATGGTAAAACAATATCTGCAATAAGATATTCCATGCTGGTCATATGCAATCGTTCAAATCCATCTTCACCGGGAGCGCGGATCTGGTCGACCACAGCCTTGACGAATGTGTTTTGATCAGTGATCGTTTTGAGCGCTTGGATTTTATCACGAAGCTTGATTTTGAATGCTGCATTCGGTGTCCATGACATAACCTCTACCCAAGCGATGTTGGGGAAATGATCCATGCCGATGAGTACTACTACGTCATTCTTCTTACCACCACACCACGCTTCATGTAATGCATAGGTGAAGTTGCGGTCGTGTTTGGTGAAGTAGACGATGATATTTACCTCTTGTTTCGGTCCTAAATAACTGTTGTGATAACACAGTTCGTTATTCACCGCGGTCGTCCAATATTGAGGTACAATTTTTTCTTGATCAATAACCCGGTTGAGATAGAAAGGTCCAAACGGTCCTTCATAGACATCAGGATATTTTGCAAGATCTTTTTCATAGCCTTTCATCTGCCCGTAATATTTCAGTACGGAATGAGAGGCTTTGATGTAGTTCACATAGTGATGTTTTTTGGCAGAGGGGACAATTGTTTTTTTTGTGCCTCCCCAACGGTAATAATACCAGTAGCCATCATCACAATGATCATTTGCATAGTCATGAAAGTTTTTTTCCATGGGAGTACCGAAGTATTTCCCGATCGCGAAGAATTGTTCGCGGGTGATGGAGAAAACATTTCCTACACTGTCACATGCCATATAGACATCAGGCACATAACTGCAACGAGTTTCATAGTGTTCGCAGTTGCCATCTTTATCTTCTGACGTGCATTCTTCATACGAGCTTTCATGATGCTCTTCCCATTTCACATATGCGATGTGGCTATTTATTCTATCATCGTCCGCCAAATTGGTGGTCGAATAGAACAATAACATGATGGTAGCGAGCGCAGAAATAACCAACGCGATAGAGCCTCCTATATATTCCAGGAGCGTAAATACTTGTTGGTATTTCTTATGAAGCACGAAGGATACAATCAATAATACGACGATAATAAAGATCCATTCGAATCCTCCGGTCATTACTTTCCAGAGTTTTCCAACGTCACCCGTACCGAGGATACTAAAGAGGATGATCCAAGGGATAAGCATGATAACGATAAATATCCCTACAATTTTAAATTCATTTCTGTTCATACTAGTATATTGTTTTAGTTTTTTTTTATTTTTGTTGAAAATAATATACATATTTATAGATAGAAGTCAATAGTAATATTTTGAAGATATCTCAAACAAAAAAGATAAAAAAAGATGATTTTAGTAGTGAAGAACTGTATATATGATTTTTTATCTATTGTATTGACATTTACTAGTAAATGTATATAAAAGATTATATGAATATAACTGAACTCAAAACATTACCCTATTTTACCCAATCCGAAGAAGAGCGTAGAGAAAATAAATTGCTCGCAATTTCTGAAATGGCAATTTCTGAAATGACTGATATACAAAAAACTCCAGGAGTGATTGTTGTATGATGTCACGAAAATATGCATGACGTGATTTTAGAGACCTTGATGATAAGTCATCCTCAACATCTCACAGGAAAAACTATCCTTGTGGTTGAAGCATGACAGAGTATGGGGAGATGAAGTATAGGAGAATTCGGTATGCCAGAAGAACTCAAAGCAGAAGCACTCCAAAAATTAGAAAATATGACAATAATGATTCAATCATATAGAGAAGATTGTATCGATGTATTATTAGAAAATCCAAGCAACCCATACAAAAAATATATCCATCATTATCCTGTCGGTAAACCACAAAAGAGTAAAGCAACTAGAATAAGATATCCAGGAATAAGAAATAAATAATATTGCTATAGAAATAAAAATACATAAAAAAACACACCCAATAATATCTTTTAGTTTTTTTACCAAATATACCATGAAAAATAAAAAAGTATTAGTTGCTGATCGCTCAGAAACATGCAACATGCTTGTTGAATATTATTTGAAAACTGCATGAGTAGATAAAAACAATATTACTCTGGTAAATGATTGAGTTCAAGCATTAGAGGTAGCAAAAAAAGAATTGTTTGATCTCATTATACTCAGTCCATATAAATTATGAATGGATGCAGTAGAGCTTGCTACCGAGATCAAATCTCAGCACAAAGAAAATCCTCCTAAGATCATAGAATTTACGAGTGGTGCAGTTTGATATAAACCTCAGGCAGTATTTGATACCTTTATCTTCAAGCCGACGACAGCAGAAATTTTTTCTGAAAGATTATCAGAAGTATTGGGGAGTGATGAAGAAAAAGAATAACAAGAAAAAAATAGGTATGATAACAAAATCCCCCGAGTGGGGATTTTTGTGTATTCATTTTTTTCGTTGAAAAGCTAGGATACTTTCATAAGCTACAACTACTTTATTTACTCATGACCTGCCATGACCTTTATATACGACTACCAAAGATATCTCTCTGCGCTTTTGATAAAAACTTACAACGAGAAAGATGATGATAATGACGATGATGATGAAGATGAAAGAGAAGAAGAAGAGGAGGATGAAGAAGTACTTTTGATCCAACGAACAGGAAAAATAAAATCTGAATTATATTTTCATACAACCAGTTCGTTACCTACTAAATACTAAATTTTAAAATTTATTTTTCTAAATTCTACATTTTCCCATGATTCACAAAATACAGACTGCAGGAAATTATTATGTCTCCTTAGAAGTCAAAACAGTCAAATGAATACCCTGTCTCTGTATCTCCAAAGACACATCACTACTGACGTTTAATCGCGCAGAAACCAATCAGCTCAACGCGATCATCCAATCTATCGATGCGACAAATTATATGCTCAAAGAATATTGATCCGTGAATATATGATCAGAAAGTTTTAAGGTTTTTATTTCTGAATTTAGAGGAATCAAAAGTTTTCAGATCAGACAGTGGACAGTTTCTCCGACCTATAGTGGTTTTGGTAAACTTGGAATCACCCTGCCGACCTACAAAATAAAAGAACTTCACATGCATATGAAAACCGTTATGCAAGAGCTTTAAGAATAATTTTTTTTATTTTTACTCCCCCGACCCCTCTCCCGCCTTGCGGGATAAATTTCACAAAGGGGCGATTTTTTCCTTCCCATGTTTCAGGGGAAGGGTAGGATGGGGTAATATTGCAGGACTTGACATTTAATAGTAAATATATATATAAGAAAATACATAAAAAATATAAAAATAAAACCCCATGAGTGTAAATTTTATCAACAAAACGAAAATTGTGTCCAAAGTTGGCACAGCAGTATTCGAGCGTCTGAGAAGAATTCCACAGGATATTCGTCCTGATGATGCTACGAAACGACCGGGCATGGAAATTTTGCTCAGAGTCATCAACACGAGAGAACTATTAAATGTTTCTATCTATGAGCCTTCGCCTTTCGCAAAG
>JAPLUU010000022.1 GCA_026397515.1 candidate division SR1 bacterium | reverse complement strand
GTGGAAGGGGATCCGCTCAACGGATAAAAGTTACTCCGGGGATAACAGGCTAATGGAGCCTAAGCGTTCATAGCGACGGCTCCGTTTGGCACCTCGATGTCGACTCGTCGCATCCTGGGGCTGTAGAAGGTCCCAAGGGTTAGGCTGTTCGCCTATTAAAGCGGGACGCGAGTTGGGTTCAGAACGTCGTGAGACAGTTCGGTCCCTATCTACTGTAACCGCAAGCAATTTGAGAAACGCTGTCCCTAGTACGAGAGGACCGGGATGGACTAGCCTCTAGTTAACCAGTTGTCACATCAGTGGCACAGCTGGATAGCCACGCTGGGAAAAGGTAACCACTGAAAGCATCTAAGTGGGAAACTTGTTTCAAGATAAGATTGCTCTCTCTTCGGAGGTAAGATCCCTTATAGACTATGAGGTTGATAGGTGTTATGTGTACGTCCGGTAACGGATTTAGCAGAGACATACTAATAGATCGAGCGAGATTTATTGTTTTTTTTGTACGTAATATATTATGCTATTGTACTAAATGATCTTTTCATTATAGTAGATTTTTCGTTTACTCTAACGGTGGTACTGACGCGGCTTGGGGAAATACCTGTTCCCATTCCGAACACAGAAGTTAAGTCCTTGCCGGTCGATGATACTTGTACTGTCAGTACTGGGAAAGTAGATTAGTGCCACCATTACAGTAGATGAATAGATCAAATTGCAATAAGCGACTTCGTGGAGATAGTTGAGAAGTTTAAAATAAACTCTTCAACCCCCATATCCCTCTCACTGTTTTCAAAATTTACGCTTATCGATCAATTCAACTAGTCTGTAGAGATCATTAATAGCATTAAAAAGAGATAAAGCATGGTTTTTATGAAGAGTTTGACCCTGGCTCAGGATGAACGCTAGCGGAACGCCTAACACATGCAAGTCGAACGAGTTTTGTTTTGTAGCAATACAGGATAAAACCAGTGGCAAACGAGCGAGTAACGCGTACTTAATCTGCCCAAAAGTTGAGAACAACTATAGAGATGTAGCTAATTCTCAATATGCTCACGATGGTGAAAATCCGATGTGAGGAAAGATTTATCGCTTTTGGAGGAGGGTGCGTCCTATCATGGTAGTTGGTAAGGTAATGGCTTACCAAGCCTTTGACGGGTAGCCGGTCTGAGATGATGTCCGGCCGCGATGGAACTGAGATACGGTCCATACTCCTACGGGAGGCAGCAGTGGGGAATCTTGCACAATGGGCGAAAGCCTGATGCAGCGATTCCGCGTGGAGGATGACGCATTACGGTGTGTAAACTCCTTTTTTGGTGGAAGACGAATGACGGTACACCAAGAATAAGGGACGGCTAACTACGTGCCAGCAGCCGCGGTAATACGTAGGTCCCAAGCGTTATCCGGATTTACTGGGCGTAAAGTGTCCGTAGCCGGATATATAAGTCTGTTTTCAAATACCACGACTCAATCGTGGAAAGGGAATAGATACTATATATCTAGAGAATATTGGAGGTTAGTGGAATTTCCGGTGGAGCGGTGAAATGCGTTGATATCGGAAAGAACGCCGAAAGCGAAAGCAGCTAACTATGATATTTCTGACGGTGATGGACGAAAGCTTGAGTAGCAAACGGGATTAGATACCCCGGTAGTTCAAGCTGTAAATTATCCTTGCTAGGTGTCTCCATAACTCTTGTTATAGCGTAATGTTATGACAAAAGTTATGGAGGTGCCGTAAGTTAACACGTTAAGCAAGGCGCCTGAGTAGTATATTCGCAAGAATGAAACTCAAAGGGATAGGCGGGGGAACACACAAGCAGTGGATGATCTAGATTAATTGGATACTAAGCCAAAAATCTTACCCAGACTTGACATGGATTGTGTCTACGATGAAAGTCGTATAGCTGTAGCAATACAGCGCTTTTCACAGATGGTGCATGGTCGTCGTCAGCTCGTGCCGCAAGGTGTCTAGTTAAGTCTAGTAACGAGCGCAACCCTCATCGTTAGTTAAATATGTCTAACGAGACTGCCCGCGTAAGCGGGAGGAAGGAGAGGATGACGTCAGATCCTCATGCCTCTTACGTCTGGGGCTTCATAGATCATACAATGGGTAGTTACAGCGAGAAGCGATACCGTAAGGTGGAGCAAATCTTCAAAGCTACCCTCAGTTCGGATTGTAGTCTGGAATTCGACTACATGAAGTTGGAATTGCTAGTAATGGCGAATCAGCCATGTCGCCGTGAATATGTCCCTGTTCCTTGCACTCACCGCCCGTCAAACCATGGGAGTTGGGGCTCTCTAAAGATTCGCCATGCGGGTTAAGGAGAGAACCGATGACTGGGGTTAAGTCGTAACAAGGTATCCCTACCGGAAGGTGGGGATAGACCACCATTCTAACCTATAATGAACTTAATACCTACTACCCGACCATGTCTTTATCTCTTTTTATTACTACTGATTAAATGATCAGAAAAACTACCTTTAGCCGGGTAGTTTTTTCAGTTACTCTTTTTTATACAATAAACTCTTGAAATTAATTCACTGAAATTTATACGCGACTCTTTTAGAAATCTCCAATTTTTTATTATTTTTAAAATTGAAGCATCTAAAATCGTCGGTATAATTTAATCATCAAAAAAAACTTCATTTCACTTGTTTTTTTGGTGATTAAAATTATCCTGGTGGAGGTTTCCAAAAAAAAAACACGTCCCCCAATCATGGGTGGATTTTTTTTGAAAAGAAAATATTTTATATTTTAATTATATTTTATGATTACTTATAATGCAGTTCAAGACTATCAAGACATCAAATTATTTGAATCGTATTTGCTTATCAAACAACGTATAGAACATGAGTGTAAACGTTGAATCCACCAAACATTATTACTACTAAAATCTGTGTATACTTCTGGTGGAACAGAACATGATCTTATGGAAGTATTTAGAAAAACAAAAAAAGAATAAACCAAAAATAATGAAAATACTATCGTTATTCTTTTTTATATTTACTTACATCACTCTTTACTGTTGTCTGAAATTATTGATTATCTTTTATATAATTATTACATGTTTTTATAATTTCTCTTTTCCCATCGTCATATAATGTTTCACTGAAATTGATAGGATTAGATCATACAATATCTATTTCTTTCCCATACATTCAGATTTTTTGTCAGTTGGGATATGTGTTTTTGATAATTTCCCTTACCTGTTCTACAATTTCTACATCGGTTAATGGTCTATTATTTCACTCTGCTATTTCCTTGGCCATTATTTTTTTGTATCTAGATTCCTCAGGTGGATTAATTGCCATTAAGGTGATAAATTTAAACCTTACTGAATTTAACAACGTAATTATTCATTTCACGTGTTCCTCTGAATAACGTTTTCCTCCAAGTCCTGGCATGAGCATAACTGACAAATCCATATTTGCATCATTTATCATTTCTCAGGCTTTAAGCATTTCTTCAAATGTACATCCCTTATTCACATACTGAAGTACCCCATCAGATCAAGTCTCTGCTCATCGATAAATACAAGACAATCATGACTCTCTAAGAGCCCTTAGCTCTCTCCGAGTTTTGCTCAAAATAGATTTAGTATTTGCATAGATAGCTATCCTTTTTAGATTTAATTTTCTATTCACATATTGTACACAAGCCTTCAGTGTTTCTTGATCTACGTCTAAGCCATTTCATGAACCAATAAAAACTCTATTTATTTCTCCCTTATATCCATCCAAAGAGCTTAAAACTTTATCTGTATGTTGAATAAATTCTTCCTTAGTCTTTTGACAATGTTTTATTCAGTTAAATCCATTACAATAGGTACACTTATTGTGATCACACCCATCAGTAAGCTGCAATCTAAGTACATTTGGCTGTCTTTCTGCTGGCGGCTCAAACATGACGGCTGATGAATAAAGCGTGGGATCTGAATACATCGCATGGAGTTTTGGAGCCACAAATTTTGTTACTTCCCCAAAATTTAGAGCATAATGTTTTTTATCAACCGGAAGAAACATCCCCTCAGCAATTAACTTTTCTAGACCCAAAGTTTCATATTTCTCTTCATACTTTCTTATCTCTTTTTTTGTAATAGATATGTCTATATTTTCTTTCAGTGACATACGAACCATTGCAGAAAAGTCTTCTAATGTTCTGGGTGTCATAAGCATCATGTAATCTTTATGTATTTCAAATGTTTGAGGTACTCTATTTCAAGGTTCAGGAAAATATGAGAATTCTACATGATAGTAGTTATTACTGTTAACACCAACTATTTTTCCTCTACTTCAAGCTTTCGAGATATTATATTGATCATTTGCTTTTCTATTCATTTCGATATCATCTCATTTACGAAACTTCATTGTTTCAGAGGAATTTCTATGTGATTGAGCAGTATCTTTTTTAATTTGAGGATATATTTCTTCGGAAATCTTTTTTATAAAAGTTTCATCATCATCTTTGGTGATATCTTCAAAGGTTACAAAAGAAGTCTTTATATTGTATTTTTTTTCAAGTTGGCCAATTAACGTATATCTTAATATATGAATTTCTTTTTCAGAAAGTTTCTTTTTCTCTATATTTTTCTGAATTTCTGAAATAATTTTTGTAGAGTTATATTTAAATGCTCTACTCAAAGCACGTCTTATATGTTTCGTGGTAATTTCTCTTCCACTAGCGATAGTATCTCACTTCCCATTTAGTGAGTTGTATACAATTTTGAGTTCATCTGGAGTAAAAAGTCCTTCATTTCAAGATTTTTCTGTTAGCGACATTATGATAAATTATCAAATAAATGATAAAATTTACTATTTTTATAATTATTTAGTAATAAATGTCAATAGTAATAGAAATGTTTTATCTCTTTCTATACAACCTATCTGATTTGAAGAATAGATATGTTAATAAAAAAGATGCTACTATGATAACTGGTATCGTAACATATGAAATACTATAATTCAATTCAATATTGTATAAGCTATACAAACCAAAGCCAACTATGATTCTTATCAAACAACGTATAGAACGTGAGTGTAAACGTTGAATTCACCAAACATTATTACTACTAAAATCTGTGTATACTTCTGGTGGAACAGAATATGATCTTATGGAAATATTTAGATCAGCAAAAAAATAATTAGTTTTTCTTTTACTTATTTTTTCTATCTGATTTTTATTTATTTTCTCTATAGGCTTTCTTTATTTTAAGATAAGCTTCATGATTTGGTTTATCATCTTTGGTATTGTTATATCCTACAGGATATTTTTTTTGTAGTTTCTTTATTTTTTTTAGTGTTATATCTATAATATCTATCTGTGTTTCACGACAAAATTTCATCAAATAAATTAATATATCTGCAGCTTCATATCACATTTCTTCCTTATTTTTTTCCATTGGAATTCTTCATTTGTTTTTTAATGTTGTGTCCCATTGAAAATGTTCCAATAGTTCTGCTCATTCAAGCATAATTGATTTTGCTAAATCTTCAGGGCTGAGATTGATCCATTTACGTTCTTGGTCGAATATATCTAATTTTTCTGCAAGCTCTTTGAAAGACATAGAAGATTGTTCCATGGTAGTAATAGGTCATAGAATAAAATCAGTCATTTATATATTATTTTTTTTGGAAACAATTTACCTATCAAGGAGAACTTATTTGGTTGATGAACTATAGATTATATCAGACTGAAACGTCAGATACGTCATCAAGAAAAATGCAAGAATAACTATCGGAATCGTTATGTAGCTTAGACTATATTGTAAACTTAGATTATAGATGCTGTGGAGTCAAAACCCTCCAATGATACCTAGGATAACGGGCACAATAATGCTATTGGTTTTTTTGGTTTTGATCATAATGAATGCAATCAGACTTGTAGAGACGATATGAATCAATGTACTTACCAATCCTCTACCGATCAACATATTTATAATGTTTACGTTTTCATGATTGATGATACTATTTGCTATATACAACACATTTTCCACTGCACTAAATCACAATCAGACTAAGATACAGAAAAAGATTAGATTGCTTTCATTGGGTTCTTTATTTGCGAGAAACATATTATTTCCTGCCGAATATTTCATATACTCCTCTGCATAAGCGGAAACTAAGTAATAGAGAATCAATGTGTTTATTCCTACAAGGAATCCTCCGTAGGCGAGTGCTACGAAAAAAATGGATCAGATAAGAAGTATTTGTGCAATTCTTTTGTATCGGTTTCTGTACCGAACCGCTTTAGATATCTCCAACTTTTGCACTTCATTTAAAGTTGAAGTATCTAAAGTCGTCGGTATACCTTCGACATCATAAAAACCCTCAGGAAGTTTCGTGTTTTTATTGTGTCTCAGAGTAAAGAAAATCGTTACGAGGACAACAAATAGTGTGCAATATGCTACGAATAATAATAAACTTTTGGTGTCTATAATATTTGTTAAAGCTAGGTTTTGCTGTCCCATAAATCACAATAAATACGTATATGCGAAGAGTGATCCTACTATGATGATGCCGAGTCCAAATACTTTGAGGGTTATTCGGATTTTGATTTTTTTTTGCGAAAAAATTGTATTTATGATCCGGATTCGTACATATACTAATAAGATACTTGTGATGATTGGTCGAACTATATTCACGAAGGTACGACTAAACGATAAAACTATGTAAATATTGTATAACTTCTTCGGTATCTTTTTCATTGCAAACTATAAAGAGTTCTTGTGCCGTTGCACCTTTACTCATAATGCATTTGATACCGCTTGTAGTAGTATATGATATTTTGAAGCGAAATTCAGACGATCATTTTTGTTGTCTGGAGATTCTTCCTGGTATTATTCCATATGTTCCTTAAAAATGTAATTCATATTTTTATTGAAACATATGTAATTATTACCAAGATAATTCCTCATTATATCATTTCGGACTTATTCTGGTAATAAATATAGAAATCAGCGGCTGTTTTTCAATCTCTAAAAGCAGTTTGTGAAATTCTGGCAAAATATGGTGTACGGTTTTTGTTTTGGTAAATTTAGTATTCATATATTCGTTTTATTATTATAAAGATAGTTATGAAGCTTTGAGCGTTATTGTGACGTGTTGATCTTACAGAAAAATTTGTTCTTCAAAAATTTCTTTGTACGTTTTTGCAGTGTTCAAGAGAGGAATTGCGAACCAATACTGATCAGGAATTATCTGATGAGATTATACAAAAAGTACTTGCTGCTTACAAGTCATATGTAGAAGACAAAAAACCATTAGAATATATCCTTGGTCATGTAGATTTTTTCTGAAAAGAATTCTTCGTTAATGAAGCGACACTTATTCCAAGGCCAGAAACTGAGTACATGATTACCGCAACGACGGAATATATTAATTGAAAATTGAAAATTGAAAATTGAAAATTAGGAGAGAATCTTCTTCTAGATATTTGAACGGGTTGTGGGGTGCTTTGAATTTCCGTTTTACTTCAAAATCCTACGTATTTTTCTCATGCAATATTTTCAGATTATTTTGCTGATGCACTAGAAATTGCCAAAAGAAATTATCAAAAATTAATCACTGACTTTTCTTGAAAGGTAGATTTTTTCCAATCAGATTTGCTCGATTTCCTGGTTCGCTGAATCAGTGAATTGCCTGATGGCACTACGGTTATTGTAGCTAATTTACCATACATACCAGAAGAAACATTTGAAGCGAATGTATCAGATAATGTCAAAAAACGAGAACCAAAACCCGCCTTTGTTGGATGAGATGATGGACTAGATTATTACAAGATAATGTTGGATCAGATTATCTGATTACACCCCAAAAATTTAGTAATGTTTCTAGAAATGATGACGTGGCAAGTAGATGTTTTGCGTCAGTTATATGATGACAAATTCATTTTCGAAGAAGTAAAAACCTTTCATTTTAATATCAGAATAGTGAAGGCGTGGTTGAAATAACTATGCTAGTCATAATATATAGTTTTCTTCATCTTCATCTTGCTCTTTGGATATATTACTATCAATATTTTCTTTGAGATCTTGTGTAATTGTTATTTGTATTATATCAATGTTTTTATTTATGGCTTCTCAAATATCGCTTATTTTTTCACACATTTTTATATAATTATAGTATAAAAAAACTCCCATCTTCCCGGGAGCATATATAAATTTATTATCGGAAAAACTTATCTGCGATGGAAGACATAGTGGAGATGAAGTGTCTTATTGATAGTTACTATCATAGTTTTGACATAATGATAAATGAAATGGGGCGGTCGACGAGATTCGAACTCGCGACATCCTGCGTCACAGGCAAGCACTCTAACCAGCTGAGCTACGACCGCCAATACTTTATCTGAGTAAAGTATATTGATTTTTTATTCTATTGCAATACTTTATTGTAATAAAGTTTTTAATCAGTATATATACGTATATTTATCTATAAAAATATCTTATGGACTCACATCATTTACAAAAAATCTCTTTGGATCTCCAGGAAGCATTTCTTTCGTTGAAAAATAAACATGATGTTTTCTCTTTTTTGAGAGACCTTCTCACTGAGGATGAAATCGCAGAATTTTCCCTTAGATTTGATATTGCAAAGAGACTTCATGCTGGTGAAAATTACAAAGCAATTGAACATACCACATGAGCTTCTTCAACCACTATAGCTAGAGTCGCTAAATTTCTCAAAGGTGATATAGGAGGATATAGAAAAGTATTACATTAATTGATATGTATCATGATTTTCATCAGATATTTATCTTCTAAGATATAATTTTTTGTATTTCATTATCAGAATATTCAAAGTATACCTTACATAGTTGTATTGACTTTTCTGTTTAAATGTTTATAAGATAAAAACTTTATTTGATTTTTTTTTGTATATGGAAAAACTCTCTCCTATTGTATCATCAATACATCAACTACCATCAGAACGTGATATATTATTTTCAACGTTAATTATTACTCCTGACTTTATCCAAAAGAGAGAAATATTCGATACTATATGGAAAGATATAAAATTTTTGTATGGAATTACTATTACTCTTAAAGACGATAAACATACTACGCTTTGATCTCTTTTGGAGCATAATCTTACCGAAAAGTTTCCTGATTTTTTTGATTCTGATAAAAAACTCAATGATTTTTCTTTTGAAGAACTTTTATTTATAGATTCGTATATCGTAAAATTTTTCCAAAGTATTCTTGATACATTTGAAAAAACTAGTTTTACTCAAAATGCTTCTCATAAGTATATAGAAAGATATCTTACTCAAAAACTCTTGTCTGCTACCTCTGTCTGAGACTTTGGTCCAAGTATGTCTGATCTTCATGGAATGTTAGATTATTACCGCGATATCGAGAGCTCTTTCTGAAATCCTTCTCCAAAATCTCTTGATGATTATGAGTTAAATCAAGAGTCTGATTCTGATAATCATGTTGATAGTTTCTACTAATTAAAATTTTATATACGATGATATGTATATGTGAAAATGAAAGTGAGCACGTAAAAATACTATCATGAAAGCGTTTGGAAGTTGATATCTTACGCTTGATAATTTTTCTAATACACAAAAAAATACTGAGACACCTATTAAAAAGATTACTGACCAAACTTTACAGCAGATTGCTTATGTACATACAGATATTCAAGCTTATGATCTGGATTTTTATGCACCACTTTTTTGACGTATTTTTATCAAAAAACTTAAAGATCAAAATAGTAAAGATGATATTCAGCTGTTTTTTACCGAGTTTGTAAATGCAAAAAATGTTATTATTACAGTAAAGAATATTGATAACGACGTCATTGATGAAAAAAGTTTTGTTGTCTTGGAATTTGAAGACTGACATACAAGAAAAATTCATGCTCGTTTTCTTTGGGCTATATTACCTCCTGATATCAAACATCCTTATATACAAAAATATCAAGATCCTTTTCAAAGATTAGCATTTTTGCTTGATGATCTTGGAAAAGAAGTTGAATCTGAAGAATATTAAGATGTATTTCTTATAATAGTTGTATTGCTACTTTTTTTATATTCTCTTGACTTAATCTATCTAATACTTATAGTATTTTCACAAAATAAACAAAAAATAAAGTTTTTATGGAAGAGAAAAAAAAATTATCTTTGGTTGAGCTCCTCAAAGGAGTTCCCGCATTTGAAAAAGTTTTGGCAATCATGGAGTCCAAAGAGTTCGTAAGTTCTAAAAATGAGATCCCTGCCGGTTCTATTATTATCGGGAGAATGTCTCCTTTGGAGAAAGCTTGCTTGACGGTTTTGGAATCTGATGGTATCGTTGCTAAGATGGAAGCGTTGGGTAGTTGCACTGGTGGCATCCCTAGCCGTCTCTGTTTTACATTGATAGAATTGGAGCCAGATCACTGTCCTTTCATCAAGGAAATTACTGAAATCAAAAAAGAAATCGAAGGCAGAGAAATGGTTCATGAACTCATGTTCGGTCTTCTTCAATCACGGTTGAATGTACAAAAATTGGGATTGGAAGATATCATGTTATGTTCAGACTTTCAGGTTACCACCTCAACGGAGATTGATACACTTGAAATCTTTGAATTGTTCCCGGGTGCTGAAGAGATGTCGCTGGAAGAAATGCTGCAGGTTTCGTTAAAAGGTACCTTTCTGGAGCCGGTAATCGCTATTATGGAATCCAAACAATTCATTGATGAAGATGCTGAACTCAAAGACGGCGAAGTATTTATTCGTGAAATGACGGATTTCGAAAAAGCTCTCTGGACGGTGTATTCCACCTTGTTTGAAGAACAAAAATCCAAAAAGAAAGAAAAGGATACGCTTGAAGGTGGTGATGCATTCTTTACTTCAGGTATTGTACTATCTATCGGACCTCGTTCTTTGGGAGCTAACCGTTTATGTGTTCCTATAGATGAAAACCATCCGGATGTTCTTACTGTCAAAAATCTTTCTGAAGAAATTGATGTATTGGAGTTCCAGATAGACCTTTTGAATAAGTTTTTCTGGACCCTTATAAAGGGTAATATTCCTCAAGAACAGATGGCTGATTTCTCAACTATAGGAGTTCGCCAGGGATTCAAAATCGTTACCTTTAATAAAGAATAATTGTAATCAGTATTCTTAGATTACTTTTATCATAGTGCTGCCGTTATTGACGGTAGCATTTTTTTTATTCAAAAAAATATTATATTCATAGCTTAGATGTTTTCTAGTTTCCTTGCAAAATAACTGTCTTTATTTTCAAATGTTATGTGGATAGCTATTGGTTTTTCCATGACTTCACTGAGTTTATCTTCGATATGTTTCATATTTTCATTATTACTAAAAATCAGTTGTGCTACTTTACTGATGGTGATAATATACACTCCATCACTGGTGATTTTGTTTATTATCAGGGTGTCTTTGAGGCTGTTTTTGATAGATGGTTTCTCTATTTTTTCTATCAATTGAACGAGAATATTTTCAAACGTTTTTTCGTTTTCTTCCATGGATAGTAGATAATATATCTAAATTTATTTTGTGTTTCTTTGAATATGTTTATGTATCGCGACTTTGTAGACGATCGCAGGATATGGATAATATCTGATGTTTCCAATAATATCCGTGAATGTTTCAGATATTTGGGTAGAAAATTGTATATCTTCAAGAAAAATTTCATCAATGTGCATTAACGTTTGTTTTGCAAAGTTATTCAAGTCAATTCCTTGATTATGAATCTCATCTACTTTTTCAAAAATAATTTTTGCATCGCCACCTTGTATCAATCCTAAGAAATCTTTGATCAATGTCTCTGACGCTACGCCGAGAAATTTTGTAATATGTGCTTCATCAATATTTCCGAGAACGCTCACTTGGTCTATGTATTTGACCGCGTCACGAACGCATCATTCAGATATTTTTGCTATCAAATCTATCGCTTCATCTGTTGCGATCAACTCTTCTTGTGCTACTATGCTTTTGAGATGTTTACTCATCTCGTTTTTGTCTACCTTTTTGAAATTGAATACCTGACAACGAGAAATAATAGTCTCAGGGACTTTTTGAATGTCCGTAGTTGCAAGGATAAAACAGACATTGTCTCTCGGTTCTTCGATAGTTTTCAATAATGCATTAAATGCTCATTTACTCAACATATGTACTTCATCTATGACGTAGATTTTCTTTTTGAGACTTGCGGGTGGGTACGCAGCTTTATCCAAAATTTCTTCTCTAATATTTTCTACTCCGGTATGTGAAGCGGCATCGATCTCTACATAATCTAGTGTTTTTCCTTCATTAATCATTTGGCAGTTTGCACAAGTATTGCACGGATTTCCGTCTTGCAAGTTTAAGCAGTTGAGTGCTTTGGCTAAGATTCTTGCAGCTGTTGTTTTTCCTGTTCCTCTTGGTCCGAAGAGCAAAAAATTATGATGCATTTGTTTGTGTGTGCTCATTTGTGCTTTGAGAATTTCTGTAATATGATTCTGTCCGATGATGGTATCAAAGGTTTGTGGACGATACTTGTTTGCTAATGACATTTCAAACTTAATTAATAATTTAAAATTAATAATGAATAATGTGTGAATTGTATCATTATTGACTATTGTAATTTACAATAGTTCATTCCTAGTAAATCCCTCATTTTTCATTTTTCATTATTCATCGTTCATTGTTTTTTCGAGTCTAGTTATTCACTATAATTTTTCAATGAGAAACCCTGACTAAGATCTCTTGACTTTGTTGTTTATATATTTATAGTATTTTTTGTCAAAAAACAAAATAATAACAATAAAAAAACATGTTTATGCGAGATCAAAAAACACTTCTTTTTGTTTTTAATCGTGTTACTAGTGATTTCCCCAAAATTAAGGCATTACTTCGTGATAAGGCATTTGTTCTTCGTCCAGCATTAATCAAAGAAACTATTTTGAGTAGGGGTGATTTGGAGATAATTTTAAAAGATACGTATTGTCAGCTTAATCATATGGCTGTTGCTATACTTATAAAATCTCCTGTAAGAATTGTCCTCCTAGAAAAAGAACATGCACTCACAGATTTGATTGCTTTCGTTGGTCCGAATACTATAGAAGAAGCTCCTTTGGGAACCTTGACGAAATTGTTCGGGGAAAATAGTGTTGCTTGTCCTCGTGATGAGAAACATTTAAAAACATTAATGCATTTATTTTATCCTGAAATTAGTATCTAATTTCTTAAACTCGGTAGCAAATGCTGCCGATTCCTTTATAAAAAATATCTTCATATATTTTAATTACTAGTATTTGATTATGAGAAGTACTCCTCAAGAAGAAAAAAATTGTTCCCTTGGATTTTCCTATACATCTTTTTGACATTGATTTATCGTGACTACAGACACCCCTGTACTTGCTCATGATAACCTTTTTAATTGAGCTGCTGCTGCTACAAGGTTACAAAAACATTGTCGCACACAAACACAATGTGATCATACTATTTGTGCATATAAACAAGAACTTGTACGTTTGTTGAACATTAATTCATCTACTTTTTTTTCATGATCTAAATAATATATCACTGATTTTATAGTGTCATCATCTTAATTATTTTATGTGTTTTTTCTAGAAATTTATCAGGAAATCCGTATATATATTGTTCTAACAAAAGGAGGAAATATGAAAAAATTATTTCAAGCCATCGGCTTGGTTCTCTTATTTTTGCTGGTGTTCTTAGTGTTTGTCCCTAAAGCATATGTATATGCTTTTATACATGCTATACATCAATTTCCCTTACTTTCTGCTTATGAGCAGCGTGTTTGGGTTATTGAAATCTGTGCTGTGATAGTTGGGAGCGCATTTCTTGTTTGGTGGTTTTGTTTTAAAAAAAAACACAACGCACAAAAAACATTTTCTACTCACTGATTGTTGATATTATTAAAAAAACTCTGTTGTTTGAACAGAGTTATTTTTTATTTTTGTAGGGGAGCGTTTTAAACCCTCCCTTACGTTATTATTTTTTAAACGACTTTCTCGGTGGATAGTCTTTTTTATCTCCAAATGTTTTTTTCGCCCCAAAGTCTCTTTTTGCTCAGAATTCTTTCTTACCCACATGCGTGGACGAGGGTCAGAATTCTCTTTTTCCCACATGCGTGGACGAGGGTCCATATGATTTCTTCTCTCAGAATTCTTTTTTAGGGTAAGCTGGTCTATCACCATTCTTTCCGCGAGCTCCAGATTCCCCTTGGTCTCTTCTTGGATACGAAGGTCTGTCTCAGAACTCTCTTCTAGGATAACTTGGTCTGTTACCAAATGATCTTCTATCTCACGTTCATCTATCTGCTGGTCTTCTTCCTCATCTCGCTCATCCTCAGTCGCTTTCTTTTGCTCTATTGATGATTGATTTTTTTCCGTTGATAGTTTTGTTTTCAAAAGCCCCAGTAATTTTTTCTGCGTTGCTTGGTGATACACTGATAAACGAAAAATCGTCCATCATTTTCAAATCATCGATATCTCTGCCTTCGACTCCAGATTCTTTGGTAATCATTTCCAAAAGTGAACGTCATGTATATCCTTCTTTTCTTCCTAATGCGACAAACAATCTTGTCTGTCCTCCTGTTCCTGATTTGCTTGCAAATCTATTTTCTCTTGTCTGTTCGGTAATATCACGATATTTGCTTTGATCGAAATCACTTTCATAATGCATCTTCAAAAGCGCTGCAACTACATCACGAGGATCACTGTTTTCTATTAATTTATCAGCTATCTCTACATAATTTTTGTGACTTTCTTTTTCAAGTACGCCTTGGATACTTTCATTCAATCTATCTTTTTTCTTTTCGATAACTCATTTGATATCTGGTATTACTCATTTTTTGATATCAACTTTGTTTACCTTTTTGATGTAGGACATTTTACTATATTCTTTGGGTGTGATGAACGTAATCGCCGTTCCTTCTTTTCCCGCTCTTCCTGTTCTTCCTATTCTGTGGGTGTATCTTTCAGCGTTTTGTGGTATCGCATAATTGATAACATGGGTCACATCATTTACATCGATTCCTCTTGCTGCGATATCTGTCGCAACCAAAATATTTACTTTTTTGTCTTTGAAACGTTGAAGGAAATGTTCTCTTTGTTTTTGTGCGAGATCGCCGTGAAGCCCTTCTGCACTATATCATTCGTCATTCAACTTAGAGACTAATCCATCTACATCAGCTTTTGTGTGACAGAAAATGATACCGTAAAATCATGCTTCTGTATCTATGATCCTGCGAAGTAATTCAAATTTGTCTCTTTCATTCACTTCAAAATATGCTTGATCAGTGTTTTCTCCTGTTGTGTCTGTACTTTTTGCTTCTACTAATTCATATTCACCGATATATTTTTTTGCGATTTGTAAGACTTCTCTCGGCATTGTTGCAGAAAATAATAATACTTTTTTCTCAGGATTTGTTGTTTTGAAAATTGTTTCGATATCGTCGATAAATCCCATATCCAACATCTCATCTGCTTCGTCGAGAATGAAATAAGAAATATCTTTCAGATCCAATGTTTTGCGTCCAAGGTGATCCATTATTCTTCCTGGTGTCCCTACGAGGATATCAATTCCTCTTTTCAATGCTCTGTGCTGAAGTTCATACGATTGTTTTCCGTAGATGGCCATGATTTTCAATCATTTGTTTCCTTGCATAGAATCTATTTCTTCTGCGATTTGTGTCGCAAGTTCTCTTGTCGGTGCAAGAATAAGTGCTTGTACTTTACCACCTGGGGTAAGTTTTTCGATCAAAGGAATACCAAAAGCTGCAGTTTTTCCGGTACCGGTTGCTGCTTGTCCTATCACGTTTTTTTCTCCTTGAAGAAGGAGGGGAATAACTTTTTCTTGGATCGGAGATGGTGTAACGAATCATTTTTTCGTCAACGCTGCTAATGTTTTTTCTCAGATTCAAAGATCTTTAAATTCTGTCATTGTTTTGTTGGAAATTAATAAAATGATATATGGCGTCGAGTTTTTTCTTAATAAAAAAAAGCTCTCATGATTCTTCATACACCGATTGTTTTTGAAATCATACATTACTTCGCTTACGCTTGTATTTTATGTATCAAAAATCATCGTTATAGCTTCGACATCATGAAAATCCTCAAAAAGTATCGGATTTTTATTGTGTCTCAGCTACCTTGTTCGCCTATCCATGGCACTCTTAGGATGTCCTAGAGTAATTACGCTGGAAGGACATATGAAGAGCGAGAACGCTTTATATAACTTCTATATACTAAGGAAATCCTTTGAAATTACAATGGAGACTTTAGTTTCTTTATTGTTGCAAATTCGAACTGATTTGTTATTATATTTCCTGATTTACTTTGTAACTGGAATAAACGTATGGATTTGACACCACATCGTCAACAAATGGACAAAGCTATTCAATTTTTAGTAGGAGAACTTAAGGCTTTACAAGTGGGAAGAGCTTCAGCTGGATTGGTAGAAAATATTACCGTAGAAGCATCATATGGACCTATGAAAGTTCCTCAAATCGCTCATGTAACTCTCATGGACGCACAAACAATCAAAATAGAACCACGAGATAAAAATGAACTCAAACACGTAGAAAAAGCTATTTATGATGCTAATGCATGATTGACTCCACAAAATGAAGGAAGTTATGTTATCGTAAGAATACCTGCATTGACGCAAGAGAGAAGAATAGAAATAGCTAAACAAGTAAAAAGTATGGGTGAAGAAATGAAATGACGTATTAGAATGGCTAGACAAGAAGCTATGAAAGATAATAAAACTATTTTCGACGCCAAAGAAATTGGTGAAGATGAAAGTAAGAGAAATGAAAAAGATATCGATGTATTGGTAAAATCAATGAACGAAAAAATCGATGAACTTATCAAAAATAAAGCTGATGAAGTTATGAGTATGTAGTAAAAATTTAGAATTTTGAATTTAGAATCAAAAAAATAGAATTTAGAATAATTTTATTATATAAAATCAAATTATGTTAGGAATGTTGTTTACAGAGATTTTGTACCGTCCTATTTTCAATATTTTGGCGATATTTTTGGCTATATTTGGTGGTAACTTGGGTGTTGCTATCATATTGTTGACGCTTACCATTAGATTGCTTATGATTAAACAATCACTTGCTGGTAATGATATGCAAAAAGGTATGGGAGCACTTCAACCAAAATTGAATGAGATTCAAGAAAAATATAAAGACGATCCAAAAAAATTGTCTGCAGAAACTATGAAAGTTTTCAAAACCGATGGTAAGTGAGCATTCAAATGATGTTTGATGATGCTTATCCAAATCCCAGTTTTTATCGGGTTGTATTATGTAATCAGACATATGGCTGCTGCTACTATTCCACCAGAATGGTTGTATAGTTTCTTCCATAGTTTTGGTGCTCGTTATATAGAATCTAATGCACTTACTAGTGGAGCTATCAATACTCATTTCTTTGGTATCGATCTTTTATGAACCAAAAATATTATCCTCGCTATTGTGGCTTGAATATTTACGTTTCTTCAAACTAAACTTACTACTATTGCTAAACCAGCAACACCAGATATTCCAGGACAGAAAGTACCTGATATGGGAAAGATGATGTGAATGATGAATTATTTTTTGGTGATTATGATCGGTTCATTCGTTTACAGTATGCAGACTGGTGTAGGTCTCTACATCGTTACTACAACGATTTTCAGTGTGGCACAATATTCACGACAATATAGAGTATTACTCAAAGCTAAACGAGGAGAACGAACCAGTAGAGGAAAGGGTGTTGTGGTACATAATCCACATCATAAATGATAATTTTCAATTTCTAATTTTCAATTTTAAAACTTGGTTATATGATAGGTAAACAAATTATACTTTCGTTATTACTTATTGCTATTATGTTTTTTTCATGACGGGTGATCTTCGGATTGCTCGTTTTTATGTTTAAAAAAGATAAGTCAGCGATGTATGTTCCTTCATTCAATAGGCATATTCGTCTGATGAAACATCATTTAAAATTAGTTCGTTGAAAAAAGCTGATAGATTTATGATGTGGTGATGGTAAGGCAATGAGATTTTTTGCTGAAACCTTTTGATTGCAATGCGATGGGTACGAACTCCAGCGCTTTCCCTATCTCTATGGGAAGCTGATTAATCGAGTCTTAGGATATAAGAAACTGAACCTATATAAACAAAATTTTTCTCAGGCTAACCTCAAACGTTATGACTACATTTACACGTATCTTCTTCCTGTCCAAATGGCAGAGATTGAACCACGAATTTTCAAACATATGAATACTCATTCCATAATAATTTCTAATTCATTTCAATTTGCTGTTCATACACCGTATGACGTAATCAAAGATAAACATGGTAAGCCAAGTATATTTTTATACAAGAAATAATCATGGATCATCTTGCTATTATGAATCCTAAACGGAAATTGATTCCAAAAATTCTTTCGGGAGAGAAGACGATAGAATCTAGACGATATATGATGAAAGTCGCACCGTGGAATAAAATCAAGGCTTGAGATACGGTATATTTTAAAGATGCCGCTAAACCGGTTACTGCTTCGGCTACTGTCGCTAAGGTACTTCAATATGATCACTATACCGATGAAGAGCTTCATGAAATAATTACAACCTATTGATGATCTGGAGGTATAGCTTTTCATGGATCCTTGGACTGAGCATACAAATGGGCTCAACCGAAAACATATTGTATCTTAGTTTTTTTAAAGCATCCAAAAAAAATCACGCCCTTCTCTATAGATAAGACGTGATATGGTAATGCATGTGCGTGGATCAGTTTGCCGAGTATTGAAAAAATCAGATTATAATTTTTTTTCTTGATGTTGTTCACTTAATTGTATTCCTATTTGTATTCCTTCTTCTATCTCTGTCGGTGTCATAGATTTTTTGGATCTGTGGTTGATGAGTATGTCTTTTCAAATTGTGCTTTCTGTACGATTTGTTCCGATAACAAATTCTTTTCTCAAAAGATCTAGATATTCGTTAAATGAAATATCCATGTATTTTCTTGCTCAGATTATTTTCATCTCTGCTTCTCTGGTTAATAAAAAATCGTTGCCGGAAACCTGTGTTTCTGCCAATCATTTTCCTCTTTCTTTATCATAGTAATGTACCAATAAAGCTATCATGTTTTTGTGGATTATACTACTTGTTTTGGGTGAAAATGTTTCAAAATGATAATATGGTAGTGGATCATAGATACCATGTTCTTCATTATGTGCTATACATAAGGCGTTGTTTATATATTCAGACATATACAGTTCATGTCATTTTTCTTCTCTGATAAAATATGCGAATGGTTTTACCACAAAACGAGGATCTATTTCCGTCATCCTTTTTAAATTTTCAAATTCTTCTTTTACTTTACCGAGTGGTGTATGTGGTTGGTTGATTAATGTCGCAAATTTATATTTATTGTTGATAGTAGCTAAATATACTAATTGTGTATCTCCGTAATTCATAAATGCGATTTTTGTCTCGGCATTGCTATCAATTCCTAATTGTTGTGATACCTGATGAATGAGAGACTCTGGTACGTCATTACTAAAAGATGCAATCAATGTATCTCTGATTTTTTCATGTGTTTCTTTGATGAGCATTTCCGGTTTATTACTTCTGATGTAATATTCGGGACCACCAGGAAAAAGATGTGGACCATATGAAATATTGTTGTTCATATCAATGATTTGATAATTAAATTATATATTTTTTTTGTATATATTTACTCCAAAATGTCAACACATTGATTTTTTCAGATAAAGGTTAAGCCCGGCAATCTTTGCCGGGCTAATTTTTTACAGGGTTTTGATAGATTGCAAATTAATTTGCTTTTGGGACCTCTATCAGTGGCCCCCATTTAAGTAGCGGGCAGTTCTTTATCTTTCAGCAGGTCGTGGTCGTTTCGCATCGGTGTAGGCTCAATGAGCCGAATAAAGATTGGTTTGCTCTCTTCAGCTTTCATAAGTATTACCTCATGATTCTGTAAGATGGCTTCACTGTTCTCGACAGTATACCCAAAATTTGTTTTTTCCGATATTTGCATTTGCACGTGATCCGTAGCGATAAAGAATGTCCACATAACGATCATAATCGTTAATGTATTCATACTTCATTTACTTTGGTGTATTGACATTAATACGAATTCGTAAATTAAAGTCAAGTCTAATTTTATCTTTTGTTATTATTGTATATGTTTTAAAAAATGTATATATCAAAAAAGTGATTATTCATCACTTTTTTTATGTCTCTGTTTTTTTTGTAGCATTATAATCCTATCGTAATTCTTTCTGTTCTGAAACTATACATACTCACATTACCACTGATACCGTATTTTTGTTTTATCAGTCCGAGTGCGGTTTTTATATCATTTACTCATTTGGTGTTTGGAAGAATTGCTCATGATTTTTTGGTTTCATTGTTTATAAGAAAAACCCCGTAATCTTTTGTCGGAAGAGAAATTAATTTATTCACATCTGTCTCTTGGATATATGATTGGATGATATCGATTACGATAGTTTTTGTAATATGTTCATATTTAGCAAGTAATCCGTTGTAAATAAGATCAGTGAGTTGGTTTGTCGTTTTATCTGTTTCAACAGTTCCGTTGGATGTGAGAAGTTTTCCGTGTACGTCAAAAAGTGAGAAAAAAAGTCATTTTTTTTCTTCTGGTTTACAATATTTCACGAGTTCTGTTTTTATTTGTTCTAGCATGGGTAAATGATGAAATGATTAAATGGCTAAACGATGTTGAAATTTTGTACTATAATCCTATAAGTTCTTCACTTTAAATATTACAAATATTTCTATGTCTAAACTTGATTTTAAGATACTCAAACAAAAATGAAATGCAAGAGTTTGACAGATAACACTCAATGGAATCACCTTGACAACGCCAGTTTTTATGCCTGTGTGAACTAAGGCGACTATCAAGTGAATAGTTTTGGATATGCTCAAAGATCCTACATATATCTGAGATTTGCCTGAGATTAAACTTATTTTGGCAAATACCTTTCATTTGTATTTGCGCCCTGGTGATGAGCTGATAAAAGAGGCGTGAGGGTTACATACATTTGAAAATTGGGATAAACTTATTCTGACTGATAGTGGAGGATTTCAGGTATTTTCTTTATGATTGGGAAAAAATGTCGAATGATCTATCATTCAAGATGGAGGAGGAAATCATGATGTAAAAATGAAGCTTACGGAAGATGGGGTAACATTTCGTTCACCCTATGATGGATCAAAACATATGTTTACACCTGAATGAGTTGTCGATATCCAATGTAATCTTTGATCAGATATTATGATGGTTTTGGATGTGTGTTCACCTTCTGGTGCAGATAAAAAGATTATAGAAAAACATATGCAGATGACTCATCGTCGAGCAAAAAGAGCGTTCGATCATTTGAAACCAAAATACAACGATGTTCGTGGAGTATTATTTCCTATCGTACAATGATGAACATATTTAGACTTGAGACAAGAGTCCGTAGATTTTCTTTCCAACTATGCGCGAGATGGTATCGCTGTTGGTGGTGTGAGTGTGTGAGAATCTAAAGAACTTATTCGTGAAGTAGTTTCGTATACCGCATCAAAATTACCTACTAATGTACCAAGATATTTGATGGGAGTCTGAACTCCTGAAGATATTACCCATGCTATCGAAGAAGGATTCGATATGTTCGACTGTGTATTACCGACGAGATTGGGTAGACACGGACAGGCATTTGCTACCGGTGGAAATGTAAAAATCAATAATGCAAAATATACCAAAGATTTCACTCCGCTCACGAATGATTGTGGATGTTATACCTGTAAAAACTTTACTAAAGCATATCTCCATCATCTTATAAAAGAAAAAGAGATGCTGTGAGGTATTCTTCTTTCATTACACAACATCATGTATCTCCACAAGATTGTGGAGGATTGGAAAACAGCTATGCTCAAATAATTTTTTTTGTTTATTAAAAAAAGGGTGGTTGATACACCACGCCTTATCATCGTATTCACGATTTGTTTACTTTGCATTCTGTTCAATGTAATCGATTGCCTCACCTACGGTGTTCAGTTTTTCTGCATCGCTATCTGTGATGGCGATGTTAAATTCTTTCTCAAACTCCATAATTAATTCAGCAATATCCAAGGAGTCTGCTCCCAAATCATTGCTGAAATTAGCTTCTGGTGTTAGTTCTTTTTCATCAACATTGAGTTTCCCAATGATGATTGCGTGTACTCTTGTTTTAATGTTGTCTTGTTCCATGTTGTTTTTTTTGTTTTGTTTGTTTTTATTCTCGTATAGTATAGTAATATAATCAAAATTCCATTTAAAATCTACCATATTAGAATGTAATACTTCTTATTCTACATTTTAAATGACATGTAGTCATCTCCCCACAATTCTTTCATCGCTTTAATGTCTTCTTCTGAGAGTGGTTCTTCTACAGTTTCTTTAGTCTTTCTGACTGGATCTTTTTTGATAGGTCCTTGTCCCAGTAATCAAAGTACATCTTTACCAAAAAATTTTGCTATTGCTTCTACATCATATCATTTCTTTGTTGTTCATGTCGGTGTTTCATTTTTATATTTTGGTGTTCTTTTTTGTGATCCATGAAAATAATCTTCTTGTTCAAACATTAATAAATTCATTATGTATGATGATTATCTAAAATATATATGTTGTATATAATATATATTTACTATAAAATGTCAACCTTTTCTTATAATGAAAAAACTCCTTTATTAATAGGAGTTTTTCTTACTTTATACCAGCAATTACTATGCTTTTTTGAAATTTCCGATAAGAGTTCGAAGAGCTCCTATAGTAACCAATGAATATACGATTTTAGCCATCATACTTATAGTTGTAACAGTAGTTTCTACTCCTGTAACATCCATACTTTTTGTTACTACATCAGGAAATACTAATGCAACAAGATTAAGATCTAACCAAGCATATAACCCTCGATTTACTCATCCAACCACTAAAAGAATTAACATAATCCAATTAAGCACTTTCATTTAGAAAATTTGTTATAAAGTAAAAAGTATAACAGTCAGATAGTAGCAAATTGATACTTTAATGCAATATTTTCCTTGTTTTTTTTATATATAAAAAAATTAGCAATTACGCTAATTTATTTAGTTCAGGGCGTAAGGGGATCGAACCCCTGACAACGGTTCCGAAGACCGCTATGTTAACCACTACACCAACGCCCCATAATTCATGCGTTAATAATTTGTATAAATAATCTCGACAATAGTTCCGACCCCGCCTTGCGGGGTTCATACCACTATGTTAATCACGACATTTACCCCGCTTTAGCTGGGCCAACGCCCCATAACTATATAACAATAAACTCTTTATTCTCCGTCCATCTTTCTATATGTCCACTATTTTTTATTTTTCTTTCTAGTTCTAAAGCTTTTTCTTGTGTCTCGAGAATATAATATCAAATAAGATCATATGTTTTTGATATTTTTGTTGTTTTTGTCTTTCCTCTTTTGTGTTCTTGTAATCTTCTTTTAATGTCATTTGTACATCAACAATAATATCTTTTTCATTTTAAGATATATACGTAATACATATCTGTTTGTAAAGATAAAATTTTTGCTACGGTTCGGAGTCCGCTAAAGCGGACCGAGAGACCGCTATGTTAACCACTACACCAACGCCCCGTTCCAGCTATTTTGTTAATAGCTTGATTGTTCATTCTTGTAATTGCTTCAAAACTTCAGCTTTTCCATCTTGTGGAATTTCTGGATTTGTCTCAATACATTCTATCAATTTTGTTTTCATTTCTTGTGTGAACTCACGTTTAGTTATTTTCTCAAATTTTTCAACAGCTTCGTACCATTGAGCAAATATTTCCAGTAATTCATAATCATTACTACTTATCTGGTAGACGATTCCGTTCTTGTTTGGTAGTTTGTTGATTTTCATGAAAAATCCATGTTCTTGGAGTTTTATCATACTATTATCCAAAATATCTATGTGTTTTCCATATTGTCCAAACAAAGGTATCTGGATCTTTATAGAAGACAGTTCATTTTTTTTAGCGTCTATTTTTCCATAGAGTAGAAGCAATCCAAACAACAGGCTGATTCTTTTTTCTGTCTCTGTAAATGCTATACCGTCCGTTATTATTCATTTATCTGTTTTTTTTAATCTATACTTTATATGTAATTTTTCTAATATCTGATTTTTTTCTCACATTTCTTTTTCACTCATATTCGGAATGAAGAAATATGTCTGTCCTGATATTTCATCAAAAGAATCAAACAATCAAAATGCTTGTTTCATGCTTATTTCATCCAGGATTATTTTTTTTGACGATGTGTTTTTCATATAGACTACACTCATATTGTCTCCAAGATTTTTTAGACTGATAATTTTCCATTCTTTTTTGTGTAATACGATGATTCATTTATCAAAATCAGAAAATGTATATCCGCTCACATGGTAGGTATATTCCTTTGTTTGAGGGATTTTTTCGTTGAAGATGGTCAGAAGATTGTTGTTGTCTTTTTGGATGTTCATGCGGTTATTTTCTTTTTAAAATTTTGTAGAGGAGAACTATTTCTATAAAATTCACCATCAATGCTGTTCATCAATAACTAACAAAGGGAAGTGTAAGTCCAGTATTGGGAAGTATTTTTATATTCACTCAAATATTTACGAATGCTTGGACGAGAATCAATGAAAGAATTCCTATTCCTATAATCTTACCATAATCATCCTTTATGTGGCGGACACGAGTAAGAAAATAATATGCGATATAGAGATAGAGTGCCAATAAAAACATATCTCCCATAAATCCTATTTCTTCTGAGAATGCTGCGAATACGAAGTCACTTTGTGCTTCTGGAATAAATCAAAATTTTTGTAATCATTTCCCATATCATTTACCAAGCAATCAACCACCACCGATTGCTAGTAATGCTTGCTGATTTTGCCATCAAATTTGTTTTGCTTGTGGATCAACGCTTGAACTTATGAAGTAGGTAAACCTTTTTTGGATGTAAGCAAATTTATCACTTACCATACCTGCTATGCTTCCTGCTAAAAGTCATGCCAATAATCATCAGAACAATATCCATACTACATATTTTATTTTGGCTCCTGCGTATCGACACATAATCAAACCTACTATTGCTAGAATCATCAATGTTCAGAGATCTGGTATTAACAAGAAAATAAAGAAAAATAATGCATTGAGTATGATGAAAGAAGTGAAGAATTCTTTAGTATTTATTTTGTCGCGTTTTCTTATCAACCATGCTCACAGAAAGAGAACGTATCCTAATTTGAAGAATTCTGCTGGTTGCATACTTCCGAGAAGCGGTATATTTATCCATCCTCTAGAACCATTGAGCACCATACCTACCCCTGGTATAAATACTAATAGTTGTAATATCATTAGAAATACTGCTATGGTAGTTATATTTTTATTTTTTTGAAAAAATCTTATGGGAACAGCATAGGTGATACAAGCTACCACAAGCGCTATTACTGCGTTTGTCAATTGCTTTAAAAAATAGAAATAATTTGAAGGATCTCCTTGTCTGGCTCCTTTTGCTATCAACGCTACCGTTAGTGAAAATGATTCGTAGATACTTACGCTAAAAATGGAAAGCAATCCAAAAACCGTTAAAATAATTCATGCTATGATGATAGGCATACTAAACGACGAAACGATAAAACGATTATTTTTTTTAGTTTATGCTGATTTTTGTAGTATCTCGTGGTCTTCGTACGGTATTGTTTTTTATTAGGGTAAGATCTTGGCTATTTGAACTTATGTACATTCCAGCAAATATACCTGCTATGAAGTTGTATTTTTTTTTCATTACCGTATTTGTTTTGGCTATTTGTTTAAAGAAGCTATTGTGGTTGATATAGAGGTTGAAACATTCTGCAAAATCTTCGAATGGATCGCTCATTCCATATCCGCTACAAAAATCTTTTTGTTTTGCTATAGCCTTTCTAATCGTTTCTTTGTCTCGTGAGAGTTTATAAAATGATAGAGAAATATCATCGATAGCAAATTTTATTTTATTAAATTCTGTGTAATTTTTGTCTTTTTGAGATGATGATCATTGGATATATCAGAGGTCGGTAATATGCCCCATTTCATGTGTTGAAAGCTCGATAAATTCTTTTTTGGATTGTACAGATCAGAGATTAAATACAATACTCGTTCGATCTGCATATCATCTTCTTTCTCCATTACCTTTGTTGATCTCTATATTTGTCATAACGTTTTCTATCTCTTGTCCTTGATTGCTATTGGTATCAATAAATTGTATTATTTTATTGATTATTTTGACGTAACTATATTTTTCACTATCAATAAAGTTTCCATTGAACTGTATTTTATTGCAGATGCTTATATTATTACATAAGCTTTCAAAATCTATTCCATTGCTTGCTGCAAAATGTCATGTTTGTGACTGTGTAGTATCATTTTCGTCTAGATATGTTTGTTCCAAATCTTTATTGTCTTGCGGTACATTTATCTCTACATAGTCTTTACTCTTTGGTGCCAACTTTTCTCATAAATGAAAAATATTGAATACTAATAGTAGATAGAATACTGCTGCTATACCTATAAGTTTAATGAGTGCAATCATTTTTTTCTTCATATATATTCCATGTGATAAATATTTACTCAGATACTTGTATATTATATTCATATTTTTTTTCTAGCATGATGATTATTTGACTATATTATACCACTTAATATCATCTACAATATTCTGTTCACTCGGTCATCTTGCGTTGAAAAGAATTATCTCTTTGAGTGAAACTTTGTTTGCATAGAGAAATAAAATAAAATTATATCATCAGATTATTATTTTGTTTTTGGATTGTTTTGCTTTGAATATATTCTTTCCTATACCACCGGTGATATTTTCCACAAGTAATGTCGCTTGTTTGTTTATACCGTTTTTACACAAATCTTCAAATATTTTTTTGGATTCTTCTTTTTTGGGTGAAAAGATGAAATACGAGATATCTTCTGGTGATTTTTTGACTTCATCGATGATATATGTTACTAATTTATCTACAAATGGGGGAATGACTTTGATATTTTGCGTAGTAATTGTTTCCTTATCGCTGAGCTTGATACCTTGAGTATTTGTGTTGGTAAAAAATACTACTTTATTTTTAAACACATCAGTAAATTCTTTCCAATCAGTGAATTTCTGTGCTTCACCATAGGTGAAATAAAATTCTCCATTACCGTACATTTTTTTGAATACATTTACTATCCCATCAAATACTTTCTGTATGTGGTCGATGTGTTTTTCCAATATTGCATAATTTTCTTCTGAGAGTATCTTTTTAAGTCCCTCTTTTTTTGCAAGTAATTGTTCTCGCAAGAGATTACTCTGATAAAAATCTCCGTGATCTCTGATGGGATCGTGTTGTACCATAGTGACTTCTTTTTTTATGAAGAGCTTCGTACTTTCACTAAACAAGATACCTATATATACTTGGAATGTATTTACGAATTCTTGCAATTCATTCGATTCACTTGCGATTCATTTGATCTGATTATCTACGTTTTTTTGGTAGAGAAAAGATTCTAAAATATTCAATGTGTAATACAAATCACAGGGGCTTGAAAGAAAGAAGTTGTAGGTTTTGTATCGTTGTTCTGTGTCAAAAAAACAGATGTCATAATCTTTATATATTTCTTCGTTGTCCTGCATCGCAGCAAATAATCCGTGGTGTGTTGTCAGAATAATCGGGTATTTTATCTGATTTCTTGTATCTTTGATATAATAATAAATTTTATAATCGCTTTGACTATTTAAGTGCAATACTCCGAGACCTCTCTTGAGATGTGAGATATACTTGATTATAAAAAAACATTCTTCCTGACTAAATATTCCTTTGTTCAAAAATTTCTGGAATGTTTCTTGATTAATCATCTGTTCTTCTCTTGTGAATCCGATATTTTTTACTCCCATATCGTTGAGTACTGATTTGGCGATATCGAGTTTTTGGATGTTTTGAAACGTTAAAATAATGTTTTTATTCGCCGCCAGAGATGTAAGGAGATCTTTGATCGCTATATTTCCAATATAATATTTTTTCTGATTTTCTAAATCGTTCGTATCGATTCATTCGGCTTTCTTCACCATATTGGTATTGCTTGGCATGATTTTTTCCAATGGAGGGAAATTTATTTTAATTTGTGGCACATTTTGATATGCGCTTAAATCCAACATTTCTTTCCAAATCCCTTCTGTCTGTTTGATAATATGTACTAGGTTGGGATAGGTATTAATCAATTCATACAGATATTGTACAAAATAGAGAAATAATTTATTACTATTTTTGGTATCAAAAAATGCGTCATGATTTTTTTCTTCGCCATGATCTTCATCATTAAAAATATTTGTAAATAATTTTTCAGATTTGAGATTTTCTATCAATACTTCTAATGCATAACTCGGTGCATAATGTACTATAGTCTGAGCGAGTGGCATAGTATCGATTTTGTCGTGGTAGGTGAGTGTGGGAAAATATTTTTTCAAAAAATCGAGATCAAAGTTGATATTATGTCAGATGATTATTGAATTTTCTCAGAAAAATTTCTGTATTTCCTTTTCTACTGTTGCTCTTGTAGGGGCCGTTTCCAGCTCACTTATTGAGAGTCCTGTAATGAATCCAACTATGTGTTTTAATTCATCTGTTTTCTTATCTGGTTTGATAAGTGATTGATATTCACCGATAATTCTTCCGCTAGCATCAAATTCTATGATTCCTATCTGAATAGGCTCATCTTTTGTGATATCGAGTCAAGTTGTTTCAAAATCTAATCAGATATATCTATATTTGCTATTTAGTATCATAGTATCAAAGTTGAATAATAAATTAATGAATAATGAAAAATGAATAGTGAATAATGTAGGATTTGTGTCTTGATGAACTATTGTAATTTACAATAGTGTATGATAAAACAATTCACACATTGTTCATTCTTAATTATTAATTTTTAATTTGCGAAGCATTTATTTTCTATCGAAATCTGCTGGAATTTCTCCTCGTATCTCTGTTTCTCGTTTACGGATAGGTATTGTGAAATCATGAGTTTTAACCCATGTGACTGCTTCTTGTAACTTTTCTAGAAGCTCTTTTGTCTCTTCTGTGTATGTTAGGGTCGTCTTAATTTTTTTTGATCTCATCCACGCGATAGCAGTTTCAGAATCACTGAATATGCATTCGTATTTATTTGGTGATGACGAACTAGGTGCATGCGATTTGTGTGTTTTTTCTAATTTTTCTATATATCTGATAGCTTCATAGATAGCCAAGAACTCTCCAATATTATTTGTTCCCATCGAGTAAATAGGTGAACGAAACACTTCTTTCCGTGATTTGAGGTCTACGGCTCTATATTCCATCACTCATGGGTTGCCTGTACACGAAGCATCCACACAGAGTGCATTGGTGGTGATTGGTATTTTTACTTTCATATTGAACGATGAAACGATAAAACGCTCAAACGATACAACGACATATTGTGTTATTTCCGTTTTTTGAGACTATATGGTTTTATAAAAAAAAGGCAACCGTAATAACGGTCACCTTACTCGTATTTTTGTAGTCAACTATTACTTGCTTATTGTTTTCAAGTAACTGTCTTTTTGCGCTACAAAAGCATCAACTACCTTACTGATATATTTCTTAAGGTAATCCTTTGCAAACATTTCATCGAGGGTTTTTGTTTTTCTTCCTGCAATGAAGTCTTGTCTTGCTTTGTTGAAAGCTTTTGTGTAGAATTTTTGTGCCTTTCTTGGCACTTCAAAAGTATTTTTTTCGGGTTTTTCGAATGAGATAGCATATCTATTAAATTCTCCATTCTTTGCATCTGCTATAACACTTTCCCCCCATAAAGTTAAGTCGGCCTCGAGACATTTGATAATCTCTGTTGTGATGGCTTCCTTATATGACTTGTTCACGTCTATTTTATTTTCGATTGTGTAGACGCTGTCAAAAATCTGTGTAAATACTTTTGATTGAGCTGTACAAAGTGCCGACTGTGTAGAACTCTTTGCTTTTTCTTCTTTTTGTGCGTAGCTACTGCTTATAGCAAGGCAAAGTACCATTACGATTATTGCAAATTTTTTCATAGCTATTCTTCTTTATGTTATTTTTTATGTTTCTTATAATTAGTATATTTATTTACTATAAAATGTCAAGTATAGTGTCGATAAATATTTTTTAGCTTCCTATCAAAAAAAATTCTCCTCGTAGTAGTGAAGAGAATTTTTTCTTATGTTTATATATTTATTTTTACTATTATTCTATATCATCAAACCATAACGTAAGTGCACCATCTTTTTCTTCTAATCTTGTTTTGTATTCTATAGTATTGATGGTTTGTTTTTTTTCGTTGGCTGTTATTTTTGTATTTTTGATATTTAACTGAATAGCGAATGTCTGGATATTATCTGTTTTTAATCCTCGGATGAATGTTTTGGTTAATGGTGCTTTTTTTGTATCGGTATCTTCTAAAAATGCTGTCTTGCTTATAGTAGTTAATGGTAATAATGCACATCATCCTACGAATTGTGTGAATGGTTTTTCTATTTTTTCTTTTTTGTCTTTGTAGGAAAGTTTTGTATTTTCTATTTTTTCTATAGTAACAAAATTTTCTAATATACCATCCATAACTGTTTGAGCTTCTGTATATAATTCTTCATCCTTTTCAAAAGCAAATGGGTCTCCATCTTTTTTTTGATCGACTTTGTAGTATGTATATATACCATCTTTTTCATTATCTACTACTCTTACTACTTCTCTTCAGGAAATATTTACTTTATTTCTTTTTGTCCGTACATTGCTAAATGCTGTAGATATGTCGTTTTCCAAGAGATTTGTGGCTTTGATTCTGGTCCATATATCCTTATCTATCGTATTCTTTTTGAGATATTTGAAGAGATCATCTAGTTTTACATCTTCAGATAATGTGTCTAGTTTCCATTCGTTTGTATCTGTCTTACTTGCTGGAATGCTGGTGAGTAAAGTACCTTTTTTATTGTGATATTCTAATTTGGTTCCATTTTGATTGTAGAGATAGTCTTTTTTCAATAGATCTGGTTCATCCTCAAGTGTTGGTTTGTCTTGGTTTTTGGTAAGTTCATTACTTGGTTTATCTATTGTAAGATTTTTCTTTGTTACATCTTTTTTTATATCTTTTAATTCTTTTTTTCCGTTTGCTTTTTCTATCTCTATAGTCACGGGATCTTTATCTTTACCTGCCTCATCTTTGAGTGACAATTCATTGCTAGTGCTAAATCAGAAGTTGAGTTTTTCTTCTTTTTTATCTCCTCATCGTTTGAATGTATACATATCATCTATCAATTTTAATCAAAGAAGTTTAGTCTGTTTCCATTCTCCTCCCTTTGCTCTATTGAATCCTTCAAAAATAGTGTTATCACCGAATTCAGAGTTTGAAATATACGTTTTTAATACCTCTCTTTGAGCAATAATCTGTTTCTTGAGAAGGTCTATGTTCTCTATTTTAAATGTGTTTTTGTCTGTATCTACTGTTATCTTCATTGCTATATTGAGGAGTTTGAATTCTTGTGATTTTTGTGTTTTTATTATGTCAATTTTTCCTTTTTCATCGAAATATACTTTACCGATTTCACGATATTTTTCTCCTTCTCTCATAAAAATAGCTCTGTAATATCCTGTTCATTCAGCTATTACTTCTTTTCCAAGTTGTGTATATTGTAATGTTTCTATTTTTGTATTTTCAAGTGTTATATCCACAAAATCTTCTGGTTTAAAATCTCCCGTTAGTTCATATTTTTTGATATTTTCTATGACTTTTTCTTTTGTTTTCTTTTCGTTTTCTAGAATTCTGATATCGATTCCTTTGCTTGCTGTTTTGACAATATTTATGTCATACATTTTTCCATTTCTATACCCGTCTTCTGGTGCGACTATGGTTGTTCCATCTTTTTCATAGACTTCTAAACTGCTAAAATCTACGTTTGTTACTGGATTTGTTTTGAATTGAAGATAACTATTGTTTGTTTCTCCTACTACTTGGAAATATGAAATAAGTTCTTTTTCTACTGCTCAAAATTTTACTTTATATTTCATCTTAAGTAGACCACTTGTGGCATCCATTTCTAGTTTTGATATAGAGATTTTGTCTCCATTTATTTGGATATATCACTCTATCCTTTTTAGAAGCTCTCAGCTTGTAAGATATGCTTCCATTTCTTCTTTTGTCCACACTTTTAGATCCTTATTTTTAATGATTTCATTTTGGAGCTGCATTGCTTCTGCTGAAAAATCTTTCAACGCTTGGTTGACTTCGTTTTCTAGAGCCAAATCTTTTGATTTTAGTATTTCTAAATTTGTAGTCATGATCTTGTGATAATATGGTAAAATTTATAAGTATATGCTTTGTATACTCTAATTATATACTTCAACCAAAAAAAAGCCAAAAATTCCTGGCTTTCTTCTGTTATTTACTTCTCTTTTTGTAAAATCTATATATAGTTTGTTTTTTGGGTGATAATTACTCACCAAATAGCCCTTTGTGATCTTTATAGTGGTTTGGTTATCTTTTTTTCGTGTTTATATGGTTTTGGTATTTTTGAGGAGCTCATCTTGCTTGCCCACTAATATTTGCGTTATTACCATCATTTTCTTTAATTGGGTATCGTGTCATTGTTTTTTGAGTATGAATGATTTTTTGACGCAGATGTCGTAGAGTCATAAAAGTATTTTTTTGTCTAATCAATTTATAATAGCATTTATTTTTGCCTTTTCGTCTATACTGGTTATGTTTATATATATCGCTTTTACGGTATTTTGATCTACTTTTGATAATGATTTCCAATAGGTGTATCTGTCATTCATATTTCTATTGTTGTCGTTTGGATCTGATTGTATTGTTTCTATGGTGGTAAAAACTTCATCTTCTCATGTATATTTATCTGTTACTGTTTTTTGAGGTGTGATAACTATTTTTTTTTCTTCTGGTTGTTTTTTGTTTTCATTGATTTTCATAGTAGTATCTTTTGTCTGAGTAATTTTTTTCTCTGGTACTGATATTTCTTTTTTTTCTTCTTTTTTGTATGTGTCTTTTCCATTGGATTTTATCATTTGTTGTCCTCATGCAATCAATAAGGTTATCAATGCTGCAGCTGTCATAACTTTTATTATTTTATTTGTTATTGATGATTTTTTTATAACATCTTTTGATGTATTTTTTTCTGATTGTTTCTGCTTTTGTTGTGCTTTTTTTTGGAGCAATATTTTTAATTTTTTCGTTTCGCTGTCTTCTATAGCATATAATAATTCCAAATTCTTATGTAATTTTTCTAACTTTTCATGTTCTTTTTTTTCTAAAAATTCCAACTCTGCGAGTCTTTTTTTCATTTCTTGTTTGGTAGGCTTGTTTTGCATTACTCATCACGTGGATAAAATGCAATATAAGTATATCCAGATTTTTTTAAAACACAAATTTCCCAAGGGAAAAATTATATACAATTCAATCATAGTTTGTTCAATATTGTGTTCAGTGAAGCGAAGCGGAAACGAAGTTGAACCAGTAATAATATAACGTCCGTTTTCGCGGATGTCGTATAACGTTTGCTGCTGTAACGACGCAGACGCCGTTCCTTGAAATTCGATATGGCAGGCGGCGTGTTGTGCAGAAGCTGTTAGAGGACCGAGCTTTTGCGAGGTTTACGTTTATATTATTTCTTTTCTTCTTTCTTGAAAAAATCTTCTTTGCTTTGAATTGTTGTTCAATAACCATTTTCGAAGATAAGATTATCTTTTGTAAATGTTATTGTTGTTAGTCATTTATAGAATTTTTGATCACATAATTTCAATGATTTATGGATAATGCCTGCTTTATCTTTCTCATTATTTCATTCATACATTTTTGCACAGTTATTGAAATCTAATCGAGAATTCATGTAGGCACTATTTGTCATTTCTAGATACATTACTTCTAGAAATAAATTAATCCTTTTTAAATCATTGGTATTGTTTCAAACAACAAATTCAAAAATTCATTTTGCAATTTCTGCTCAGAAAAGTTGATACATATTAATTTCATCTTCATTTGTCATCTTTTCTTCTGCCTTAGCGATACTTTTTGACTTTTTTCAAAATAAATTTCGTATGGTTTTTTTCGTCTCTTCGACTTTTTTTGGTACTCAAAAAAACCTTTCCTTTATCCCAGGAAATATATTTTTATTAAAATGAGCTAGGGCATCATGAGCAAAAATATTGTCCATGTTTTCCAAAGAAGAAGTTTTTTCTATTGTTTTTAATTCGTTTTCCATGTTTACTAAGAAATAATATAAATGTCCTCTAACGTTTGACTCTGGCTGGACGTCATCAGATGTACAGTAGAGTCTGTTAGATGACCGAGCTTTGCGAGGGTATGTATCCCCAATTTGGATTGACTCAACCGCTTAATCGCAGGAGCCCTCCTAAATTAAGTTAAAAAAAGATAAATTAAATAAGTATTAGATAAAATTTAACTAGAAATTGGCATATAACAGCCAATAATTATGAAATTAATTAACTAACTATTAAGTAAAATGATATTATTTATCTAATCTTCTATATATCGTTTTCATGAGTTAGTCGCTCATAAACATTTAATCTTTCACGTCTTTTTCAGCTTTTGTAAAAGATATCCTATTTTTGCGTCTTTTTGTTTTTGGTTTAAATTTCATGATAATTTATCACTAGCAAATTCTATTATTTTTGATTTTTGGATCCCTGGCTCTTTGCTGATTATTTTTAGTAGGATAGATATTATGTGATCGTCATCTATAGCTCTTTTAAGATAAGATTTTTTTTCTTCAGTCGTTCACGCTAGTTTTCGATCAAGATAAATATTCGGATATCTGCCTTCAATAAGGTGTAATCTTTTTAATTCATCGGCTTCTGTTTTCGATATTTTGATGTTTTTTTGTACCTTATCTAAAAGGATTACTCTTTGTAGAGTGAAATTTTTATTATTTATCAAAATCTTTGTATATGCTTCATTGATTATTCATCAATCTAAGCTAATAATTACTTTTTCTGGATTGCTTCTATCATAAGTTGGTAATGGGAAATATCTTTCCTTTTGTTTCTCAAACATCTTTCTTATTCAGCTTCCTACTGCATCAATCATTCAAATGTTTACCATCGCGTCTTTCAGCCAAGGATTTCTATATCATCATGGAGTATATCAATTTTCCAATATTTTTTCTATTGGCTTATTATCATAAAAATTTCCTGCATTTTCAAATGTTATTTTGTGTGGTATTTCTAAGACAATTATTCTTTGTTGTTTATGATAATCTTGGTGAGCTATAGCATTATTCAATGCTTCTCTGATGACCCAAGTATCATAAGTTGGTATTGGAGTTGGAATCAGTGATTCATCAGCAAAATAGCGATATGTTTTATTGTTTATTTTCGACATTAATTCATCTATTGCGAATAAGAAAGGAATCTCAAAATGTTGATAGTCTGTTGGATTCCCCTTTTCATCAATATACTTTCGTAATAATGAAATATCGTTAGGATTCAAAAAATATTTCGATTCAGGTTTCCCTAGCAAAATTAAGGCGGTGCGAGTTATTCATCAATTAGGTGTAATGATACGAGCTTTTTTGAGAAATGTTTCATCATCTCGTGACTTCATTTCCTCTATATGTTTTTCTATTTCTTCTCTTGTAATGTCCTTTTTGGTGGACAATCTAGCATTCTGAATTTTTATATAGTTTTCTTTTGCCTTATTAAGAGCTGGTCTGTCTAAATCTTCGATTGTTGCTTCTGTACATATATAAGCACTCCAGTCAGGATGAATTTCGTTCACAATATTTCTCAAAGTAGCAGAATCGATTTCTTCTAATCTGTCATCTACCCTTATCAATGGCACTCAATAAAAGGTAAAATATTGTCATTTATCACGAGAAGGAATATCTATAACGACAACTCTTCCTTTTTCTGTTTCAATCTCGTGAATTTCTATATGTTGTCCTGTTTGATTGAAAATACTCGTTTTGATGTCGTGTGGTAATTCTGTAGTAGTTCAGCAAATAGTTCAATCATTTTTTACTCATAAAATGAGCTTTCCTCATAACATATTTCATATCGCCACACAATATCAGTAGATACATCTTCTATCTCTTTGTTTTCATCATAAAACAGAGAAACTATTTTTTGCTTCTTTAAATTCTAAGTTTTCATGTTCTCTATTTTGTAATATTTGATTGAGATCTGATTCTTGCATGTTACTAAATGCTTATTTGATAAAATTACTTAATATTGTCTGAATTTTAAAAACTATTTTATTTCGTGATTATAAATGTTATTACGCTTCAAATTATTCATCAGATTATTCATCACAATAAGGTCGGATAATCTTCAACATAGTACTCAAATATCTTTATCCAATTTCTCCAATTTTTTAAGAAAATTATTCATTTGATTTCTAAACTATAAGAATTTCATTGTTGGTGTTTTATGTATCATTCGTCCACAAGATAACAAAATACATATTCATTCTCGATATGAAAATTTTTAATTTCTTGTTGTTCAATATTTAATTCAGTTCTTGTTGGAATTTCAAAAGATCTTGAACTATTGAATCTTTTTAAAATCAAATACATCTTATGATAACTAGGTTTAATCATTTAATTGAACTCTTGTAATAGATAAAAGATTAAATTCCTTTTTAACTTATTTTTGATCAATACATGCCGTTCAGTTGCTATTTGGAATTTGATATCCTCCGCAGCGACAATTATATCATCAGTTATCTGTTGTTGTTCAATTTCAAAAACTATTTGATCAAAAAGTCTTTTGACACTCTTCATTACTTTTTTTACATTGTTCTTCTTTAGCATGCCAGCACAATGGATCTGGAATATCTTTTAAAAGCTTATTAGTAGTAAAAAGCGTATCAAATGGATTCGTTGTTTGTGTGGAAGTTTGGGTTGTTGTATTATCTGGTATCTGCTGATATATACCATAAAGAAAACTTCCAGTTCGAGCAAAAATGCCTATAATTCCTGCTATTATTTCTCGTGTCTCAGCTCATTTTATTCATTCTAATTTGCGATATTTCCCTATTCATCTAATTCCTCCAAAGAGGAAAATCAATAGAAGTCATGATCAGAAACCGAATGAATGTAGAAATGCATATGTGATTAATTTTTCTAATAAGAACAGGGTAAAAAATACAATTATACATATTTTGCTTCTCTTATATATCCCGTAGGATAAGCCTCATAGTGCTATAACATAGATTATACTTAGTATGTTTGTATATGATCAATTCAAACTTACGCTTTTAAATAATGCAACTAATGAAAATACAGTAATGAGTATAGAAGAACCCAGCGCCAATCGTATTTCTATCGTTGCTTCGTCTAATTTCTTTGAAGCTGTTTTATCTAACTTTTTCGTAGCATTTTTGGTTGTTGCTTCTTTGATATCATTCTTCTTTTCTAACCATTCTCCACAATGTTTACACTTAATGGCATTGTCTTGAATCTTTTCAGCACAATAAGGGCATTTTTTCATATGTTGATATCTATGAATGAATAAAACGATTTGAATATAGTCATTGTACCCTTGATTTCCATTCGTTTTCTTCTAAAAAAAATTAAACTAAAATAAAAAGAGGGCTCCTTCATTTTCTTCTTATTTACTTAATCCAAATGGGGATATATCATCTAACTCGTCGCTGTCAGACATATGTCTGATAAGTGACGAGTTGTGGTAGGTAAACGGACATAGTTATTTATTTACTTCGATATTTATTTTTATGACTCTGGTACTATTGTTTTCTATACTTCCCATCTGATAAAATAGTCCATTGGCGAATGGTGCGTAAAATGGTGCTTGATAGTAAATATCTCCGGTGACATTAGTTACTTTTATATATTGTGGGAAGTAAATAGTTGCTTTGGTTTCTCGTCGCTTTCTGACTTTTCCTTGTCCTGGTTCATCATACATTCCTGATTTCAACCCTAAAATCGCCATCTCTCTATCGGTGATCTGAATTTCATATTTCTTTTCAAATTCCTTGATAAGTGCGGGATAGTAGTCGGGTATTCAGAATTTATAATAGATGTTGATAGTGTATTTTCCGTTCTTCAAATCACGGATATCTACGATATCGCTTTTACTATCTTTTTGTATCATTCATTGTTCATTATTGATCTGGATGTGTTTGGTGAGGAATCCGTCGATTTTGTTATAACTCGTGTTGGTGTCCCAGAAATATATATAATTTGGGTCGAAAATATTCGTCAGATTGTGCTTGGTAAGTACAGCATTAAGTCCTGTAGAAACGTTTGAGAGATACATCGTCACAAATTGCTTGTTGGCTATTTCATCAAACCTGTTTACGACATTTTTTATAATATTTCATTTCTGACTATCAAAATACTGTTTGATTTCTTTGATGTATAATTCTTTTTTATTTCCACGAACTTGCTTCCTGATCAGGTCGACCGATGCGTTCAAAAATTGTCGTTCTTGTACTTTCTGTTTGAACGTTGTAAAGAAACTTTCCAATAGATCTGATCTGATAAATATGACTCCTTTGATATCTTGATGTAACAATTTATTGTATAAATCTGGTTGCATAGTCTGTTGGACTTTTGACATTTCAAATGTTTTGTTGAACATCAATTCGTAGAGGTCTTTGAGGTTTTTTCCGTCGATATCAGAAAATCAGAATTTGTTTCCTGCGATAAATCAAATCTTGCGGTCTGGCAAAAATGGTGCAGTTCGTTCTGGCGCAATGATACGCGTCCTATATGCGATGAAATCTGGATAATATGAATCTACAATTTCCAATGTTTTGATATGTCATTGATCTACTTTGATGAATGCAAATGATCCAAAAAATCATCCGTTCGGCCTTTTTTCGTTGGTATTTTGTAATATAACCAAATAATTGAATGACTGATTTTTTCCTAAGAGTTCAAAAAATTCTTTTTGATACACTTTTATATCTGACAAAAAATTTATGAGTTTATCGTAGTTGGAGAATCATACTTTTTTGAGATATTCTTTATTGTGTTCTATATATTCCCAGCAGAGATTAATTTCTTTTTCTTTGGTGATAAAAATATTTTCTCCCTTATTATATCCTTGAATAATATCATCTAAGGTAAGCAAAAAGTTTGAGAGATCTTTGTCAAAAGCCCAAAAATAAAATGCTATCTGCCCAAGATTTTGTTGGAAGACATCTATTTTGTCTTTACTAAATACCATGTCACTTATTTTTGCAAAAAACGTGAAAATAATAAAACATATGAGGATAAGTGCTACAAATGCTCCATTCATATATTTTATATAGCTTTTCCAGGTTTTTTTTGTCGCTTGGGTGATTCAAAAAGATTTCATGGTTCATGGAAAAATAAGATGCTTACTTAGTATTTACCTATTTCTTTTTTTGAAACAAGTAAATTTTACTGCTTTTGTCTTGCTGTTTTTTTTATAGGTAGAGTTGTTTGTTTTTATCTTATAAAAAAAAAGAGACCTGTTTTAACAGATCTCTAATTTTTTATTGTGGAATAGTATTTATTTTTTTCTGAAGAAGTCTTTGACCAATTCTCGTAATGTCTTGCTTCAATTTTCCGTAGGAGAAACCTGACTCGTTACTCTCTGTAACATCACCATCACAAATCATCTTAATTCTTTGGCATTAGGTTCATCTATTTTGGTCATTATACCAGCAGTCTTTAATGCTTGTAAATGCTTTGTATAATAAGGAACACCACCATTATTTTCGTTCTGTCGAATAAGTCTAGAAAGAACTGTACCAAATTGAGCTCTCGTTACTGTTTCATTTGGATTGAATGTTCCATTAATTATTCACTGATCGTTCATACCCATCAAACCAAGTTGACATGCTATTTTACTATAGAATTTCATCTCATCAGATTCCTTGCTCATATCAGTAAAATTACACACTGTTCATGTATTTGGTTTCAATCCAAGTGTTGTTATTGCAAAATTACTTATCATCTTCGCCATATGAGATCTCAATAATTGACCATCAAGATTTACTTTGTCACAATCATCGATAGTGGTAATGCTATTATCAAAAGCGAAACTATATGCTTGATTTAATTCACGTGAATATTTAGGACAATAAGGATTTGCAGAAGGATGTATTTCTGTTCCTGTTGTAGGGCACGATCCACAGAGATGATCATAATAACCAGATGAGCAATCTCTTTGTGCTGGACAAATATCTTTAATTAGTGCGGAATATCCACCACCTCAGCCACCACCAAGATTAGTGTTTCCACCATTATTAGTACCAGGTTCTTCTTGTCATCATTCAGGATTCTCTTCTGATGTTGGAGTAGTAATTCCATAGTAGGTCAAGTGAGGTACTGATACAATTATATAGTTGATTATTCCATCAGTTTTGACAATACCTTCTCCATAATACGTTCGTGTTTTACCATCTTGAGAAGAATATACTTGGATGGTTGATCCTACTTGTGCCTTCGTTTCTATGGTAAGACTAAACTCTGTTGTTGTTCCAGAACCATCTACTGCAACCAGTTTACTGTTATTTTGATCTCCCACTTTGATTACTGTATCTACATTTTCTACCCCTGATGAAGATGAAAAAGCATTCAAGATAGATCAGGTAACTGTTGTCGGAGCAACAAGTACTCCCTTGAAGTCAGTCTGTGTTCCATTTGTTTCAGATTTTATTGTCACATCAGCAGGTATAGTAAGTGTTGCTTGGGTAGCTGTTGCATTGGTAAGATTTCCCTCAAGCAAAACTTTTTGATATACTTTAGGATCATTGAAAAATGATATGTTTTTACTTAAGACAATTTCCTTACTAACTTGTGGCGCAGTTGTACTTGGAGAAGCAGATGTGTTTAGTGCTTGTTCATAAATATATTTTTTGGTTGTTGTGGCCATCGTAGTGTTTGTTGTAACATCTGTCATAAGGTTTGCCTTATTTTCATAGTAAATATTTGATCCAGAAGTACCTGAAGCAATATCTTTGGTATTAATTGCTCCGATAGTATCTCCTTGTAACCAATATACTTTAGCTACAAGATCCCAAGGCTTATCAAACCAAGGACAATTTACTTGGAATATATAATACCCATTGTATTTGAAACTATATGATCGTTCCTTATCATTATTAATGATTTGACAATTTTTGTGTGGTGGAAGATACACACTTACGTCTACCTTACCTGTTATTAAACTTCCATCTTTTGGTGCACTAGAAGAATATAATATTTTTGGCCAGTCAACTTCACCCAAACAATCGCTCGGACAAGAATTTTCTGACTCATTACCATCACAAATCTTATTACCACACGTGGTACATGCATACTGTCCATTAGTACATATTTGTTTTCATTTTTCTTCTTGAACGACACAATTTATTCCATTAACACCCTCACCTAGAGCATAGGTATTAGTACATTCTGCAACAGAAAGTTCATTACATTTTTTATTGTCTGTTGGTGAACCACTACATATTCATTTACAATCAACATTACAACTTGCCACATCTTCTGTATTTCGTGTTCATTCTAGGGTTTTACATTGTGTCTGGTTGAGTTTGTCTGCTCTAGGTAAAATACCTCATACACAGATAGTATTTGGTGTTTTGTTATTCTTAAATAAATTACATCCAGGCAATCTTGGACAATATTCTGTAGTGTTAGTAAGTCATAAGGAAACTCCAATATTACCACAGCTAGGTGTTTTGTTATCTTTTGGAAGTGTACATACTGATTTCGTTTTATCCCAACCACATCATGCGATGCTACAATATTTTTCAGCACCTTCTAGTGATCACCAAAATTTTTCTGGAGTAATATCAGAACAACTTACGGTACCTTCACAGTTAGAATTATCTAAATATTGGAGAGAACATCCGAGTGCAGTACATAAATCTTTTCATCCATTGATACTATTAAGGTTTGCACATGTTAGTGAACCAGTCAATGAACATGAAGATCTACACATACCGTCTCCACAGAAGAGATTAAGTGTTTCTCGTCCATTACATGTCTTGTTACATTGTCCTGGCTTACCATTATTCATTCCGTCATCGCAAGCTTCTCCTCCTTCTATTATATTGTTTCCACAAGAAAGGGTTATAGGTGTATAACTAGTACATTTTGTATTACATGCACCTGGTTGAGTATCTGAGTTTTTTATACCATTATCACAATATTCTGTTCAGTCTTTCACTCCATTTCCGCAGACAGAACCACAATCTTGTGTACATGTATTTACATCCTCACTATATCAAGGTGTTCGACCAACAATGTATCCAAGTTTAGTTACAATTTTATTTAATGCATCACAGTCAGATTGATTGTTGGGTAATAGTAATCATCATTCACAAATATCTTTAGTTCCAACTACAGCTTGTGAACAATCTCCTATACTATATTTTTTGGCAGCGCTACATTGCTGTTCTGAGAGAGTAGAACATGTTTGTTGAGACACAGTATTTCCTTTGCTATCACTATCAGAACATTTTAAATTATCTTTATTCCGGTCACAACCAATACTTTGACAAGATCATTGATCTTTGATAGTACTACAACTAAAAGTTGTTCCTGTACAGGCATAGACATTTGTAGGGGCGATTGTACATCCAGGTACCGTAGAACAAGAACCAGTATTTAACTGAGTACAGCCAAAGTTGCTCCAGCAATTACCACCTCTCGATTCACATGCATAATTACCACAAGTTTCTGATGGTGTATATCCATTACATGTAGCATTACAGTATCATAGGTGTCCGTTGTTACTTCAATTATCACAGTTTTCTGTTCATTCCATTATTCCGTTTCCACAAGTGACAGTAATTTTACAATTATTTTGTTGACTTGCTCGATCAGGATTAGTTTCTGCTTGTTTATCGTTGATAAAGCTAATTAGTGATGCACTTAATGTGCTAGTGTCGATACAGTTATTTGAGAGATCAACATATTCTAAATTTGGTCGTAGTGTTGCTAGTGCTCCAGATACGGTAATCAAATGATTTCCTACAAGAGAGATTCATTTAAGTTTAGGAAATAATCATGGAATATATCGCATATCATCCACTCCAAAATTATCTACTCGAATATATTCTAAGTTTTGCAAATATGCAATACCAGCTGGAAATTCTCCCATTCATCCATCAAGTTTAAGTATAGTCAGTGATTGTGCTCCACTAATAGATGGACTAATTGTTTCTAGACCTGTGTTTCCTGGAATGGCCAGTCCAACAAGGTTGGGAAGTTGATAAAAATCTACATCAAAATTTCCGACAAGATTATTGTCTTTGAATGCTAATCCAGCTACATGATTATCTATACACATGATACCATATCGTCCGCTCATATTTCCTGTATAGTAGGCTCCACTATAATCAAATCATTTTGATCATCCGTTTCGACAGATATTTCCTGTGTTTCATCGGTTGTTAGAATTAGTCCAATTTGAGCCACTTGTACTATTATACAAGTTGATTAACTGTACACATTCTGATTCAGGAATTTCTGTAACTCCAGAACAGATAGTAGTAGAGAGTCATATATTTATCGGAGTGGGGATAGCTGGCACCATACAACTAGTACTATTCATACATTTATTATTTGCACTATCATACGTACATTGTTGATTCATCATGTTATAATAATTTGCACAGTCAGTTTTTGGATTTGCTGTGGCTATATCACTACAGAACATTGTAGATACATGTGTTCATGTACAAGTTGGTGGTATGACTCGACTTTTGCAATCAGTTTTACATGCTCATCGATTAGTGTCTGAATTATTTACTCCATTATCACAAACTTCAGTTCATTCTTCTTTTCCATTACCACATATTTGTGTAGGTGTAGCTTTACAAGAAACTCAATCCATGCATTTGTTATTTTTACTATCATACGCACATTGGTACGAAGATGAATGGTACATTGCACATGATGTTTCAGGATAATTTATAGTAAGTTCTTCACATGATCCTTTTCAGAAAACTTCTGCTCAGTTTCCCATACAGGCTGCAATACTAGAAGTACAGTCTATAGCACAAGAAGATTGGTTTTCTATATATTCAGGGTATCGTTTAGTTGTAGGGGCAAAAGGTGTATTATTTAAATTAATACAATCATTTTCATTCTTTGGTGTAGATATGGTGCCAATACAAGATTCAGTAGTTATGACTGATGGAGAACAAGTCCCAATATTTTTATTCTTGAGTACAGTACATTGAGCTGCTGAACGAGAATCACAAGTTTCAGAAATTGGATTTCCTTTGCTATCGAGAGGTACATTACAAGTATTATTTTTTCGATTACATCAAACATCACTACATACAGTGCTATCTATAATAGCAGAACAACTGAAAATAGTCCCTGCACAAGTACTCACACTTTTGCTATCGACGGAACATCATGTTATTCCGGCACAACTACCTGTATTAATTTTTGTACAATCAGTATAACTTAGACTACAATATGCAGTATTGTTATCACATTTTCCATTTCCACATAATGAATCCGCATATGTGCTAGCAGCTCCATGATAGACAATTTTGCCATTATCGTTTTGTATAGAAAAAGCAAATGTCATGATTCATGCAAGTATGACAACTTTTACCATAACGAACATTCTTCGATGTCTCATATAAAAATCGCCAAGCGAAGTAATGTGCTTGTGAACATTTTTCATGAGAGAGGAATTATTAAATAAAAACAATTTTTTTTTGGATTTCATGAGGAAATCTATAATAAAATAAATTATAATATTATATATTATAACCCAAAAAATATATTTGTCAAATTTTTGAGGACTTTTTTACTACTTATTAAAATTTGATAAATCAAATTTCTGAGGACTTTTATTTGGACTTAATTTGACTCATCATTCAATTAAAATTATTGAAACATATTTTTAAAGAATGAAGAGGTCAAATTTCTGAGGACTTTTTTTACTACTTATTAAAATTTGATAAATCAAATATTTAGGGGATTTTTTTTATATGCTAAAGTGAGTAAAAAAATATTTGTAAAAAAAATTATTAATTGTTTTTGTGAAAAAACCGCTTGAGCGGTTTTTTTTTATTTCATATATAGTATTTACTTTATAATATATTCATATACCCTATGCATCATAAGCAATACCCATCATTTTTTTTCTTGGATAGAAGGAGTGCTGATGAGTGTCATAATATTGTGTTCTTTGAGTGCAGACAAATGTTTACTATAATACGGATTGCCATTGGCATATTTTGTTCACCATATCAATCTAGAAAGCGTAGTACCAAACTCAGCTCTCGTTAATGTATTGTCTGGATTAAATACATCTTTTTGTGTCACTCCATCTCCATGATATCACATAAGTCATAGCTGACAAACTAGTTTGATATAATTTTTCATCTCCTGCGTCTGAGATCAAATATCAGTGAATATACATGACTTAGTAGTGTCTGGAGTTTTTCAAATGACCTTAATAGCAAATTGACTTAACATCTTTGCCAAAATTTTTCTCTGAATAAGAGAGTCTAGATTGGCTTGTTGGATAGTAGGTTGTGTTGTTATTCATAGTCCACATGCCCAAACATACGATATATTATATTCTGTAGTATATGAAGAATTTTCAATGCTACAAGTAGAAGCAGATCAATGCACTGTCCCGCAGCTACCATCATAATATCAAGAAGAGAAATCTCCATTGGGACAATTGTCCTTTATTATTCGGGTACCTCATCAATTATTGTTTGTTGTTTGTGTAATAATTACCGGGTTAACTATTCATGGAGCAAAATTCGTTGCAAATATTTCATAAATAGCATTTCATGCTTGATCGATTATGGCCAAAACATATGTACTTGTACCAGTGATTGGGCTTCCGCTGATATAATTTTCTCCATTAAGTTTTGCAGTAACTCACGTAACGTCATCAGCAAAATAGATATGTAGTTCACGTACAGTACCGGATCACGTAATAGCTCATGAGAAGGTAGGAGGTGTTTTATCAATTCGATTAACGGTAGCAGTTGCACTACCTGTATTTCCTGCAAGATCGAAGAAGGTAAATAAGAAAGTTCAGTTGCTCGTGAATGTATGTTCAGTTGTGTTTTGTCCTACAAGCGTCTCGCTTCCAGAAAGTGTTGCTACGACATCATGATACGTTGCTGTTGGAATAGTATATTGAATTTGTGCAGTCGGCTTCTGGGTATCTAGTATAATGGTGTCTGTATATTCTGATGATATATTACCCCAAGCATCTTTAGCTCTCATATAGACGGTTTTTACTCAGTCTCCAGCAGAAAGATCTAATGATTTTGATCAACAGGAGGTCCAGTTGGATGCTCAGCTCGTATTGCCATAGGCTATTTGTACTCATCAGATACCTGTATCTACAGGGCAGTTCATGGTGAGTGTAACATTTCATCCAGTGGTATAGGTAGTATTATTGTTTATCGTTACGCTTCATCAGGTAGGTGGAGCAGTATCATAGAGATATATTCAGATACCTCATGTTCATACATTATTTACTAGATTGGTAATTCTAAATCTAATAGCAATATTTGTTTGAAGATTGAGATTGCTGACTTCACAGTAAGTAGTATGATACGTAGCGCTGGACCAACCAGTTCATAGTGAGTATTCACAGGTAGCTCCGCTTAGTCATACTATAGCATCACTTACGTTTGCTCTGACGCTAATTGTTCAAGTATAGTAATAATTTGAGTTAGCATATCATGTAGTTCATGTAGAAATATATCAGGTACCCACGGTAGGTGGTACGGTATTCATATCAAACTTTTTGACAAAGTGTGTGGCAAAGTTATTTATAGGATCATATATCTGGGTGATGATATTACTATTCATAGATCAAGAGAGTGTGATAGAAACACTTGTATTGCTAGATACTCCCGTCACCGCAGAAATAATATTTCCATAAAGATTGTAAAGTGTTGCTGGGTTATGTGCGATTCATGTCACAACAACCGTAGTTATTTGATTATATATATATGCTCATAAATTATTAAGTAAATCTCCCGTAGCTTGGAGGACGGATCATCCGATATAAGCTCATGTTGTATATGTACCAGAAAACATAAGATCTGCTCCACTATAAAATACAGGAGGCTGTTGTAGAAGTATTCCACTTCCGAAGCTGTATTGTGCTCATCAAGTAAAAACGACAGAGACTTTCTGTCCCCTCATTCATGTAAATGTTTGTGATCGACTTAAGAGATAGGTACCAGATACATTTAGGGGGTTAGTGACATAATCTCGTGACATAGTAGGTGATGTGTCTAATACTCCATTGTCCCATCCAAGAAGTCCATCAGATCAGGTGATAGGACTACTCACCATTGATAGATTCGTTACATTACCAAAAACCTTATTCTGTCCATAGTATTTTGTATTCTGATATCCATCATTTCAGAAATTTATGCCTACGGTCCCATTGTTGTAGCTTTGGACATTATGTATGAGAGTACCATAGGATGAATTATCGATTTTTATCCCTTCAGTCGTATTATTATAACTTTGAGAATTATGTATGACACCATACTGTGAATCGTAGGAAAATATTATTCATCCATAATTATTATGACTCTGAGAATTGTTTACGATCCCATAGGGAGAATTAAAAAAGGAAATCCCCATTGTATAATCATAATCAGAATAACTAGTCGCGTTGTTGAAGCTTTGAGTATTATTTACAATCACATGTGAGGAGTCGGAGATCACAATACCATATCCATTAGATACGATACTATTACTAATTTCACTATTGTGAGAATATGTAACAGATAAAGAATTACTATAATTATTATTAAACATTGTATAATTGGAATTCGATATACATAGCCTATCAGTAGTATTATTATGTATTGATGCATATCTCGAATTTCTTAAGGTAATACCTATATTGTTTGTTTGATCCTGAGAACACGTATCGAAACTATTACTCCCTTTGCTTGCATTATTCCCATCTATTGTTGCATAGTCAGAATAGTAGAACCATATTGCTGGACCACCATTTCTGGTGCTATGACTATCATGAACAGTTCCGTAGTTTGAATTGTAGAATCAGATCCCAACTGTTGTTTGCGCATCGTTGTTGTAGCTAGTCTGAGAATTGATTACTTTTCAGTAATGTGAATATTTAAATCAAATCCCAGCTGCTAGATTACTAGAATAGTCCATTGATGCTGAATTATGATAGCTATTTGCATTAACTACCGTTCCATAGTTTGAATGATCAAAGAGTATGCCATTTCGACCATTATGAGTTTGAGTACTATGTATGGTGACAGAAGGCGTATATGATATACGGATGACGTCGGTATGGGTATGTCCTAAGTACGTATAATCATTCCTATCCAATATAAGATTGTCGACGATTATATTTATTTTACTAGAACTAGAAATTAGTGCATTATCTGTAGTAAAATTAGCCGTTATATTTACCGTTCATTTTCCTAGTATAGCTGTACAGGTTCAGAGGGTTCTTTCTGTAGTCGTCGTATAGTCTCCTGCTTCCAAGACATAGATTGTATTATCTGATAAATTTTCTGGTAACGTATCTTCTCCTGGTGTGATATATTCCACGGACATGTTCCCTGTCTCACAAGAGATACTAGATCGTGTCTGGGTATATGCAGTTGTATCTACTCATCCACTCCCATCTCCATAGAGAGCGGCAATGATATCTCCTGTACTTGGACTTGCATCCCAAAATGTAGTATCAAGAAAATTATCATTATTCCATACTCCTTGACCAAATGCCTTGGTGCACAGCAATACAATGAGTGGTAAAGCCAAAAATAATAGTAGTGATTTTCTATGTCTCATTGATCTTATGCCGTATCAATAAAAGAAGTACTATAATTATACTCAGAAATGTTTTCTTGTCAAATTTTTGAGAACTTTTTTACTACTTATTAAAATTTGATAAATCAAATTTTTGAGAACTTTTTTATGGACTTAATTTTACCCATTTTTCAATGAAAAATACTGAAACATATTTTTCAAGGAAAACCTCTCAAATATTGGCAAGATTTTTTTTTATGCATTGATTTTTCGAAATTACTATTGTCACTAATTCTTTTTAACTCTTTTTTACTTGAAATTGAAAATGAGATTGTTATATAGTCAACCAGATTTGTTTTTTTCGTATTCACAAAATATCTTATAATGCTACGGGCATGTAGCTCAGTTGGTTAGAGCGCGTCTCTGATAAGGACGAGGTCGGAGGTTCGAGTCCTCCCATGCCCACCAGATATGCCAGGGTAGCTCAGTGGTAGAGCAGAGGCCTGAAAAGCCTTGTGTCGACAGTTCAATTCTGTCTCCTGGCACCAATTATTTCATGAAAACAAAGATGTATTATGTGTATATTTTAGAGAGATCTGATGGCAGTTATTATTGTTGATCTACTCAAAATATTGATAAAAGATTATATTGGCATAATGTTTGAAGTGTTCAGTCTACAAGACATTATAGACCATTAAAACTTTTGTTTTCCAAAGAATATTGAGAAAAAACAGAAGCTCAAAAAACAGAAAGAAAATTAAAGAAAATGAAAAGTAGAAAAATTATTGAAGAATTCATGTCATGACTATGGTAGAGCAGTCCCGATAAATCGGGATGTGTCGACAGTTCAATTCTGTCTCCTGGCACCATTACATTACTAACTCACATTACAATTGGTCGATATCAATTCAAGTCTAGTCGGGGATTAGCTCAGATGGCTAGAGCGCTTGGTTTGGGACCAAGAGGTCGCGAGTTCGAGTCCCGCATCCCCGAAATTTTGAAGATTTCGACAATTGTAAGTTTTGACTAGGTGGATTGTCAAAACAAATAGACAGGTGCTTCGTATTGGCGATATATCCCCTGAAGGTCCAGGTGACCCTAAAACTATGCTGTAGATACAATGGTCCCTTTGTGGATTAATTATGTACGGCACTGTGGTTTCGTAAAGAATGATAGCATAATTTCTTCGGAAATTATTGACTACCATGTCGATCGAAATCAGTATTTTGTTTAAAATTGTTAAAAAAACACTTGCAATCTTAAACGAAATTTGTATCTTGGTTGTCCACATCTTTTTTTTTGTCTAAAAATGTATATTTATTTTAACTTTTAATATATTTATCTAATGGCTAACAAAATTCATGTAAATGTTGGTACTATTGGTCACGTTGATCATGGAAAGACAACATTGACCGCTGCTATGACAGCAGTATTATCTACTGAAGGACTTGCTAAATCTATGGCTTTTGATGCAATCGATAATGCACCAGAAGAAAAAGCAAGAGGTATTACTATTAATACTAGACATGTAGAATATGAAAGTGCAACAAGACACTATGCACACATTGATTGTCCAGGACATGCCGACTATGTTAAAAACATGATCGTTGGTGCTGCTCAAATGGATGGAGCTATACTTGTAGTAGCTGCTACTGATGGACCAATGCCACAAACAAGAGAACATGTTCTTCTTGCTAAACAAGTTAACGTTCCTAGAATCGTTGTATTTTTGAATAAATGCGATATGGTTGCGGGTCCAGATGAACTTGAATTGGTAGGATAAGAAATCAGAGACGTTTTGAAGAAAAATGGATTTGATGCAAATGCTCCTATTATTATAGGAGCTGCTCTTAAAGCTATGAACAATCCTACTGATGAAGCTGGTGATGCTAAATGTGTTTGGGATCTTCTCAAAGCATTAGATGAATATATTCCAGTTCCTGTAAGAGATAACGATAAACCTTTCCTTATGCCAGTAGAAGATGTATTCTCTATCAAAGGAAGAGGTACAGTTGCAACAGGAAGAATTGAAAGAGGGGTTATCAAAATGAATGATGAATTTGAAATTCTTGGACTTGGTGCTGAACCAAAGAAAACAGTTGTTACAGGAATCGAAATGTTCCACAAACAATTTGATACTGCTGAAGCTGGTATGAACGTTGGATTGCTTTTGAGAGGTATTGAAAAAGACCAAATCGAAAGAGGACAAGTTCTTTGTAAACCAGGAAGCGTAAAAGCTCATAG
>JAPLUU010000012.1:28022-57938 GCA_026397515.1 candidate division SR1 bacterium | reverse complement strand
GAAATGGGTGTAATGGAGCGGTATCTTCCATTGTGATACAAAGTGACGGAAAAATTATTGTAGGAGGTCAGTTTAGTACATATAGTTGAGTAACAGCAAATGGAATTGTTCGTTTAAATACTAATGGAACAAAAGATGCCTCATTTCTTATAGGAAACGGATTTGCAGGACAAGTCGTAGCATTGGCTCTTCAAGGCGATGGTAAGGTTGTTGCAGGATGATGGTTTACTTCGTATAGTTGATCAGCTGTTAATTATATTGTTCGTCTTAATAGTACAGGAAGTAAAGATACTTCTTTTCTTATTGGTAGTGGATTTAATAGTGTTGTGAGAAGTTTAAAAATTCAAAGTGATGGAAAAATTATCGCTGGATGAATGTTCACTACATATAACTGAGTAACAGCAAATGGAATTATACGTCTTGCTACTAATGGAATAAATGATGGATTATTTACTGTGTGAAGTTGATTTAATTATGCTATAAATGCTTTGGCAATCCAAAATACTAATTGAATACTTGTATGAGGAAATTTTACTACATATAACTGAGTAGCTGCATGATATCTTGTATCATTGTATGGAGATAGTGATGTGGTTATTCTTCCAAATTCGACCGACACAACTACCATTGTAAATAGATTTACTAGTAAATGATATATACAAGCAAGTTGAGATTTGGTTTGATCTAAAGGTATTTCTTTGACAGAGACCAATGGTAATATACCAGCAGCACTGAGTTTAAGAAATCAGGATATTAAACTTACCATACCAGCAGATACACAATTTAAAAAAACAGATAATGTAATACCTTATAATGGAATAGTATCTGTACCTATCACCAAAAATATTAGTAGTGTGGATAATGAACAAGTGATATCGTCATTTAAGGTCGGTAGTACTTCAGAATCCATTAAATTGACGGGTGGAGTAGCTACATTATCAGTTCTTGCATCTGGGAAAAATATATGAGATCTTGTACAAATATATTATTCAGAAGATAATGGGGTTACACGGTATCCACAGACGATGTGATTTGTTACGAATCAAAATGGTTTACCATATGTTTCATTTACCACAAATCACTTTACTGACTTTGCTGTGACAGTTCCTTCAGGGTCTTTTACGGGTACATTTATAATAAATAGTGGTGCAGTATCTACGGTATCTACAGGGGTTATTTTGACGATTTCAGTCGCTCCAGCACCGACATTTATGAGATTTTCTAATGATGGTGTTAACCGATCAGCGAGAGAGGCGTATGGAATATCAAAATCACGATCACTTGGTACAGGATATTGAGAAAAAACAGTATACGTAGAATTTGATACTAATGGAGATGGTATATATGATATACAGACAAATGATAGTATTACTTATGTCGCCCCACGAAGTATTACATATAACAAACCAGCATGAACCATGACCAATAGCGATGTAATTGCCACTTTTACATTAAACGATTCAGGAACTATAGTAGGTACAGGAATATATACTTTCACATGAAACGGTACTCATACCTTTGATTTTCTTGATGCTAGTGGAACGGTTGGTACAGCAATTGCTACAGTTACCTGGATAGATAAAATAGCACCAGTAATTACTATAAATTGAATATCTCCCATGTATATAGAATATTGACTACCGTATACAGAAATTGGAGCATTGTGGAGTGATAATAATGATGGAGGAGGTGTGGTAAGTGCTATTGCTTGATCGGTAAATAATTTGATTCTTTGAACATATACAATTACATATACCAAAATTGATGTGGCTGGGAATACATGAACAGCAACAAGAACAGTAATAGTAAGAGATACTATAGCTCCTGTAGTAACATTAAACTGAGCGGCAACTATCTATGTAGAATATGGAAATACGTATGCAGAGTTAGGAGCAAATTGGGTAGATAGTCGTGATTGATGAGGCGTAGTAAGTTCTATTACTTGAACGGTAAACATATCTGTTCTCTGAACATATACATTAACATATACCAAAATTGATACAGCAGGGAATACATGAACAGCAACAAGAACAGTAATAGTAAGAGATACAACAGCACCAGTGGTGACGTTAAACTGAGCAGCAACGATTTATGTAGAATATTGAAGTACTTATACAGAACTCTGAGCAACGTGGACTGATCTCCGTGATTGAACAGGAGTAGTAAGTATCATCAGCTGATCAGTAAATACATGAACACTATGAACATATACCTTGACGTACAGAAAAGTTGACGCTGCGGGAAACACATGAACGATCAATAGAAGTGTTGTAATAAGAGATACAACTGCGCCAGTACTTACATTAAACTGAGCAGCAATCATTTATGTAGAATATTGAAGTAGTTATACAGAGTTGGGTGCTACTTGGACTGATCTCCGTGATGGGGCTGGTACAGTAAGTATCATTAGTTGATCAGTAAATACATGACTACTTTGAACATATACTTTGACGTATAAAAGAGTCGATGCGGCAGGGAATACATGAACCATAAATAGAAGTGTTGTAGTAAGAGCTACAACAGCACCAGTGGTGACGTTAAACTGAGCAGCGATTGTTTATGTAGAATATTGAAGTATTTATACAGAACTATGAGCAATATCGACGGATCTTCATGATGGAACTGGTCCCGCAATCATAAGTGGGGTAGTAAATACATGAGTTATTTGAACATATACATTGACGTATAAAAAAGTCGACGTAGCAGGAAATACAGGAAATACAGTAACAAGAACAGTAATAGTAAGAGATACTACTATACCAGAAATTACTGCAGTAACATTAACTCCAAATATGTTATGAGCTATAGCACAAATAACTATAACACAAACTATAAGTGATTTTAATGGAACAAACTGAGCTTCTGTATATTTATTATGACCAGATTGATTTACAGATACAGTTGCTCTATCACTAGTTTCATGAGATACACATAATGGTGTACGAAGTGGAATATATATATTTCCAGCACCAGCAACAGCTATTGATGGGACATATTATATTTCTGGTAGTGCTATAGATCTCGCTAACAATACATGATATCATGAAATAGGACAAATTATTTTAGATAGAACAGCGCCTACTTTTTCAGTAGTTTCAATTACTCCTAATTATGTTTGAGTTACTGGTCTTGTGACCATAAATGTAAGTGCGCAAGATATGACACTAGGAATAAGTGGAATTAATATTAAAGATGTATATTCAGATATATCAGCAACACTTGTTTCTGGAACAACATTCCCCACAAGTCCACAAGAAATGGGATCTTGGATATTTACTCAGTCTGTTGTAGGATGAGAAGATATACACATCGAAGAAATTATAACAACAGATATAGTAGGCAATACTCGCACAGCTACATGATCATTTATATATGACATTACAGCTCCTATACTTACACTTAGTTGATCCAATCTTATATATATAGAATATAATTCATCATATATAGAATTATGAGCTACATGGACGGATGAAGTTGATGGTAGCGGAGTAGCTAGTAATATAAGTTGAACGGTAAATACCTTATCTATTGGGAATTATGAAATACTATATAGTCAGGAAGATAGAGCAGGAAATGTATGAACAGCGACAAGAACAGTAATAGTAAAAGATACAATTGCTCCAGTAGTAACATTAAACTGAGCTTCAACTATCTATGTAGAATATGGAAATGATTATTCAGAATTATGAGCAACATGGACGGATAATGTAGAAGGAAGTGGAATGGTGAGTATGATTAGTTGAGTGGTAAATACTGGTGTTCTAGGTAATTATATAGTAACCTATAAAAAAATAGATATATCTAATAATACATGAACAGCAACAAGAACAGTAGTGGTAAGAGATACTACATCTCCAGTAGTGATGCTAAATTGATTAGGTACGGTCAATATAGCATATGGAAATACATATACAGAATTATGAGCAACTTGGAACGATCTTCATGATGGAACATGAAATGCTATAAGTAGTTGAATAGTGAATACATCAATCATCGGGCCATATACTATCGAATATTATCGAGTAGATCAATCTAGTAATACATGAAATATATTTAGGACAGTTAATGTAATTTCTGCTCCTATAATACCTTCCGTTCCTAGTTGATGAAATGGCGGATCATCAATATTGAAAAAAGATACGTGTCCTGTTAGTAGAGATTGTAGTGATAGTTATTATGATAGTCTTTGTGGAAAATGTTCTTTGGTAGAAAAGATTGTTGATAAAATACCTTTTCATGGTGCTGCTAATAAACAATCTTGAAGTATAGCATGATCATCTTTTCCACTAGAATTGAATAATGCATACTTGCGAGCTTATGGATATAATATTACTACTATGCCTACCATACAAAGAGCAAATATGCAATGACCATTGCTAAGAAAAGATATGGCTAAAATGATAAGTAGTTTTGCTATGAATGTTTTAGGTAAAAATGTCTCTACATGAGCGAATTGTACATTCTCCGATATGAGTTCATTACCTAAAGAAATGCAATATTATGGTATAGCGGCTTGCAGATTATGACTTATGTGATATGCAAGTGATGGTATAACTCTTAATAAAAATTTTAATCCTGATGAAGAGGTAGATAGAGCTCAGTTTGGGACAATACTTTCAAGACTTCTTCGAGGAGATAAAAACAATGGTGGAATACTATATTATCAGAAACATTTACAAGCATTGAAATCGGAATGAATTATGACCAAAATAGATACTCCATTATTAGGTGAAATGAGAGGCCGAGTTATGGTCATGATGCAAAGGATATTTGAAAAAAAATAGTATAAATAATATACGCGGAGAAGAGAGATCATATACATGGTCTCTTTTTTCAATAGTATAAAAAGACGCAATTACGCGTCTTTCTTATTTCCTTAAAAATAATATTATCTTCTTCGCATCATATTTTCTCTTTCATTTCCTCTTCCTCCCATCAATGGACAACCTGGTAATCATTTTTGTTTACCACCAAACATCATAGGACCAAAACCAGCTTTTCCACCTGATCATAATTTAGTTTGAAGATCTTGTGCTGTTTTCATAGTAGTTTGAAGTTCTACTCGCGTAGCAAATTTTTCTGGAGTATTAATTTGTTCTAGCATTCTACTTCCACTAAATAATTTCTGAAATGCTGCATAGTCTTTTGTAGCGACAATATTTTCCATCCCTGACATCATCTGAGATTGATTCATACCACAACCACCATTACCGAAACCTCTTTCAAAACGATCTCTACCGTGTCCAACGAAGCTAAGTATACTTCACAATACAATAACTCCTGCAACAGAAGATACGATAATGATAAGTGTTTTTTTACTGATATCAAATTTCATAATAGTAATAAATAATTATATAAAATAAGTCGAGAAAAATTCCAAAAAGATTTTTCCGATGTTTTTATCCAGCTAAGCTGTGATAAAAGTATATACTCCAAAGAGCGCCGTCAGTATATATAACCACCTTAAGGTAACCTTAAATCGTTATTGATGGGTAGTTAGTGTAACTTTATGGTAGAAAAAGAGAAAGGATTATATATAGTAACATCATCATGAAAAAAATCATCTTACAATTAATCAAAACCAATCCTAAGAAACGTAATCTTGACCTTCTCACGAGTTTCAAGAGAGATTTTGCTAGAACAGAAAAATTAGCGGATATACCATCAAATATACAGTTACTTCAAGCGTACTATGAATTACTTAAGGACAAAAAGATAACTAAAGATCCACAGATAGAACAATTATTGAAAAAAAGGGGAATCAGATCGGAATCAGGAATCGTTTCTGTACAAGTGCTTACCAAGCCATTTCATTGTCCTGGTAAATGTATCTTTTGTCCCAACGATCCCACCATGCCCAAGAGTTATATCAAATCTGAGCCGGGAGCGATGAGAGCATTGCTCAATAAATTCGATCCAATCAAACAAGTATACAACAGACTACTTTCGCTGAGATTGACAGGTCACGAGACTGATAAAATAGAGCTCATCGTTTTAGGGTGAACATTCGACGTCTATACCAAAGACTATAAAATTAAATTTATCAAAGAACTTTACGACGCGTGCAATACCTTCGACGAATATTTCAAAAATATAAAAATTTCTACGACCAAAAAATATTCTCACGCCATAGTCGACAAGAGCAAAAAAATAAAATATGCAAAAAATATTACTGAAGCGTTGAAAACGAATGAAAGTACAGCACACAGAATTATTGGACTTACTATAGAAACAAGACCTGAATATGTGATAGACGAGAACTGCCAATTCCGACGTGAATTATGAGTTACCAGAATAGAAATGGGAGTACAGTCAGTGGATGAAACCGTGTTGAAACTCAACAAAAGGGGACATACCGTTCAGCAAGCACGTGAAGCTTGTCACAAAATGAGACAATATGGATTCAAATTTTCTCTGCATATTATGCCAGGACTTTATGGCTCTGATTATTCCAAAGATCTGAAAACATTCAAAGACTTATATTCTGATCCATTTTTCAAACCGGATGAAATCAAATTCTATCCTACATCCGTCATTCCCAATACTCAACTTTGCAGACTCTACAAGCAAGGGAAATATACACCATTGGAAACCAAAGATATTCAAAAACTTATCAGAGAAACCTTCTTAACTGTTATTCCTCCATATACAAGAATTAAAAGATTGATTCGCGATATTCCTGCAAATGAGATTGTTGCATGAAGTACGATAACAAATCTTTCTCAATTGATGCACAATCAGTTATTGAAGGAACAAAAAGCTGCACCAAACACACGAAAAAAGTTTTATGAAAGAATGTATGGAAAATATAATGTATATATCTCTTCACAAAAAGCACTCAAAGACGAACTAGGAAAAGTAGTGAAAAAAAATGATGAAATCCAAACATTCATCATTGGAAAAGATCCGGACGTGAAATCATTCAGAAATTTTGTTTCTCTTGATACCAGAAGTAGAGAAATCAGACATCAAGAATCAAAGTCCAAAGAAACCGCAAATATTATAATCAGAAAATATCTCAGTAGTGGGGGAATAGAATATTTTATCAGTTGCGAAGATGAGTTAGGATATGTATATGGCTTTACAAGACTCTTGTTACCTACAGAAACGAATGTGGTAGATATTCCATGATTGGGAAAACAGACAGCTATCATCAGAGAACTTCATGTGTATGGACAGATGGAGTGATTAGAAAAAAATGGCAAGAAAAATAATAAAGTTCAACACAAGTGATTTGGTAAACAACTTATGGAACTAGCTGAACAGATTTCACATGAGCACAAATATAAAAAGCTCTCTGTTATCTCCGGTATTGGGGTGAGAGCATATTACAGAAAGCTTTGATATAAACTCGAGTGAACCTATATGGTCAAAAAGATTTAGTAAAAGATATAAGCATTGACTTTGGTTAATAAATATATATTGTACTATTAAAAAATAATAATAAAATTTTTCATTATGGAAAAGAAAAAATTGTTGTATATAGGGAATGTTCTTGAACCAGAAGGAACATATACTAATTGCGGTCATTACGGCGATACTGAATTTAAATTCACATCAGCAAGAGATCTTAATGAAGCTCTTAGTGAAATAATAAAGACAAAAGAACCAATAATTGGTATTGTCTTTAGTAGATCAACTTTGGTAGAAAATTACAGTAAAGACAGGGGCAATGCTGCTAGTATGCTAGTAATTGAAACCGCAAAAAAACAGTATGAAAAAATTAAAGTAGTTAGCATGGTATTCAATGATTTGGATAAAAAAGGGAAATCTGCAGCTATTGTCGGTTCTTATATAGCAGAAAAATCTGATTGGAGAAAAATAGATGATTTCTTTTCATAATGTAATTAACTTATGGTATTAATGTATACTCGGATGTTTCATCCGAGTTTTTTTAAATATAAAAAACACCCGTTTTCAGATGTTTTTATGTAATTTGAGTGAACCTATATGGTCAAAAAAATATTTAGATAATCTGGGTATGATTATTAGTAATAAAAAAAGGATGAAGTAATAACCTCATCCTCAAAGTATACTAGTACAATAGAGTATAATTATACAATAGTTCCTTCTTTTGTGTACGTTCCGATAATCATATTACTGTTTTCCGGATATATACGGACAGAATATGTAGTTTTTAATAATTCGCAGGTGATTTGGATATAATCATCGTTTACTTCAGCCTTATCAAAGGCTTCTTTGGATATCAGCCCTTCAAGATAAGCACAGGATGCAGTACGATTGTTTATACGCAGGTGGTCGATCTGGTCAGCCTTGTTGTTTTCACGATCAGCTTCAATACATCCAACGATTTCCGCAAGACTATTATTCCCTGGATCTACTTCGCAAAGTATTCCATGAAAGCCAATAGGTACGAACCAGCTTTTTGTGTTTTTGAAGTACTTGTCTTCAAAGAGAGTAATTGAGTCTTTCCCAATCACGATTTTTAATTGATTTTTGTTAGCCATAAATTTCTTTTTAAATTATTTTAATTTACTATAAATATATAATTATAAAAGTCAATAAATATTTTTAAAGAAAAAACACCTGTTTCCAGGTGTGTTGATGTAGATTGAAAGAAAATATATAGTCAAAAAAAATTAATTATTTTTTTCTTGATTCTTATCTTTTCGATAATTATCTAATGCAGCATTATAGACATTAAGTACATCACTGAAAGATGTTAGTGGAATCTTATCTTTATTTTCAGTAGTAGCAAATTTTTTATCTTGTTTGATGAGTGCAATAATATCTGCAGTGTCATTCATATCGACTCATTTCATAACTTCACTTCGATCACCTTCGGATATTTGACCTCTGAGTGTAAAGGCAGGATCATAGGTGATATCTTTATCATGCGCTTGCATTTCTGTCATTAAAGTCAAAAGATAGACTATCTTTGTTGAGAGCACTTTATCATATCATGCTATTTTATTTTCCTTCCATTGTGTCTCTATATCATCTACAAGTCGTGTATATGCAGCAAAATATGGATTCTTCGAATTAGCAAAATCTTTTATTTTTTCTTTGAATGTTTTATTCATAGCTTTTCTTTCTTTTGAAGTGATTTTTCCTTCTATATAATTTTCTAATGCATCTTCAGTGAAATCATAAACTTCATCAAAGGTATTAATTTTACTATTTTTATCTTTTCCGTCACTAAGTTTGCTTCAGGCGATTGCTTTATTAATTATTTCTTGTTCTGATGTTCATGGGTGTTCAGAAGCTTTATCGATAACTGTTTCTGCAGGTATTTTATCTGTTCATACGACAACGATAGGAGATTTTATAATCGGAACTTTTATAATCGGGGTTTCTATAGTAGCCGTTTTGAGTGGAGTACCTATTTGGAGAAGAGCAATAAGTGTTTTTGGTCAGACTCTAAAATCTTTTTTTGAAAGATTGGTCGTTCACGTACCAGATTTTTCTGCAACAGCTTGGAAGAGTCATAGAGCATACATAAAATCAAGATCGGTAGTAAATAGATTTTGCTCCCATTTTCCATTTTTATGTATTTTATCATATCATCGAAGTTTTAATTTTTTGATAATAGCGTCAAAAACCTTTTTAGGAGAATCTTTTTTATAATCACAATCAAGATATAATTCATTATACCGGTCACCAGCTTTGTTTATATTATATTTGATGTAACGGTAAGAAGTATTCATATTTACATACGTATCTGTTTTATCATTGATATCCGTATCATTATATGTTTCACTCGTCAAAAATGAGTATGACGATTGTGTCACCTTAGGATCATTATAGAGTTGTTCATAATAAACATCTGCTAATAACGCAGTTTCATCAAGTTTTTGTTGTTCTTGACGTTTTTTTTCTGCTTCTACAGTAGTATTTGCATCATATTTTTCGGCAACACCGCTATCATAACCAGCTTTTTGTCCTCAAATTTCAGGAGATCAAACCATGGATATAGGGTAAAAAAATAAATACTATATATAGTATACTCAGTTTTGTATATTTGTCAAATTTTACACGTAATATTTGAAACCAAGAACTAGGAAACTATGCTATTTGTAAAAATTTGATACATCAAATTTAGCTGTAATTTTAACAATGAGATGCATAGTCATCTAGGTAAATTAAAAAAAACACCCGTTTCCAGATGTTTTTTCTAAATGGTAATTTTATTTTAGATATCGATTTCTTTTACACTCTTTGCATGGGTCAGGATAAAGTGTTTTCTTGATTGTACGTCTTCACCCATAAGGATCCTAAATAGTCTGTCAGTCTCTTCAGCGTCTTCAACAGTAATTTGTTTGAGTGTTCTGTTTTCTGGTTTCATAGTTGTTTCCCAAAGTTGTTCCGGATTCATTTCTCCAAGACCTTTATATCTTTGTACTTCAGTTTTATCCTTATCAAATCCATACATATCTGGTGTGTGGTCTTCGTCATAGATATATTGTTCTTTTTTTCCTTGAGCGAATTTATAGATAGGAGGACAAGCTGCATATACATGACCATGTTCTACAAGTGGTCTCATAAATCTAAAGAAGAATGTCAGTAATAGCGTTCTAATATGTGCACCATCCACGTCGGCATCCGTCATAATGATAATTTTATCATATCTCAATCCTTCAAAATCGAAATTATCTTTTACTCAAGTTCAGATAGCAGTAATCAAAGCTTTCACTTCGTTATTTGCCATGATTTTTTGGATAAATGCTTGTTCAGTGTTTAGGATTTTACCTCTCAACGGTAGGATAGCTTGGAAGTTACTATCACGTCATTGCTTCGCACTTCCTCACGCTGAATCTCCTTCGACTATATATAATTCTGTACCTTCCTTGTTTTTTCTAGCACAATCTGCTAATTTTCCAGGAAGTACTCCTCATGCTAAAATATTTTTTCTCAATACGGTTTCTTTTGCAAATTTAGCAGCCAATCTAGCTCTTGCAGCAAGTTCAACTTTTTGGAATATTCTATCAAACTCTCATTCATTATTCACGAAATAGTCTTTGAGATAGTCATACACTACTTTTTCAACTTCTCCTCTTACATAACTATTTCAGAGTTTTCCTTTGGTCTGTCATTCGAATTGTGGTTCAGGGATTTTTACCGTAACGATAGCATACAATCCATCAGTTACATCAGAATATTGAAATTCTCATATTTTCTTATTGATCTTATCTTTTTCTTTTCCTACTTCATTGATAATATTTAATAATGCTGATTTAAATCCAAGGATATGACTTCCTCCATCGATGGTTGGAATATTATTCACATAGGAAAGAATATGATCATTTGGACTATCTACAAATTCAAACGCAATTTCTGTCAAACAATCTTTTCCTTCGGCTTTGAAATAATGTGCTGAAGAAAGTGGCATTTGTGTACCGACAAGATTTTTTAACCACGTTTTGATACCTCATTCAAAAAAGAATCTTTGTTTAAATCCTGTTTTTTTATTTACAAAATTAAACGTGATTCCAGGAGAAAGATATGCGGATTGTTTCATTCTAGCGATTTCGATAGATTGCGAAAACTCTACTGTTTCAAAAACTGTTGCATCAGGTTTGAATTTTACTGTTGTTCCCATTTTATCGCTTTCTCAAATTTCTTGGATTTCTCAATCAGGGATACCTCTTTGATATCTTTGAAAATATTTTTTTCCATTTTTATAGACAGTAACTTCCAACCATTCACTCAATGCATTTACAACAGAAGCACCAACTCCATGAAGTCCTCATGAAATCTTATATGCTCATTTATCAAATTTACCTCCTGCATGCAATACCGTGAAAACTGTTTCAAGCGCTGACTTACCTGTTTTTTCGTGTTTATCAACAGGGATACCTCTTCCATTATCATGGATAGTTACTGATCAATCTTCATTTAAACAGGTAGTAATAGTAGTACAATATCCTGCTAATGCTTCATCAACAGCATTATCGATAATTTCTTGTACCAGATGATGTAACCCTTTTGCATCAGTAGATCCAATATACATTCATGGTCTAAGTCTAACTGGTTCCAATCATTCCAATACTTTGATGTGCGATGCATCATAGTCTTTTGAATTTAATTCTCCCATTTTTGTTCTGTAGTAATCTAGCTAAAATAGTTGTTAGTGATTAATTGTTGGTTGATTTTAGTCATCTACGTAATCATCATCATCAAATCTACTCATATAATCATCTTCTTCATCGTCTTCATTATCTTCTTTAACTTTTCTTCATTTCTTTTTCTTTTTTCCTTCACCGGCTTCGAGTTTAGCAATATCATCTTCGATTCCAAGTATTTTTTGTAATCCAGCATGTTCTTTGAGTTTCTGGATAACTTTCTGTTCAATCTGTCTTACTCTTTCTCTGGTGACATTAAATTCTTCTCAGACTTGTTCAAGGGTATATCTCGGCCCATCGATTCCATATCTCATTTTCACAATTTTTGCTTCTCTATCGTCAAGCATGCCGAGAATCATATCTAAGTTTTGTCTTAATGCATTTTTTTCTGCAAATTGGTCTGGTCTAAGGGTATTTCCATCTTCGATAAGATCAGCCAAGGTATCTCTTCATTCATCTCAAACCTCTCTATCTAATGATACATTTCCAAAAATAACTTCTTCAAGTTTTTTGATTTTCTTGATAGGAAATCCAAGTTTTTGACCAATTTCTTTTGAGGTAGGTTCTCTTCATAATTTTTGGAAGAGGAGTTGATAGGTCTTATTATATGAATTGATTTCATCAATCAGATGGACAGGAATCCTTACGTGTTTCGTCATATCTGCGATAGCTTTGGTAATACTTTGTTTAATCCATCGTGTTGCATAGGTAGAAAATTTAAATTCTTTTTCTGGATCAAATTTTTCTATTGCTTTGATTAATCCAATATTTCCTTCTTGAATAAGGTCAGAGAAACTCAATCTCGATCAAAAAAATCTTTTTGCTATACTAATAACCAATCTTAAATTTGATTCTATCAATCTTTTCTTGGCTTCATCATCACCTTTTTTTACTCTTCTAGAAATATCTCTTTCTTCCTCAGAACTGAGTAAGGGAATCTTGGATATTTCATTGAAATATAGTTTGATGAAATCCTTATGTTGAAGTTCAGATGTATTTTTTTTGGTATCATAGAGTTCTATTTTTCCTAATTTACTTTCTTTTTTGGCTTCTTGTGCTTCTTTTTCAAGAATTTCTTCGATAGTAAGCATTTTGATACCTAACTTTTCAGCCAATTCATAGAATTTTTCAATCATTTTGATACTAAGATCCATATCATCTACGTCGGAGATTACATCTTCTTCGTTGATTACACCAGCATCAAAGCCATTTTTTAAGAGATCTTGGAGTGGTTTACTGAGTTCTCCTATATCGTCTTGAAAACTATCCCGTAATTGCTTCTGAAATTTTTGCATATGAAGATCAAAAATAGAATAAAAAACTAGGGTATAACTGGGATCTTATTGTATATTACATAATGATAAACAAAATATTTGACATTTATATGAAAATATATATAATATAGATGTGTAGTGAAGCCATACGTTGCAAAACAACGTACAGGAAAGGACTCTATCTTACCAAAGGTATGGTCCTTTTTTGTATATTAGCTTTCATACTATACAAACAAAAAATAATCACTGAATTTCCAATGACAGGAAGAGAATAATAATTTATCACCCAATATCAACCCAAAAACTCATTGAAAACAACAAGCAAATAAGTATATATTCGTTTAATAAATGTCATCCTGAATGTAATGAAGGATATAGTGATATTATTATATTCTTCGACCTTGCTCAGAATGACAATGGTATAGTTTAGAAATTAGAATTTTACATTGTAAATTTATGTTTTTGAATTCTGCATTTTACATTCTGCATTCATAAAAATGTTTCATTATTTTGTAGGAAAAATACGTCATTTGGGAGGAGAAATATTATTACAAAACGATATGTTTGGTATACAAGTTCATTATCTCGGAAAACAAAATCAGGGAGAATTCTTTTTGTATCCCCATCTCGACGACAATAGAAAGACTATCGTCTATTTTTGTTTTGATACTATTGAACAAAAAATATTGTTTGAATGATTACTCAAAGTAAATGGTGTGTGACCCAAAACAGCATTCCAGATATCTCAGTTACCACAAGAGAGCATACAGCAAGCACTCAAAAACGTGGACGTAAAATTTTTCCAAGCTATTCCGTGAATTGGTCCAAAATCTGCAAAGAAAATTTTGATTCAACTCAAAGGAACCTTTGACGTAGAAGATATGCAAAGGATGGATATTGATCAAAAATTATACAAAAATATCGTTACCTCACTCAAGTGATTTGGGTATGGAGCAGATCAGATAAAGAGTACACTGCAAAATTATGAAGGTACGGTAACTAAAGACAATATGTCAGAAGTAATCAAACGAATTATCTCGCAGATCTAAAAAAACTTTATTATTAATTCATACAATGGATTCTATTGATAAAAAATTGATAGAGATAGCAAAAAATGCTACTAAGAAATGCACAAAGGTATGATCAGGAGCAACCGGATTAGTTGGTTGTGCATTGATTACGGATAAAGGAAATATTTTCGAATGAGTTTGTCTTGCCTTTGATTGTCAATTGTGATTTTGTGCAGAACATAGTGCAATTGCTGCAATGATTACTCATTGAGATGCAAAAATAATGAAAATTGTAGCAACTATGCAAGATTGAACACCGATACCTCCATGTTGAAGATGTAGAGAATTATTATTTCAAGTACATAAAGATAATATCGATACAGAGATTATAATATGAAAAGATAAAAAAATGACATTACAAGAATTGTTACCCAATAGGTGGCAAGATAAATATTTTAAGTAAAACAATAAAAAACATAATAGTATACAAAATGAAGTCTTGTTATTTTATTTTGTTATCTAGTATTCATGAATTCCAAAAATCTCAAGAAAACGTATGTTCAGACCTACGAGAAATTTTTTCTGGAAAACCAAACAGTTATGTCAGCACCATTCGTACTGAGTTGGTCTGGTGATATTCTTAACAACTATAGTGGCGTAAGTATCAAACAAAAAATTCCACTTCGTATGTATATATGATATAGTAGAAATACGAGCAAAAAAATCAGTATAAATAAAATGTATCATCTAGATATCAATGAATATCAATTTATTGAAACCAATGCGCTTGAATATGCACCATATATAGCCGATATCAACAAAGAATTAGAAAAAAAATATAGTAAATTATTACATGGAGATGAAGGCATAGAAATAAATATTCTCTCAGAACTTCCAAGAGGGGTAGGATTATGATTTTGATCTATTCTTGCTTTACTTATTTCTGCCTTGATGAATACGCTATGGAGTACTATAGAGAGCAAAAAAATATCCGAAATAAGAACACAAAATATCAATGAACTGTTGGCAGACTCACAAAGTGATGCATATAAAATATTTACTGATGCTTTCCATTTTGACAAATTGATTTACGGAATGGTGTGATCCGGAACTAAGATGGCATCGTTTTTTGATTCCCCATATCCGATAGTTTCTTTTTCTGAAGATTTTGATAAATCATTAGTTCCAGAAACAGATATAGTAAATAGATATTATGGATTTAGACTCAATAGCTTGTTTAAATGACTCAGAGAAAATCCATATCTACCTATTGATTATGGGGTAGTATATTCAGGTAAACCAGTATTATTGGAACAGATAGCGTGAAGCAATTACAAAAGCAATCAAACTATTAGTAAAACAATAAAATCTGATTTCAAAAAACTTTTGGGCGATCATTTTAGTAATCTTCATCCAAACAGAGTCCCCAAATTTTATAAATATCTCATTGCTCCAGAAACAGATGAGTTTGATGCAACGTATGGAAAGCTGATGGGTATTTTGAGTCTCAAAATTCTCTATTTAATGTCAAAAATTTACTCTGAAGCATATGAAGAGACACATATGCTACAATTTCTCGATGCCTTAAATAAATTTAGACAAGGAGACTGTGTGACAAGAAATAGCTCAACAAATTTTCTCAAGTTTATCAAAACATTTTTAGAAAACTTTCATGGTCCACAACAATATATTTCAATTTCACCAAATGATAGTACTATTATGTGATGATCATTGATTTTTGCTATGCCACTCGAATGATTTAGAAAAATGGTTGTAGATGCAGTCGACAAAACCAATATTGAATTTATGTGATCAAAACTTATTTATACCAATCGAATCGATGGAGTAGAACATGAATGACTCAAGATAGAACAGGATTTTACTCAGTGAATATATTCGGATTTTTTGGATTCTAGTAGTTGTGTGTTTAAAACAGCAGATGGAAGAGTACAGATAGATAACTGTGAAAATTCTATAAAAAATCATAAGAAATGAATTCTTCTGGATATGATTAATAATAAGATATATATCAACGGACGCAAGCTCACATCGGAAGATCTGCATTCACAGACAGGAACAGTAGATATTCTCAAAATTCTTATGGAAAATATTGGTAAAGATATCTCCAATAAAGAACTCCCTGTTTCTAGTTATTCAAAAAATAAAAATGATATGCTTGGAAAAATAGTTATTCCTCTGATAGAACTTATAGAAAAAGAAACGGGAAAAAAATTACCACTCATCTGTAAATGAAGTATTTATGATTTTTATCTTAAACTTAATCCATCAGATATAGATATCGCTATTGTATGCAAAATACAGAAATAAAGTAATAGCTACCAAAACGATGTTTTAAAAATAGCCTAAGAACTGACGAAACTTTTTTCCTAGCTTTGTCAGTTTTTTTCTTTTTTAATATACCTAAGAAGATGAGGTAATATTTTTATTATCAATTACCACATGGAACTGCTCCAGGTATTGCATAAAAATATCCCTCAGAAAAAGAAATTCTTTGCACTGTTTCGTAAACAACAGCCGCAAGATATTTCCAAAGTTCTTCTGCAGATGATAAAATGAGTAAGAAATTCAACCAAAGATACAAAAATGATGAACTCGTTTTGCATAGAACTTTATGATATGCTTTACTATTATATTATGTTTGATAAAATCAGAGTAGCAAAAAAAATTCTCAGATTATTGGAACAATTAGCATTACCTATCAAATATATAGGTGAACATAGACGAAACGAATTATTCAAAAAATTGATTAAGATGAAAGTATAATATAAACTTTGTTTGATTGGCAAAAAATAAACTATTTTGCAAACAACTCTTTCTTGAATTCAGTAACTGATTTTATATGATAACATTCACTCACTTTACTCATATAAAATACGTTACACTTATTATGAATATACGCAACTTTTGTATTATCGCACATATAGATCACGGGAAATCTACACTGGCAGATAGAATGCTGGAGATTACCTGAACCGTCAGAAAAATCGATCACGCACAGATGTTGGATCGTATGGATATCGAGCAAGAAAGAGGAATTACTATCAAACTTACTCCTGCGAGAATGCAGCGAAAGGGCTATGAATTCAATCTGATAGATACTCCAGGACACGTAGATTTCCAATATGAAGTCTCTCGTTCACTCGCAGCCGTAGAGTGAGCAATTTTGCTTATTGATGCAAGTCAGTGAATACAAGCCCAGACATTATCAGTTTTGTATCAAGCGATAGATCAGCATCTGACTATCATTCCTGTGCTGAATAAAATCGATCTTCCCGCAGCAAATCCTGAGAGAGTAGCACATGAGATAGAAAATGTTATCGGTATTGATAAATCAGAAATCATTCAGGTATCAGGAAAGACCTGAGCAAACGTTGACGCCGTATTAGATGCTATCATAGAAAGAATACAGGATCCGCTCACGTTCAAAAAATCTCATCCGAAAAAGTTCTGGCCAGTAGGGCAGGATCAAGCACAGATAACATGAATTTCTAGAGCACTTATTTTTGATTCCGTATATGATCCATACAAGTGAGTATTAGCATATGTGAAAGTCGTAGATGGTGAAATAAAAGGAGGACAGAATCTCCATCTCATTTATACAGAAAATGATATTATACCGACAGAAGTTGGATATTTCACACCTGATTATAAAGTAGATAAAGTACTCAAAGAATGACAAATCGGGTATATAGTTACCGGAGAAAAATCTGTAAGAGATGTAAGTATTGGAGATACAATAATCAAAGATGAAAGGTCAAAAGGACAAAATGAGACAACTATGCAAAATCTAGTTATCCCAGGATTCAAAAGAGTAAAACCATTTGTCTATGCGGGAGTATATCCGATAGATAGTACCGACTATGATAAACTCAAAGATGTTTTCGCTGTGGATTTTTATGAATGCTCCATATGGATATCGTCAAAGAAAGATTATCCAGAGAATATAATATGGAGACAATCTTCACGATTCCGACAGTAGTGTATCTGATCAAAACCAAGAATCTTTCCCTAGATCCGATAAAATCCTGATCCAATATCACGAGTTTACTCAAAACATGATTATATAAACAAATCCTCGGATTGAATACGACGGATGAAGACGTAGAAAAAAGAAGAACTGAACTCACGCCATGGTTGGTGGTAAAGTCATGATCAGATATGATCGATCAGTGATTGATAGATGAAATACGAGAACCCGTAGCAGCTGTAGAAGTAGTGTGACCACATGAATATGCCGGTAATATTATGGCGCTCTGTCAGGAATATAGAGGGAGACTGATTAATATGGATTATATTGATGAAACGAGAGTGGTTCGACATTATGAATTGCCGATGGGAGAAATCATTATCGATTTCTATGATAGATTAAAATCAGCAACCAAAGGATATGCAACGATGAATTATGAATTTAAAAAATATGCACCAGCAGATTTGATAAAATTGGATGTATACATCAATAACGAAAAAGTAGAAGCATTAAGTCGAGTTGTCCATAGAGATAACGCATATCGTCTAGGAAAAGAGATTGTAGAAAAACTCAAAGTACTGATTCCAAGACATATGTTTGCTATTCCTATCCAAGCAGGTATCGGAAATAAAATGATAGCGAGAGAAAATATCTCTGCTATGAAAAAAGATGTCCTTGCAAAATGTTACGGATGAGATGTAAGTAGAAAAAGAAAATTATTAGCTAAACAAAAAGAAGGTAAGAAAAAAATGAAAGCTATCGGAAATGTAAACGTACCATCAGATGTATTCATAAAAATGGTCGCCAGAGGAGACTAAACCGCTTCGTTAGAAGTGTAAATTTTACATTATAAATTCAAAAAAATGACACGAACAAGTGTAATTCTATGGTATCTTGTACTCATCAATCTTATTACCTTCATCGTACGATGAGTAGATAAATATAAAGCTGTAGCTCAGAAACGAAGGGTTTCAGAAAAAAATCTACTAACATTTACGGCACTCGGAGGACGATTGTGAGCAGTACTTGGTATGCAGGCGTTTCGTCATAAAACTATCAAAGGAGCATTTCTTACAAAATTTCGATTGCTCGCAACCGTATGGATTATTATTTCTATAGTACTTTTGTTTTCTTTGTAATATATGTCTCAAGAAACTAAAATTATTCAACAAAATATTCTTTCCTGGTATGCGCAACATGGCAGAATACTTCCTCGAAGACAAACAAAAGATCCCTATGCGATCCATATTTCTGAAGTGATGTTGCAACAAACTCAGGTAGATAGAGTAATTCCCTATTTTCATAAACGAATAAAAGATTTTCCTGATTACAAAACATTAGCCAAAGCTTCGAAAACGGATTTACTCAGTCATCGATCAGGACTTGGATTTAATAGTAGGGCGCTAAGATTACAACAATGCGCTCACGAATTAGTTACTACATATAATTCACAAGTTCCCAAAGATAGAATTGAATTACAAAAGTTGCCAGGGATCGGGCCATATACCTCAGCAGCTATTATGTCTTTCAGTCGAAACTTAGCGATCCCAGTAATTGATACAAATATCAGAAGAGTATTAATCTTTTTATTTAAACTCCCAGAAACTATCACTGCTAAAGAGTTGGAAGCTTTTGCTGAAACCGTAATTCCCCCATGAAAATCTCGTGACTGGCACAATGCGCTCATGGATCAATGAGCTTTATTACTAACCGCTCGTAAGACTAAGATAAAGCCACTTTCTAAACAATCAAAATTTGAATGATCTGATAGACAAGTCCGCTGATGGACGATGAAACACCTCGTAAAACATGGAACATTAACAATGAAAGATATAGAAGAAAAATTCCCACACAAAGAGGTAAAAAAAATAGTGAAGGAATTGCAGGAAGAAGGTTTGATTCAGATAAAAAAATGAATTATTAGGATAGAAGATTAAAATATATTGAAATGGTATAATACATACCTATATATACATAAAATAAAAAACAGAAAACTTATGAAAAAATATGCGGATATTAAAATCAAAAGACCTAATAATTTAGCAAGAATTGCTAAATTGCGGGAAGAAGTACGTAATAGAACGCATATTGCGTTCAAAAATGGATTTTTGAGTGTGTTTATACTTTTCAAGTGATATTGAGTTCCTTGCTTTGCAAGGAACTTTTTATATTTGATTCAGATAAAAAAATGAATAGTATCGATTGCAGAATAAAAAAACCCGTCCAAGCTAAAAAGCTGACGGGGGTTCCGTAATGTACGAAATCTCTGGTTTCCCAACCACATATGGATAATATGTCCTCGTGGCTCATAACCGTTTTATGAACATATATATTTATTTTTTCTTTTCAAGATATTATGCTCTACTTCATTCCTACGCCTATTTGAAACAAAGACGATATCACGGTTCGTGCGATGAAGCTTTTTCAGTCGCTTGAATTTTTCATCTGTGAAGATACGAGGACAACGATGAAACTTATGAAAATGTATGATATCCCCTACAAAGATAAAAAATTATTTTCACTTACCAGCTTCACGTCAAACAATCAGTTGGCACATTATGTAGATATTTTGAAAGCGAGCGATATCGGTCTTGTCTCTGAAGCAGGGACACCAGGATTATCTGACCCAGGCAAATCTATGATTCAATTGTGTAACGAATATGGAATTCCCTATACGGTTTTACCAGGTGCTAATGCACTTGTTCCCGCAGTGGTTGCAGCGTGATTTGATACGTCAGAATTTATATACTTATGATTTCTTCCGACCAAGAAAGGAAGACAGACCAAAATTAAAGAAATTTTAGCATCCAAAATACCAGTCTTTGTCTATGAATCAGTCCATAGAATGGAAAAACTTTTGAAAGAACTTTCTCAGGTTGGATTCACAGGACAGATTTCCATCGCGAGAGAAGTGAGTAAAATGTTCGAACAACATTTCACCGGAACAGTAGAGGAAGCATTGAAAATGGTCACAACAAAAAAACTCCCCATCAAAGGAGAGTTCGTAGTAGGAATAAAATCTATTTAGATGATAAACAAACACAAATTATATCAGGGATAATATGTCAGGAAATTTTTTTCCCTCATTTATTTACCACATCATCTTCATCTATAGTAGGGCAGTTAGCTGCCTTATTTTTATTAAATTGTTCTACTACGGTTTTTTTTAATTTATCATTACTTGTGATTCATTTAGGTGTTTTATAAGTATACATATGATGAAATTTGGAATTCACATAATTTGGTTGTAATTTATCTACATAGGTCGAAGATCCATTATATTTTGTTCATACGTTTTTAATATTATTCTTGGTAAGTGGAAATATATTATCCAAGTGTCCATGAGTTTTTTCTATCCAATATGCGAGAAAAAGTTTTGCAGCATTTTTAGGATGATAACATTGTCATTCGGTAAGTCATAATTTTATTCTTGCTTCCAATCATGGCCCAGCAGTTTTTCCATCACTATTCTTTTCCATAAGAATATGAAAATAGGTAAAGGAAAATGCTTTAAATGCAGGTTCTCGACGATGTAATTCTACATCACCAAGTGGTTGGACAAAATTGGTATATTCTGAAGCAGTTTCACTTCTAGCAAATGCAAGCATATCGATAATTATTTCTTTTTCGGAAGTACGAGTAAGAAGCTTTTTTATATCTTTTGAATAAACACTACTATCAGACTTCATTTCTTTGAGCGCATCATGACAATAATTGGCAAAATCTTGTGGAGAAATCTCTCTTACCTTATGATCTAAAGGAATAGGAATATACATTCCTATGATTACATTTTCTTTTGGTACATTAAAAGATTTTGTTTTGTTTCCAGGTTGTGAACGATCATATTCAGAATCTTTGAGATAAGAAAAATCTGGAGTTTGCATAAGTTTATTACGCATTTTTTCAAAATCACCAACCTTATGAATAGTTGTATGAGGTATTTTGACAGTTTTCTTTCCGTGCTTAGTTTTCGTAGTTTTTGTCGTATATGTTGTTTCTTTGGTGGTTTTGATATCTTCAGGTTGGACGATATAAAAAGTCAAACCAGCATCACGAATAATGTTTACTCCAGGAGCAAGTGTTTCTCTTTCTAATGGAAGATTTTTGGTAGAAAAATCTTTATTATCATCCCAAAATGCTAAGTGATGTTTTTCAAAAGGATACCCCTTGAGATCTTTGAGTTGTTCTATTTTAATAGGCTCTTTATCTTTGAATATTTGATATTCAGCAAAAGTTCCTGCACCAGCTAATGCTAATACGATTGCTGCTTGGACAGATTTTTTTTTCAGAAAATCCTTCACCTTGTTGGTTTTCTTGTTGATATCTTCAGTTCATGTAGGTATATGGTTGTTTTGATAATTGTTTGATCACATAACTAATTATTGAAAAACTAAAGGAATTTACTATAATTATGGTTGATGTTTGGGTAATGTCGAAGTGTTTTAATGAGATATTATCATAACATCAACCATATAATATTCAATCAAAAATAGAACATATTTTTGAAGGATATTATATTATACATAAAAATATTTGTTTGTCAAAAATTTAACTAGTTAGATTTTAGATAGATTGTACAATCAAATGCAGAAAAAATTAATAACTCGAAGTATAGGTATCTGAGTACTTATTCTCTGATTTGTCCTCTGAGACGTTCAGCTTCAAGTAGGTAACAACTCACCACAAGCAAGCACAAAAGCTATTCAAACGAAACTAACTAAATTACAAAATATCAGTTGATCATTTTTTCGTTCACCAGGAGAGAGTTTAGATAAGGAATTAGCTAGCTTTTCAGCTACAAAATATAATTTAGACCTACGAACCTATGAATTCACTCAGAAAGACTTCAAAACCACCGTGAAAAAGTTAGCGGCAAGTGGTGTGAATATCAGGATAATCGTCGAAGATAAGAAATTTCAACAATTTCAGAATACACTCAAGGTATTGAGTCAGGAATTTAGTTGATATAAAAATATTCAGCTCAAATCCGATAAGCAGATGGGGACTGAATATATACACGCAAAAGTTAATTTGTTCGATAGTGGATTTATCATCCAAACAGCAAATCTTACCAAAAGCTCTTTCGCTTCCAACCGTGAGCACTTTTTTCAAAGTACCGATTCTTGAGTTCGAAATAGTCTTCATACAATATTCGAGAAAGATTGGGCATGAACTAAGCTTACCATGAAAGATATCCATCCCAATCTCGTCATCTGCAACATCAATTGTAGAGGAGTGATTGAACAGCTACTAACATTAGCAAAGGAATCTATTATCATTCAAACGCAATATATCACCGATGATGCACTACGAACGATTTTGAAAACCAAGAAAACACTTCCAGAATTTAAACTTCTCGTGGCCGATACCAGCGATAATGATGAACTTATTAGATATTTTGGAAATGAGTATGCAAGAAAATTTAAACAGTACTATAATCATACCAAAATGATTCTCATAGATCACAAGACGTTATTGCTCGGAAGTATGAATTTATCTGCTACATCTTTGGATAAAAATAGAGAAATCTGAATTATTCTTCTCGATCCGACTATTATTACAGAATTTGCGACACAATTCACGAAAGACTGGTCAATGACGAAATAATAAACATTGACTTATAATAGTATATATGTAAAATACCAGAAACCCCAAACAAATCGCATATGAAAATTTTTTTGTCAGTGCTCGTAATGTTTATCTTCGTGAATAGGGGATATACTCAACCCTCCGGAGATATACAGCTTGATAGTATTCCAAAAGATACCTTAAGAGTCAATGAGGTAGATATATGGCTTCCTATACAAGAAGGTAATTACAAAGTGATGTACTGTAATTATTTCCAGGAAAGTATTAATGATACATCAAAAAACAAAAAATTTATAAAGGGTATCTCTATGAAATTTCTGATACCTGGAATGTTTTCAGGAGCAACCATCTTTTCTACTTCATTTCAAGATGCAGATAATATGGCTTTTAGCTCTATCAAGTTATATATAAACGACAAATCATTCATTACACTAGATAAAGCATGGTTTTTAGATGCGCATTATTATGAGATAATAAATGATTTGAATGTTCTATTGAGGATAACAGCAAAAACAAACTACGAATATGAATAAAAAACTAATAGCGTATGAAAAATCTAATAGTATGTACCGTGATGTATGTTTCATCAGCAAAGCTCAGAGTTCCTTACCTGAAGGAAAAAATCAGGAAGATATCATCTTTGCAATGAATAACTATGAAAGAGTAGATTGCAAATGGGTGGAAGTGAAAAATGAGGGAAAATTTATCGGTTATCAGAAGGTAATCGAAATTATACCCAAAGATACATTAATCACTCATATTTATTTTTTCTCCAACGCAATAAAAAAGAAAAACATGCTTGATAAAATAGAAGTTATGTCAGGCGAAATAAATGGAGAAATAATAGAATTTATTGTCGAAGTTGATAATCCATATTCAATTATTGTCAAAAAGAAAAATCAGTTTCCTCTATTAGAATTGGAAATGACTAAATGGCTCAAAAAGACATCCACAGGTACCAAAATTCAGTAAAATGTAGTAAGAAGGCTTCCGTATTTGGAAGCCTTTTTTTGTATACAGTAAAGTAGAATATACGAAAAAATATGCACCGAATTGACTTTTACGAAGATATATGTATATATTCATAAACAAAAACCAAAGCAATGAAAAAAAATATTATTTTTTTGTGTGTGTTAGTTACCATAATGAGTTCTTATAGTAGGGCTCAATCTCTAGTTAGTAAACCTATAACTACCCAATCAATCGAAGAAGAATATTTGGTGAAAATCTTTAGTGAATCACAGGTAATATTTTCCAAGATTGATGATATTGACGACTTTATCTATGTAAAAAATATGCTGGTAGTATTTACTACCGATTCCTGTATATTTGAATCAGCATACATAGAATCTAATTCTTACAGTATCATTACTGCCATATGTAATCCAATATTCTGTATGTATGTAGAGATTGTTGATATCTATGGAAACACATTCAAACTTGCGTATGAAGTTCCGTATATCCCGATTGAAAAAGATGAATATCCTCTAAATGATTTGTATCTTTTGAAGCCTGTATTGGATAGTTTACTCCAAAAGACAGATACCTGTAATTATGTACATGATACAGAAATATTTATCAATATTGATGCGGATTGATAAGTTAAAACTACTATTGTATGCTCCTCAGTTTTTGAGGAGTTTTTTTAATTGAGACACAATAAAAATGAGAAATATTTTTAATTTTTATGATGTCGAAAATATATTATTGAAAAATTTAATCACTTCCATAAGAGTTAGTATAGATTTTTTTATTTTTTTTATTATCTATGTCAGAAATTGTAATTTCTTTCAAAAAACTTTCAGAAAAAGGAAAAACTCCTTCATAAGCAACGTTTTCAGATGCGTGATATGATTTATGTTCTATAGAAATATATACACTCATACCAGGAGAAAGAAAATTATTCAAGACAAATATCTCTACAGTACTTCCTTATGGGTACTATGGAAGAATAGCGCCACGTTCAGGATTGGCATACAAACATTGAATCGATGTGCTGGCTGGAGTTATAGATTCATGATATAGAGGTGATATTGGAGTTATATTAATTAATTTTGGAACTGAAGATTTTGTAATAAACGAAGGAGATAAAATTGCACAATTTATTATAGAAAAATGCCACTACGTAGAGTGGCAAGAAGTAGATGAACTTCCAGAAAGTCAAAGAGGGGAATGAGCATATGGAAGTACAGGGGAAAATTAGTCTTCAGATATAAGTGTTTTCCAATTAGTTTTATACCATTCAAATTTAGCTTTGAATTCATCTTTTGGCGTGATAGGTATTTCTAATTCAGCAAATTTATTACGGAGAATCTCAAGATTTTCATCTTTTTCTAAATCTGTAGAAAGTATTTCTAGTTCGATAATATATCCATATCATTTGGTATAATCTAAACTCACTTCTACACCATCTCGGTCAAACTGTAAACGTTTTCTAATCCATGTAATTTGAACGTCGTATCATAAATTCAAGAAGAGTTGTTGTAATTTATCAAAATCTTCTTTATCAAATTTAATTTCAATCTCTTCTCTATGGTCATCGTGAAGTGCTCATTTTTTCATCCAAATTTTGGAATAATAATTATTTTTTTGGATTCTTAAATTCTCAGGTGAAATAATGTGTGGTCTGCATATCTTCTTTGAGAAATTTTGCTTTCTGATCAAAAAAATCTATGAGTTGATTATACTTTTCTTCATCAACAAAAGATCTGAGTTCTACTTCGATATTTTTCATTGCTATTACGAGATAATTGGATATAAAACTTGCAATTTATTATACTAATTTTCCATAGCTATGCAAAATGAAATACTCATAAAAAATGTTAAACAAATTGCGAATATCAGACAATCAGGAAAATATCTGACAGCATTATTACATTTGCTTTATACCAAAGCAAAAGCTGGTATTTCTTTGATTGAATTAGAATTTGTAGCAGAACATTATATCAAAACCAATAAGTTAAAATGAGCATTCAAATGATATCAATGATTTCCAGCAAATTTATGTCTCTCAGTAAATGATTGTGTCGTCCATGGAATCCCTGATGGATATGTATTAAAAAATGGAGATTTACTCAAAATAGATTGTTGAATTACGTATAATGGATGAATCACAGATTCTGCAATTACTATCGTTATTTGATGAGAAGCTGCTAACCCATTGGGATACGAATTAGCAAAAGCTACAAAAAAATCGCTTGATGAATCTATCAAACATATCTGACCAGGGAAAGCAATATTCGAATATTCCCATAGTGTATACCAGATAATGACGAATGCATGATTTTCCGTATTAGGAAAACTTACCTGACATGGAGTAGGAAATAAAGTACATGAAGCACCACATATCTACAATACACCAAATCCAGAAATGAAAAAAATATTTTTTCAACCAGGCATGGTTTTAGCATTTGAACCGATTACTGCAATAAGTTCGACTGATTTTGTAAATAGAGCAGGCAACGATTGGAACTTATATTGCAAAGGTAAAGACTTATGAGCACAACGAGAATATACGATTTTGATTACTGAAACATGATACGAAATACTTTCATGAATAACCGAAGACTTATTTTAAATTTTAAATGCTAAATTGTGATACTAGGAATAGATCCAGGTGTAAGAAAACTATGATATGCATTGATAACATCAGACTTGAAAATAGTGGATTCAGGTATTTTATTATCAGAAATAAAATCTCCTACGAGAATAGATCAGTTTGAAAGAATGAGAGAAATAGAGGAGTATTTTACCAAGTTACTAAAAAAACATACCATAAAAACTATGTCTATGGAAAAACTTTTTTTCACGAAGTTTAACCAAAATAACGCAGAATTTGTCTACGGTATCAGAGCGATACTTATTACCTTATGTCTCAAATATGATATAAAAATCAAAGAATACACGCCTATCGAGCTCAAAAAATTCATTACATGAAATGGTAAAGCGGAAAAAAAATTAGTTCAGAAATGTATTATGAAAATATATGGGTTGAAAGAATTTCCAGAATTTAATGATGCTGCTGATGCATTAGCACTGGCATATATAGCAAGTAAAATGAAATAACGAAGGATATGATTATTTATTTTCTTCCTCTTCTTTTACTTCTTCTTCGATTTCTTTAATTTTTTTATTCTGTCTTTTATTTGCTCTTTCCATCTCAAGAGCCATTTTTTCAGCTTCTTTAGCTTCTTTATGATATGCATGGATGCTTGTTTGAAGCATCTTTTTGAGTTTAGATTGAAATACTAATCCGGTAAATCAGATAAATAATGGGGCACCCATAAATCCATAAAACATAGCAACGGTTTTACCTGCATAGGTAGCAGGAGCCATATCTCCATATCCAATAGTTGACATCGTTACTGAAGTAAAATAGAGTGAATTAAAAAAACTCCATCATTCTAGATTATAGAATGCAACAGTCCCTGCGAAGATAACGATAAGGATAATAATTATGAAAAATAATATCGTATACTTTGCTATAAACTCATTAAGATATCTTTTAATGACATGCATATTTTTCATGCTAATAGTTAAATGTATATACATTATATACAGAATAGTAAAAAAATGCAAATTTCTCTTTGAATAAACTTGAAGGAATATTTTATATATATTCTTCAAAGAAAAATTTGTAAACAAATTTTGGTAAATGTATAAGTAAAATTTTGAATATAATCAGAAAAAATCCTCTGAAATTATCTCCCTCAAATATTTGACAAGTTTTCCTTCAAAGATACGTTTCAGTGATTTTGAGTGAAAAAATGAATCAAAAATTTAATATATCAAATATTTGACAAAAAGACACATTCTGGTTATACTTGAATGTGAATATTTATTTGCTTATACAAACACATGTTCGATACCAAAAAAGCTACAAAAGAATTCACTACTCTAGCACATCCGAAAAAGCTAAAAAAAGTACAAGAAATTCTTGGAATTCTCAGTAAAAAATCTTCATTTTTTGCTGACTTACAAAATCATTTCAACCAACAAAAAGATATCCAAGAAAATGCTTTGGATGCAATGTATGGTATGGTGATGAATTTAGTGTACCAACAAAATAAATAATTTTTTTAATTTTTTTTACCCCTATTATCATGACGGGACAATTTGAAAAACTAGAGATAAATAAAGAACTAACAGCCGCTGAAAAATTAGCGATTGAAAATCTTAAAGATATTGATGTAAAGACACTAAAAGCTGCTCTAAATACAGAATCTATCAAAGGAACAGATAAAACATTTCTGGAAATGGCAACAGCATATATCAATCATGTAATATATACACCAGGTGGAGTAAATGGTGCAACTGGTGAGACAGAGCCAGGAACATTCAGTTTTTCTGCAGGGGCAGATGATCGATTAAAAAATTTCGTAAGTATTGATGATAATAATGATTTTGCATATTTACTCTATGAAATATCTACGGTTTTAAAGGTAGATATTACAACAGGACTTACATCATTAAAATTAGGAGTAGAGACTAATACACAATTAACTGCACTCAAAAAAGAAATAGAAAAACCAGCAGTAGTAGAAGTACCTACGGGTGCAACTTTAGAAAAAGTTGGAAAATATACAGTAAGTACAGCAGATTTCACACTTGGAGTTGCATTGATGGATAAAACAACATCACAGATAACAAGAGATATTTCTTATAAAAATACAAAACTTACTCCAACACTTGAGTTTAATGCAGACTGAACATTGAAAACGAAAATCGTCAATAATGATAAAACCGCATATGACGTGGTATTGAAAGATAGTATCATTACCCTCACAGAATCAAAAACAATTGTACCAACAGAAGTTTTGACAATAACAGAGGCAGATATCTGAACTGATTTTATAAAATATGGAGTAAAAGCATCAGAAATAGTCGCAGCAATTGCTACATTACAAGAAAATCTTACAACAGACAAAAAGATAACATTACCTGACGGTACGACTACGGTAGCGACAGCAATT
>JAPLUU010000012.1:19458-27947 GCA_026397515.1 candidate division SR1 bacterium | reverse complement strand
GAAAATAAGGTAGTTGATCTGCAGAAAGCACTTGGTATGGAGGAAACTGCAACAACATTGGATAAACGAGCTGATGGATTGTTTGGTCAAAGAAGTTTGAAAAATTTAGAAGCGGGTAAGATAATAGAATATGTTATATCAGGAAATGCTACGTGAGGTAATAAGAAAGATATACCTTCATCAGCAAAAAAAATAAATACTATTAAAGGTGATCCAAGTACACAACATCTTGTATGACCAAACTATGAAGGGGAATATAATCCACTTCCTGGATATCATTTTAAAAATAAAGAAGCAAATGATTATACTACCATAGAAAATGTCAAACCGACATATGAAGAAGCGATAAAAAATCCAACAGTATATAATCTAACATATGATGTAAGTACATGAGAATTAAAACCTGCAAAAAATTATATTTGGTTAAATGAAGGTGAAGATGATTTTAGAGCTATTCCTAACCAATACGACTTAAAAACAAGAAGCATCAATGATCTTGTAGATATTGCATTTAGTAAAAAAACATTAACAGAAGCTGAATATAAGTTATTAAATAAATATGATTTGATGATTATTTATAGTTCAAATCCAAAATTTAAGTTTAATAAAGAAGTAACTCAAGACGATAAAATAATAAAAACAACAGTAACACCAGAAGTAAAAAATGGATCTACCAACAAAATCGGAGAGAAAGTATTTGACAATTATGAAGATCAAGTAAAGGAATATGTATCCACAATTTCATGAATACAATTACAGACAGCTATAAGCGAAAATCCATATTTATACATTGCAGAATCAACCACATGGAACACGGTAGAAAAAATAAATATGAATACATATATAAAAGACGGCGTTCTGGATATGGTTTCTTTGAAAAAAACAATAGATTGAATAAAAACAAGGATAGATAATCTGAACAAAACCATAGAAACATTGAGAGGTAAGTCATATTCTGCTACAGACATTTTCGGTACGGATAAAAAGTTCCAAACGGATGTATACAAAACGTTTTTCAAAAAATTCAAGGATAATAATGTATTGATAGATGAAAGTCCAACATATACATTTTATTCTATTACATCAGGTAAGGCTATTTATTATTCTACATTACAATTTGATTTGGATCAAAAATGAGCATGGGATGATTCATACTGTAAATGACTTATCATAGATGTTGTTAATGATAAAGTGATCAACAAAGACGGAACATTAAATGAGGATGAATTGAAGAAGTTTCTTGCAAAAAAGATAACAGCCATCATAAAGGATCCAGAAAATGAGTATGTATAAGATAAATTATTCGGCAAACTCCCTTCACTTGTAATTTCTACATAAATCCATATATCAAAGAAGATCTTTTATCTGGTCTTCTTTTTCTATGAATCTAGAAAAGTTGTTTGGTAGTAAGACAAAAGTCGATATCCTTAAATATCTCTTATTTAGAAGACAAGGTATCTCTATGAGAGCGCTCGAAAGTGAAATCGAACGAACGTTTCCTGCAATCAAAAAACAAGTAGATTCACTCAATGAATCCAAAGTCATCAATGTAAATAAAGACGGGCAATGATGGGCAATATCCATCAAACCAGAATTTCATGATACACTAAAAAATGTATTTTATTTCTGACTTCAAAACGATCTGGTAAACCTCTTCACGACCTATGAGGTGATGATCGATCAATATTATTTCGGGAAGAAATTTAATAGGGATTTAGAAATGGATCTCGTTGTTATCTACAAAAACTGCGAAAAGCCACAGATAGATATGATCAAAGAAAATATCAATGAAATATTCAGAGCATATTTTATAGAGATAGTCTCTGTAGTATTTATGTGACTTGAAGAATGGCAAAAACGTGATAGATTAGCAGATAGATTTGTTATTCAGATCAAAAAAAGTTTAATTCCCAAAAAATAATCAAATATGTTGAGTCCTGAAGTATTAGCAGAGCAGGTAATGGGGTATGTAGTTTGAGCAGCAGAACTTATACCTACGCTGAAACCTTCTCCAGATAAACCGTTTTCACTAGCGATCCTTCCTCAAGGGCCGCACTTTTATACATGATTACTGCAAGCTGCTGGATATCTTTTGCTTGATAATCAGAAGAAAAAAATAGTTATTATATCCCAACAATCGCATGCTACCAAAGATATATTACTCGATAATACGAGCTATGGACCTATATTTGGTCAGACCTGGAAAAATCCTACCACTAAAACGAAAGCACTTGCCAGCCAGTTAGGTGCGAAAATTTCTACAGAAAAACATACATCATTATCAGAACAGATGAATTTTCAGTTACCATTTCTCAGGACAATAACAGAAAGTGATGAAATAATTCATATGAGCATAGGAGATAACATAGGGATAATAAAAACAAATAAAGTAATATGTCGGATCAATAAAATTTTTAAAGAATATAATATCGTCATTCTTACCAATATAGAACTCTCAAAACCCGCAAAATCAAAAAAATCTGATGAACAAACCCAGATAGCAAAGATTATTCAGAAAGCATCTGTATCTACACCATTACTTACCATATTCCAGAAAATACTTAGCTCACAAAAGAAAAAGCCAGAAATAGTTGCCTATGTCAACCCGGGAGATTTTGGAAAAACGTGATCATTGACGACGAGATATATCTGTGCAGTATGATAAGCCAATTAAGAATTACTAACTACAAACAATACATAAGAATAAAAAGATATTAGTCATTGATAAGTGTAAATTAGTTTTTTGGTCAATTTTCCCTTGAAAAACCAATATACTTTAGTAGTATGATGTCACCAAACTTTTTTTTTATTGTTGAAAAAAAGGCACATGATGAAATTTATTTATGATAGTCTAGAAACTGTCAAAAAATTAAAACACCCTACCAAAAAAGATTTTATCAATCTTACGATTGCAATTCTTGTTGCTATTGTTGTTGCAGGAACGTATTTCATTCTTGCAGATACAATATTTTCTGGTATCTACAAACGATTCTATAGCATGATGATGAAATAAATAAATGACTAAGCGCTTAAGCGTTTTAACGCTTGTCCTATAAAGGGTTTTATCATTTTATGATGTATTGGTATGCAAAAATCAGAAGCAAATGTTTGAGAAATCAAAAGACAAATCGAAGATAATAACTTCAAACGATATGTATTGAGTGTAGTATCTGGACAGGAAGAACTTGTAATAGAAAATTTGAGAGAAAGAGTAAAAAAACAAGGATTAACAGAAACTGTAGAGGATTATATGTCTCCGATGATAAACGAGTCTTCACTCAAAAAATGAGAAAAAATAATCAAACAGAAAAAACTTTATCCTGGATATGTATTTATCAAATCTCAGATGAACGATAAAATCTGGTATGTTATCAGAAATACTCCATGAGTAAGATTAATTGTGGGAGCTGAAACACGCCCTATTCCATTGACTGAAGACGAATATACCAAGATTATAGAACAAATTAAAAAATCACAAGAAAGATCAGAACTCAAGATACCATTCAAAGACGGTGATATTGTCTTGCTTAAAACAGGAGATTTCAAATGAATGAAAGGTAGTGTGAGAAATATAGATGCGGAAAAGTGAACAGCAGTAGTAAATATTGAAATGTTAGGAAGACTTACCCCAGTAGTCATCGATTTAGACAAAGTTGAGCTCATGAGTTAATCTTATATATTCATGGAGAACACTTCGTGTGTTGCTTCTCTCCATAGCTTTTATTTGCTGATCATTCGGATGTATACAAAAGAGCAAAAAATCCTCAGATTCTCGATGATGTTACTCTTTTTGGCACTGATGATCGTATATATTGTATGGTACCAAGTAAAGTGAAATGAGTTGAAAATAGGTACACAACCAAAAAACTCATGATCTGGAATACAAATTCTGAGTAAAAGCGGTGATCTTATGCCTACTATCAGTACAATTGTAGATACACAAGATGATGTATGATTTACGACAACAACAGGAAATGTATCCATAACTAAAACAGGAACCACAACAATAAATAAAACATGAGTCACTGTTTCTGTACCAATTACCACGACAGGGACAATGAATAAGAATACAACTATAAAATTGCTTTCTGGAACAAGTATTTATTACTGATCGATAGCAGTTATAGAAAAATTATGAATAAAATATCAATACGCATTAGCTGACGACCAATGAATACGATATATCTATCTCGGTACACCAAGTTATGATTTTACTAGCATAGCAAGGGCACTCAAAGGAAGCTTATATACAGTAGCTACAGAACAAGATCTTCTCCAAAATAAATTATTTGGAAATAAAGTAGTCTTTATCAATCTTCCAGAGTACAAAGACAAACAAGTACTTATGCTCGTATATATGAATGACGGCATACGACTTATACAGATGGAATATTCATTATATCACAAGTCCAAAGCATATCTAAAATCTTTATTTACTGATTAATATTACAATGGCATGAAAAATTACTAACATCCTCAATCTCGAAATACCAGCGGGAAAAGCACAACCAGCACCTCCATTAGGGCCTATGCTCGGAGCAAATGGTGTTAATATCGGACAATTCATCAAAGAATTCAACGAAAAGACTATGGATCTTATGAAACAATTTAGTGGCGCAGACGTAAAAGTAAAATGCGAACTCACTATCTATGCTGATAGATCTTTTGACCTCAAAATAGGAAGTCCCGTAACATCAAATTTGATTCTTTGGAAACTCAATGTAAAAACAGGATCAGGAGAACCAAATAAGACTAAAATCTGAAAACTTTCAAAGAAAGACTTGGAAGAAATTGCTACCCTCAAAAAGGGAGATATGAATTCTGAAAATATAGAATCAATGATGAAATCTATCGCAGGAACAGCAAAAAATATGTGAGTAGAAATTGAAAAATAGTTCAATTATGTGTGGGAGTTTGCCTAGGCGAACGATATGACCACTTTTATTATATTATTATAAAGAACAATGAAAAAACATGGAAAAAAGTATCGCGAATCTGCTAAAGCAGTAGATTCTACAAAAGTGTATCCTCTTACTGAAGCAGTAACTTTACTTAAGAAAGTGGGATATACAAAGTTTGATTGATCAGTAGAGATTACTGTCAAAACTAATGCAGATGCAAAGTACAATGATCAGATGATGAGAGCAACAACTATCCTTCCTCATGGAACAGGAAAAAGCAAAAGAATCGCAGTATTCACAGCAGACGAAGCTGAAGCTAAAAAAGCTTGAGCAGATATAGCTGGTACAGAAGTCTTGATTGCTGATATCAAAGCAGGAAAATTTGATTTTGATGTATTGCTTACTACTCCTGAACATATTAGAGATTTGGCTTCAGTTGCTAAACAACTCGGACCAAAAGGACTTATGCCATCTCCAAAAGCTGGAACAGTAGTTGCAAATATACCACAAGCAGTTGAAGAATTCAAAAAAGGAAAGATGGAATTTAAACTTGATAAGACAGGAAATGTAAATGCAGCCGTAGGTAGAATGTCATTTACAGAAGCACAAATAGAAGAGAATATAAAAGCATTTCTTAAAGCATTGGAAGATAACAAACCAACAGGAGTAAAAGGAAAGCTAATCAAAAAGATATTTATAGCTCCTACTATGGGACCTGGTATCCAAATAGAATGTTAATCGTAATATAAAATTTCATAAAAAAACAGACAAGCTTTCACGCAAGTCTGTTTTTTTTTGTATAAATATATTAATTCGTAATTCTATAATTTCCTATTAAGTGCACGAGCAAAGAAGTAAGAAAATCCAAACCCAACTCATGCAACAACAACGATTTCTCAGATAAATATGCCTAGAATAAGAACAATATTACTAAATACACTCCAGAGTGTTACATTGAAAAGACTATATATATAGTAATTAATAGTAATTCAGCTGACAAGTAATAACGCTAAACAGATAAGGAATGAAAACAAAAGTACATTTACCGTAAGCGCTACGAATCATTGGGTAATTTGATTAGATGTTGCTCATAATGTTTTCTTCACCTCAAGTTCTCTATGAAAAGTATGAAAAATATTTTTAAGTAAAAATCCTAAGAATGAAAGAATAATCAACAATAAGATAGTAATAATCACATAAGAGAGTCCCACAACAAAATTACTTAGATTGATGATGGTAAGAACCCTATTTTCTTGTTGTTTAAGTGTTGATCATGCATCTATATCTTTGGTATTTAGAATAATATCTTTATTAGCGAGTATAATAGTTTTGAGTGATTCATATTTGCTATCGCTATCAAACATAACATATAAGGTAGCTGGTAATGGATTATCTATACCAAATTTTTGGAAATTACTTACTACATCAGGAATCTTTTTCTGTAAGAATGCTAATGCATCGTCTTTTGATGAAAACATAACTTTAAGTCCTTGAGCTTCTAATTGATCTTTGAGTGTAATTACTTTTTTATAGATTTCATTAGTTTGGGTAGTATCTTCTTTGATGTAAAAATACATACCAAGTCTATCTTTGAGCTGACCAGTAAATTGGTTGGCATAGAGAGATACTCACAAAAAGATATTAAGAAGGAATAATAAAAATCCGATAAAAACACTTACTCCAAGTACATTCGTCCAAGAAGTCTTGAGAAGAGAGGAGAGATCGTGTTTAAAGATTTTTGAGAGCGAACTTTTTAACATCCTAAGAAGGAAAAGTATAAAAGATTATTTGTTTTTATTTTTTAAACATGTGTTGGGTTGTAATGAATTTTTCGAATAATGAGATTTTTTGATCATAGAAATCAATTGCTTTGTCGATAGTCTGTAATTTTTCACGATGTTTGTAAAAGTATTTAATCATATCTTTAGCTTTTTTATATTTGTGTTCAAGGATATAGAGCTCTATAAGATTATAGATAACTTCAGCATCATTACTATTGATATGAAAAGCATCCTTTATGAAATTAAGTCCTTTTTCTCTATTACCATATCGATATTCACAGAGCCCATAACATCTAAGGATTTCATGATTTTCTGCTTTGGTAAGTTCTAGTGCTTGTTGAAGATATTTTTTTGCTTCCATTCGATGGTTTTTTTCCATTTCAAGAACTCATTTGATATAGAGTCCCAATGGATCAGTATTATTTTTTCTCGCATTCAAAAAATCTATAGCTTTGGTAGCCTTTCCTATTTCACCTTTTCTATACTGAATGTCAGTCACCTGTAACAGTGCATCTTCATTGTTTGGATCTCTAAAAAGAATTGTGTTTACTTTTTTGATGGCTTCATCAAACTTTCACAAGTCCTTGAGCTCTTCTATCTCGTTGATAAGCGAGTCAGGTATATACGTAGGCATACGATCAATTCATAGAATAAAGAGTGATACTCAAGTGTACTCAAGAAAGTGCCTATTTTCAAATTTTATGGTAGTACTCCCGGCATTCGGATTTACATTTAGAGAAATAATGACATAACTAGCCGATATTAGCAAAAAAATAACGAATTATTGTGTATTTCAGCCCAAAAAGATATTGAATGTAAGATTTTCGTTACCTCTAAGAATATCAACACTCATGGTATCGCCAGGAATATAGGTATACAGCTGGTAAAGGAATGGTAACTGAGTATTGATTGGTTTTTTATTAATAGCAAGAATAATATCTCATATCTTGAGTCCTGCTTGTGATGCTGGTAAATCAGCTAGGACATCTTTGAGATATATACCATTATCTATAGTGAGTTTATTCTCTTGTTTGATAGCAGGTGTTATATCTATATATTGTATACCGATAATAGGTCTAGAAATTTTTCCAAAGTTTTCTATCGATTTGAGCGTACTTGTTATAAATTCTTTGCTGATTGGTAAAGCAAAAGCTATTCATTGTCCTTCTGTTATCGCTGTTGTGATACCGAGAACATTACCATTGATATCGATAAGCGGACCACCGCTGTTTCCAGGGTTTACAAGTGCATCAGTCTGATAAAGTCAGATATATAAGTTATTTTTATTGATAGTAAGTTGTTTGTTTTTACCTCAAATAATACCCATAGTCACATTGTTTGAATAACTGGAAAGCGAATTTCCGATAGCCAAAACGAATTGACCAACATCTATCTGAGTATCTAGAGAAAGAAAAGAAGCAGGAATAAGATCAGTAGGTGCTTTTCATTCTGAATCTACTATTTTCAAAATTGCTAAATCCAAGAGATCATCAAACCATATTTTATCTACATTATAAATTTTACCATTATACAGCGTGACAGAATATTTTGCAGTTGTATCTTGAACGACATGTTTATTGGTAATAATATATCCTTGTTTTGAAGCTATAATACCACTTCATCAGCCGACTTTAGCTGTTTGTTGGGTAATGTTTCATGGACCATTCATTTGAGATGGATCGTCTACATAAAATTTTACATCTTTGCTAATGGTAATACTTACGACAGATTTTGTTGCACTCGCAATGGTCGCTACAAGAGAGGATTGGAGCATTGAAAGACTAGATGTATTTATATCTTTCACCTG
>JAPLUU010000012.1:0-19448 GCA_026397515.1 candidate division SR1 bacterium | reverse complement strand
TCACCTGTGTCCCCATACGAGATTCTATAGAATTTCAAAATGTAGAAAGTTTATTATTAGTAACTGACCAAACGATAAGACTTCCAAGAAGTACAAGAAAAATATTGAAAAAAACGAGTAAGGTTATGTGTTTTTTTTGCATGAAGTAATTAAGATATATATAAATAAATTATTCAGTTTCAGTAGCTTCTATATCTTCGGAAGAATCTTCTTTATCTTCACTAGGGATTCATTTTTCCAATTTTTCAGCTTCTTTTTCAGCTTTTTTTCTTTCTTCTTTATATCTAAGATTTTCATCTTTTTCTTCTCGTGGTCTATAGATGACATCAATATCTTTATCAACCATCTTAGCCAAAGGCGTATCTGTTTCATCAAGATGAATATCATTTGAATGTAAGGTCTTAATTGTACTATCTTTAAATCTGATTCTGATTGCTCATTCGATAATACTGATTCCACCTTCAAGGATTTCTTTTCCTGTCATCACTACTTGTCCTTTTCTTGCTCTCTTTCGTATTTTCAAATCTTCAAGATTGAGAAGTTTACCATTTTTATTTGCATGAATAAGGATAAACGGCTCACCCTTATGTAAAAACATATTTGCTACTTCATCACCTTCTTGAAGCTCGATAGATTTGACTCCACCTGCTGTCTTTCCCATCGGTCTGAGATCTTTACTCTTGAAAAGCAACATCCATCCATGTTTCGTAACTATTCATATATTATCACTATCGTTTACTGCTTCTACACTCAAAATCTTTTCTTTGTCCGCAAGTTTCATAATCACGGTTGGAAATTTTTTGAATGAAAGTACCAATTCTTTCTTTATCTTTTTACAACTATTTTGGTTAGTTAAGAAAACCAAATGATGATAGTCGAAATGGAGTGTCTTAGCAAATATAACCTTTCCTTTGAGTCAGAAAAATTCTTTCAAATTTATGGCATTTTGTTTCATAGCAAGACTTCCAAAATCTTTCAATCTTTGTACAACGAGTTCACCGATATCTGTGATTACAATTAATTTATCTTGGTTGTGAGTATAAATAAGATCCATAGTTTCATCAGGTATTGCCTGGATTCTAGACTGGTACAAAATTCTTACACTATAATCATTTCCAATCCATACGATTACATCTTCCTTCACTTTATCAGCAGTATCCATAAATGCTTTCAAGCTTCAAGAGACATTATAGACGCTAAGATCTTGTGAAAGATCAGTTTTTCTTTCATCTCCGTATTGTTTTTTCATATATTTAAATTCATCTTTGATTACTCCATCAAGTTTTTCTGGATGATCAATAATAGATTGAAGTTCTTCGATAAGCTTCTTTTTCTCTTCTATTTCATCAATAACTTTCTGGATTTCCAATCACACCAATGATTGTAATCTCATCATTAAGATATATTCTGCCTGCATTTCAGAAAAATCAAATTTACTTATCAAATTATCTTTCGCATCTACTTTAGTAGCAGATTTTTTGATAGTATCAATTACTTCATCAATGATATCGATAGCTTTTTTCAATCATTCTAAAATATGTAATCTGTCCTTTGCTCTATTAAGTTGAAATATTGATCTACGATATACTACTGATCTCCTGAACGTTACAAATTCCATCAATAAATCTTTGATGTTCAAAAGTCTTGGCTGTTTACCAGCTTCTATAAGTGATACATTATTGATATTAAATGCACATTGTAATTCTGTATATTTATATAATTCTACTAATATTTTATTTGCATCGACACCAGACTTGAGATAGATAGCAATTCTAATCTTATTTTTACTAGATTCATCTCTCATATCTGAGATACCTTCTATTTTTTTATCAACAACCAATTCACCGATTTTTGAAACCAGTGTAGACTTGTTTACCAAGTAAGGAATTTCATCAATAATAAGAATACTTCCATGTTTATCTTCTTCTATGTGTGTCTTACCTCTCATAACGATACCTCACTTTCCTTTTTTATATACTTCTCTGATATTGTTTGAATCATAGATGATACCTCATGTAGGGAAATCTGGACCTTGGATGATTTCCATGATTTGATCGATAGAAACCACGATAGTTTCTCATTTTTTATCTTTCATTCCTTCTTTTTCTAGAAGGAGTAATGATGCATCAAGTACTTCAGTCAAATTGTGTGGTGCCATATTTGTCGCCATACCCACTGCGATACCCATAGTTCCGTTACACAGATGATTTGGAAACTTGGTAGGAAGCATAATAGGTTCTTGTAAACTTCCATCGAAATTATCTCTTCGATCAACAGTATCTTGTTCTATATCATTAAGCATCTCTTCAGCTATTTTAGTCAATCTCGCTTCTGTATACCTCATCGCCGCAGCTCCATCACCATCAATAGACCCAAAGTTACCTTGTCCATCAACTAACGGATATCTAAATGCCCATGGTTGAGCCATACGCACCATTGCTTCATAGATACTACTATCTCCATGCGGATGGTACTTTCCCATAACTTCTCAGACAATTCTCGCTGATTTTTTATGTTTCTGATTGAAAAAATTATTCGTCTGATACATCGCGAATAAAATTCTTCTCAACACCGGTTTAAATCAGTCTCTCGTATCAGGCAATGCACGTGACACAATAACAGACATCGCATATTCTATATACGATTTTGAAATTTCATCCTCAATCGGATGCTGTAAAACAGTTCCTGTAGCAATGATTTTTTTATCATCTTCTCTCATAGCATATGATAATAATATAAAGTTTCATAAGGTTCGTTCGAACACCAAATCGATTATAAATAATGCGATTTGGATGAGAGAACAATCTTATATATTTTTTAGAATTATAATAAGGTAAAAAGCTTTAAGGCAAAAGCCCTAAAAGCTTTATCGATCGCCAATTCCGAAATAGTCGGATTGGATGTGAGATCAATGCCGATTTCAAAAGGAATTCAGCGTCTTCATATATACACAGCAAAAATATAACAAAAATAGACAAAAATTCAACGGTTTCCCGTTATCAGCAGTTGACAAATATAGAAAAATAGATTATTGAATATTTAGCTCTACAAGACGTATACGTTTTTATGTCTACGGAAGTATCTACGTAAACATGAAGAAAAATAGAAAAAACAAAGAAAATCAATCAAAAATAGAAGGAATATTCAGGAGATTATCTGGATATTTTTAGGGAAAGTCAACTATATAATATTTGACATTATAAATATTTGACAAATAAGATGTTTTCAAGTATAATTAAGATGTTTATATATGTGACAGGAAATATGGAAGAACAAATATTTATATCACTCGGTATGGTAATCTGAATCGTTCTCTTGAGCGTAGGTTTGATGAAAGTTTTAAAACAGCCTATGATTATATGATATATTATTGCTGGTACCGCTATCAGTTTGTTTTTCCCGTCATTACTTCAAGCAAATACGGCGTTTCAGTCCTTTGGTAATTTGGGTATTGCACTATTGCTTTTTATCGTAGGTATGGAGTTAAATCCTACGATTATCAAAGATCTCTGAAAAACTGCAACCATTGCATGAATATTGCAGGTACTTATTACGTGAGGATTAGGATATTTTATTGCTACGATGCTATGATTTGATAGTATGACATCAATATTCTTATCAGTAGGATTTGCATTTAGTAGTACAATCGTGGTATTAAAGCTCTTGGGAGATAGAGACGAAATGGAATCAACCTCAGGAAGGCTAAGTATAGGGATACTTATCGTACAAGATTTGATCGTGATGCTTATGATTCTCTGAATGGCAACATTTAAAAATATTCAAGGCGCATGATCGGCTATGATAATAGGAAGTCTTATCGCAAAAGTTATATGATTATGAATAGGAATGTATCTCTTGAGTAAATATTTCATTCCTATGATAACACAAAAAATCGCTGAATCTCAAGAATATTTGTTCTTATTTTCTATAGGACGATGTTTCATCCTCGGAGCATTATTTCATCGAATGGGATTTGGTATAGAAATAGGAACATTAATTGCATGAATAACATTGGCTAATTCATCATATAGATTTGAAATAACAAGCAGAATTAAACCACTGAGAGATTTCTTCATTGTTATTTTCTTCGTATTACTTGGATCACACGTAAATTTCTGAACAACACATAGTACAATTATATTACCATTACTCATCTTCGTAGCATTTGTATTGATTATCAAACCGATTATAACTATGATAGTATTGTGATTTTTGTGACATATAAGAAAAAATAATTTTCTCACCTGAATATCACTAGGACAAATTAGTGAGTTTTCGTTCCTTATCATTACTATGGGAATCACATCATGATATATAAAAGATCCAAACATACTTTCCATGGTTACGTTAATAGGACTTATTACTATCGCAGGATCAAGTTATTCAGTAATATATGGTGAAAAAATCTACCATTTTTTCAAACCAGTATTGAGTCTATTACCTTGAGTACGAAACAGAGAATACAGAAGGGTAAATAAAAAAGAGTATGAAATAGTGTTGTTCTGATACGGAAGATTTTGAAGTAATATCTATACAACACTTCACAAAACACATAAGAATATGCTCGTAATTGATGAACGTCCAAGTATTATCTTACATCTTCAGAAAAAAAAGATTCCATGTATTTATGGTGATATCGGCGATATAGATTTTCTTCAAGAATTGAATTTAAAAAATTGTAAAATGATTATCAGTACAGTAAAAACATTTGATGAAAATATGATTTTACTCAAAACTATAAAACAACACAATCCAAATCTGATTATCATCCTCGTATCCAACCAGATTCATGAAGCGATTAAACTTTACGAACAAGGTGCTGACTATGTTATCCTTCCGCACTATATAGGGGTTGATCATACCTCATTGATGCTAGAAGAATATGGATTTGATATCCAAAAATTTATGGAAAACAAAAAAACTTTAGTAAACGATCTCAAAAATAGACACCAAGATTTGATGATAGAAATGTTGCAAAAATAATTAAGACACAATAAAAAATTTTGATTTAAAAAAAAACTGATCCATACATAACAGACCAGTTCTATTACTCAAAACAATATCTAACCACAACCACCTACCATATGTTGAATACCAGGTACATTAAGTAATGATCTTGCATCAAGGAATTCTTGTGGTGTAGGGAGAATGTTGTTAGTACGTAAACACTCTACGGCAACCAGCTGTTTTTCAATAGTTGAAAAAGGTAATAATTCTTGAGTTTTATCACGATAAAGTATTCTGACATATTTGTCGCTTTTTTTTTGAATTATTAAATCAATTCTGGCATAATATGCACGTTGAATACCACCAACAGGAAGGGTAATATCTTTTACGTTATCAAACAACCGGACTATTACAAATTTTTCCTGTCGTGATTGCATACCCGTAAAAGCTTGCTCGATAATCTGAGTACATTGATAATTTTCCATACTGTTTTGTTTTATTTTATTTTTTGTCTGCAACATATAGTTATTTCAAAGAGAAAGTCAAACGTAAGGAAGTCATTGAAATGGTGTTGAAATTTGATATACTCACCAAACGTTTTAATGATAATCAGAAAAAATGTATTATTCAAAATCTATAGTCTATACGACAAAAAAACCATTTGATATTATAGATATCACTGATGATATAAAAAAATTTATTTCTGAATGTGATTTCAAGAACGGACTGGCAAATATATTCACCCGCCATACAACTGCAGTACTCAAAATCAACGAAGCAGAGGATTGATTTCGAAATGATCTAAAAGAATGGTGTGATAAAAATGTTTCCATAGATGAAATATATAGACATAATGACTTGGAACATAGAGATCCCAAAACCATGTGCGATAGCAAAGAGGAATGTCTCAATGGACATGCACATATCAGAGGGATGCTTATGGGGAACAGTAGTGAAACAATTCCTGTACAAGACGGAAAATTACTGTTTTGAGTATGGCAAAGAGTATTGTTATTTGAACTTGACCACGCAAGAGACAGAGAAATTATTTTTTCATGTATAGGAGAATAAAACTATTTTAGTGTATACTAAGCATATGAATAAAATAGTATATTATCTTACTCCTTCAAGTTTTTGTTTCGGAGTAAAAAGGTCGATAGATCAACTGAATGAGGTTATTACACATCATCCTGATGAAAAAATTTTTTGTATTCACTCACTTGTACACAATCCCAAAGTCACCAAAGAATTTGAAAAACAAGGAGTAATATTTGTAGAAACAATTGATGAGGTAAAAGAACAAAATGCTATCATAGTATTTTCTGCACATGGAACCAATAGAGAAATATTATATCAAGCTAAGGAAAAATTCAAAGCAGTATATAATCTTGAATGTCCTTTTGTAAGTAAAATTTATACAGAAATACAATGATTTATACAGCAATGAATACACATATTTTTTTATATAGGAAAAGAACATCATCAAGAAGGAAAAAATATTTTGGAATACATAGCATCACAATGATGAACTTTTTATGTGATTCAAGATAAAAATTTTCTACCACAAATAGATAAGGGCACTAAATTTGCCGTATTATCTCAGACAACATTAAATTTTGATTATGTACAAGATACACTCAAAAAAATTCAACAAGAATATCCACAGGCGATATTACCAGCACTCTCCGATGTCTGTAAAGCAACCTATGAAAGACAAACAGTAGTGATTCAAAATCTTGATAAGTTTTCTACTTTCATCGTTATAGGAGGAAAAGAAAGTAATAATACCAAAGAATTATATAATATAGGAGTACAAAATAATAAGAAAAGTTTTTATGGAGAATCATTAGCAGATATTTTAGAAAATTCAGCAGAGGAGTTGTTTGAACACGAAACCGTAGCTATCACCTGATGAGCATCTACACCTATAGAAGATATTAGAGAAATTTTTGATTACTACAAAAATAATGGTTATGAGCCAAAAATATTAAACTTACAATAAAATATTATACATATATTTTTTTCTCCACACGACTTTTTAATAATTGATATCTTTCGTTAGTTTTAGCTTGGATAGCTGATTTACCAGTAAGGCAAGATGTTCTTTCAATAATTTCATCAATACATAAAAGAGTTCCTTCAGGAAACTGTTCTTTTGTTAAGTCAACTATTTCTCAATTTGGTAGTCTATTCCAATAATGATTGTTATGAAAACAAAATAATAATTTTCATCAAACGTAATCTTGTATAACCAAAGCAGTAACAGCACATTGTCATAGGGAAGAATTTTTTAGAGATCGTTTATTTGTATTTGGAGGATAACAAGTTTTTTTATCCCATGAATTTCTAATAGCATTTTCTAGTTGTCTATCCATTATTTTTTTAACAATAGTAAATACATAGAAAAATATTTTCTAATGTTTTTCATATTATCTATATTAATGATTAATTCATACCGGGAATTCAACCACCACCGAGCATACCAGCCATATCGGAAGGATCTACTCAAAGGATTTCTTTAGTTTTTTCTCCAACTATTTCTTGTGCTTTAGTTTGTGCTTTTTGAAAACAATTGGTGATAAGATTTTCAAGGTGCGATTTTTGTGATGGATCTAATAACGAATCATCATTGATATGTAATTCTCTCAATTTCATTTCACCACTAATATCTACTACGATAGCATCTTGTTCCGTACCATCGGATCAGATAAATTTTCCTTCTTTACCTCTAATAACTAGGTTTTTAAGTGCTTTTTGTAAAGTTTTATATTTATCATACATTTTTTTCATTTCTCATAATTTTCCAAACATTGTTTTCTATAAAGAATAAAAAGTGACTCAGTCATATATAATAGGAAGTGATTTTCAATTATTTTTCTATTAATGAATAATTGATGATAAATTTGGCCAATTCTCAGAATATTTTTCCCGCTGTTGCAAATCACCATTGATTCTGTCTTGGCCTACGTACTTGTATGACAATAATATATTGTGGATTATCTTTTGTTATCATTCAAACAAACGATCCATTAGTCCATCATATACCTTGCATGTATTTTCCTTTGTACGAAATTTGTGATGTTCATGTTTTTCCTCATAACTGATATCATTCAACTTTGGCATATTTTAATTCGGGATTTTGTTCCATAACACTAAATAATCATACTTTAAGTGCTTCTGCTGTTTCTGGTCTGAATATTTGTTTAGTGACTTTTGTCGTAGTAGCATGATACGTATTAGTTTTTTTGTCAAATATTCATTTAACAATAGTTGGTTGAACATAATATCAACCATTCACAAGCGCTCAATATCCTGCAGCCAATTGAATAGGAGTCACGAGAAGTCACTGTCCAAACGTATTATTAAAAAATCTGGCGTCAGAAACGGTAGTTACTCATTCAACGAATCATGGATCCTCATTAGCTACCTCTATTCATGTAGCTTTTCAAAAACCAAGTTTATCTACATAATTATAAAAAATTTCTTTACCCAATTTTTGCGCTATTCTTACCATACCCACATTACACGACCAAACAAATGCATGTAAAAAATTCCAATCTCACATACACGCATCATCAGCATTTTTTATCGTAAATTGTCATACTTTAACTTTACCAGGATCATTGTATGGATCATAAAATCTAATTTCATCAGTATCAAGACCTATCGCAACCGTAAATGCTTTAAATACACTTCATGGTTCATAGGCCATAGCAGTATTTTTATCTACCAAGACTTGTGGACCATAGCCATTTTTGGCGACATATTTTGGAACAGTAGTATCTATTCTTTCATACGAAGTAGCAAGTTTATATTCTCATCCCGTTTGAATATATACAGGATTTTCTATATAACTTAAATCATCAATCATATATGAATATTCCGGTCATAGAGGTTGTAAAGTAAATGCATCATTATAATTATTAGGATTATATGAGGGATAATTTGCAGAAGCCTTAATTTGTCCATTGAATGGATCATATACCAAAACACTGATAGAATCATCTTTGAGCATATCATGATATTTTTTGATAATACTTTCAGCTTCCTTTTGAATTCCTATATCTATAGTAAGATAAAGATCATTTCCATCTTGAGCTGCGTCCAATTCAAATTCATTAGCTCAAACAGGCCCAATCCAGGCAGAAGCACGTCCAACTATTTTCCCATTTTTTCAACGAAGCACACTATCAAAATATTGTTCTACTCAATAATATGCATTATTACTTTTATCTACAAATCACATCACATTAGCAAGAAATGTTCAATATTGATAATATCTTTTTATATATGATTCCATTCATAATCCATGAAGAAGAGGAATCCTATCTTTAGAACGAGTCTGATAATATTTAAGTTTTAAATCTTTGATTTGTTGAGCAATGAGAGGATTTGCATCGGAAATTATTTTTACATACCTATTTTCTTGTGCATAATATATTTTTTCCAAGTTGGGGAAATTATTAAGATATCAATATTTATCCAATAGTTTTTTAAGCGATACAATATCTTTATTTATATTACTAACTCTACTAGGTACTATATATACGTAATTTACTCCTTGGATATCAATATACGGTAAATTAAGATTTTTAAGATCTGCAAGAAAATTAGTATTAGCGAAGAAACCAAGGTAATTTTTTGGTTTTATACCAATATAAACCATTTGATTGAGTCTTGTTTTGATAAGGCTAATAGCAGTATTTTTTGTAAATCCAGTAAGAATTTGTTGAAGTTGATTATCATATCACGTCTGATCGTAGAAAAGAAATCCCGAAGAAATAATTCCGCTACCATAATAAAAAAATTGTGGCTTAATAGGAATGATTTGTGTCTGAACAAATTGTTCTATATTTTTTACACACTGAAGTTGAGTTACTTCTTGCATACCATAGAGTTCACAAAAATGTTGATAGACAACAGGAGCTATAACATCAATAAATTTTGTTTTATCCCAGATAAATTTAGGATCAACAAATATATTATACATACTAATATTATCGGTAAGCTGGATATGTTTTTCAGCTTTATCGTCAGCAAAGACATTTCCTCTCTTTGCTTGAAGTGAGGTTTCACTTACATGTTGTTGATTGAGAAGAGCATCATAATAATTGTGTTGTATAACTTGGAGATAGAATAATCTAAGTATAAGTATCAAAAACAAACATCAAAAGAAGCACAATAAATAGAAATCTTTGGTTACTTTAACATATTTTAAAAACGTTTGAGTCTGTAACCAGTGCTCTAACTTTTGATCAAAATTTTTATAATGTGAAAAGGATTTTATCATACAAAAAAAATTCTAATAAAGTATACATGAGGTAGTAATCATTCATTTGTTTTTTTCAATACTAGTATTTTTATGAGATTTACCTCTATAAGTAAATATTTTAGTTTGATGAGTTTTAAAGCTAATTAAGATATATTTTACTTGGAGATAAAATATAGTTGCAAAAGGAGTAAAAATTTATAGTATAAGAGAGAAATATGGTTTGTAGAAAAAACTTGATTTTATATTCTATAAATCTATACATATTAGCAACTCAGTCTTTTTAGATTCTTTAAAAAAAGAAAAAAATGAAAAAATTATCGTTAAAGGTTTTATCAGTATTTGCTCTTGGAATACTCAGCGTATCAGGTTTAGTAACATTTGCACAAACAGTTACTACACAATTTGGTGATGCTGCTGCAACAGCAAATGTAGGAATTGCATGAGCTGGAACAGCTCAAGGAGGATGACTTATAACTGTTATCAAAAGTTTCATCAACTGGATGTTGGGAATATTGTCATTAATCGCTATGGTTGTTCTACTTTATGGTGGTTTCTCAATGGTTACTGCAGCTGGAGATGATACTAAATATAAGAAAGGATTCAAAATTTTACAACAAGCAGCTATCGGATTAGTATTTATCGGAGTTTCTTGGTTGGTAGTAAGTGTTATCTTCTGGTTATTAACAACTATAGGAGTAGCATAATAAAAACGTACCTTAGACAAAATATATACAACCCTACAGCAATGTAGGGTTTTTTTGTATCAACAAGAATATATAGTAATGTATATACCATGAAATGAATAAATTATATAGAGAAAATAAGTCATATTGTAGCATTTTAGTTTGAAAAACCACACTGAATACATATATAATATATGTACAATTTTTTGTATTATATATTCTCACATCTTAATTCTGAATTGATAAACATGCATATCCATGAATTTGAACTACGTTATCGTGCATATAAGTGATTAAATCGTAAATTTGACCTATGATGGGAGCAAGATACTATTTTGGAAATGACAAAAATTTCAGATAAAGGAATACTCAGTAAACCCGTACAAGAAATAGAACCTACAGAACTTCATGAAATTACATTAGAGACATATACAACCTACAAAAAAGATTTTCTTGAAAAAAATAAAGATATACCACTGATAGCCGTATGATGACAAGATTCATTTTGAACAATGGGGGAATATGTTGAACGTTTAGAATACGAACTCAAAGTAATTAAAGAAATGTGATTTAATTCATATTTTCTTATTGTAGCAGATTTTGTACGTTGGGCAAAAAAAAATATGATTGTCGTAGGTCCATGAAGAGGATCATGAGCATGATCAATATTAGCTTGGGTGACAAGAATTACTGATATCGATCCCTTACAATTTGGATTGCTCTTTGAAAGGTTCCTTAATCCTGCCCGTGTATCGATGCCCGATTTCGATATCGATTTTGAAGATGTACAAAGAGAAAGAGTTATCCAATATGTAACAGAAAAATATGGACAAGAACAAGTGAGTTCTATAGGAACATATATGCAGATGGCAAGCAAAGCAGCATTCAAAGATGTTGCAAGAGTGCTCGGTGTTCCTTTTGAAAAATCAAACCAAATTTCATGACTTATGCCAGATAAACTATCATTATTACAAGCAATAGAATCACCAGATGTAGGAGAAGAACTCAAAGCAATCTATGAATGAGATGCTAAAGTAAAACAAGCTGCAGAATTATCAGAAAAACTCCAAGGGAATATGAGGCAACTCGGTATGCATGCATGTGGTATCATTATCGCACCAGATAAAATCACCAAATATTCACCTGTACAGTATGTAAATGAGACAAGTGTAAGTCAGTATGACTGACCGACATTGGAAACTATCTGACTATTAAAAATGGACTTCCTGGGACTCAGAAACTTATCAGTTATCAAAAATTGTATAAAGATTATGAAGATACCTCATTTCAACCACCATTAGAAGATCCATTCACGTTTCAACAAGTATTTCAAGTAGTAATCACAACAGGAATATTTCAGTTTGAATCAAGCTGAATGAGAAAATTTCTTATTAAACTAAAAACAGATTCAATCAATGATCTTGTAGCGATGAATGCATTATATCGTCCAGGACCTATGGAGTTTATCCCCAACTATATTGCTAGAAAAAATGGTGAAGAACCTATTAGTTATATGAGTACAGAACTTAGAGATGTATTGATAGAAAAATATGGTGAAGAAGAAACCGACAAAGAAAATATTAAATTAGTCGAAGACTTAGCTCCGATTATGAATCTTACCTATGGAATTGCAGTTTATCAAGAACAGTTGATGTTTCTTGTACAATCTATGGCATGATTTTCACTTGCAGAAGCCGATTTGCTGAGAAGGTGAGTAGGTAAAAAGAAAAAAGAAATCATCGAACAACTCAAAAAAGAATTTACCAAAAGATCAAAAGAATATAGAGAATACAAAAAAGAGACAGCAATCTATGTATATGAAAAAATGATAGAACCTGCAGCTGCATATTCATTCAACAAATCACATTCTGTATGTTATGCGATGATAGCATATCAAAATGCATATCTCAAAGCGTATTATCCAGTAGAATTTTATGCATCGTTAATTAGATCTGTAGAAGAAGATACAGATGAATTGAGCATATATGTCTATGAAGCACAGAATCAAGGAATAACAGTATTACCACCACATATAAATCATTCGTTTAATCATGTAGCTGCACTAGAAAATGAGATCAGATTATGATTTTTTTGTATAAAAGGGTTAGGATTAGAAATAGGAGAAGTCATCCAAAAGGAAAGAGAAAACAATTGACCATATACAACATTAGAAGACTTTATCAAAAGATGTGCCACTATCGTCAATAAAAAATCTGTAGAATGATTGATAAAGGCAGGAGCATTTGATGATTTTGGCGACCGTGGTATTTTATTGGCAAATAGTGAAACTATTTTAGAATGGGCAAAAAAATCCAAAGATTCTGGATGATGATTATTCGGAATGATGGAAATGAGTACTAAAATGACACTCAAGGCATGACCTACAACCACGATGATGGAAAGACTTATGTTAGAATATGACGTATTTAAAGTCTTTGTGTCTGGTAATCCACTAGATGGATTATATACCTACATCAAAAAATATAATTTTATTTCACAGTTCAAAGAAAAAGAAAATTTTTGAAACCTAGTAATCGTATGATATATAAAAAACATCCAAAGAGCGAAGAAAAAATGATTTTTTATTCAGATAGAAGATATATCAGGGACCACAGAAATATTTGTAAGAGAAGTTCTAGATTTCAAAAAATTTGATATTTTAATCATAACGTGATTTAAAGGAAGGTCTATTAGTCTAGAAAAAATAGTCAAGGTATCACGTGATCAATTGATTAAACAAGCATGAAGCAAATATAATCCAGAGATTACTGTAGTAAAAGCAAAAGCATTAAGAAAACCAAGTACGACAGGAGAAGATACATCAGGAGGAGAAAATAATCAAACAGAAATACCTATAGAAGAAACATCACCAACATCACCATATCCCCAAACAACATTTACCTTACCTGACAATACCAAAAAGATTGATGAAATAATAACAATAATACAGACACATCCAGGTGATCAGGAAATTACCATAAGTAATAAAAAAATATTACTTAATGAAGATGGTGTACAAAAGATACAAGCTTTACTTACCAAGTAATATATATGGATAAGAATAGTAGTATAGGTAAACATATGATAGAAAAAGCAAAGAAAATAGCCTTGTTTTGACATATAAGCCCTGATGGTGATTGTATAGGTGCTATGTTGGGTTTAGGAAAATTATTGGAAAAACAAAAAAAAAATGTGAGCTATTTTGTACCCAATAAACCAAGTAAAATATTTGATTTCGTTAAACATATAAAAAGACTCAAATCACGTTTTGATTATAAAAAATATGATCTCTTAATCTTCGTAGATTTCACCTGATTCAATCGTATGTGAATTATAAGTCAGGCCAACCCTGAATATTTCAAAGACAAACCCATCCTAATATTTGATCATCATCCTGACAATGGAGTAGATCATGGTGTACTTATCAAAGATGTTAAAAGCATAAGTACGTGTGAAATATTATTTGAACAAACACATAAACGATGGCCGAAACTCTATGACAAAGATATTGCGACCTATTTTTATCTAGGTATTACCTCTGATTCAGGCAATTTTATGTTTGAAAAAGATCATATAAGAACATTCACTAATGTTCTAAATCTTCTTAAATTAGAGGCTGATAAAGACCTCATAGTAAATAATTTCTTTCGTAAGAAATCATTAAACTCAGTAAAATTTCTACAATTGCTTCTTGGAAGAATACAAGAAAAGGATCAATTACTTTATACATATTATGATGAAAACGAATTGGAAGAATATAATATTGATACAGAAGAAGCTGCCTATGCACTACATATTATCCAAAATATCGATGGACCAGAAATAGTTTTATTTATAAGAAAAATAGGTGATATCGTCAAATGATCACTCAGGACAAAAAAGATAGATTGTAATCGTATAGCAAATGGACTATGATGATGATGACATAAATTAGCAGCATGATTTAGTCTACCTGTCAAAGGAAAATTTGAACAACAAATAAAAGAAATTGTAAAATTTATTATAGAAATGGCAAAAACAGAACACTAATTTTATTTTCTGTATTCTCACCATGAAAGAAAAGTACAGTGTATTACTCCGTCTCCTCAGACCAGTAATTCATATAGGTATAATTATCATAGTGTTCTATAGTATGTATAGAATCCGTCTTTTCACTGACTTAATACCAGGAGTTCAGCTAAAAATTCCGATAATAAATTACCAAGAAAACATGGCTTTTGGTATTATTGCAGCATTTGCGTTTGTGATAATCGGTATTATAAAAGATCTCTATGAACTTCATAAACCTATCCAGAGATATTTTCAGACATTTACGAAAACGTGGCTATATTGGATTATTGTCATTACCTTTATATCGTATTTTGGACAAGGGTTTGTTTTCTTTTTTTGAATTTCAAGATTTATTATCGTACTAGGAGCATTTACAAGTTTCATATGATTGTTTCTTTTTGATCAAATACGGAATTATTTAGAAGCCAAAAGACATAGAGAGGGAAATAATAAAATACTCATTATTTGAAGTAATACCTTAGAAAGCTATAAAGCCATAGAAAAAATAAAGAATGGATTTTCATTTAAGACAGAATTTGCGACTCACAATGACATCAAAGATGTAGATATTACACAATATTTTATAGTCGTAGCGGTAGGAAGCTTTGAAAAAGACATATTACAAAGTATTTTCGAAAAAGTGAGATTCAGTGATAATACGAGATTTTACCACATAAGTGAATGATTTTTTCTAGAAGATGTAGTATATTCACCAGAAAATATCGATAATATTATCGCACTAGAATATAAACATTCAAAACTTGATGGTCGATCTATCATACTCAAAAAAATGGCTGATATGTTTGCTTCTTGAGTACTCATTATTTTAATATCACCATTTATGCTACTCATAGGTATTATTATCAAAATAGATTCACGTGGACCAATATTTTATAAATCCCAAAGAGTTGGTAAATATGGTAAACTCTTCAACTTCTTAAAATTCCGTAGTATGTATACCCATCTCAGTGTATGATATTGAGGCAAACAAGCAGATGAACTATATCAAAAACTTATCCAATCAGACGCAAATGTAAGACAATGAGTACTACCCAAAATAGCGAATGATCCAAGAGTAACAAGAGTAGGAAGATTTCTAAGAAAAATATCGCTCGATGAATTACCACAGCTATTCTGTGTATTTGTATGAACAATGTCACTCGTAGGACCAAGACCACATTTACCAAACGAAGTAAAAAATTACGAATCATGGCAAAAAAGATTGCTTTCTATTAAACCTGGTATTACCTGATATGCACAAGTATTTGGAAGAGAAGTAGTATTTAAAGGGAAATAATAACTATGAATTTAAACGAACAAACAAAAAAAATTCAATCCTTCATCAAGACACATTATGATGTAAGCAAACTGAACGAAAAAGAGGTGTCAGATTTTTATATAGAATTAATTGATTGTCTTGTAGATCATAATCATCAATATTACATTGAAACACAACCAATTATTTCTGATCAAGAATATGATAGACTCTTCGATTATTTAAAAAAGATAGAAGAAGCCCATCCAGAAATTATTACCTCAAATAGCCCAACACAAGGATTGATTGGACAAATTAGTGAATGATTCCAACAAGCAAAACATACGGTTAAACTTATTTCATTGGAGAATACTTATAATGCACAAGATTTGAAACAGCGAGATGAAAGAGCATATAAATTACTTACAAAAAATAATACCACAAAAGATTCAGATAAAGATAATTTCGTTCATGGAATAGGTATTATTTTACAAACTAAAGAAGGAAAATATATTTTCCAAAAGAGAGATAATAATACACATATAAATCCATGAATGATAACATTATTTGGCTGAGGAATAGAATGAGAAGAAACATATGAAGATACGGTAATGAGAGAATTCAAAGAAGAATTAGAGTGAGAAATAGAGAAAAGTGATTTAATAGAAATAGGAAATTTTGAAAGTCATATAAACAAAAATAAATATTTAAAGATATTTTATGTATCAAATATAGATATCAAAAAACTTACGATTCACGAATGAGAATCAATAGAAACTATGAATCTAGAAGAAGCTGAAAACAATAAAGATGTGACAGATTTTACCAAAGAAGTTATTAGCTATTTTAAAAATACAAGAATAATTACCTATTGTGTAGAACCAAAATTTGATGGACTCGCGGTAGAGCTTATCTATGAAAAATGAATACTGAAACAGGCAATTACTCGTTGAGATGGACAAGTTGGTGAAGATATTACTATCAACATCAAAACAATAAAAAATATTCCACAAAAATTAAAACAACCAATAGATATTTCCGTAAGATGAGAAATTCTCATGCCCAAATCCATACGAAAGGAAATCAATAAAGAAAGAGAAGAAGATTGAGAAATTCCATTTGCAAATACAAGAAACGCAGCAGCAGGAAGTATTAAATTATTAGACTCATGAGAGGTTGCAAGGAGATGATTAGTGAGTTATATGTATGATATTTTAAAAATTGAAGATTGAAAATTTAAAACAGATACATTAAAAAGTCTTGGGTTACCCGTATTCAAACGAAATAAATTGGCCAACTCAATCGATGAAGTTATTAAAATTTGTTTGGATGAACACGTTAAAAAAGAGTTAGATATCCAAGATATAGAATTTGATGGATTAGTAATTAAGATAGAATCATTCGAGCAACGTGAAATTATTTGAGCTACAGATCATCATCCGAGACGAGCTGTTGCGTATAAATTTCCTGCACAACTCGCAGCAACACAGATTCTTTCCGTAGATTTTCAAGTAGGAAGGACATGAATTATTACGCCAGTTGCCAATCTCGAACCTGTACAGTTAAGTGGAGCAAAACTTCAAAGAGTCAGTCTTCATAATTTTGATTTTATCAATGGAAAGGATATTCATCTGCATGATTGGATTCGACTACAAAGAAGTTGAGAAGTTATTCCCTATATTGTAAGTGTCATCACTGACCGCAGAACAGGGAAAGAAACCAAAATAGATTCACCCACAACATGTCCGTCTTGCCATGAAGCGGTGACTACTAGAGATATGCATTACTATTGCATAAATCCACATTGTCCTGAAAAAACAAAACAACAGATACAACATTTCGTCAGTAAAAATTGTATGGATATCCAAGGTATAGGAGAGAGTGTTGTTGATCTTTTAGTAGAGAATAACATCATAAATACCGTTGCTGATGTATACAAACTCAGCGATAAAAATATTCAAATAACATTAAGAAAATTTCCAGGAATATGAGATAAAAAAGTGGCTGAAATGGCCAAGGGAGTAGAGGAGTCAAAACATAAAGCATTACGAAGATTAGTAAACTGATTGGGAATACCACACGTAGGGAAAAAGATGGCTCAAGATATTTCTGAACAATTAGAAAGCCAAGATTTGATTAGTGAATTAACAAATGAAGAATTTCTTCGTTCCATTTACTGAATAGGGGAAAAGACAGTTGAAAGTATGACAAAGTTTTTTACAGCCAAGCATAATTTACAACTTATTGAACAATTACAACACTACGGAGTAAATATGAATCCAAAAAAATATTCAGATATCCTCAAAGCAAGTGATGCCAAAGGAACTTTTTCTATTACTTGATCTTTTGACCTTCCAAGAGAAAAAATCGCTGAATATTTTCAACAGAACGGCTACCTTTTTCATGAATCACCCATGAAGACAACAGATTTTATGCTTATCGGCGACAAAGCGGGAAGTAAAAAAGCCAAAGCAGAAGAGCTGTGAATTACTATCTATGAATGATGGGATACTATTGTACAACAGTTTCCATTTCTCAAAGATATGAGTATAGCAGCAGCTAAACCAAAGACACAGAGTTTATTTTGATAATAATAAATAATGATTAGTAAAATTACTTTTGCTTTTCTTAATGCTGTCAAAGAAAATAATAATCTAGAGTGGATGAATAAAAATAGAGATCTGTATCATATGGAAAGAGATAACTTTCTGGATTTTTCCAAACAGTTAATAGAAAAAGTACGTAAGCTAGATAAAAATATTTGAGATCTTAAGGTTAAAGATGCAACCTTTCGTTTTAATAAAGATATTCGTTTTACCAAAGACAAATCTCCCTACAAAACGAATTTCTGAGTGATCATCCGTGAAGAAGGGAAACGCTGAACCGGAGCAGGGTATTACGTTCATATACAGCCAGGAGCATCTTTTATTGGATGATGAATGTATATGCCACCAGCACCAACGTTACAAAGAGTAAGAATATATATTGCAAAGCATTATAAACAATTAGAAAAAATAATTAGTACATCAGCATTCAAAAAAACCTTTGGTTCGATTCAATGAGATGAATTAGTAAATGTACCAAGATGATTTGATAAAGAGCATAAAGCAGGAAAATTTCTTAAGATGAAATCATTTTTTGTATGACATGATATACCAGACAAACAAGCTATTGAAAAAGATTTTCTAGAGTATTGTATATGAATATTTAAAGTACTTAAGCCACTCAATGACTTTCTTAA
>JAPLUU010000019.1:69997-71457 GCA_026397515.1 candidate division SR1 bacterium | reverse complement strand
CCTGTACTTGTTGTACTGGAGCGACAGGAACCTTCACAGGTTGTACTGGTACCTGAACTGGTTGTACTGGTGCAACGGGTTGTTGTACTTGTTGTCTCACCGGTGCTACAACTGGTTGAACAGGTTCCACTTCTGGTATAGGATCAAAATGATATTGTTTTTCTAACATATCTGTGTAAGCAAGTTTATCATCTTCTGGCATCGCTTCTGGAATCGGAATGAATATATTGTCTCACCCCAAAATATCATCAGTGTATCACTGTTGACCTTGTTGTGGTGGATTAGTTCATTGGATAGGATCTGTCATAGCAAATTAATTTTAAGAAATAAATTTTATTACGGAACTATAACGGTGTATGTGTTAGTTTCTCAATCATCAATTGGTCCTGGTATTGCTCAATTAGAAGAACCTTTTGTACTCACCATAATCTTTGAAACAATATCTGTTCCATCTGATAACTTAGAACGTATGATATATATTCCATCTGAAAGATTATTGAAGGTTACTTTCCCCTCTTGATTATTTGATAATGACTGTTCATTATTATTTTGAACTACTAATTTACCTGTTATATCGAAAATTTCTACAGCATTTATATTCATGGATATGTTTTCGGTTTGTTCGGTTTGAACTGATTGCACTTCCGTTCAATTCTCTCATTCTCAAACAGTTACTGTAACTTCAGCACTGCCTCATGGTATATTGTCTCATGGTATATTTTCTTCTTCCACATTATTGATTATATTCTGATATTTTTTATAGGAATTAGGATTGAATCTTATATTTAATGGTCCGTTAGGTCATACTGGATTAGGATACAGCGTTAGAATATTTTTTTTCGCTTCCTCTTTTTCAAAATCTTTCTGAAACTTTTCAGAATTAAAGGCAATATATTTTTGTACTTCCTTTTTGTTGTTCATTGTATTTTTACTAACTTCCTGTGAATTATTCATTTCTAATGCCATGATGAGAAGTTTATATAAATAAATCAGTTTAATTATAGCCAGATTCGAAAAATAAGCAAATTTTTATATATATTTTTTTTAAAGGAAGAAACCAACATTAGGCATCTATACATAAATTTTTATAAACAAATTTTTATACATGATTTTTTTAACGGAAAATAAATAAATTCAGTTGAATTTATGGAGAAAAATTATACATTTTAATCATACTATATTCTTCATTAAAGAATATATAGTTGTCAACTCAATAACTTCTCACTACATTTCCCCACCGTCGTGGACAAGGAATTTATTTGGTTGACAAACTACCTTTATTTTGTTTTTTTGCCACATGTGAGAAGAAAACACTGTTGTCAGCCAGACAAAGCTATTTGTTGGTGGACTAAACTGGAAATTAAGAGGAAAAGAGCTCAGAGAAGAGTTCTCAAAGTTTTGAGAAGTAGCTTTTGCTAGAGTAAAACTCGACCAAGAGACAAATAAAAGCAGAGGATTTG
>JAPLUU010000019.1:0-69952 GCA_026397515.1 candidate division SR1 bacterium | reverse complement strand
GATGCAGCTAAAGCACAAAAAGCTATGGATGGTCAAGAAATCATGGGAAGAGCCGTAAAAGTAGATTTTGCCAACGAAAATCCTGATAGGATCAAAGCAAGAGAAGATGCTAAACAAGCTATAGAAGATCCTAATGAAATACCGGAATTCTAGCATTTCTTTATATAAAAAACACGCGATATAAGCGTGTTTTTTTAATTGTTTTAGTTTTGCACCCGGGTGTAACAATCAACAAAATAGCATATAAAGCTGAATAACAAAAGTTAGCACCCGGGTGGAACTTTTACTTGAAAACTCAATAAAGACCAGTAGTCTTGTCTCTGACTACAGGGCCCGTACGCGAGGTGAGGAATATTACTTCCTATCTATCTCATGGGAGCCACAAAGTTACCGCTTATGCGGTGACGGAGCTACCCACTTCTAAGTTTTTAGGAGAACAACTTGCCTTCTACGACCTTGTGGTTTATTAAACGATAAAAAGAACAAGCGACAAAACGATAAAACGATGTTTTTTAGCTTATTACAATATTAAACATGCAATTTGAAGAACTAAATATGTGGAAGGACTCACAGGAAATGTATTCAAAATTAGCTCAAATTTTCAACAAAGATGTATTTAAAGACTATTTTTTTAGAGATCAAATACTCAGAGCAACCTTAAGTATTTCTAATAACATAGCTGAATGATTTGAAAGAGAAACAAATAACGAATTAAGAAGATTCCTTTATATAGCCAAATGAAGTTGTTGAGAAGTTAGAAGTATGTTAAATCTAGCTCATAAAAATGATTATATAGACAAATATATATTTGAAGAATTAGCAGACAAAGCAAAACATATAAGCATTATGATATATAAATATATTGAAAAACTAAAGTAATTTATGAACGTCGTTTAATCGTTTCAACGTTTAGTCATTTAGCCGAAGTTTATGAAAAAGATTAATGAGTCCTTTACCTGTACCCATTGTGGAAAACAAATTTCTCAGGCTGCGAAAACCTGTAGAAATCATTGTCCATATTGTTTTGTTTCCCTACATGTAGATGGCAAAATACCCTGAGATAGAGCAACAACCTGTGGTTGAACTATGTATCCTACTGCGTATGAAATCAGAAATTGACAGATTAAAATACTTTTTCAATGCCAAAAATGCGGAAAAATTCATCGAAACAAAAGAGCTGATGATGACGAGGTGGAAAAATTGGATATGTATAGTAAGCAATACAAAGACGCCTTGTACTAAGCTGCTTTATTGAATATTTCTTCCATGTATCCTGCGAACGTAGGATCTTTTTCTTTAAAATTTTTAATTATTTCTTCTGGTTTATCTCACATTTTTGATTCCTTTCCTCGTGCAATAATTCATTGTGGGGTAGGATTATTTTTCAGGGTTTTATCATACTCCTTTTTATATTCTTTTTTGAATTTATCAGGTAAGGTCTTCCATTCCGGGAAGTCTTTTTCTTTTTCTGCTTTGTCTGCTTTCTCAGATTTTTTCTTATCTTCTTCCTTTACGTCTTGGATTGATGAAGGCTTTTTTTCGGGAGTAGCTGGTTTGGTAGGTTTCTCCTCTTTCGGAGCAGGATTTCCTAGTTTAGATTCAGATTTAGTTTCTTTGGATAATTTTCCTCCTGGTCCAAATCATCTGTCAGCCAATTCTTTATCTAGAAATGCATCATCCTTTTCTTGTATTTTTTTTTGGAATACATCACTTTCTATGTGTGGATTTTCTACCTTTTTTACTTCTTCCGGTTTTTTAATTTCTTCTACCTTGAGCGTTTCTCCCTTTTTTGCTTCTTCTGGTTTCTTAGCTTCTGGAACTTTTTCTCCAGATTTTGATTTACCAAAAAAACCAATTCATTTTTCTCTTATTTTATTGATCCATGTATCTCATTTTGTCTCATGGGTATCGTATTGTACAAAATCGAATCCCTTTTTCTTACTGAAAATCCTTGTAGCATTTCGCATTCATTTTAACATTTTTCCTGGCGTATATAATAGCTTTTTGAATGGTTGTCGTAGTCATTGATTGAGCGTACTCAATCACTCAGCACCTGCTAACATAAACGGTCTTCGTGTCACTGCAGAAACTAAATTTATCGCACGTTTAAAGAATTTTCATTTCCCTTCTACCTTGGAAAAATTAAGAAAATTATCAGCTACAGCATTGAGTGCCTGTATCTGTACTTCTTTGATATTCTTTACAGAACTCAATCCTTGTCTAGAGACATTCCACAAGGCATTAGCAATTTCTCCTCATCGTCTGACAGGAGTTGCAATGGTGTTTCCTACTCTCAAAGCACCCGTATCTACGGTATTTTTAAACTTTCCCATGGATGGTAGTAATAAATAAACATTACTATTATAACTATTTTACTCAAATTGTCAAATCTACGATTCGATACATCAAATATTCGTACGTTTGCAATTTTGGCCCAAATATCTATTAATATAATGAAAAATGAACGATTAATGATGAATGATCAAAGAATTGTTTTATTGTGAACTATTGCAAATTATAATAGTCTATAAATAAACAAGTCATCCATTATTCATTATTAATTTTTAATTATTAATTGATTTTAAATTATGGATTTATCTTCATTTAAGATTACTTTTGACGGAATATTACAGACATACGTCCAAGGTAAGATAGAACAATCACACAAACTTATCAATGACAAAAAAATAAATACGTTTATCGACTACATCACTACGTTTATTTTTTCTGGTGGGAAAAGAATCAGACCATATGGACTACGAATTACCTATACAGGATTTGGTGGTGACAACGAAAAAGCTATTTTGAACTTTGGAATCATCTTCGAACTTCTCCATTCTATGGCACTTATCCACGATGATATTATTGATCAATCAGAAAAGAGACACAACGCAGCAACCATGCATTCATATATAACAACATTACTTGGCAACAATCCAAATGCTAAACATATCGCTGAAGGACAAGCTATTCTTCTCGGAGATTTATTGTTGTCTCGAGTCTATGAGCTTCGATACAAACAACATGATTTCCAAGAAAATCTTCTCTGGGAAGCAAGAAAAAATGTGCATAGTATGATCGAAGAAGTGATTCTCTGACAAATGATCGACGTCGATATGATGATTTCTGGACCAGCATCACTCTCATTGATTGATAAAAAAAACATGTATAAAACCGCTTCCTATACCTTTGTAAGACCAATGCTCACCTGAGCTATCTTGGCAGGTGCATCAAAAGAACAACAAGAACTTATCAAAGAATTAGGAAAATATATGGGGATGGCATTTCAGATGAGAGATGATTATCTCGACATTACCTTTGGTGACAAAACCAAGTCTGCATTTAGTGATATCCAAGAATGACAACAAACCTATTTCACCAATTATATTTTTGAAAAGTGAACACCAGAGCAACAAGAGCTCTTAAAATCTTCTATGGGAAAACAGTTGAATGAAGTACAAATCAAGGCATTGCAAGATATGTTTGAAGCGAGCGGAGCGATAGCATTTGGTAAAGAAAGTATCATGGAATATAGCCAAAAATCGAGAGAAATATTGGACCAAACTGAGTTGAATGATGAAGCGAAAAAAGGCATCTTGGTCCTTATCAAAAAAATGGAAAAAGTTGAACACTAAAATAAATTCAGAATGCAGAATTCAGAAAAAATAAAATGAATGAAAAATTCAGAAAAATAAAATGAATGCAGAATTTAGAATATAAAAAAAATATTTATTATTATATCAACAAATATTTTTTCTTGGCTCGGCTTCATCCCTTCGGAAACCATACCACGTCATTCTCGCGAAAGCGGGAATCCAGTTTGCTTGGTATTGATTCCCTTTTTTAAGGGAATGACGTATACACGAAAAAAGGGAATTACCTCTGAGCGTATTTGGAGTTTTTTTTTGAAATTTAAAAAAAATCCGTCCGGAAAAACCGAACGGAACTCTTGAGTAACATACTCCAATAATGAAAGAATGGCCCAAAAAAAACTCTTCTTATTGAATAATTACCTTTTGAGTAAATGTGGCGTTATCTTTGTCAGTGATTTTGACTAAGTATATGCCGGGTGTAGAAATATTTATTATAGCTGTCCCCTGTATATTTTCGGTAGAAATATGCTCACCGATATCATTATACACAGACAACACACCATTGCCAGATACGGTAAACATACCCGTACTTGGATTTGGATAAATAGGGATTTCTGTTTTCTGAATTGCTACTTCGGTAACTGCCAACGCATGTGATTTACTCACTCTATTGGAGAATGCAAGGTGCATACCTTTACTTCCGCCACAGGGTAATATAACTGCTCCAGCGAAAATACTGTCTGTGTTACTTGGGGGAACAACGTAATCGGTTACTCCACCCGCAATACTGTCTCTTAACGTCAGTGGTAAGGTATCACCAGAATAAATATACGTAGTAGTAGGCACGGTTGGGTCGTTTTCATCGTAATATTGCAACAAATGAATATTGTACGTTCCCAATTCGTTTACAGACAATGTAGAGAAGATGGGTTTTACTTTCCCCCCTAAAGGAGATTCGTTCCCACAAGAGTCTTCTATGGTAATGTTGTAGGTGTACTGAATAGTACTATTATCCGTACTATCAATCACCACAATTACACCACTTCCTGTGTGAGGAATTTTTTTGACAAGTGTATACACACCCGTCTGAGAGGACTCCTTCTTTACATTGTAGAATGAGATTTTTTGTCCAGGTGTTGCACTAAATGCAACTTCATTGAGATTGGACACAAAACCTTTGGTTACATAACATATCTGCTCTCCGGTGTATGGCGAGAAAAATGTTACGCCTATGGTGTCACTTGCGTGGCACCCATGAACATCAGTTACCGTGACGGAATATGGCCCGCCCGTAGTCACTGAAATGTTAGGGGTAGAAACACCTGTGCTCCACGAATACCCATTGAACGAACCAGGATCCAAGAGAACAGTATTTCCATTACATGCGGTAACATTAGGTCCTAAGTTAGGAACCGGTACAGGGTAATTGATCACTTCAATCTGATCAGTAACTGTTGCGCAAGCACCAGTAACCGTGACTGAATAGATACCAGGGGTAACAGCATTAATCGTTGGTGATGTAGCACCACCAGGACTCCACACATACGTGAAATCTGGTTGTGGATTTGTCTGTCCGGCTAATACTGTTGCAACGCCTGGGCATTTACTGATATCGGTAGCTGTCCAAGGTGTAGTGGGTGAGATGGAAACAAAGTTCACATAGAATTCAATTATACTAGTTGGTCCATACTGACACGTCCAATATCCTTGTGATGTATGGGTTATTGGTATTGAATCTGCGGTAATATATCCTCCCCCATTATTCCAATCTGTTATGCCACCACCTGATGGTTTACTAACAAAAACCGTATCTACTGTAGTACAGTAATAGAAGTGTGCTGCGTTAGCAACACCAGTCAATGACAGATGTACATGACTTGCTGAAAGCGATAAGCTTATCAACATACAAACGATGGTAAAAAATTTTTTCATGATAAAGATCTCCTTTTGTTTTTAGAATTTATAATTTTTGTTTTGGGCTATTGGAGTATATATATATTTATCTTGAAAAGTCAATTTAAAAAAACCCTCCTCTTTTTATAAGGAAGATTTTTTTATAATCATATTTATATATTATTATAATCAATATTATTACATAAAAAGAAGAAATAATCTATTGAAAAGAAGATTGTGCTTGAAGCTGAGACGCTTGTTGATATATTGATCATCATGTATAAATATGTGGTCAGTATATTGGATTTTTTCCATATTGCTGACTTCTTACCGTTAGATCACTACAAAAAGTTGCTCACATAAATGTCTTTATCACTACAAATGTTTCCCCAGCTTTTAAATTATATGTAAAAACATTTCCAGCTCTTTGGATGAAAGATACATATCCAGGATCAGAACTTCATACATGATCTCAGGTATATCATATAACCAATAGTAGTCATGTTGAGGTTGAATCATTACACTCTATATACCATATAGAATCCGTATTCAATCATGTATTCAAGCTGGGAGAAGTCACTCATTGAGGGAATAACCGATTATTATTACCTGTATATCACAACACTTCATCTCATATACTTGTTAACATTTTTACAGTTCCCACTACTTCTAAGTTCGCTGTAGGCGATACTTGGTTGATTCCTACATATCAAGATGCATTTATAAACATCCTTGTATTAGCACCATTGGTATTAAATACTAATCCAGCACTTACTGGTGATTGTATAATTCCATTATAGCTATTTGAATATCCAAATAAATTATCACCGAATTGGGCCTTACCAGATTGAGCTACATGTAACAAAGAATTTGGTGTATCTGTCCCGATACCTACTCTATTAACATTTCATCCTCACATTATTCCTCATTCTACATATATTCAGTGAGTACTTCATATAGAAACTTTATACGAGTTTATATTCATATCTTCTTGTGAAAAAATATCTAATGTACTAGTAGAAGCAATTCGTGGAAGAGAATCTGAAGGTCTATCTCCTAGACGTAGATGTTCTGAACCACTTAGCACAATATCTAATTGAGTAGATGGTGTAGGTGTCCCTATACCGACATTTCCATTACTTAATATATTCAATGATCAATCATTTCCATATTTATATGTTGATCAGTCTTTTACTGCAATATAATCATCAGCAATTCACATTAATCAGAATTCATTTCCAAGCGATCATTTTCATAAAAATCAAAATCATGCCCGAGAAGCATATGCATTACCAACATTAAAGTTTACATTATCATTTACTGTTGTTGTTCCATTTACTATTAGATTATTATTAAATCTTCCACTTCAGTTTACATCAAGTTTGTATGATGGAGTAGCTGTTCCAACACCTACATTTCATGTATTATAATATATTTTTCCTCCTGCTCAAGTAGACCAGATATCACTTCCTGTACCTCCTGTAGGCCATTGATCTCTACATGGTTGAGTTGGGTCATTAGGAAGACATATCGTTGTTCCTGTTATTGTTCCAGCAAAATCTCAGTTTCCATTTGTTCCATCGAGAGAAATCTCTGTTGTTGCTGCATTACTTCCATCAGTTGTCAGGAAAATACTCTGAATATATTGTACAGCATTTGTTGTTGATGGTGTAACATTGAATGCATTGGTTACGAAGAGTATACATGACATTCAGAGAAAAAATAACGTAGCTCATTTGATGAAGCTAAGACCGCTTTTCTTTGATTGTAAGTTTTTGCTTATGAAGCTCATTTTTGTACTAGTAAATAATAAATATTAGAAGATATAGTAACTTATTTTTTGGTTTTCTGCTTACTATAAGTATACTCCTGGTCATAAGAAAAACAAAAAAACTGGGCTTTTAGGTCCAGTTTTACTTGCTATTTTGTATTTTTATGATGTAATATTATTTTAAGATGGATAATCTCATGATATGATGGTTAATAATCAGTAAACAAATATCATATGATATATACATCACCCACATCAACTAGAGTAGAATTTTTAATTATCCAATTGTGTTCGTATATAACTGCTTGTACATCCATAAAAGTTAGTTCAATTATATGTTATTACCCCTGCTTCTGGGCAAGCAGCCCCACCGGTTATAAGATTTGTCAACATTTTTATAGTCTGAGTAGTCGTTGATAGACCAACATTTAAAGTATTTGCGGTTATATTTAAACTTATATCTAAATTTCAACTTCATCTTATATCTCCATTTACATCCAAGGCAGCATTTGGAAATCTTGTATTTATACCCACTCAACCAAATCCCGGTGATTTGTCCACGGATGAGTATGGTGCATTTATCAAGAAAGAATATGGTCTTCCAGAGGTAAATGTTCATGTAGTACTATTTCGTACAAATGTATTTGTATGTGCTACTTGAGCACCATTACCTGCAGCAAAACTCGAATAGATAGCACCCGTATATAAATCTTTATACACAGGATCTAAAAGACCAAGGATCTTGTTATTATATCATCATAGAATAGTTGAATTGTAGATATTAGTTCATGTATATCCCGTAGATCCATATTGCATTAGATTGCTCTCTCCACCGACAATGCTATTTCCATATCAGACAGCATTAATAAAATTACCCGTTCATCATCAAATACTTGAATATACACTAGTTATAGTGATATCATTATTCGTGTTTCCTGCAATGAAATTACCTACTACTTGTAATGGTGCTTTGGGTACTATTATACCACCAATACCTACATATCATCAATTATTAAATATATTTGTACTGGTTGTTGTTCGTGATAATCCGTTCCAGAAAGGTGTCGCTCATGTTATTCCTGCTTGAAGAAATCATGTCGCTCACGTATTTCATTGAATTCATTGAATTCATTGGATTCCTTGAGATCAAGTAGCTCACGTATTTCCTATCGATCACTGTGGTCATGTTGCTCATGTATTTCCTTGTGGTCATGTTAATCCTATTAATCCTTGAATTCATTGTATTCACTGTATTCATTGTATACCTGTTGCTCATGTCGATCATGTATTTCCTTGTGGTCACGTTAGTCCTATTAATCCTTGTATTCATTGTATTCATTGTATTCACTGTATACCTGTTGCTCATGTCGCTCATGTATTTCCTTGGATTCATTGTGGTCATGTTAATCCTATTAATCCTTGAATTCATTGTATTCACTGTATTCATTGTATACCTGTTGCTCATGTCGATCATGTATTTCCTTGGATTCATTGTGGTCATGTTAATCCTATTAATCCTTGAATTCATTGTATTCACTGTATTCATTGTATACCTGTTGCTCATGTCGCTCATGTATTTCCTTGGATTCATTGTGGTCATGTTGCTCATGTATTTCATTGGATTCACTGTGGTCATGTTGCTCAATCCGAACACATTATTGTAGATCATAATAGAGTATCTGTTCCTGATGTGTATGCTAAATCATAATTTTTGTCAGCGTAAAATCCTATTATATTCCCCGTACTAGCACACTGTCCATTTGTTCATTCAGCTCAGGTCTGTATAATATTTATTACTACAGCGTATCATGATGTTCACATCGCTCATGTATTTCCTATCGGTCACAGCAAATTTATAAATGAGGGTTCTCGTTCTCCATTCGGAAGTTTAAATCTTAACCATGTTGTTCAAGACCGTTCATGTTCTAGTGTTGCTCATGTCGCTCATGTATTTCATTGGATTCATTGTGGTCATTGAATTCACTGTATCCCTTGAATTCACTGTATTCATGTCGCTCATCTTGCTCATGTGTTTCCTTGGATTCATTGTGGTCATCAATTAACGATAAAACCACTGATGAAATTATATACTGCACCACTTGTCGAAGAGATTAATTTTCCGCTGGCATTAGTTCCTACTACGACAACATTAGGTAAATTATTTACTGTTACACTATTTTTGAATCGTCCATCTCCTCATAATCATTCAAGAATAATTCCTGTCGCAGAAGTGTTACTTCCATCGGTCGTCAGAAAAATTGTTTTGATATATTGGATTGCATTTGGTGCTATAGGTACGATATTGAATGCTGTTGTTACAAAAAAAACTCACGATAATCATAGAAAAAATAATGTAGCTCATTTGATAAAGCCCATAGAATTTTTTCTTGATTGTTTTTTTTTGCTAGATACTATCACGATATTATTTTGAGAATAAAACATTGTAATATTTTTTGTTGTGTATGTATCGTAATGAATAATTACTCATCACATGATAATCAACTTGTCTTCATAGCCTGATGAGCATTATTACAATAACATACTATGTCAGTTCATGTATTATAAAAGATAGTTCATGTTGGATAATCTGATGGATTATTTGTACAAGGATCAGTCGCAGAATTTCCTTTTAGTATTTTAGATAACAATATCGGCCTAATACCTCATTCTACCGTCAATAGAGCAGATGGTCATGTAGTTCAAATACCGACTTTTCCATTTTCTGCAATCACGGTCATTGCATTTCTTGGTGTTCCTGCAACTCCTATTCCTATTTCAAAAATACTGGTAGATAATCACACATTGAAAGTTCCTATAGCAAGTCCATATTTAGCGTTAGCTACTGTAGTAAATCCCATACTCGTCGAACCTGTACTATTAGCAGTTGTAGATTCTCCCATTGCCGTCGAATGATTTCCATTTGCATGTGTCGCATTACCCATAGCCGTAGAATAATCTCAAAACGCATGGGTTGCATTACCCATTGAAATTGAATAATTTCCGGTTGCATATGTCTGTCGGCCCATTGCTGTAGAACCTGTACCATTAGCATATGTTCATTTCCCCATTGCTGTAGAATGATTTCCATTGGCATTGCTTGTTTCTCCCATTGCTGTCGAGTAATCGCCATATGCTATAGCCAAACTTCCCATAGCTGTGGATGCAATACCATATGTTTTTGATTCGACCCCCATAGCTGTAGAGCCTGTACCTAATGCTTGTGTTTTATTTCCCATAGCTGTTGCATCAATTGCTCCTGCAGTTACCGAACTTCCTCTTGCTATAAATCACCATGATGTAATATTTCATGCAATTTGTAATTTATTATCTGTCGGATTGGCTATTCAAATTCCTATATTTCATCAATTATTAAATATATTTGTACTGGTTGTTGTTCGTGACAATCCGTTCCAGAAAGGGGTCGCTCATGTTATACCCGCCTGAAGAAATCATGTCGCTCAGGTGTTTCCTTGTATTCACTGTGATCATTGAATTCATTGTACTCATTGAATTCCTTGTATCCCTTGAATTCATTGTATTCATGTTGCTCATGTTGCTCATGTGTTTCCTTGGATTCATTGTGGTCATCAATCAACGATAAAACCACTGATGAAATTATATACTGCACCACTTGTCGAAGAGATTAATTTTCCACTAGCATTAGTTCCCAAAACCGGAACATTGGGTAAACTCTCTATGGTCATGCTTCATTTCAACCATACATCTCCTCATAATCATTCAAGAATAATTCCTGTCGCAGAAGTATTTGTTCCACTACTGGTCAAAAAAATTGTTTTGATATATTGGATTGCATTTGGTGCAATCGGCGCAATATTGAATGCTGTCGTTACAAAAAAAACTCACGATAGTCCTAGGAAAAATCGTACAAAATATTTGAATATATATTTACTGTGTTTTCACTGCATATTACTACTAGCGTTATCAAAGTAAAAATTCTTTTTTTTATATAGTAACATAAGTATATGCGCATTTTTTTAGAAAACAAAAAATCATCCGCCTAGGCGGAAGATTTACTTGCCAATAATTTAAATTGTGGTATAATACTAGATAAAGATGTCTCTTGGCTTAGCGCCGTCTTGTGGACCGATTATTCCTTTTTCTTCTAAGATATCCATGATTCTCGCGGCGCGAGCAAATCCTACGCCAAGCTTCCTCTGGAGTAATGTCGCTGAAGCTTTTCTTGTCGTTGAGATTACTTGTATCGCTCTTTCTACTAATTCGTCATCATTGTCTCCGTTGCTACTACCAAAAAGCTGAGCTCCAGCTTCAAGTTTATTTTCAAGTAAGCTGACTATTTCTTGGTTGTAAATATCTTCTTCTGTCAGTCATCACATATATTTTATCTTGAGTGTCTCCACTACTTTTTCTATTTCTTCTGTGGAAATAAATGGTGCTTGGATTCTTATAGGTGATTTCGTCGAAGGATCCATATAGAGCATATCTCACTTTCCGAGTAATGTCTCTGCTCATTTTCTTCCGAGGATTGTTCTACTGTCGATTTCTGATACCGTTCCAAATGCTATTCTTGTCGGAATATTTGCTTTGATAAGTCCGGTAATAACGTCAACTGATGGTCTTTGTGTCGCGATGATGAGATGAATTCAGACCGCACGCGCTTTTGCTGATATGTGGGTAATACAGTTTTCAACGTCTCTCTTGGATTTTGATAACATCATAGATGCAAGTTCATCGATAACAAATATGATACGAAACATTTTTTCTCAACTAATTTTCTGATTATATTCATCGATATTTTTGACTCTATTTTCTTTGAGGACTCCATATCTTCTTTCCATTTCTTGTTCAGTCCATTTCAAAAGTTTCAATGCTTTTTCTGGCTCGAATACTATCGGTGCTAACAAATAAGGAAGTCCTGCATACAATTCTAATTCTACCTGTTTCGGATCAACCATGAGGAATTTAAGTTCAGAAGGTGTATTTTGATACATCAACGATAAGATGAAATCATTTACTCAAACGGATTTTCCAGAACCGGTCGCTCCAGCAACAAGTAAATGTGGCATAGATTCTAATGTCTTGATAATTATTGATCAATCAATTGCTTTTCCAAGTGCAAGATTATTATCGGATTTTTTCATATCATTGGCAAATTCTGTAGTTCCCAAAATATCTGCAAGATGTACCATAAGTGGCTTCGGGTTTGGTAATTGAATACCCACACAATCGGTACCAGGAATAGGTGCAACGATACGAACGGATTTTGATTTGAGTGATAACGAAATATCATTGGATAATCATTCGATAGTGGCGAGTCTGATTCCCTCATCTGGTTTGATTCTTATTTGTACGATGGAAGGCCCGATATCAAATCATTCTATCATGATAGGGACATTAAATTCCATCAATTTGTTTTGTAATGCTTTTGCTTTTTCCATAAGAAACGTTTCGTCGATAGTCACAGATTGATCAGCATTCGTCTCAAGAATAGCATGATTGAATGTAGGTTTTTCTCCTGAGAAATTAATTTTTGGCCTGATCTTTTTTTCTTTGGTGTGTTCTTTTTCTTCTATCTTTCTTTGGAGTTTATCTTTGATTAATGATTTAATAAGTGAACGGGAAACAGGTTGTCCAAAAGGTTTGTCCGCCGCGGCGGATTCTTCTTCGTCTTCTTCCTCTTCTTCTTCGTATCTCGATGATTTTGATTTTGCAGCAGCCTTGGGTTTGTTTTCCGTTTTCAAACTAATTTTGGGAAATGAAAAATTGAATGAATACAGAACCCACGCAATAGCGAGAACAAGTAAAATAATAATAAATGATTTTGTCGCTACAGCTTTTCCACCAAACATCACTTGCAATAAAGCGATTAATGGTCGTGAAATATATCATCATAATTTTTCATATTTTGCTACATCACCATCAATGATGGGAAAATTAATCACTGCAGAAATAATCACCATCATTACCATAAATTGCCTGATAAGCAATTTCATTAGATGTCCTTTGGCCATGATAAATATCCCGACTAGGAAACATAATGCGAAGAATACATAGAGTCCAACTTCTCCAAATGCAATACTTGCATACGTTCTCAGAAACATAATCACGGGAGAACCTTCTGCAAAATACAGCGAAAAGAAAAATAATGATCCTAAGACTGTAAGACTTATCCCAAGTTTGAACTTATTTAAAACAATATTTTTCTTTCTTCTTCTAGCCAAAACAAAACATTAATGATAAAATCTATTAGTTTGTATATAGAGAAAAATATAAATACACCAATATGTACAATACATTTTATTACTTTTTTGTATAGATTTTTCAATGCTAAATCCCCTACAAATAAATAAATACTGAGTTAATTTCTATTATCCATTGACATATTTTCTAATTAATTTATTATATACCTATTGTTGTACACTATTATTTTGAATGCCACATAATTTTGCTTGAAAGTAAATAGGGTTTATTTACTATTAAGGTCCACTTTTTATTTAGTGAAAAGTGAATAATGAAAAGTGAATAATGAAAAGTGAATAGTAAATGATTTATAATATTAAGAACTATTGTAAACCATCAATAATCCATACAAAGATAATTCGTACGTTCTTCACTTTTAGTTTTTAGTTTTTCATTAGTTTGATAATCATGGATCTCAAAGATATAAGCAGCAAACGACAAAAAAAATGGAAAGAAACCGATCTCTATAAAGTGAAAGAAGATACAAATAAACCAAAATTTTATATTCTGGATATGTTCCCTTACCCTTCAGGGTCAGCGTTGCATGTAGGACATCCCAAAGGATATATTGCTACCGATTGTCTTGCGAGAAAAAAAATGCTCGAAGGGTTCAATGTATTACATCCTATGGGATTTGATACCTTTGGACTTGGAACTGAACAATATGCGATTGAACATAAAATGAAACCTCAAGATGTTTCGAAGGAAAATATCGCAAAATTTATCAGTCAATTAGAAAACTTCGGTACAACATATGATCGAAGCAGATCAGTAAATACTGCTGATCCGAAATATTTTAAACGAACACAGCGAGTATTTTTGCAGATGTACAAGCATTACTACGATGAAAAGTTACAAAAAGCGATGCCTATCACTGATCCAAGTATACAACAAAGATTGGCATACGTAGACTACAAGCCGATAAATCGATGTCCATCATGTATGACAGGATTGGCCAATGAAGATCTTGATGATGGGAAATGTGAGAGATGTGGTAGTGAAGTACAGCAAAAACCGATGAAGCAACGAGTATTGAGAATTACCAAATATGCTGATAGATTATTGAAAGGTTTGAACGATTTGCAGCGAGATGAGTCTATGAAAGACTTGGAAAGAAACTGGATTTGAAAAAGTGAATGAACACAATTTGATATGAATATTATTATAGATAATTACCCCACCCTTAATCCCTCCCCATTACATGGAGAGGGAACTAGACTACCAAAAGTATATACCGTTGGTACAAATAAACTACCATCTGGTGATACTATGATAGTCTTAGCGAGAGAACTAAGACAAAAACAAACAACAGCTGAGTTATTATTACGAGAGATATTGAGAAACAAAAATGTAAATAATCTAAAATTTAGAAGACAACATCCACTAGGAAATTATATTGCAGATTTTTATTGTCCAGAAAAAAACTTAGTTATAGAATTGGATGGTAGTATTCACAACACAGTAGAACAAAAAAAACGTGATCAAGAAAGAGACGCTATTATGAAACAACATAATATTAATGTTATTAGATTTACTAACGATGATATCTTTGAAAAAATAGAAGAAGTGCTACAAACTATTATAGATATTTCTAATCAGTCTCCCCTCGCTACGGAGTGGAGAGGGGTCGGGGGTGAGGTAACAAATCCACTGAAATTCAGCGTCTACACTACGAGAATTGATACCGTTTTTGGAATGTCATTTGTCGCTATCGCGCCAGAACATCCACTTGTGGAAAAAATAACAACCGCTGAACATACAGCTGAAGTAGGAATATATAAAGAAGCAGCGAATAAGAAAAGCCAATTGGAAAGGACTGAATTACAGAAAGATAAAACAGGAGTATTCTGTGGTGCATATGCAATCAATCCATTTAATGGAGAAAAAGTTCCGGTGTTTGTCGCTGATTATGTACTCGCAAATTATGGTACAGGAGTCGTAATGGCGGTACCCGCACATGATGAAAGAGATTTTGAATTTGCGAAGAAGTACGACTTACCAATTAAACAAAGTATTATGTTTGTCGATAAAAGACCGAACGCAGAAGCTGAACGTAGACGTACCATCTCTGCAATCATTCAAAGAAAATCAGATAATAAATTTTTGTTTTTGAAATGGAAAAAATTTGGACGAATCTCTCCTTCCATCTGATGAATAGAATGAGATGAAGATGTTTTTCTAGCAGCAGAAAGAGAGGTATTGGAAGAAACAGGATATACGGTGAAAGCAGTAAAAAAAATAGGACGATTATCTGAATCGAATTTTTTTGCTGAAAATAAAAACATCCGAAGACAAAGAATCGATCAGCCAGTTGTGTTGGAATTAGTTAATGAAACACCAGCACCAATTGATCCAGAAGAACTAGAAAGACACGAAGTAATTTGGCTCACCTACGATGAGGCAATAGCTCAGACAACACACCAAGATAACACGTTTGGAATCACTGCTTTTGTAAAATGAGAGGCAGCGTTTGGTGACTATGGTAGACTCATCGACTCAGGAGAATTCACGTGATTGTTTAGTGAAGAAGCTATCCCTGCTATGCAAACATGGTTAGAAAAAAAATGAATATGAGGAAAAAAATGTAATTATAAAATACAAGATCGAGTATTTTCTAGACAGAGATATCGAGGTGAACCATTTCCTATTGTACGAGATGAAGCATGAAATATCATTTCACTTGATGAAAAAGATTTGCCAATCTTATTACCAGATGTAGAAAATTACGAACCTACGGGAACAGAAGAATGACCGCTTGCAAATATTAGTGACCGAGTAAATATCACATTGCCAGATGGTACGAAAGCAAAACGTGAAACGAACACCATGCCGGGACGAGCAGGAAGTTCTCGATATTGGCTCAGATATATGGATGTGAATAATGAAAAAGAATTGGTAGGAAAAGATAAGGAAAAATATCGAGGCAATGTAGATGTCTATGTCGGTGGTGCAGAACATATCACCAGACATGTAATCTATGGAAGATTTTGGCAGAATTTTTTGTATGACATCTGAGTAGTAAGCAAAAAAGAACCATTCCAAGAATATCATTCCGTGGGACTTATCATGGGAGAAGATGGAAGAAAAATGTCGAAAAGACGAGGTAATGTCGTAAATCCTGATGATATTATTAATGAGTTTGGAACTGATGTCTTGAGAGCCTATGAAATGTTTATGGGACCATTTGATCAGTCAATTGCATGGAGCACCAATGGTATCAAAGGAATCAAAAAATTCCTGGAAAAAATAGTTGCAGTAAAAGAAAAAATTAGCGAGAAAGAAGAATCACAAGAAACAAAAATAATCTTGAACCAATCAATCAAAAAATTGACGGAAGATATCGACGCGTTCAGATTCAATACAGGGATTTCACAACTCATGATCTTTGTAAACCATTTAACGGATTGCGAAAATATTAGTAGAAAAACATTTGAAGATTTGATTGTTTTAGTCTCACCTTTTGCACCACATCTTGCAGAAGAACTTCGAGAACAATTGGGTAATGACTACTCGGTATTTACGAAAGCTACTTGGCCAAAATATGATGAAAAATATCTTGTAGCTGATACCGTAACCATCGCCGTACAAGTAAATGGTAAGGTCAGAGGAACTATTACTATTACTAAAGAAGCTGAAGAAGCAGATGTTATGAAGCTCGCAAAAGCTGATGAAAAAATAGCAACACGAATCACATGAGAACCAAAGAAAGTAATTTATGTGAAAGGAAAGATTTTAAATATTGTGGTGTAGTGTATGCAACGGATATGGATAGGACTCTTGTGTCCAGCTCTTCGAGCAATAAGTAATTATATGGATAAATATCTTTTATCAAAATTTTTTCAGGAAGAAAAAAATCTTTCTATATTACTTATTTTTTCATCAATCGTTGGAATCGTCCTACTTCCTTTCATTTTCTTTTTTGCAGATAATGTATTTGCTATAAGCACTATTAATAAATTATTGATGATAGGATGAGGTATAATATATATACTTTCCATTATCCCTTACTTGTATGCACTCAATAAAGATGATGCCTCAACGGTTGTTCCTCTCTTTCAAATGATAGCACCAATATCACTTATTCTCTGATACTTTTTGTTGGGTGAATCACTGAATACCAGTCAATTTATTTGATTCTTTATTATCTTCATTTCAAGTTTTTTCTTATCTCTGGACATTACCCATAAGATAAAATTTAAATATCAGGTATTTTTAATGATGCTTGGCTCCTGTATTTTGATATCGTTGAAATATATTATCTTTAAACGAGTTGATATACAAGCAACATTCTGGACAACAGCATTTTGGGAATATATATGATTTGGACTAGTAAGTATACTATTACTCTGTATACCATGATATGCAAAATCATTCCTCCGTCTTTTCAAAAAAGACAAATATAAAATAATCTGATTGAATGCAGCAAATGAAATATTCAATGTTGGCGGCCTTCTAATTATGAACTACGTTTCTGTAATTACCCTTGTTTGATTAGCACAACTTATGAATGGTTTTCAACCAATATTTGTTTTTATTTACGGAATTATCCTTACCTTATTATTTCCAAAAATCGTGAAAGAAAAATATTCAAAAACAATAATCATACAAAAAATAATTTGTTTTGCTTTAATGATTTTCTGACTCTATCTTTTATAAAATATTATATACCAATGATTAAGCAGTGAAAATGAACCGTAATTATTACGTGATGATCAAGCTGAATAGGTGCTTGATTTGCGAGAGAATTCGCAGAACAATGATATGATTTACTCCTCGTTGCCAAAGACAAAAATCAGATGGCTACCTTTGTAAAATATTTGAAAGTACTGTTTCCCGTAAATATTTCTACGATGCTTTTGGATTTGTCTGACAAAAATCAGATTAAACAACTCGAAGCACAAATAAGGAAAACCGATGATTTAGAAATTTTGATCAACTGTGCAGGTTTTGGTATCAATACCGATTTCCTCGCTGAAGATATTGAAAAACGAGAAGATATGGTGACCGTCCATGACGTAGCGGCCATGAGACTTTCGTATCAAGCATTGAAAATAATGAAAAAAAGAAAACATGGAAATATCATTCATGTCTCATCATTAGCATCCATGTTGGCGTTGGGAAACAATCCCGTGTATGCAGCCAGTAAAATATTTTTGAATAGTTTTTCACAAAACCTCTATCGATTATATAAAAAATATAATATCTATGTACAGTCACTTTGCCCAGGTTTCACTGCAACCAATTTTGCTAAGAGAGGAAACTACACCTTAAAACCTAAGGCAATGAAGGTCGAACAAGTAGTAAAATCAAGTTTGTCATGTATGAGAAGAAAAAAATTAGTCTGCATTCCCTGACGAAAAAATAAATTGATTCTGACTATCTATCGCATTCTTCCAAGATCACGATCACATACCCTCTTCGAACGAACACAACAATAATCTATCATGTTTTAGGCTTGAAGCTTTCGGCTTTCAGCTTTTACCTTATCTATCATGTGTGGAATATTCGGCTATCAAGGCAAAAGAAGTGATGCACAGAAAATTTTGGTGCATGGTTTGGAAAGACTAGAATATCGTGGATATGATTCTGCAGGATTATTAGTTTGAAACGAAAAAGGCGAAATGAAGCTCATCAGAGCGGTAGGCAAAGTTTCTAATTTGGCCAATAAAGTAGCCAAAAACATTTCTGATACAGAAGTTTTTACGTTTGGGATAGCACATACCCGCCGAGCTACGCACGGCTGAGTCACTGAAGAAAACACGCATCCTCATCATGATATGAACAAACATTTCTATCTCGTACATAATGGTATCATTGAAAATTATCATAAACTCAAACAAAGTCTCATAGCTAAATGATATACATTTTATGGGGAGACGGATAGTGAGGTTATCGCTAATTTATTGGAAGATACTCGAACTGGAGATTTTATGGAGACTGTAGAAAAGGTTTTGTGAATGATTAGGTGAGCATATGCATTATTGATTGTATCCACCTATGCACCTGATGAAATAATTGCAGTAAAAATAGGAAGTCCATTGCTCTTTGCATACAATGAACATAATGAATATTTCTTTTCATCTGACAAACAAGCACTTGCAGGATATGCTGATAAACTCATCTATCTCGATGATGGTGATATCGTTCATTTGAAGGGTAATGATTATCAGATTAAATCTGATGGTGTACCAACAAAGAAAAAAATCGAAGATATGGATATGGAATTATTGGAGTCTTCCAAATGAGACTACAAACATTTTATGCTCAAAGAAATTTTTGAACAAGCAAATATCATCAGAAGGATTTTCAAAGGGAGAGCGGATTTCAACAAGAAGTTTCTCAATGCGGAAGCTTTCCATGGCATGGAACATGAACATTTCAAAAAAATAGTTTTTGTGTGATGTGGAACGAGTTATAATGCGTGATGCCTATGAACATATCGAATGGAAAATCTCGCATGACTTGATTCGAGCTGTGAAATAGCCAGTGAATATGAATATAAACATATCAAAGTGAATGATGAAACTTTATATGTATTTATTTCACAATCAGGCGAAACTGCTGATAGTATTGAAGTTTTGAAACTCATCAAACAACAAGGCGGACATACGTTTGGAATCGTGAATGTCGTAGGTTCGACTATTTCTCGTCTCACCGATTATGGTCTATTTACCAGAGCTGGAGCAGAAATCTGAGTAGCGTCTACCAAAGCATTCACTGCACAAATCACGTCAATATTGTTGCTCGCACTATATCTTGGACAAAAAAGATGACTCAGTAAAGCGAAATATGATAAGGTTATGATAGAGCTCAGCAAGGTTCCCGTGATGATAGAAGATATTTTTGCTGACACGTCGAACATCAGAAAAATCGCCGAAGCAATTTCAGAATATAAAAATTTTTTCTTCCTCGGAAGACATTATCAACTTCCTATTGCGAGAGAAAGTAGTTTAAAATTAAAAGAAATTACCTATCTTCACTCAGAGAGTTATCCTAGTGGAGAATTAAAACATTGACCATTAGCATTGATTGAAGCATCTATCCCTAGTGTACTCTTTGCACCGAATGATTTGATGTTTGAAAAAAATATTTCATCTATCCAAGAGATCAAAGCAAGAGATGGAAAAGTAATTACGATATCAGACAAAGACATCCACAATGCAGATTGGAATATTCAAGTTCCATCAACGATCGATGAAATTTATCCTTTCTTGACTGCTATCGTAGGACAACTCCTCGCTTACCACGTCGCAGATATTCTTGGTAAAGACATTGATAAACCGAGAAATTTAGCTAAGAGTGTTACCGTAAAGTAAATTACTCCCCTTTCCCCTCTAAAATAGAGGGGTAATTATTATTATGGAAGGTTGGCAGAGTGGTCGATCGCGCACCGTTGGAAACGGTGTGTACCGCAAGGTACCGGGGGTTCGAATCCCCCATCTTCCGAATTATAAAAAAAGAGCAGGCTGATACGCCTACTCCAGAATGATCACATAATTTCATATCAAAATAACCAATGCAAGTCTTTGTCGCTGATATATAAAGCACTTGGCGGTACATCCGAATATGTTAATGTATCTTCTTCGATTTTTTTCTCAACATATTGAGTAAACATTGATATTAATTTCTTGGTAATTTCGTGCTCCGGGAAGAGTTCTATGAGCAGTCCCAATGTTTTTCTCATACTTTTATAACCATCTGCAGAAGCATCAGTTGCGATAGTGAAGATCAGTCTGGATACATCTTCTATTCGCGTGTCTTTGCTTATCAAATCAACAAGTTCTTTCGTTGAATTATAATTTTTCATAAGCATTTTCAAGATATCCTGGTCGATGTCTTTTTGTTTTTTCTCTGCTGTAGCGTTTGGAGGAGCTGGAATTTCATACTCATCTAATTCAGCTAATAAGCGGAATTTTTTATATACCTCAGGATACTCTTCTTTGAATGTCTCAGCAAATACCCTGGAGACACATTCCTTCGAGGTTATTCTGATGGCAAATGCAAGTGCTGCCTTATACCACTTTTCGCTGTAATCTCCTGATAAATTGTATGAGCTCTGTTCTTCATGCTCTTTCCAGATAGCCATTGCATTGTGCACGACTTTTTCCTTATCAGGAAATTCCAATTTTTCGAACCACGGAAAGAAATCAAGTGGATCAGAAAATTCATCTAATGATGGATGAAGGATGAGACCAAACCCTTCTTTGATAAATGCATTAACAAATGTTTTAAGGACTGCATTGACGGAGCTACTTTTTTGGATACGGATAATCAGCTGTAACCAGGCTTCATGTTCAAAGAGAAGAAATGGTTCGAAATCAGCATATCTTTCCATTTCTGAATCAGTAAATCGATGAAATTCACCTACCAGATTACTAATCAATGCAATTTCTTTGGGATCATCCTCATCGGAAGTAACCAGAGAATCAAAAAAAGCAATAATCTCGGGGTTTTTGAATATTGGATCAAAATCCGTGTCCGCAAATTGATAGCTTTTTCTCAGGTCCAGAAGTTTGGTGGAAATGAGGTAGATACATACCGCACGAACTCCCCTATCCTTTGGTATAAGTTCTTCATTTTTTTTAAAGAACTCGACAAATGATGGTAATCCAGCGTATGCAAGTAAAAATAATTTTTGTTCAATAGTTAGTTGTTTCATATATTTTTTTTGGTTTATACTTTTTTTATATATATTTTATATCTATTGTCAACCCTTGAAATAATCAACAGGGATCGCTTGAAAATTCATTGATTACATCGGTACATTATCTATATTTCATATTCAATAATATTTATATCTTCTCTCATAATATGAACATCCTGTATGTCTGTACCTGAAATGTTTTTCGTAGTATGTCTGCGGAATATCTCACTAAAAAATATCTTGAAGATACTGCCATAAAAAATATTTCCATCAGTTCTGCTGGAACAAAAGCACATCTAGAGGCTCCATTTTCTCGAACATTGGAAAGACTAAAAAAATATTGATGTGATGCATCAGTCCATCATCAGAGAAAAATATCGCCAGAAATATTGGAACAGCAAGATCTTATTATCTGTATGGCGGAGCATCATAGACAAAGTGTGAATGAGTTGTGATTTGAAGCAGTATTGTTTAATGAGATAGCGTATGGAAAATCTGAAGACGTCTTGGATGATACCGAATATATGCAGATTAATGGTCCAGATATTGATCTTGAAGACTATCATTGCTTAAAATCCGGCAAGTATCTTCTGGGATATCGGCTTTTAGCCAACTGAGTTTGGTATCTTTTTCGCTGGCATTCATACTGCCATCAATGTGTTCGGCCTCGCAGTGTAGATAAAGCGCGGTGTCTTCTGATACTTCTTGTTGAGTATTATTATATACATTTTTTGCAGCATCTCTGTAGAAATAGAGTATTCCTCAAGCCACAATAATGATTACAACTAGAACGATAATAAGTGTTTTTTTCATGAGAATCAATTTTATTAATAAAAGATTATGTAGTTTATATCTATTGGGACTCGTTAAGCAATGTGATAAAAAAAAGTAAAAAAAACCACAGCATTTACGCCGTGGAATTTTTTATTCTATACTATTTATTTTTTTCGATTCATTATGGTAATACTCATCTGTAACACCGTAGCAATTGATACCCGCATAAGATATGGTATCTGCATATAGGTAATTCGAGGGAGATATGAATAGATAGCTATCATGGACCATATAATGGTTCATCGGATCAATACAATATCGATAGCAGACAACAGATTGTTTTTGAGACCGAACTGGAGTGGGGTAAACGTGAAGTTGAACATCAGATTGAGGATAAATGGTACTACTATCATAAAGCCAATCTCATGTCCTCCTGCCAGTAAAAAAATTTTACCAAACGAAATGATTATCAAGATATATAATACCGTCGATACTGGTCAAAAATTAGTCCCATTTTTTATTTAAAAAAATCTGGCCAATACGACCAGACTTTAGATTAATTTCACATAAACAATAATTATTTTTTTGGCAGTTTGCTTCTAGTAAGAGCTGCTGAGATAATATTACAAAGTGACTTCGATGCATAATTTTTTTTGAGTTTTTCCAATAATGCTTCTTGCGAGACTCGGTATACCAAGAGCTTCATATCATCTTCGTTGTGAAGAGATCTAAAAAGCTTTTCTTTGGACTCTTTTGACAATCGAGCAATGATACCTGGTTTTGCTTCATCAGCTACATCACGAAAGATGTTTATTAGTGTTTCTTCTTTCTTGATATATGCCGATATCGCTCCGCAAAAACCATCTTGGCGATTGTGCTGTCGCAATAACTGCAGTATGTCTGGTTCGGATTTTTTCTTTAGGTTGAGATGTTTCAATGCAAGACAACAGAATCTGTAGTCATATTTCATTTTGTCCATCAAGTCCCAAAGTTGTGGTTCAGATTTTTTTTCCAAGTGAAGATTATTGAAGCCAATTTCTTTTTTATCTTTATCATAGATATGATCTCTCGCTACGAGTAGTATGTTGTCCTCATTTTTCAAGAACGGTAATGCACTTTGGCAAAGAGAAACAAGATAACTGTGTATTTTCAACATCTCCATAATGTCTTTTTCATCTTTACACAAAGGGAAGAGTACTTCACACAGATAAGAATTTTTTTTGCAAATCTCCATAACCAGCATTATGTTTGCCTTTTGTTTGAGTGTAGGAATAACATAGAGAGAAACGCTTGTACGATAGTCAGAATCGCGAAAAAGTTTCATCTTAGTCTTTTCTGTTTTCAGCAGAGGAATTCCTACTTTGCAGACATTTTCTTCATATTCCGATCTGGTAATCACATAAACAATGTCATCCACTTTCTTAAGATGAGGAACCGCTAAGGCACAAAGTTTTTCTCTATACTGGTACATCTTCAAAATCTCAAAGATATGATCTCGAGAAAGATATCCAATAAGGTAACGACATATCGTCCAATTATATCTAGAGTTGACAACAAGCTCCCACAGCCAAGCTTCTTTTTGTTTTGATGGATTAAGGAGCGGAAGAATGGGTTCACAGGCATTATGGGTGTATTGTAATTTTGCCAGGATCGACACAAGTTCGTCTCTCTTCTTATCTTTTAGATTAATAAAAGGTAAAATAGCATTACAAATGGTTTCCTCACTTTTGCCACTTTCGATATAAGCGAATAATTCGTTTTCATTCCTCTCCTCAAGAGATAGGTGAGAAAGGAGTAATCCAAGACAAGGACGATTATCCTTAGATTTACTGAGATGAGGAATCATTGATTCAAAAAGACCCCGATCATTGAGTAGAGGAAATGCTAACTTACATACCTCGTAATCATAGTTTGAGCTTAGCACAATGTTGAGGACTTCGTCTTTGGGTAAAACAATACCCGCTTTAATAGTTGTTTGTAATACATTCACTAAATGTTTCATAATTTTTTATTTTTTTGTTATTTTTTATATTACTATTTATTTTTTATATAATATCAATATGTACAATAATGTCAAGTATTCTGTACTACATATGTACAATTAAAAAAAGACCCAGGAAGTGTAGACTTATGATAAAGATAAACCTTTATATAAGCGCCCATCCCGGGTATATTAGATGATACTAATATATTTTACTTTTAGTACATCAAGGATAAATTATTTTTGATTGATCATTGATGCGGACTTTCCTTCTAGATTTTCGTTAATATAAATTATTTTTGCATTATTTTGACCTACTCTTTCGAGAGTTTCTATTCTGCTACTGTTGAGCAAGAAATCTAGAATATCTTTTCCGGTGAGTGATTTGTCGGTCGCTTGGATTTCTCCGATAGAATTTTTAAATCATTTTGCGATAGCTTCTCTCTGGAGTGCCATTCCTTCACCGAGTAATTTTTTGACTTCTTTGTCTCCTTCAGCAGTTAATATTTGCCCTTGTTTACTTCCTTCTGCTTCGGTGATGGTAGCCGCTTTATTTTTTTGACTTGCTACTACGTTGTTCATGGCATCTACAACTTTCTGATCTAATTGAATATCTACGACCTGTACACTATCCAATTCCATACCGAATTCTGCCATCTTCACACACAGTGTTTCTTTTATTTCTTCACCAATTTCGCTTCTTTTGCCGAATATTTCTTCATGAGAAAATTCAAATATTCTAGCTCTCAACTGTTCTTCTGTCAATGAGGTAATCGTTTGTACAACGTTTGAATTTTTAAATAAGGAATCGACCACTGACTTATCATCTTGCTTTACACGATAAATAACATTGATATTTACGCTCGTTTTTACGTTATCTTTGGTTATTCCATCGACCTTTACACTCAGATTGATTAAAGCTAAACTCTGACGTCTGATAGATTCAAACAAAGGGATGATAATATTAATTCATTCTCTGAGGATCCTTCATGTTTTCCCTAAAAACAATACAACTGCTACCGTATTTGGTTTTACTATTCTGATTGAGAGAACGAACAAAAAGAATACAGCTATTCCTATGATTATATACGTATTATACATAATTATCATTTATAATATAAAATGTATTTATATTTTTTAATTCTTTTTCCACTGTTCAAATTTTGCTCCTATACCAGCAGTGAGCACAGCAATACAGATTCCAAGTGTTCGAATAATACTACTTGCATAGACAGGATCTACACCCACTCTTTTGATAATGATACCTATAAATGCTCGGATAACTACAAGAGCAAAAATGATATTATATGTTTTTTTCAAGCTTCGAAGTGCTATCAATGTCGCTACGATGATTACAAGAATAGTTCGGAAGATATCGGTGAGTCCAAACATATTCCATGAATAATGAACAAGAACTGCGGTAATGTTTGCTATAGTAGCCACAGAAAGTCGTCAAAGATATATACTGAATGGTACTTGTACTAAATATTTATCTCCTAAACTTCCCAATTTTTTTCCTAACTGAATCCTCTGTGCTACAACCATTAAAGTAATCAAGAAGAATATAATAATAAGTACAGAAAGAATAACGTATTGATATTGTCGAGCAAACATTCGTGCAACATTAGCTACACACGAAAGAAGAAACCAGATTCATATTTTTTTGGTAATTCCTGTGCTTTGTTTTTTGTAAAAATCTACTAATTGCCAGATGATAAATCCAAGAAATAATAGATAAATAAGTCCCCAGATAGCAAATGTAAGTGCTGCAGGAACGAATAAATTTGGATACAAATCTGCCAATGCTCCTGTCGTCATTCCTCCAAGTGGTATACTTACTGCCAAGTAATTTATGATAAGCACAACGATAAATCCGATGACATTTCCGATAGCTAATGCAGCAAGCCATGAACTTTTTTTTGCTTTAGAAACTACTTTTTTAGCGATTACTTTTTTTGCTGCCCATTGTTTGGGAGCAACTTTTTTGATCTTTTTCTGCATGAAAAAAAATAAAAGATAAAATACATATATGTATATATATACTTATAATCTCTCAAAATCAACCTGATTATATTATCTTTTTATAGTACATAATTTACTCCAACCGACATAACATACACCTGCTATCATGACGGTGACCAACTGAAATATTCCCATAGCTTTGAAAAAAATAGTTGGTAAAATTCAAAGTTTAATCAGTATATATGCTATAGCAAAAAGGAATATTGTTTTCAAAATTCCTCCTATAGAAATCGATAATCGTTGGTTTTTTATATGCTGGATAGTATAGATAAGAAGAAAATTTCCGAGCCAAATAGCTGGGATCATATACACGAGAAATATGCTGAATGGTCAAAAAATCAATCCTCTCAATGACGTAGCGATACTTGGTAACATCAGCATCGGAATGATAGCGTAATAGTTTCTATATTTTACTGCGATAAATATTAAAAGAAGATTTACTATACTCCCTACGAGTAATTGTGGTCCACCAAGAAAGAACGGAATAAAGAATAAAAGAATCAAAAAAATTATTGTTTTTGTAGCTGCAGTGATGCGAAGTCAAAAAATCGTTTTTTCACTAATCGTTTGTACATCAATTTCTGCCATAGATACAATAAGCGGATAAAGTGAATAACAATATAGCTAACATCTTAAGACTTTCAATAAAAAATATCTTTTGTAATTGTTGGGTACTTGTATATATTGATTGTAATCTTTTATCCCTTAGTTTTTCTAGTATGAAAGTACATCTCAAAACACCAGTTGCGGTATGATTAGCTCTAGGAATTTATTTTGGAATATGATTATTTGTTTTTGCTCTCACTGCTCGACGATTTGGATATTGTAGAATTTTTGTCAGCTTTATGAAAACTTTTTATATTGGATATAATGCAAATCTACTCGGTGCCTTTATAGGGCTTCTCCGAGGATTCGTAGACGCATTTATAGGATGATTTATCGTAACTCGATTGGTACAATTCTTTCAAAAAAAGATGAATGTAAAATAATATACCCTATATGCTGAGCTTTTATTATGTATACATTTCCCCATGAAAAAATTTTTTCCTCTTATTTTTGTGTGTGCTGTATCTCTCCTACTCGTAGGGTGTGGTAAACAGAAAGCATCAGAAACATGTCCTATTGGTTCAGGGAGTGTTGCCTGTGGAACAACATCATGAATTGTTGATCATAGCGACTTTACGGGTACGCTAAATAGCGTTCTCATAGCTTTGAAAAACGAGGATTTTGCTACACTCGCTACCTTTGTATGATCACAATGAATTCGTTTTTCTCCGTATGGACATATCAATACAGGGACAGATGTTATTCTCGATAAGCAAATAATTGAAAATGCGTTAACTATTTCTAGATCATATGTTTGGTGAACTACCGATGGGAAATGAGATCCTATCGACCTATGAATCGGACAATATTTTGAAAAATTTGTCAACGATGCTGACTATGCTCATGCACCTACTGTACTTTACAATACAAGTATACAAAGAGGAAATACGATAAATAATATCGCTCAAGTCTATCAAGGAAAATCACGAGTAGAATATTATTTTTCTGGTTTTGATGCTCAATATGAAGGTATGGATTGGAAAAGTTTGACCTTGGTATTTGAACACGTCGGTGGACAATGGTATATAATTTGAGTCATTCATTGATCACGAACCATATAATATTTTTCTATATGAAAAACGCTCGATCGAGCGTTTTTTTATTTATTTTTTTATTCCTCTTCTTTCGTCAATTTTTCATATCATAACTGACCACAAGCTCATTTCATTTGTCTTCCCATGCTATCTCTGACGGTCACGGTAAGTCCGCCTTCTTCTAATATTTTTTTGAAGATTTGAATATCTTTTGCATCACTTTCGGTAAGTGAAATTGCTGGATTATTGTTGTAAGGAATCAAATTTACATGTGCCAATTTTCTTCTAAGCATGGTTACTAATTCTCTTGCGAGCTCAGGCTTGTCGGTCATATTTTTGATCATAATATATTCATAGAAAATCCTATTGTCTGATGCTTTCACGTAATCACTCAATACTCTTTCAAGTGCTTCGAGTGGATATGCTTTTGCGATTGGCATAAGTTTATCACGCAATGCCTGGTTGGGTGCATGCAGTGAAATAGCTAATTTAACTGGTATTTCATCTTTGATGAGTTGTCTAATTCCTGGGATGATTCCTGCAGTAGAAATCGTAACATGTCTTTTGGACAATGAAAATCCAGCTTCTTGTCTCAACATAATCTCGATAGCTTTTTTTACATTTTCGTAATTGAGCAATGGTTCACCCATTCCCATAAAGACAACATTTCTTACACCGAATAATGTACCGTCATCTTGTTTACCAAATTTATCTTTGATATACTTGTTGGCGTAAAATATCTGTGAAATCATTTCGTCTCGCGTAAGGTTTCTTTTGAAGCCGAGTTTACCCGTTACACAAAATAAACATCCCATAGGACATCCAACCTGTGAAGAAATACAGAGGGTGATTCTGTTTAATTTTTTCTCATCGTTTTTGTTGTATTTTTCATCCTGTCGGTGATAGATAATCACTGCCTCTATCATAAATCCATCGTGTGTCTGAAATCAGATTTTGGTGGTACTTTCATCTTCCAATATCTTATCAACTTCTAAGGTAACGACAGAAAATTCTTTGTCTAAATCCTCTCTTAGATCTTTGGAAAGTGTCGTCATATCAGCAAAATTTATATTCTGATTTTTGAATACTTCTTGATAGATTTGTTTGACTCTGAAGGGCTGGAGTTTACGTTCTTTGGTAAATTCTTGGAGTTTCCCAGCGTCGAGAATTGATGTTTTGATCATTGTTTAAATGTAAGTATTAAATATTTTTAATTTAATTTAATTTTTACCTCACCCCCTACCCCCTCTCCAATTCTTAGAGAGGGGTCTAGTAACTAAGCCCTCTCCATACCATGGGGAGGGTTGGGTGGGGTAATTATTTTAGCAATGTTTTTTTATAAAACCAACATCTTTCTCCTCCGTTTATGAAGATAGATTTCTTTCGTGTTCATCACGCATCTTCTGGTGAAAATCCTTCATAAGAAGTAATAACTCATCCATGTAATTTTGGGTGTTTAGTGAATAACTGAGTGATGGTGTAATATACTTTTTCTAGGTCATAGGTATTCATCCTCAGTCCGTATGGCGGGTTAGAGACAAGTGTTCATACCAATTCTCAGCCTGAAAGATAGTCAGAAATATTTTTGGTTTCAAAGGAAATATAGTTTTCTACGCCAGCGTGTTTTGCATTTTCTTTGGCGATGCTGATCATATTGGGATCGATATCAGATGCGATGATTGTGTGTTCTTTGTTGAGCATCATCTTCGCTTTTGCAGTGGCTACTTCTTTGTCGAATAAAGATTGGTCATATCGTTTGAACTGTTGGAAAGCAAAATTGCGGAAGCTCCCGGGAGCAATATTTTTGGCTAACAACGCTGCTTCGATCACGATAGTCCCGCTTCCGCAGAAAAAATCGTAGAGTGGTTCGCTAAATTTCCGTCATGAAAGCAACAATAATCATGCTGCTAATGCTTCGTTTATCGGTGCTTCTCCTGTGGCTTTTTTGTATCATCTTTTGTGAAGTGATTCTCCCGTAGTATTGAGTAAGATCGAACACATATCGCGTTCTATGTGCACGAGAACTTCTATCGCTTGTTTGTCATGTTCTTCGGGAAGTTGCCCTTCTTTGCCGTTGAGAATATTTTTTACGATAGATTTTTTGACGATAGATTGAATTGTCGGTGTACTACTGAGCATAGATTGTTTGGTGATAGCAGTGACGTTGATAGGATTTCCTTGGACATAGGTTTTCCAGTCGATCGTAGAAACCAAGTCAAAAAGCTGATTAAAATCAGAAGTTATATGTTGTGCGAGTTCAAGAAACAATTTATTTCCGACTCTAGATCGAAGATTTATTTTTGCGATTGCAGAAAGATCTCACGTGAAACGAACCAGCGTCGGTCACGAACCGATCACTTGATATCCAGCGATTTCTATTTCTTTTTTGAGTATTGATTCTAATCCTGCAGCGCAGGTGATGGCAAAAATCATATATGTTTTTGTGAGGTAAATATCGATGTGAGTATAGGTATTTCCTTGTAAATTGCCATAAGAAAAAAAACTAGTGAGACAATACACACTAGTTCACTACGTACGTTTATACTTTATTTACTTATGCAAATTCTGCACTCAGGATTTCTCCCAGAAAAATTTCATCAAGAAGTTTCTCTGTTTTAATTTTGCATGAAGGAGAATCTTCATTGGAAAACGGTTCATTAATCGTTCCGATTATTGTTTCATTTTCTTTTGCTCCCATTCTTTTGATTTCCATAATAACTTTTCGACCAATATTGTTGTCGATAAAATTAACACATTTTTCTATATCCATATTCTTAATTTATTTGTTTTCCTCAGTCTATTTATTTCCTTGACAAAATCAATAAAAATTTTATTTTGATGTTATGTTGATGTCGAAATCTACAAGAATGATTACTATAATTTATTTTGAAACAAATACTCTTTTACTCAATACTACTGCTATCCATCCGCAGAGGATTCAGAAAAACGTACCTGCGATGATATCGCTTGGATAGTGCATACCATTGTGCATTCTACTCCATGCCATAAGTAAAACATAAAGAATCGCATAGGGTCGAACTGCGGGAAATAATATAATGAGAACAGTAATCATAGCCACGGTAAGCACCATATGGCTTGAAGGAAATGATGAGTCGCTATATTGTTTTCCTATAGCTTGGATGGTTCATGAATAGGTCACATATGGTCTTAGTTTGATTCCTGTCTCTTGTACGAGTAAAGTCTTGAAGCCGATTTCTGATACTCCGTAAAATAATGTTCGCGCGAGCACGAAGCTAAACACAACAAATTTTCGATATTTTCTTTTGAAAATTACTGCAAGAATAATTACCAAAGTTCGAATGATAATCATCGTTCGATTTCGAGAAATATACTGAGAAAAAACATCTCGTCGTGATCATTGTCAGAAATGATTTATGAAATTTGCTATCTGAAAATCCATGTTCATAAAGAAGAATAAATAGCTAGTAATAGTTTTCTACACTTCGTTGTCAAAAAGAAAAAACCACCTCGTCATGAAGTGGTTTCTCGTTATTTAGTTACCTCACCCCCGGCCCCTCTCCAATTCTTAGAGAGGGGTGATTTTTTATTTCCCTCTCCATGTAATGGGGAGGGATTAAGGGTGGGGTAATTTTTTATTTAGCGTCTGCGTCGATGACTTCGCCTTCTACCGTTCATTCTTCCTTACCCTTTTCGAGTTCTGAATCGGGATTTGGAGTTCATTCAGCGGGTGCAGCTTGATACTTGTTGTAGAGTTCAGCGAATTCTTTTTGAATTCTTTCTATCTCTGAATCTATCTCTTCTTTCGCAACTCCTTCTTTTCCTGTGGTAGATTTCGCGTCAGCGATGAGTTTATTTACTTTCTCTTTATCTTCATCAGGTATCTTATCTTTTTGTTCAGCGATCATTGTCTCCATCTGGTAGACTAATGCTTCGAGTCTGTTTTTTGATTCAACTAATTCTCTTCTCTTGCGATCAATATTGTCTCTTGCAAATTGTCTTTCTCCTTGCGTTACATGAACGGTAACCGCAGTTTGATTATCAGCAGCTGTCGTGAATGTATTTTCTTTTTTGGCTGGAATAGTCGTATTTCTCGCAATCATCGTGTGAGCGATTCCTCACTCAACCTCTACAGAAAGTGATAACGGAGTTACATCGAGCAACAAAATATCTTTAACGTCTCCTTGGATAATTCCTGCTTGGATAGCAGCTCCTTGCGAAACTGATTCATCTGGATTTACGGTAGCTTTTGGTTCGATACCAAAAATATCTTTTACGAGTTTCAACACTGCTGGCATTCTTGTAGATCATCCAACCAAAATAACTTGGTTAAGATCGCTCTTCTTGAGCTTAGAATCTTCGAGTGCGTTGAGACATGGTTTTTTACATCTTTCAAAAAGATCTTTACACATGTTTTCAAATTGCGCTCTTGTAAGCGATTCTTCCATATTTCTTGGTAATCCGTCTTCACCAGTGATGATGAATGGTACGGAAATATCTACTCTTTCTGTCTGAGACAATTGATGTTTAGCAGCTTCAGCTTCGTTCTTTACTCTTTGCATCGCCATAGCGTTTTTGGTAAGATCGATACCTTCTTTTTTCTTGAATGCATCAACCAAATAATTGATAATAAGATGATCAAAATCTGCACCTCCGAGATGGGTATCTCCCGATGTCGAAAGTACTTGGAATGTTCATTCAGCTCCTATTTCAAGAATAGTAACATCGAATGTTCCTCATCCTAAATCGAAAACGACTATTTTTTCATCCTTATTTTTTCCTTCTCCATAGGCTAATGAAGCAGCTGTCGGTTCGTTCACGATTCTTTCTACTTTCAATCCAGCAATTTCTCCAGAAGCTTTGGTAGCATTTCTTTGTGAATCGTTGAAATATGCAGGCGTGGTTATAACCGCTTGCGTAATAGGAGTTCCGAGAAATTTCTCAGCATCCTCTTTTAATTTTTGGATAATAAACGCTGAAATTTGTTCAGGTTTATATTCTTTTCCATCGATCACGATAAGTACTCATCCATCCTTACCTTCTTTGATTTCGTAAGGAAGATTTTCTTTTCCGATAACTTCAGAATACTTTCTACCGATGAATCTCTTCACTTCGTAGATAACGTTTTTAGGCTCTAAAATAGCCTTTCTTTTTGCGAGATCTCCGACGAGCAATTCGTCACCCTTGATATATACGACAGAAGGTGTTGTTCTTTTTCCTTCAGCGTTCGCAATCACTTCTGATTTGTCACCTAGCATGTAGGATACACAAGAGTTGGTTGTTCCGAGATCGATTCCGATAATCTTTGCCATTGTTGTAATAATAAATATGTAAAAAGGTTATTAACTTTTTGACGCTAAAAAAAACATAGCACGTATATTATACTGATGCTACGAAAAAATGCAAGAGATTTTGAGCACCTTTTTTTTTGGGTGCTATGATGACTATTGCACCCGGGTAGAATAGCTAGAAAAATAGCTTATTAAGCTAAATTACAAAAGTTAGCACCCGGGTGCTAACCTTATTACTTCATCGACCTTTTAACCGTCTCGGCTCGATATTCTGTGAGCTTATACATGTCTATATCTTTGGGATCTATTCGTACATATGCATCATGTTCATCACTCAAAATAACTTCTAACGAAGAATCTAAAATTCATTTGTATCCAATAAAAAACGCATGGGTTCAATCTGCATATGTCTTTGCATATGTATAGATAGGTTGTATTCATGTAATATGTAATCATGTCTCTTCCATTATCTCTCTTTCTAAACATTCTAGAGGGGTTTCGTTGAGCAATATTCATCACCCAGGCAAATCCCATACTCATGAAACAATACTCTGCGGTCACCTTTTAAGTAGCAATACTTTCTGTTCATTATTATAAATGGCGATCTTTTGTCCTACCATACTTTTGATTCTTTCCATCAAAAAAAAAGGAAAAAATAAAATCTGAATAATTATATTGTAAAGATAATAGAAAAGATGTGAAGGGAAAAAGTTATCTATCAATACTATCATTTCCATACGTAGGTATCTCAAACAATTCAGAAGGGAATTCTTGTTTTCCCTGTATCATCTCCTTGAGGTAAGGCTTCAATTGTGGAGAAATACTATCCAATGATTTTGTGAGTACTCTATATCATAAATTAAAAATTCTTTTACTTATTCACGCAAATGCATTGGGATAGTCAGGACAATATTTTAATGACATATACATACTTTCTAATCCCTGTCTTTGCCAATGTCTGTTACTTACATTATCAACATGAGAATTGTAGAGTACGGTATATTCTGGTAAATTTGCAAAATCAAAATACTTTCCTGCTCTTAATTGAAAATCACGATCATCAGCATATCTGACTTTAGAATCATATCAACCGATTTTTTCATAGACATCTTTGGGATATATAATCGATGAGTGAAGAAATTGTGTTCCTTTTATACTATTCCATCTAATATCTTTGTCTGTAAGATTTTCTTGTTTATAAAAATATCTACCATCTCTACTTACTATAGAATTGGTTCCTAAGATACCTACAGCTTGATTTTGCTGGAGAAATTCTACTTGTTTGCTTATTTTATTTTTCCTGATTCGAAGATCATCAGAATCCAATACGGCGAAAATTTCTCATGATGCGTGTTCCATACCAACATTACGTGATCTAGAAATTCAGAGATTATTTGGATTATTAATGAATTTGATTCTAGGATTGTGTGCTTGCATAGATTCAACTATTTTCTGAGTATCATCTTTGGATCCATCATTGACTACGATATATTCCATATTCGGATAGTCCTGTTGCATTGCAGACAATAAAGTAGATTGGATTGTCTTTTCACTATTATATGCTGGCGTGATAACTGAAACGAGGGGAACCTCTTGGATCATTTTTTGATTCATCGAGAAAATTCTAATAATAAACGTTGTTTGTTATATATATTAGTTCAAACAAGTCAACATATCTATTATTGTATCATGTTTTCTATATTACATGAGTTTTGAGATATTCATCACACAGATTAATAGCCTCTTCCTTACCATCTCTATCAAAAGTAATCTTGAAATAGAAAGGATTATAATCTACTTCATGGATTTCTGGTCAGTACATACCTATCTTTTGACCTTTTGGTTCAAGTCATTTTAAAATCTCCTTTATTTGTTTTACCACCTCAACATTTGAAAGTGGTCTATTGGTACCTGCCATTAGTTCATCTTTCATAATGTTATCATATTCTGAATTAGCAGAAGGACTGATTGCCATAAAGGTAATATATTTGGTGTCTGTAGCATTGAGAAATTTAACTGTTCATTTGATATTTTCTTCATCGAAACGTTTTCCTCAAATTCCTGGCATAAGCGTTACTGATAAATTTATATCTGTTTTTGCAAGATTCTTGGATGCTTTGAGCATATCATCGAGTGTCGTTCATTTTTTGATATATTTCAATATCTCATCTGATCATGTTTCCGCTCATCGATACAAATTAGTCAATCATGCATCGGTAAGTTTTTCTATTCATTCAGCTCATTTACGATTTATGTCTTGTGTCCTAGCATACATAGATATCTTTCTTGGGTGAAGTTTGTTGTTTACATAATTAAGAGAATCTAAAAGTGTTTTGTCATCGACTGCAAGCGCGTTACCACCACCGATAAATAATCTTTCTATTTTATTTTTATAGCTTCCTACCGCTTCCATCACCTTATCTACATGTTCTTTAAATTGTGCAAAAGTCCTAGGACAATATTTTACATTTTTGTAGAGATCACAATAGGTACAGCGATTATAATTACACCCGTGACTCAATTCAAACTTGAGTACATTTGGATGACATTCTGATGGAGGCGCACACATATCTTCCTGACTATATAACTCTTTATTTCCATAAGCAGCATAAAGATCAGGCGCTACGAATTTTACCATCTCACGATAATTGAGTACATAATTTCCCTCCTTATCTCCTGGTAATAAAAAATTTTCTTGTAGTAATAATTTTGTTGTTAACGATTTTTTCGATGCACTCTCATCACCACGACCTCTTGATTCTTTTTTCTCTTGTAATCATTTTACGATATCTTGTAATTTTTTACTTACATCTGACAACGTTACTTTTTTATCACTTTTCTTGGTTGTGTTGATCATATATTTTGGTCCTACCTCTCGGGTAGGATCTGATCACGAATAGTCTCCACCGGTGATATGATCAAAACGAACATTGAATTCTTTTCCGGCCTTATTGAGTATTTCTCCTGTACTTCATTCCTGAGTATAACCATACTCATCGTTGGCAAGTTTATTCATCACAATCTTATCGCCTTTATTAAATTTTTCATTGGGGAACATCTTGTTTTTGAATTCTTGGTCTTTGGACAAAGCATCAAAAATCACCTCAGCACTCTTGGCAAAGAAATCTTCGTCTGTTTGTTTTGCGATATCACTGACTATTGTCTCATTTTTTTTCTCTACATCTTTTGCTTCAGTTTCACTTTTCTCTTTGATACGCACAAGATCACTCGACCCATAAGAATTTTCATATCCATCATCGAAACGCACGTGAAATGGAAGCCTTGAACTTCCATCCTCCTCTGTAATAATTCCTTCTCTATCATTCTGATGAGCATATTTACTTTCTTTATCTATTTTTACTCTAGTTCATTTATATCATTTTTTTCCACTTTCTAATTTTTCAAAAGGAAGGTCGAGTTTTTGAAAGGGCAGATCATATCAATATTCTTTTTTAATAGACTCGACGAATTCTAATCTTTTATTATATATCTCCTGAGGAATATTTTTTTCTGGTTCTTTTTCTTGGGGGGTTTTAATAGCACCGAGTAATTCTTCCGTACTCAATCCACCGATAATATGACCGAGCGCACAATTTTTTTTGCTTTCAGGAATATTTCTTGTCTCTATACAACTCTTACCTTTACCATTTCGACATTCGTAGATTTCTTGGTATTGCTCTGGCGTTAACGAGACACCACTGTCTTTATTTGCCATGTAATTTTGGTAATATAATAAAACATTTATATAATATTATATTTCTTTTTTTATATTTGTCAAATTTTTAGGGACTTTTTTTTAAGGGGAGTTTTTGGTGCATTTCTTGTAAACCTTTTATAAAACCATATACAAAGATTATATTCGTAATTCGTAATTTTTAATTCGTAATTGAATTGATGTCTATCTATTCATTCTCACAAACACAAACCTTTCTCCAATGTCCACGCAAGTACCAATATAAATACGTTGATAAAATCCAGGAAAAAGAATTTGAATCGAGTCCAGATTTGATTCTCGGGCATAGCGTCCACGCAGCATTGGAATGGTTATATAATCAGATAAATGTATTTAAAATCCCGAGCAAGGATGAACTTTTGGTGAAGTTCAAAGACCAACGAGATAGTGAAATCAAGGAGGCGACTAAAGAAAAGCCGCTTGAAATGAAATGAGAACAGACGCTCGAAGATTATATTCGCAGAGGTATCCATTATGTCGCGAACTATTATGACAAGTATAGTCCTTTTGAAGGCATCAGTGTTGTCGCAACAGAAGCGTCGATAATTTTTGAGCTCAATGACCAGACAAAGTTTCGTGGATTCATCGACAGACTCGATAAAGAATGAGAAACGTTTGTTATCAATGATTATAAAACGAACAAAAATCTGCCACCGGAAAGTAAGGAAGAATATAGAGAACAACTTACTTTATATGGTCTAGGGGTACAACAGAATTATGCAAAGTACTTTATTTGAGACACAATGAAAACTTGAAGCACTGAGAGTTTTCATGATGTCGAAATTAAACCGACGATTTGAGAAACTGCTAGCACGAGTGAAACGAAGTGATCTCAGATTTCGAGAACAGGTCGGTTCAAAACAATCAAAGCCAGATTGCACTATCTCCATTTTGACTTGATGGACGAATGGGAGATTACTCCTGAACTTTTGACTACAGTCACGAAAAAATATGCAGATACTATAATCGATATCGAAGCAAAAAAGTTCAGCTATAATATGGGTGATAAAAAATGTTTCGAGCCGAAAGAAAACGTCTATTGCAAATATTGTGAATACTACTCACTCTGTCCTTTGTGGGCGCATTTGAAATTTGATGATGAGGTGGTGGGAAGTGATTTGGGTCCCAAAACCGTGAAATGATTGGTCGATGAATATGTTGCATTAAGTAAACAAGAATCGCAAGCAAAAAATGATAAGGAGCTGATCAAGGTCTTGTTGGTCGAATATCTGGAGAAGAATAATCTGTTGAAATTGTTTGGAAATGTGTATAAAATATCAGCTTCACAAAGTGAAAGTATCAGTATAACTGACAAAGATGCGCTAAAAAATGTCTTGCAGACATTGTGAGTATTGAATGAAGCGATGGAAGTCGATAGATTCAAATTGCAGAAATTAGTCAAAGAAAATAAATTATCACTCGACCAACTTGGTGACACTGTACAGAAGAATAGTAGTCGAACATTGAGGGGTGGAAACTGAAGTACAGCACCCGGGTGAACTGGTAAGTAAAATAGCTTTAAAAGCCAAATAACAAAAGTTCTCACCCGGGTGCTAACTTTTATGGTTGTAAACTTTGGTTGAATAACTAACATAAGACGCAATAAAAACTCTAAATATTTCGAGTTTTTATGATGTCGAATTTATACCGACGATTTGAGAAACTAGAAGCACGAATGCAATGAAGTGATTATAGATTTCGAAAACAATCGGTATACTATAATTTCATTATTTTTTGTCTTCCCAAAACAAAAACACAGGCTATGAAAAAAACTTTTTCTTATATACTCAATGCTGTACGTACAACCCCATTTTTTGGGAGAACTATTGTGGTGCTCTCATTTTTTTGTCTCTTTGTAAAACAGATATTTATCTTTTTGGCATATTCAGAAGTCTTTAAAGAACCAACGTTCTGAGCGACGCTAGCACATTATCTCGGCTATTTTGTCAGTGATTTTTTGGTCTGTCTTATTTTGTTGGGATTGGTAGGAATCAATGCATTACTCAAAAAAATAGTCATCAAAATCATCAATAACATTATCATCATGATTATATTTTTGCTCTTTGTACTAGATATATTTACGATGTATTTTTTTCAGAGTAGACTCTCGATATTGGATATGAATCAATTTCTTGGTTCTGGATTGCAAATATTTTCGTGAATGATCGTCAATGGTATACTAGTTTTGTGAGTAATAGTATTGCTCGTATTTTTTTTCGTTCAAGGGCAAAGATTCAAAAAAAATAAAAAATCTTTTTTGCTTGGATATTTTTTGCTTTTTTTTATAGCAAGTCTGGGTGTCCGAATATATGCCCCATTATGATTTTCTTCGATTCCAAAAAATATTATTTCGATCAACTTCTCTGCTATAAGAGAAAATATACAGTGATTGTCGGTAACTAATATGCCTAGTACGTATCAAGATTTTTTCAAGAATATAAAGTGACAACAAAAGAAACCCAATATCATTGTCGTCTTTGCAGAATCTCTCTCACCGATCGATTCACTGAGAATCGGTTGAGTAAACAACAATCTTCCGTATTTTGATCTCATTCAAAAACAAGGTATCACTTTCACCAACTTTATCGCTAATGGATGAACTTCTGACACTGCGCATATAGGATTATTGCTTGGTATAGAACCACTTAAACTCATGTGACGACAAACTTCTTCTTATGATGGCTATAAAAGTAGCATGGATTCATTACCGGTTTTTTTCAGTAAACAATGATATACGCCCATATTTATTAGTGCTGCTGGACTCGAATTTCTCAATCAGAGAGCGTTCATTTCATCCATAGGATTTACTCATATTATCGGTGAAGAAAGTTTTTCTGGTCAACAAACATATACGTTTGATTCTGCTCCAGATCACAGCCTCTATAATAAAACATTACAGACTATCAAGCTCCAGACCTGATCATATCTCGCTGTCTTACAAACTATTTCCTTACATAAACCATATGATACTCCGTATGGAACCACACAAAAAGATGCACTGAGATATGTAGACAAAAGTTTATTTTATTTTTATCTTCAACTCAAAAAAGCTAAATTCTTTGACAATGGAATTCTTGTCATTGTCAGCGATCATAGAAAGATGGAACCTTTAGAACCCAAAGAAAAAGATGCTTTGGGACCATATTGGTATGTCAGATGACTTGCTACTATCATAGGTACGGGAATCACTCCAGGTACCGTGAATACAAATATTGTACAGCATACAGACTTTTTTTATGGACTCAAAAAACTTGTAGGGAAATGAGCCGTGATGGTTTCCAAAATAGCTAACGATGTATTTTCATCGGCCAAAAAAAGAAACTGGGCTATTTCCATTTCTCGTTATTATAATAATGCTTACACTATCGTATATTGATTAAGTTGATCTCAAGGCAAGACCTTTGATAATATCTCAGAAATTGCCTGAACTGATCCATTTATTTACAGATATCTTTCTTCCTATATATCTTATGAATATGGCTCATGATCAGAAAATTCGGGGAATAATTCGTGAGGTAATTCATGAACCAATATGATGACGGTCATAGCACATAGATGATCACCACTAGATACTACAGAAAATTCTTTGTCAGGATTTTTGTTGGCCAAAAAGCATGGCGCAGCTGGTATAGAATTTGATGTCTCATATACTAAAGATAAACAAAATATTGTTATGCATGGAGAAAACGTGTATTCTACTAAATGTGGAAATAATATAATGGTCAGAACGCATACCTTCGATTGGTTAGAAAAGAACTGTCTGCTTACCAATAGTGAACCGATACTTACCTTAGAAGAAATGTTGAAAGGTGTCGATGGTCTGTTTGATTATTATTTTGTAGAGATAAAAGTATATGATCCAAAAGATGCAGAACAGGAAACGATAGATGCGATTAAAACCGTTCAAAAATTATGAATGCAAGATAAAGTCATCTTTACTAGTTATGACAAAGAAGCAACCTATATCTTATGATCATATAAAAATATTACTGCTGGACGAGATACCTATAATATCGAAGAACTTACAACACTTCCGAATATGAATCATCAATACTACCTTATGCCAGAGGCGTTGATTACCCCAACCATGGCTCAAGACGTTACCAATATCGGGAAAACATTAGTCGTCTATACGGTCGACACCACTGGCGATTTAGAAAAATTATATCATGAATGAGTCCGCATGGTCATGACGGATAATGTACCGTTGATCAAATGACGAGCAGATAATCATCTGAATAAGTAAAAATTATGGTAAAATAATCTGATACAATTTGTGATAGTTATCTTCACGAATGAGCTTGAAACAGGTTCCTCATGAAATATCTTCGATTCTAAATAGCTTGGATTCTCGCATATAGAGGGGTCTGTGAAGATTTTTGTAAACTTCAAACATTTTGCATTTTCCTGCTCCGTTCATCGGCCATCGTTGATTTCGTTGGGTGTGTGTCCATTTGTTCATATCGGAAAGTCATGGAGTTATTCGATCTCTATTCGCGTATCCGACAATCCATGGAGACAAATAACTATCAGTCCCGACTACTATTCCACTCGTTGGAATAATATTTTGTAATGTGGTAATACTTGTCAATTCGCCTACAGTGATTAATGGTGTGTTGTTGTTTGATACATATCAGATATAATACATCATCTGCAAAAATACTCCAAGATATATCAGACTTCGCAGTCGCCGTTTTTTTTGTTTAATGATAAAATAGATTGTATATCACGTCATGAGAATCATAAAGACATCGAGAAATAATTCACTTCTCTTGGCGTTGAGGAGTCCAAATGAGGTCCAACATATTCCTATTACCAGACCAGAAAATAATAAATCATACTCCTTATTTTTTATTTTGAGGTAGAGTCCATAGAGCGTTGGGATGATGAGAAACATAGTAAATCGTCGGAATTCTTTGAGAGAAAAAAAGTCACCTTGAATCCCTGCACCTCAAATAGTCGTCACCAATGGTTGGAAAAAATCAGTGATCAATCTAGGGAATAATGGTCCGTATAAAGAAATTCACACTATCCCAGAAATCATCCAGAGGGAAATAAATTTGAAATTAATTTTTTTGGTAGTAATGAATTGGAACACAATATAGAGGAAACTTGTCGCACCCAAAAATATGGTCGTCGTCCTATGAAGTAATACTAAACAAATAAGAAATGGTAGTGATGTCCGATATTTTTTGTGATCTCGGAGGTAGAGTAACAGTAAAATAAAATCAATACCGAGAATCTGTTTGTAATAGCACAGTGCAAATGCGTGGTACTGAATAATGGATGTCCAAAACAACATCATAGCGAATAACGCAGCTCGTTTGTTATATTTTTTGAGGATTAAGAAAACGAGAAATCATCCGAAAATACTAAAAAATCATAATCAGAATGTCAAAAATATATCGATCGATATTCAGAGTTTACTCACTACAACACTGAGAATGCCTCGTAATGGTTCATGCATAATCCAGTAAGGAACAGTCTGACCAAAATGGAATCGTGGTGCTAAATGGAGATAAGCTGTATAAATTCCTCTATACACTCCTGGATCATATCCCAATGGAATCATACTCGAAAAATAGGGAAATACCCTGTATATTGAGCATACAATAGCTCATACAAGAAAGGTATATATCACTATTTTTTGTCGTTTAGAAATTTTCATGAAGCAATGAAGAATAAACGGTTGAATATATACTATAAATATTAGCCAATAAAACAACGTCTTGTTTTTTGATATATAATCCTTCAAAAATACGTTTCAGTGATTTTGATTGAATTATAGATCAAAACCCATCATATAAAAAATCTTCTAAGTTTTGACAAATAAAAAAAAATAGATATAATGATGTTGTTATGTTTTTTATTTATAACCAATAAACAAAATGAATTTCAAAAGTTTTATCAAAAAATTAAAAACCAATTTCGACTTTAGGAAAAGGGTTTTGCTTATTTGAAGTATTAGTATTGTAGGAATTCTCGCTCTTATATTTGTGGTAAAAGATACCAACATGTCAGCGGCAGTCATGAATATATCTAAACTAAATGCCTCTAGACAAGTAGATACCTGTACTGATACTGATTGAGGAAAAAATTATGGAACCTTTTGAAGAATTTATACGGTCATCAATTGATATGCTCGTGAAGAAGCAGATACGTGTAATCCCAATGGAACACTCAGAGAATGGTTCTGTGGAAATCCATGAGAAGCCGCATGACTTTTGAGATCAGAAAATTATGTAGATTGTAATCAGTGATGTAATAATGGAGCATGTAGAAGTTGTAATAATCCAGAATGAATTTTGGCATGTTCTCTTGGTTTAAGTACCTGTGATGCTCTTTGTATGCAATGAACATCATGATATGGATACGGATATGGATATAGTCGAACAGGAGGAACTTATGGATACGGATATGGATATGGATACAAAAAAATCGATCCTAAAACCAACAAACCTTGGATGTATCTTCTTATTCCTTTCAAAACTTATACTAAAGCAATTTACGATAGTGTAGTCAGCAAGCTATGATTCCAAATGGTAAAATCATATAATAAAAAAGAATTTAAAGCTCCAGCTACTAAATAAGTTTTCATTACTAAAATAAAAAACCCTGCAGTAGTGCAGGGTTTTTTTTATAATAAAATTATTTTAATATTTTTCTGTCTTCACAATATAATAATTTGGTTCATGATCACATGCAGGACATTTTTTTGGTGGTGTTTTTCCTTTGTGTACATATCCACATTTGGTACACATCCATTCTATATCTTCAGATTTTTCTGCTAAGGTACCAGCAGACAATTGGTCGCGAATTGCTTGATATCTTGCTTCATGATGTTCTTCTGCATGGGATATGGCACTAATTCTAGCAGCGATTTCTGGCAATCATTCTTCATCAGCAATCTTAGCAAACTCAGGATAGAGGTTAGTATTTTCATGATGTTCACCATTGATAGCATATTGAAGATTTTCTAATGTCGTTCACATTTTTACAAATGCTCCCGTATCGACCATTACCTCATCCATATCTTCATCTAGTTTTGATTTCACGATCTGAATCATTTTGAAAAATCGTTCTGCGTGTTCACGTTCTTGTTCTGCAGTGGCATCAAAAATTTCTGCGATCTGAAGATATCCTTCCTTCCTAGCAATACTCGCGTACATGTTGTAGCGATTTCTGGCTTGTGATTCCCCAACGAATGCTTTGGTCAGATTTTCTAATGTTTTTCTCATAATATATACAGGTAATAAAATAAAAAAATATGTTTTGAATTTTAAATTTTACATTATGAATTCAATTCAATGTACTATTTTCCGTGAGAAATGCTAGTCTATTTGCGGATAAAAATTCGTATCGACAATCACCGACATGAGTAGACGAAGACACTAGGTAGTACCTATGATATCATAATTTTCAATAAAAATATACATTCTTCTGGAATACTAATGCAGAAGCTATTTTTCTCAATGATATAATTTTCCATATTTTTTCTTTTCTCTCTAACTGTCAATATATCTATTTAATTCTCAAGTCCGAGAAATTGACAACTCATAGGTTTTGACCTATAATCTCTTGCAAAAAAATCACCAATCAACATTTTATGTGTAATTATATTCTTTATATTTTCTTTTTTTAATTTTTCTTATCATGCACAATGAAAAATTTTTTTAGAAAACTTCTAATCCCTGGGGCAATTTTATTTTGTGGGATCGCTATCTATGGAATTGTTTCGTTCGTCGGAGCTGATGAATTGAGTGGTACTCCTACTGTTTCTGACGAAATAATTTCTGGTGGAAACAGTGAGATCCAGACTACTTCTGGTGGAAACAATGAAATCCAATCGACTTCAGTTACTCCAAACAGTGAAGATCCTATGTTAGCTATACCTGGAGTATTAGCCTATGATGCAAATATTACGCCTCCTGCATGATATGTTAAAATGGTAGATAATACTGCTAATCCTCAACATATGGTCTTTGTACAAAAAAATCCTACTGATTGAGGATTTTCTTATTCGGATATGCAGTCATATTCTGTTCCTTTAGGTTGCGCTATTCCGACTAAAGCACTCCAAGATTTATTTTTGTGAAGCAATCATACTACTACCTGGGTAATAGATTATACATCAGATCTTATGACCGATCCAGGTAATCGACCAGATTTGGTAAGCAATCCTATAAGCGCAGGTGGTGGCAATTATGAACTTATGACTGCGGATAGTTCTCCTTCTAGTGAAATGAGCAGTCAGTATGGACAATATTTTGTGGCAATGACAAATAGCTCAGCAAGAATTAGACTTGTGACGCTCTCTACTGGTGGCTGTGTACAGCCTATAAATCGAGCTAGCATTTATGGTGCTGTATATGCTGCTTTAGAAAGTTCTGGGATTCACAATAATCTCAATAACGTCACTAATGATAATGTTACTAATTTCCCCTATCTTACTTTTTTCCCTGGGTATGGTATGTTAGAATTTCAGACAGGATTGGATTTGACTGATCCTGACACACAGTCATTCTTAGAAACACTACCAAACAATCTTTCTATGACCAATGGTTACCTTGATTTCAATCCTACGGGAAATGGATCTGGTTTAAATATTCCTGCGAGGCTTTTCTTTTATCTAGATATACCACCATTTATTGGCACAGGATATGCGGTAGACTATGTCACTGCCAGAGACAACAACAATACTATTTTGTCTGGTATTAATCTTGATGGACTTTTTGCTAATGATGGTATTATACAATGTGATATGGGAGAATGATATTATTGTGAATTCTATGTTAATCATTTTACATCATTTGAGATTAAAGGTTTTGATTGTGATAATGTGACTGATGTTTCTACACAAGAATGTAATGCTCTCGTAGATCTCTATACTGCTACTAACGGTGACAATTGGGATGATTCGGATGGCTGGCTTATGTCATATAATGTATGTGATCGATATGGAGTGACTTGTGAAGATAATCATGTGACAAACATTGAACTTGAAGAAAATAGTCTCGATGGAAATATTCCCGGAAGTATTTCTGGACTTCAATATTTACAAGGGCTTGATATCTATGATAATAGTGTTACCTCTCTCCCCTATTCTATCTGAGAGCTAAGTAATCTTACCTCATTAGAATTTTCTGATAACCTTCTCACTTCATTGCCTGAGACTATAGGGAATTTAACTCAGCTTACTGAAATCTATGGATATGGGAATCATCTTACTACTCTTCCTGATAGTATAAGTAACTTATCTTCTTTGAATACCCTAGATGTTAGTGATAATCGACTTTCTTCTATCGATCTTAGTTGATTGAATAGCATCCAATATCTCTTCTTCAATGAGAATCTTCTCACTACACTTGGTGATGATATTATAAATTTTGATTTGGACAACTTGGCCGTAGATAATAACTGCCGAGATATTTCATCTATAAGCACCGGCACAATAGATTGGCTTAACAGCTACTATGATAACACTGATCGACAAACAATCACTAACCCTGTCTGCAACGATGACCCTGATGAAGTGGCCGCATTAACTGATTTGTATTATGCGACTGATGGCCCTAATAGTTGGGATACTAATAGTAACTGGCTGGATAGAAGCGTAAGTATGTGTACATGGTATGGTGTCGACTGTCGTGGATGAACTACTGTTCGCTGGTTGATTTTGAAAGATAATTATCTCTCTGGAGCTATTCCAGAAAGTTTTGGTAATCTTACTCATCTCAATAGAGTAAATGTACAATACAACAATATTACATCTATCCCAGATAGTATATGAAATCTTTCTGGTATCAATGTATTGGTACTGGACCACAATAGTTTAACTAGCATACCAGCAAGCATTAGTGGATTGGTTAATCTAGGACAATTGAGCATACAAAATAATTATATCAGAACACTTCCAGAAAGTATCTGAGGACTTCATTATCTCATGCGCTTTTTCTTCAACGATAATTATCTCACGACACTTCCTGATACCTTTACGTATGACAATCTTTCAAACCTAAACAGCAGCTACTTCGATATGGCCAATAACTGTATCTGGGAATGACGTCTTACTAGTGGAGTAAATGACTTCCTCAATAGCATGGAGATCGACAGATGAAATCAAGAAATCAATTGTCCAACCACCAATGTCCTAAATAAAGATGGTGCTTGGGAAAATATGACTAATGATACCTATATCTACGATTATACTAATCCATCTACACACTTTACAACAGAATGAGGAACGCTGACTATACGAGATGGTGATCATAAACAGACGGATTTTCTGAGATTTTCTACAGATGGATTTACTATCGACGTAGTGAATGGTACTTGGGATGGTATGTTGTATTCTCCGACTGAGTTTACTGATCCAGTGCTTGGTACTGAAGAATTACCAGCAGCTTCTGGAACAAACGGAAATACAACTACAGAGAGAATGATTCTCTTCACGACAAAAGCATGAGCTTCTGGATCATCTCTCCAAGCAAGTGGTTGATTGTTTACGATAAGTTTTAGAGTCGCGAGCGGTACTGATGGAGAATTTTTGAAAATATACAGATCATCAGATCATGTCACCTGGGAAGCTAATACTCCTGACTCTGGATGTACACTAACTGAAATACAGCCTCTTGGACTCTCACAACTTGATAAAACCTGTACCTTCCAGACTGACCATCTTTCTTATTTCACTACTGTAAGAGAAACCACAACAACAAATGAAAGTAATCCTCCAAACCAATGAAATCCATGATGAACTCCGAAAGACAATTGTCCAAACTGAGATACTTCACCAAGTTATTACGATGGCAAATGTACTGTCACTGAACCTACAAATATAACCACATCAAAAACATGATCTCTTGCATGATCACCATTTATAGAGGAAATAAATAATGCCTACCTATATGCATACACTCTTGGTATCACTTCTAGTCCGACCATCCTCGGAGCTGATATCGAAGGACAACTTATCAGATCTCATATGGCTAAAATGATGGTAAATTATGCAGTCAAAGTTATGTGACTCACACCTGACATCAACAAAACATGTAGCTTCGATGATGTAGGAAATCAACCATCAGACATGCAAGCATATATCACATTATCATGTCAGCTAGGATTGATGTGAATAGATATGACTAGCTTTGATCCTGATGCGATTGTGACGAGAGCTCAGTTTGGGACTATTCTTTCGAGAACATTATTTGGGGACAAATATAATTGATCTACTCCATACTACGAAGCTCATCTTACTGCACTTAAGGAAGCTGGCATTATGACTAACATAACTAATGCAGAAATTGTGAATGAAATAAGATGATATGTTCTTCTTATGTTGATGAGAGCAGATAAATAAATCAAATCTTATTACAAACAAAAAAAACCTCGCCGACCTGGTGGGGTTTTTTTGTCTCCAGTATTTTATAATATATTATAATGCTGATTGTATTGTTTGAATTACTTCTGATTCATTCTTGGAAAATTTTCTTCTCTTAAGATATTTTTTCAATTCTCGAACAAGTAAATATATAACTCCTGCTGAAATTGGGAACAACCGATCTACTAATCTCATAGAACCGAATGCAAAATAATTACGAACTACAGGAAGATATACTAATACTAAGATACCTGCGAAACTCATCAAAAAAGCCCAAAGCAATCTCTTGTTCGATCGTATATATGCAGTAAAGATTGTTTCATTCTCTGCGGTTCTTAGTGAGAATATATTTGCATACTGACAGAATACTATGCTCGTATACGTCACTGCAGTAGCTATCATATATTCGCCTCAAGCAGTATTTATACCTTTCAATGATAAACCGTGAAAAATAAAATATAATATATAATTGATGAATGCAAGTCCTCCCATAAGTATTCCAAATAAAAACCAATGGATTATAGCTGCCTTATTAAATATGTGTTGATTTACATCCCTTGGCTTATTTTCCATAAGTCATTTTTCCGCAGGATCCCAGGTTAATGCTGTAATAGGTATGAGCTCAGCCATCAGATCTACCATCAATATTTGTATGGCACCGATTGAAAGTGGTATGCCCCACAATCCTCATACGAGTAAACTCGGTAAAACAGCAAACAATTCTCAACCATTAGAAGCCATAGCCGCAATAGCAGATTTTTTTATATTTTGAAAAATAATTCTTCATTCTCTGATTGCATATACTAAAGTTGCAAAACTATCATCAAGCAAAACTATTTCCGAAGATTCTTTGGCCACATCAGTTCCTATCTTTCCCATGGCCACTCAGATATTTGCCATCTTGAGTGCAGGCGCATCATTTATTCCATCTCATGTTACCGCTACTATATTTCCATTTGCTTTAAGTAACGAAACGATTCTGAGTTTATCTTCAGGTGATGTTCTACAGAAAATTACACATTCGTGTTGCATATCTTTGATGAGTTGAATATCAGATTGTTTTCTGATATTGTCTCAGGTAATCATAAAAACATCAGTATTTTCTTTGATGAGTCAGATGGTTTTTGCGATAGCTTTGGCAGTCAGATCTGAATCACCAGTGATCATGATCAATTTCATTTTAGCTTGATGAGCCGCTTCGATAGCAGTTGCAACTTCTTCTCTCGGTGGATCGATTATACTTGCAAATCATAAAAATATCAATTCGCTTTCTATACTTTCCATAGTATAATTTGTTTCTGTCGTATTCATTGGTTTATATGCGATTGCAAGATTTCTCATCGCTTGTCCAGCTAATCCATCGACAGCTTCCAGAATTTTATCTTTATCTCTTTTTGTTATTTTTCTGATTGTCTTTCCATCATAATAAAAAGAACATTTTTCAAAAACCTCTCTTGGACCTCATTTTATATACGCGAAATTTTCATTATCAACCGTACGAATACTCGACATCATTTTTCTTACAGAATCGAAACCGAATTCATATACCTCAGGAAATTGTTCGTTTACATGATCGACATCATATCCTGCTTTTTTTGCAAGTACAATCAATGCTGCTTCTGTCGGATCACCGATTGCATATCGAAGTGAATGTTCATTGTCGGGTGAATTTACTTTTGCGTGTGCATTAAGAAAACATCCGAGAAAAAAATGTTTCCAATCATGAATCATTTGTTCAGGGACTAGATTTTTTCCATTTCATTGTACCGTTCCATTGGATTCATATCAGCTTCATGAAACATCATATATTTTTCCTCCGATAAAAATTTTCTTTACGGTCATCTCGTTTTTTGTCAGGGTTCATGTCTTATCTGTACAAATAATATTTACACATCATAATGTTTCTACTGATCATAATTGTTTTACTAACGCGTTATTTTTTGCTAATCTTCACGATGCCAATGTTAACGCGATACTCACTTCCGCAGGCAATCCTTCTGGAATCATGGCTGCAGCAATACCTATGGCAAACATAAATGCTTCCTTCAATGTGAAGTGTGCAAATAATGCTACCACAATTAAAATACCACATAATATTATTGTTCATATTACAACTTTTTTAGAAATATTTTGCATCTCATTTTGTAATGTGGTATTTTCTGGGATAGCTTGATGTGATAAAGAAGCTATCCTTCCTAGCTCGGTATTCATTCCTGTTGCAAACACTACTCCATATCAACTTCCGGTAGCGACGGTCGTTCACATATATACTATATTATTTCTCTGACCAACATCTGCATCTCATTTGATTTCATGGATATATTTATTTACTGGACTTGATTCTCCCGTCAAAGAAAAATCATTAGTCTGTAAATTCATTTCTTGGATTACTCTCAAATCTGCAGGAATACTATCTCATTCATCTACAAATACTATATCACCAGGCACGAGTTCAGATGCATTCACCTCAATAATTTTTCCATCCCTTTTTACCTTGGCGACAGGATGAAGCATTTTTTTGAGTGATTCCATAATTTTTGCTGCTTTCGCTTCTTGAACATATCCTATGAATGCATTTATAAGTAATAGTATAGTAAGTATACTTGCTCCTCTATAATCTTGAAGATATAGTGAAATAAGTGTAGCCACTATTAATAATATAATTAATACATCCTTGAATTGTTTTAAAAACTTTTTCAATTTTGATTCGTGAGAAAGTTCGGTAAGTACATTTTTTCCATAAATATTTTCTCTCGTAGGGATATCCTCTTTTTTAAGACCATCAAAAGATGTCTGAAGATCAGCTAATGCTGCCTCAGGCGATAATTTATAATATTGTCCTTTGCGTTCTTCCATAGAATCCGATAGAATAAAAGACTATATAAGTATAATCCTAACTGGGCTTTTTGTCAAATTTTCTAATAAACAAATAAAAATTGATAAATCAAATATTTTATTTTCAAAGATTTGATAATTCCTTCAATGAAAAAATAGAAAAAATTTTTCCAAGTAGGAAATATCAAATTCAAATTTTCTAATAAACAAATAAAATCTGCACCGAAATGCAGATTTAGAAAATAATTATTTTTGATTATACTAGCGAACATGACAAATTTCTTCAATCTTCGCATATTCAGCATACTTACTACCGAGACAATCATTATTCAAATATTCATCAATAAGAGATTCAATTTTTTCTTTTTCTACGCCCACAAAGGTCATAAAATATTTCGCTTCTTTTTTGTACCATTCCGATTTTTCAGTAATAAGCTCTTGAATCCTTTCTTTTTCTTTACCTTTTATAGAACGCATAAGATACTTCTTCATATCTTCTCTATTTTTGTTTATCAAAGAGCTTCATGTATCATATATTAATTTGCTTGTTGCTTTGAATTCTGGATTTCTCTTTAATGCACTTATCCAACTAAGAAAACCGTCTGAATTAGATCAATCGAAATGTCTTAGTTTTACACAACTTTCTATCATACATAATGATTTTTCTACTGTCTCTATATCTTCTTTTTTACATGCCACCACAATTCATGTAACAAAATTTTTATCTGTTATCATATCTCTAACCTGATAATCATCATGGCTAGCTCTTGTTCTAGCTGAACCCATATTTCCTTTCAACATTGAATATCGTGAATCTATGTCATTCTTTGCTTTTTCATAAAACTCTTGAGTTATTTCAGTAGGGCATTCAATAGCTTTACCTCTTTCTTGAATCCTTTTTTCTATAGCTAGTTTTTCCTCATAATTCTTCAACTTTCTTGAATACTCTGTTATATCTTCTTGGGTTTTATTTATTTCTTCAATCGGCATATTTTCCACATCCTTGTTAACATCAATAGGTAGTAATCATAGATCAACTTTGTTGATATTTTTATTTTGAACAATATCAGTTTCAGTTGTTCACTTGTCTTGTTCAATCAACATCTTATTTTGTTTGAGAGCAATACTATTCACCGTTCTAATCGTCTCATTTTTATTTTCAATCTCCTTATTCTTATTATCTAATTCCATTTTATGGTTTTTTACCAACTCTTTTTCATGTTGAGCTAGTTTATGGTCATTTTGATGAGCTGAGTTAGATATTTTATATACATCATTTTTTTTCTCTTTTCTCAATAGATTTTCAGCTAATTCTTTTCAAGATCTACGAAGAATATCCTTATCTTTCTTATTTCTAAGATTCTTCAACTTTTTTGCTAAATCATCTCTGTGCTCTTGATGAGTGATTGTGTTTGTCATTTGTATAAAATTACAATGTAAAATAAATATACCTAATTATACCCCCCCCTTCGCGATTTGTCAAATATTCGAGGACTTTTTTTGGATACTCGATAACTAGTTTCTCTATGAGTTTATAAAAAAATCCTTGAATAAATAAAAAACTAATCAAAAAAAATCTGATTGTCATTTTTTTCGATTGAAAGTTCTAGACAAAAAATTATCATTTTACTACAAAATTTTACCCCTTATATATAGTAGTATGAAAAAAATTGCTTTAATGGGAATATTTGCTGCGATATTTTTTGCAGGATGTGCTCAACAAGCTCCAACGAAAAATTTAGATACATTTGCCCAGTGTTTGACAGACCAATGAGCTATCATGTATGGTGAAGTAACGTGTCAACATTGTCAAAAACAGAAAGCTATGTTTGGTGAGAGTTTCCAAAAAATCACGTATGTAGAATGTACAAAAGAATTTGAGCGTTGTAGTAAACTCAAATGAGTTCCTACATGGGAATTTAAAGATGGAACACAATTGGAGTGACTTCAAGAACTTGCTACACTCGCAGCTAAAACGACATGTATCCTTCCCTAATTTTTTATCTTTCTCTGCATCTATGGATCAGTGATGAATCAAAGCCAAGGTTATCAATCGTCAGATGTTGACAGATACTATAATAGAACTGACTATTGAAACATATCAAGAAGTTAAGGTAGTCCCTGGACAATCAGCATTATTTCTCTTGGAGGACGATCAGTGAACATTTGAAAGATACTATTCTATCGTAGATCAAGATACGGACAATGAAAGAACTATGTTGATTTTTGCGATTAAACTTTCCACAAACGGAAGAGGTACTACTGCTATTAAAAATATACATATAGGTAATGAAGTTATGATCAAATGAATATTTGGTAATTTTATACTGCAAGATACCCAACTCCCTAAAGTATTTATTTGAACGGGCATAGGCATTGTCCCGCTTATTAATATGGCCAAATATTGTATGACAGAAAAACAATTGTTTTTTTCTGTGTCTACTCAACAAGATCTTTTTTATGAAGAAAGAATCAAAAAAATACATGGATTGGGGTACGAAATACATATTTCTCAGGAATCTATTCCTTGATATGCTCCTTGAAGGATAGACATTACTAAAACATATTTTGATCCTGCGACCGAATTTTATGTCTGTTGAAAACCCGAAATAATCGATAATATTATAGAAAATCTCACATTCCTATGATTCAAAAGAATTTACTCGGAAAAGTTTTAAAAATCTGATAAAAAACGCTTGATTTTGTGTTAGATATCTATATATACATCCCACGAAGATTTTTTTGTTATTGCTTAAATTGCATATGTGCGGATATGATGTAATTGGTGTAGCATAGCAGACTTCAGCTCTGTTCGTACGGGTTCGAGTCCCGTTATCCGCTACTTAATCCTTCTAATCAAAAAATATGGCAAGACAAATTATCATCGGATTGGTTATTGCATGACTTGGTTGATCTATCGTTTATTTTTCTTGATACTTGGCAGATATATTTTGAAATATTGCTTGGTTCGACAAAAATTTATGAGGGACAAGGAATGGATTTATCATCTCTGGTTTTGCTATCATGATTATCTGATTCTTGATTTTGTTTGGAGTTATTCCTACAAGTTCACCTACAGAAAACATCGGAGGATTTACTACTACATCCACATCAGTATTACCTAATTAGCGCTCATACATTGTATATGGGCCCTTAGCTCATTTGGCTAGAGCGCCTGCCTTGCACGCAGGAGGCGAGGGGTTCGACTCCCCTAGGGTCCACCATTAAAACTAATGAATAATGAAAAGTTAATAATGAATAATGATGGAATATAAAAATACCGACATTTTTCATTCTCAATTATTAATTCTTCATCACCTTAAGTGGGGAGATGGCAGAGTGGTCAATTGCATCAGACTGTAAATCTGACGCCTCACGGCTACGTAGGTTCAAATCCTACTCTCCCCAAATTATTACACACTACCAAAAGCTGAAGGTTGCGCTCCCGTAGTTCAATGGATAGAACAACAGCCTTCTAAGCTGTGGATCTAAGTTCGATTCTTAGCGGGGGTAAATAAAAATTACGAATTAAGAATTACGAATTACTTGTATAGTATTACTTTTCAATCCGTAATTGATAATCCGTAGTTAATAATGTAAAATCCTGCTCTCGTCGTCTAGTGGTTTAGGACATCACCCTCTCACGGTGGAGATCGCGGGTTCGACTCCCGCCGGGAGCGAATATTAACTTTTACCTTTGTAGCATTATATGGACGCAAGACCAAGTACCAACTTCAATAAAGACAGAGCGTTTATGGTATACCTTAATGAACAAATTAAGGCACCAAATATTGTTATCGTAGATGAGGCAGGAGCAAATTTATGAACCTTTCCAAGAAAAAAAGCTCTCGAAATGGCAGAAGAACAAGGTATGGATTTGGTACAAATAAGATATGATGCAGTGACTATGACATCGACAGTAAAGATGGTCGACTATGGAAAATATATGTATCAGAAATCAAAAGATGATAAAGAAAAAAAGAAAACAATGAAACCGACAGTTCTTAAAGAAATAAAACTTAATTATGCTATCGGAGAAAATGATCTCCAGATGAAAATGAAGAAAGCAATCGAATTTTTGAAAGAAAGGTTTAATGTAAAATTCTTTATTAAACTCAAGGGAAGAGAAAAAATCTATGCTAACAAAGCGATTGAAAAATTAATTAAAATAAAAAATGACTTGGCGGAACATGGAAAATCTCAATTTGAGACACCCAAACAAGAAGCTCAAGGATACAGTATCATTTTATTCAGTAAATAACACCATGTGAAAAGGACTCAAAACTCATTCGTGAGCAAAAAAAAGATTTAAAATTACATCAACAGGAAAGGTATTATTCAAGAAAGCTTGTAATAATCATCTTTTAACAAACAAAGGAGACAATAACAAAAGTGATGGATATGGCGTAAAATTGTCCAAAACATATGTAAAAAATGTAAAAACTTTATTTCCTTATAACCAATAGTTCACATGGTAAGAGTAACAAACGGGCTTCAAAGACAAAGAAGACATAAAAAATTTATTAGACTTGCAAAGGGGTTTAGACTCGGAAGAAGCAAGGTCTACAAACAAGTAAGATTGGCATTGGTAAAACAATGACAACATGCTTACAAAAGTAGAAAAGAAAAAAAGAGAGACTTTAGAAGACTTCGAATCGAAAGACTTTCTGCTGCTGTAAAAGAAAAAGGTAACAGATATAGTACATTCATCGGAAGTATGACTAAAAAGAATATTATTCTTGATAGAAAAATGCTTTCAAATATCGCTGTTGCATTTCCTCAAGTATTTGACAAAGTGTACGCTGAAATCGTAAAATAGAACAACCTCAGGGTTGTTTTTTCTGCCCGGATGGCGGAATTGGTAGACGCACAGGACTTAAAATCCTGCGACAGAAATGTCGTGCCGGTTCGATTCCGGCTCCGGGCAAGTATATAACTACAATGATTAGCAATTAGAAACCTCGTAGCCAATAATGAACCCACCCAGTTGCTTAGGCAATTATGTGACGGCCTGTTCGCCTAGGCGAATTTTATTCCAGCTCCGAGCCACTCCCTTTAGACGTCGAAATGAATTCTTAGTAAGACGGAGTATAGACACATGTCTACACAAATCCGAAAAAGGTCTTGCATTTTGATGGAATAGTTATATATTCACACGGCTAAAAACTTTTTTTTATTTATCAATTTTTTATTCATGGGATTCACTATACGAAGAACCTGAGATCTCAATACCAATGAAAGGATGGTTTCTTTCTACAAAAAAGAACTCTGGGCGTCTCATATCTTAGACAAAGCTAAAAAGCAAAAACACTATAATACCAAACGATATAGAAAGTTTGTTTCTTTCAAATTTCCTGGTGCAAGAAGATACCAAAGATTGAAAGCTATCGTGTCTAATGCATATAGAACGAATAAGAAAAAATATAATACACTTGCTCAGTTGGGTAAGATCGTATAATTGCTGCTAAATTTTAAATTATAAATCATAATTCATAATGTATGCTGTTGTAGAACTCAAAGGACATCAATATATCGTACAAGAAGGAGACACTATCACTGAATCGTAGGTGCTCCATATATCGCTAAAGCAAAAGTAGAATGTGTGGTTTCCAAAAATCAGAAAGGAGATAAAATTAGAGTTATCAAATTCAAGAGAAAAAATAGATACCAAAGAACGATTGGGTTTAGACCATATCAATCGCTTTTAGACATTAAAAAGATCGAAATTAATGGGTAAAGAATGAGTTTTGGAACGAGACGGAGAAGTTCTCGAAGTATTACCTGCAGGATTTTTTAAGGTAAAACTTAAAGATGTAGATACACTGGTTCGTTGTAAAAAATCATGAAGAATGAGTCAATCCAATATCTCTATTATTCAGTGAGATCGAGTAAAACTTGAAATTAATCAGTATGATATGGGTCAATGACGTATTATATTTAGATATAACGACTATAAAAACTTACATATAAACACACCAACAACAACTATAAATCCATGAACACAACCTATCAAAAAATAATTAGCTTTATTTAGTATTACTTACTTAAGATGAAAGTTAAATCTTCTCTTCACAAAAGATGTATGTATTGCCAGATAGTAAAAAGAAAGGGAATACTCTATGTTGTTTGCAAAAAAAATCCTAGACACAAACAGAGACAAGGATAATTTTATTTATTTGTTTTTTATTCGCATGTTTAGACTATCGTGACACGTTCTACCAGAAAATAAATCTATCTGGATTTGACTCACTTCTTTGTATGGTATTGGTCTCAAAAGATCTAAAACCATCCTCGAAAACGCTAAAGTAGATTACCTCAAAAAGGTAAAAGATATTTCTGAAGATGAACAAAAAAAGATTCTTGAACAAATAGCAAAATACGTTCTTGAAAATGATCTCAAGAGAGAAATAGCATTTGCTATCAAGAGATTGAAAGAAATTAAATGTTATAGAGGTATGAGACATAATCTTGGATTGCCTGTTAGAGGCCAATTGACAAGAAAAAACGCAAAGACTGCAAAGAAACTTATGGGAAGAAATAAAGTTAGACCAGTATTGAAAAAATAATCACTACATACCATCTACGTACAATTTTAATTTATGATTACTGTTACATTATGGCTACACCTACAACAGCTGCTAAAGCAAAAGTTGCTACTCCAAAAAAGAAAAGAGATATTAAATTGGATAGCTGAGTTCTTCATGTACAAACTACTGACAACAATACTATTCTTGCCTTAGTTGACGAAAATGGTAATAGAGTCCTAGGAGGAGGAACAGGAAAACTCGGATACAAATGAAGTAAAAAAAGCACACCATATGCTGCTGAAGTTTTGACAAAACAAATATTAAAAGAAGCTCAAGGGCTTGGACTCAAAGAAATATGAGTTGTCTTTAGAGGATGTGGATTGGCAAGAGATGGAGTTTTCAAGGCTATCAATGAAATTGGACTTATCGATATCCAATACATCAAAGAAAATACCGCTATCCAATTTGGAGGATGTAAATGAAAGAGAAAAAAGAGAATTTAATATGCAACTTATTTCCATTTTAAATTATAAATTAATTGTTTAATGAGATATACGTGACCTAAGTTCAAATTATGTAGGAGAGAACAAGTTGATCTATTCTGATCAAAGAAATATAATGTAAAAAAGAATAGAAGCTTGCCTGGACAACATGGTGCTAACATGCAAAGATCTTCTGAATATGGAAAACTTTTGAGAAATAAACAAGTACTCAAAAGAATGTACATGTTATCTGAAAGACAATTTGTAAGAATCGTGAAAGATATCGCTGCAAAATATGCTAAGAACAAAAATATCACGCATGATACTGCACTCTTTCAATTTTTAGAAAGAAGAATGGATTCTACCGTATATAGATCAGGACTTGCAAAAACTATGATGCAAGCAAGACAAATGGTTAATCATGGTCACTTCTTGTTAAATGGTAAAAAACATAATATACCATCATCATTTGTATCTATTGGAGACAAAATTAGTTTAAAAGAAAAATTAAAAGATTCTGCGCTCTACAGCCAAAATGCTGCAGAAGTTAAAGGAAAAACACCATCATGGGTAAAATTAGACAAAGCAGCTAATGCTGTTGAAGTACTTAATGATCCTCAGGTTGGAGAACTTGGAATACCTGCCGATCTTTTGAAAGTTATCGAATTTTATGCGAGAGCATAATCTTGGTAGATTATACAAGCATAATCCTGGTATATTACAAAGTATATTACAAAACAAAAATATTTTTACTCTTTATTACTCTGCATGTTGGATATACAAAAATTCATCTGAGCTCCAAAAATTATTGTCTCACAAGTAGACGATACAACGACCAAATTTGAGGTGAAGTATCTGCCTAGAGGATTTGGACAGACACTTGGAAACGCATTAAGAAGAATTATTTTGTGATATAGTATTGGGTGAGCTATCACCGGATTAAAGATTAAATGAGTAAATCATGAATATCACGTAATTGATTGAGTAAAAGAAAGTGTCATTGATATGATGTTAAACTTCAAAACACTTCGCTTCAAAGTAGACGAAAAAGCTGACAATATCCAATGGATTTCTCAAAGATTTTCAGGGATAGGATTGTATACATCAAACAATATCAAATTGCCTGCTGGAATAGAACTTTTGAATGAAGATGTTGAATTATTTGAAATAACTGATCCATCAGTTGAGTTGAATATCGATATAAGAATAGAAAAATGATATGGATATTACAGTATTGATTATCTTAGATCTCGCGATAGAAAAGACGATGATATAGATGTAAATATGCTTTTGATAGACAATGAATTCAAAGTTATCGATTATGCAAAATATGAAGTTGAAGAAGTTATTGAAGACTTTACGGGATCCATCAAAGACCTTTTGGTTATCGAAGTTAGAGCATGGTACAAAGGGATATCTCCAAAAGAGATTATGATGTTTGCTGGAGAAGTATTAGCATCATATGCTAAGTTATTCATCTTTGATAATGTATATATCGACAGATCATTCTTGGTAGATATCGAAGACCTTGATAGAGTACAAGATAAATTACATGAAGAAACAAATATCAAGACAATGCCAATTGATGCACTTCCATTGAGCGAAAGAACAAGAAATGCATTGATCAAAAATAACATCTTGTATGTAGAAGATCTCGAAAAGAAAAAGAAAGGAGAACTTTTGCTTATGAAATGAGTAGGTAGAAAAGCTATCGATGAAATCAATAGTGCATTGGCAAATATTGATAAAGCACTTATCGGCTAAATCGCCGAATGTTGAATGTTAAATGTTGAATGCTAAATAAAAAATTCCTTTAACTTAGCACTTAGAACTTAGCATTAATATTTTAATTGTTAATTTAGTTGGTATCATGAGACATAAGGATAATAAAATGCTCGAATTACATACAGGAGCAAAAAAAAGAGACGTATATATCAGACAGTTGTTGACTAATCTTGTAAAAAACGGGAAGACAACTACTACACCAAAAAGAGCTAAGGTTCTTAAATCTGAGATAGATTCTTTTTTCGCTAAGCTTGTAAGTATGAACAAAAAACTTGCTGCAGCAGATGCAAAAAGAGAGAGCATCAGATATATCAAATCTATCATTTATGGTGAAGCTGAAGGAAAGAAAGTATTGAACGTACTCTTACCTAAATATATCGAAGCAGGATCTACATCAAGTTTCGTAGCTGATTATAAATTGGGATTTAGAGTAGGTGATGGTGTTCAGAAAATCTTACTTAAATTATTATAGAGCTTAATCTTTACCACAAAATCATTTAGTTATTTGAAATAATAATCATGGAATTTACAAAAAAAGATCTTAACAAGACACTCCGAGTTAAACCAGGTGATATGGAGAAAGATAGAAAACGATGGAGAATCGATGCAACAGGAAAGGTGCTTTGAAGACTTGCCGTTGAAGTTGCTAAATTGCTCTTGTGAAAACACAAAGCATATTATTCTGATTTCTGGGATGCTGGTGATTTCGTACTTATAGAGAACATCGACAAAGTTAAAGTAACAGGAAAAAAACTTCAAGATAATCTTATGTACGCGTATAGCGGATACAAAGGAAACCTTAAGACTATCACACGAGATCTCGTGATGAAAAAAAATCCTGAGAGATTACTTACCTTTGTAGTAAGAGGAATGCTTGCAAAAAACAAACTTAGAGACAAAAGAATCAAGAGAATGAAACTTGAAAAAGGCACTACTACAAAATACGATCATTTTAAACCTACACCATTAAAAAAATAATCTCTACCTATTTTAACATTTTATATACCCTCTCTACATAATGGCTAATAAAGAATATACCTATGCTATAGGAAGAAGAAAAGAAACAACAGCTGTTGTTAAGCTTTTTGGAAATGGAAGTGGAAGCTTCATTATTAAAACTTCTAACGGATCTACAAAACCGTTGGCAGATTATTTTGGTGGTAACCTCTATCTTCTCGAGGCTGCTCTTTCTCCGCTCAATACTTTAGGTGCTGATTATCTCAAGAAATTTGATGCTGAAATAGTGGTAAATGGATGAGGAATATCAGGACAAGCTGATGCTATCAAACTAGGATTTGCTAGAGCATTGATTGAATGGAATCCCGATTTCAGACCTACATTGAAACCATACGGATTACTCAAAAGAGATCCAAGAATCAAGGAAAGAAAGAAACCAGGTCTCAAGAAAGCGAGAAAAGGACCTACGTGGTCAAAGAGATAATCGTTCTCAATTATGAATTTCAACCTACAAATATATTCCAAAAGGCTCTTTGAAAAAAGAGCTTTTTTGTTTATTTTATATATAAACTATTGAAAATGTAAAGTATTTTAGTATACTAAAAACACACAAAATAAAAGTAAAAAAAATGGATAAAGATAAAACTAAAATAGAAGAAGAAGAAATAAAAAAAATCCTTAGTAATTCAAACAACATTGAGGGTGTTAGAAAAGGATTTTTGGAATATATGGTTTCGAAAAAGGGATTTCTTTCTTACGCCAAAAAACCCTATCTAAATGCTGTCGAACTCCAAATGGTAATGACAACGACTTATCTTAGTGATGTAGTAGGTGTAGTAAACGTATTTCAAACCTTAACATCAGGATTTAGGGGTGAATGGTATGTAATATTTCTATGGAATGGAATAGAAGAAATATATCATTTAGAATTATCTAAAAAGTAATATCAATAGTGAATCTAAAATATGCTGTAGTTTTCTACAGTATTTTTTTTAATTATCAACTAATCGCACCCGAGTGGAAAATGTAGTAAATTCGTTGAAAATGAGCCAGACATCGTTAGTATAATGTATGTAAAATAATTCAGATTCTTTTTATTTTTTTATAGAAACAATACAGATGAAGGATTTAATATTTCTCGGCGTCCAAGGATGTGGAAAAGGAACTCAAGGTAAACTACTTTTAAAAGATTATCCAAATACCGTATATATGGAAATGTGACAGCTCTGTAGAGCACTTATGTCCAATGATAATGGAATAGGAAATTATATCAGAAATATCGTAAATAATGGTATCATGGTAGATAATTTTATCACGCATGATCTCCTTCATACTACCGTACAAATCGCAAATAAAGAAGGAAAATGAATCATGATGGATGGATTTCCTAGATTGATGGAACAAGCAGAATATATGATCAAAACCATGGAAGAATACAAAAGGGACTATGTTATCGTACATTTTGAGCTTTCTAAAGAAAAAGCGTTGGAGAGAATGCAAAAAAGAGCTGCTATTGAAGCACGTGTAGATGATACTCCTGAAGCAATGGAAAGAAGACTGGCGGTTTTTTATAATGAAACACTTCCTGTAATTAAACATTTTGAAGATTTAGGAAAAGCAATCACCGTAAATGCAGATGCAAGTATAGAAGAAGTTCAAGCAGAATTGAAAAGTAAATTAGGGCTTTAATATATAAGATTTGCCTATGGCCAAAGTACTTACAAGAGTGAAAATAGATAAAATATGATATGGATGAGTAGGACTTGCGAGAATGAGTGACGGAAAGAGAATCCTTATCAAATGAGGTGCTTTGCCCTGAAGTATTGTAGATTTGAGAATAGTAAAACAGAAAAAAGATTACGTGGAAGCACATATCACTCATGTTCAATCACTTGATCCTAAAATCGTAGATGGAGAAATCTTTTGTCCCCATTTTTTCTCGTTGCTTTCATCAAATGATGAGAATAAAGAACCATGGAAAATAGGTTGCGGAGGATGCAAATGGCAGATGTTGAGTTATGGAAATCAGTTGAAATTGAAGGAAGACATCGTCAATGATGCATTTACCAAGATCAAAAGAAAATTGCCAGATTTACAAGTCTTGTCGATCATCTGATCTCCTGAAGAGAAAAAATATAGGAACAAAATCGAGTTTAGTTTCGGAAAATATATCAGCAAAAATCCTGAGGGGGTGAATGTTACGCTGTCTGATCGAAGCGTAGGGTTTCATAAACAAGGAGAATTTAGCAAAATCATAGATATCCACAATTGTGCACTTATTTCTGATGAAGCGAATGAAATATTCCAATATATCAAAGAACTCTGTAAAACATCATGACTCCCCGCTTATGACCAAATGACGCATCAAGGATTTTTTAGACATCTCGTCATAAGAGAAGGAATGAATACTGACCAATTTCTCGTCAACCTTGCTGTCTCGGACAACAATCTCAAAGATAAGCATATCTGACAATGGGATGAATTCTTGGAACTTTTGAAACAAGATCCGTTTTTGAATAAAAAAGTAACGAGCTTGGTAATTACATATAATAATGGTTTAGCTGATATTATCAGATCACAGGATTGCGTAACCAAAACATTTTGGTGAGATTGATACATCTATGAGAAACTTATGTTTAAAAAATGACCAGAAAATACAGGTAAGACCATTGTCGATATACAAAAAACAGGAATAGAAAATGTTCATGAAATCTCTTTCAGAGTGTCTCCTTTTTCGTTTTTTCAGACGAATACGCTCTGAGCACAACAGCTTTTTGGTCAGGCTATGAAAATGGTCGGAAATATCGAAGGAATGATCCTCGATCTCTACTGTGGAACAGGAAGTATTGGTATCAGTTTTTTGAAATCTGGAAAAGGCGATAAACTCGTAGGAATAGAAATCGTCGAAGAAGCAATCACGGATGCACGATATAATGCGAAGATCAATGGCTTGGAAGATAAAGTTATATTTTTGGCTAATCCCGCGGAAAAAGCGTTTACCAAGACACCAGAAATCAAAGATAAAATAAAAAATCTTGGACTCGTCATCATCGATCCACCTAGAGATGGTCTTCATAAAAATGTCGTCCAAATGATCTGTGATCTGAAAAAAGAATCAGATTTTAAGTTGTTATATATTTCTTGTAATCCTGTCACTATGGTCAGAGATATCGAACTTTTGATTGCATGAGGATTTAGCATCAAGGAAATCCAACCGGTTGATATGTTTCCTCAGACTCATCATATAGAATGTATTTGAGTACTGAGCTAATCTGGTAAATATTTGTATTCACGAGAGTTTTTATGTGCAACTATTTCGTGAATGTATGAAAACCAATTATACAATTAACTAAAAAAATAATCTTGACAATATAAGTTACATATTTATATATAAAGACATAACTGCTTTATACTTTTTTATATAGACAATGAATACTGGGCTAAAATCAAATATAAGAAAAGAAAGAAAATTAGAGAAATGCTCTGATGAAATTCTTGGATATATGCAAAAAGATTATGTAAATGTGCCAAGTGAGAGATTAAAGAGAATAAGAGATGAAAAACCTGAAGAATTTAAAGAATTAATACTTCACTACATACGACATATTTGGAAGTTCAACTCGAGAGAGATTGAGAAGGTATTCAAAAATGAAATGCAAGTAACAGCAGGTAGAGCAATAAAAGAAAGACAATACAATAAAAAAATAGAAAAAAAAGATGAAAAAAAATGATACCAAGAGGTAAAAGAATTAAGCAAAAAAGAACAAGATATTTTAATTCAAAAATGAAGAATCGAATATTGAGTAAAATTAATGAAGACACTTGATTTCACAAAAATAGTTTGAGAATTGCCTGGATGACTTCAAAAATATATAGAATCATGACGTATTTCTTTGGAAGATATCAAATTAGAAATGTGAGGAAGGCTTACGAATATATTATTCCGTGGATATGATTTACCACTTCAAGGAAGTTCAAGACATACTCGAGAAGCTTCTCATGAACCACCTCCATATCATTTTTTTCAAAAACGTCAGTGAATCCCATGATAAGACAAGAAAAAATTAGCTTATAAAATATACAGTAAGTATACAAGTCTAAAAGAAAATATATATATTTTTTTATATAATTTCTCCGGTGAATTTATCTATCGGAGATTTTTTTTATTAATGGATTTTTTTACTTCATCCAGCAAATATTTGATCCATCAAATTCTTCTAAAAAATTTGATATTCCCTACTTGGAAAAATTTTTTCTATTTTTTCATTGAAGGAATTATCAAATTAGTCGAAATTTGACAAAAAATACATTTTCGGATATACTTAACGTAAGTATACATTTTAAGTTCTTGACTAATATTACCATGAAAAAAATCTTACTCAAATCGGCAACTCTTCTTATAACAATAATAGGTATTTTTTTATGTGCCCAAACGTTTGCTAACCCAGCGAGTATGAATCCTAGCTTTGATAGATGAACACCTATAGGATTTAACGGAGGTATATATACCCAAGCAGTTCAAGATAACGGGAAACTTATTATTGGAGGTAATTTTACCTCATATCAATGAGTCGTAACGAATAGAATCATTCGTCTTAATGCTGATGGAACAAATGATTACTCCTTTGATATCTGAAGCTGATTTGATGGAATAGTACGAAAAATACTTATACAAATAGATGGAAAAATTCTCATTGGAGGAAACTTTCATACGTATAATGGCATACCAGCGAATCAGTTAATTCGTCTCAATAGTGATTGATCGAGAGACGACACATTCGATAGTGGAACTGGCCTTGGTGGCTCTGCCCTTCTCTATGCTTTAGCTATCCAGGATGATGGGAAAATCGTAGTAGGAGGAGATTTTACATCATATAAATGAGTAAGTGCGGAGAGATTACTCCGTCTTAATACTGATGGGAGTAGAGATAATACTTTTGATATTATAGACTGATTTGATAACACTGTGAAAGCTATTCTCATACAGAATGATGGGAAAATCGTAGTTGGTGGTATGTTTTCATTCTTTAGATGATCTGGTAGCACCCGATCCTGTAGTGATACTCAATATACCGATCAAGTAAGTTGTGAAAGTGTAGGATCATGTAGCGATGGAGTTTCTCTAGATCAAGTAACCTGTGAAGCATATAGTTGTGATGATGGAGTTTCTCTAGATGAGATAAGTTGTTGAGATAATGGAGGAAATTGGTGACAATGGAATACTTGGACAATGGATAACACACGAATTGAAAGTAAAGAAGCTAGCAGGATTGTTCGTCTCAATAGCGACTGATCAAGAGATCTCGACTTCCATATTTGAAATGGGTTTAATGCAAATGTAACTGCATTAGCATTACAAGATGATGAAAAAATCATTGTGGGATGAGCATTTACACTGTACCATGAAACAGATGGTATTGATATTATGCGTCTAAATACAAATTGAAGTGCAGATACTGGTTTCGTTAGCGGAGGTGGTTTTAACGAAATCATCAATGATATTGCTATCCAAGATGATGGGAAGATAGTGATCTGATGACTATTTACTGCATATAGCTGAGCAGTAGCAAACAGAGTTGTTCGCCTACATACTAATGGAACTATAGATACTGGATTCCTTATGTGAATTGGGTTTAATTCTTTAGTTATACAAAGCGGGGGGAAACTCTTGGTTGGTGGAACATTTACGACATACAATGGTGTAGCAGTTAGTAGGATTACCCGTTTGAATGGAGATGGTACCAAAGATCCAAGTTTTGCTGTCTGAAATGGATTTGATAATGAAATTAAAGCAATCATAGCACAAGCTGATGGCAAAATCATTGCAGGGTGAACATTTATTTCATACAATGGGATCGTAACAAATAAGATTGTCCGTATACATACTGACGGAACTGCAGATACCTGATTCTTAATGGGGAATGGATTTAACAATACTGTTTCAACATTAGCGATTCAAAATGATGGAAAGATACTAGTTTGAGGAGCATTTACCACATATAGCTGAACGACAGTGAATAGAATTGTCCGTTTGAATACAGATGGGACTATAGACAATTCATTTATCATATGAAGTGGGTTTAACAACACCATCAACACTATAGCTATCCAAGACAATAGCAAAATTATCATATGATGATCTTTTACTACCTATAATTGAACGACAGCGAATAGGATTATCCGTCTCAATAGTAATGGAAGTATAGATACAGGATTCTTCATGGGAAACGGATTTCCAGGTAATGTACAAGCACTAGCTATCCAAGATGATGGTAAGATAATCGTAGGATGATCTTTTACTACCTATAGTTGAACAACAGCAAATAAAATTGTACGTACAAATAGCGATGGAACCATAGATACATGATTTCTTATATGAAATAGTTTTGGTGGTCCAAATGTAGCAGCGCTGGCTATCCAAAATGACGAGAAAATAGTCGTTTGAGGAAACTTTTCGACGTATCAATGAGCTCCAGCAGTAAGGATTATCCGCCTTAATACTGACTGATCTAGAGATACTGATTTTGTTACCAATAGTGGTTTCAGTGTTTCTGTTAATACTTTAGCCATACAAGATAATGGTAAGATTTTAGTCTGAGGAGCATTTACTACTTATAAATCTCTCCCAGCAAATAGAATCATCTGCCTATATAGTGATGGTATTATAGACCCGAACTTTGATGTGGGAAGTTGATTTAATAATACAGTAAATACAATCACTATTAAAAATAATAAAGAAATAGTTGTTGGGTGATTATTTACTACATATCAAAATCAAGCGGATCCGTATATTGCGAGTCTGTATGGTGATAGTGATCTCGTTATCCTTCCAAATTCTAGTGATACTACTATTATGAAAAATGAATTTACTAGTAAATGATATGTCCAGAGCTGATGAGATCTTGTATGATCCAATGCTATTTCACTTAGTCAAACGAGTGGATATATTCCTACAACATTGAATCTCAAAAATCAAAATATTCAATTGGATATACAAGCTGACACTCAATTCAAGGAAGCAGATAATACGACTAATTATACAGGCATCATTTCTATGCCAGCAACCAAATCAATAGAAAGTATAAATGATGAAAATGTTGTTACTGCATTTAATATATGAAGTCAGGAATTATTGTATCTTAGCTGATGAATTGCTACATTATCGGTAAATGCACCAAGTGGGGTTATATGAGATATGATCAATATTTATTATTCTGAAGATAATGGAGTGACACGATATCCACAGACCCAAACATTCGTAACGGAAAATAACTGAGCTCCTTATATATCATTCACCACTAGCCACTTTACTGATTTTGCTGCTACACTTCCTCAAAGTTCTATGACGTGATTATTTACTATCAATAATGATGCTGCTTCAACTTTTTTCGGAAATGTTACACTCAATGTTTCTACCACCCCAGAAGCCATGCAGATGAGATTTTCTAATGATGGTATCACACGAAGTAATTGGGCAGGTTATACAGCAACAGCATGATGGACCATATTTACTGGTGAAACTAGTGTCAAAACTGTCTATGCAGAATTTGATCGAGACAATGATGATACCGCTGATATTAGTATAAATGATAGTATTTTCTATATAGCAGATGATGAATCTCCTGTAATTACACTCAATGGATCTTGAATTATAAATACAGTGTATGGCAACACCTACACCGAACTATGAGCTACATGGATAGACAATGTTGATGGTACTGGTACTGCCAACTTAAGTTGAACGGTAAATACATGACTTGTCGGAATATATACCATTGAATATTTTTATATCGATAATGCTGGTAATACATGAAATGCTTTTAGGACCGTCAATGTGATTGCATCTACACCACCAGTAACACCACCATCTTCACCCAGTGGAGGTAATGGAGATTGATCTCCATCATTAATCAAAGATCAATGTCCTGTACAAAGAGATTGCAGCGATAGTTATTATGATACTCTTTGTGGAAAATGTTCATTGATAGAAAAGATTGTGCATGTACTACCATTTCATGGTGCAACTAATAAACCAGCAGCAAGTATTTTATGATCTCTCTTTTCATTAGAGCTTAATAATGCTTATTTACGAGCATATGGATATGATATCACTACGATGCCTACTATCCAAAAAGCAAATATGCAATGATCATTACTCAGAAAAGATATGGCGAAGATGATAAGTAATTTTGCAATTAATGTGTTATGAAAAACTGTCTCTACATGAGCAACATGTACATTCACTGATATGAAATCATTTGATAAAACAAGCCAATACTATGCAATGGCTGCATGTAGATTGTGACTTATGTGATATGCAAGTGATGGTGTGACTATGAATATAAATTTTAATCCCGAGCAAGAAGTCGATAGAGCTCAGTTTGGAACTATTCTTTCTAGACTCTTACGATGAACGAAATACGCAGGAGGCAACCCATATTATAGT
>JAPLUU010000018.1 GCA_026397515.1 candidate division SR1 bacterium | reverse complement strand
TTTTTTCGTTTGGGATCCTTGCATAATTTTTTTACTACTCCCAATTGACCTTTTCCCCCATCAATGATAAATAGATTAGGTAATTCTCATCAGCTATTTTGTCTGCGTTCGAGTAATTCTTGTAATGCTTCATAATCATCTGATTTTTTCGCTTTGATTTTGTATCTGCGATATCATTTTTTGTAGGGGAGTCATGCCATCAGACAAGAAAGTCATCCACTGGTTCGTCATCCTCCGAGATGTGAGATATCAATACATTCGATCCTGTATGGGACATATTTGAGTCCATATCTTGTTTGTAACGTTTTAAACATATCATTGATCATCGTGCTTTCTTCTTGAAGCGATTGAGAAATAATATACGAATCCAAAAAATTTTCGGCTATTTTCCAAAGTTCTTTGCTGACTATTTTTCCTATTTTACCAAAACCTTTGCTCGTGATCTGGATTTCATTCTTGTTTTTTTTCATATTAGATTCACCAAATGTCCTTTGAATTGCTAGATACAAACTATCTTCTTCTATATCACTCTGTTGTTCTTTACTCGTGATGACATCCATCAATTTCCCTTTGGTGAAAATAAGAACGGTGTAAATAAATTGCGTACCTATAGATTTTACTAATGCGAGATACCCGTCTTTTCTGTCGGGTAGGACTACATTTTGTTTTTCTACAAATCATTGTAGTGATTGATAGATATCTCTGAGCTGAGCCGCTCGTTCAAAGTTTTCATTGATGATTGCTTCTTCAATCTGATGATAAATTTCTTCTTCAATGGGTTTGGTGTTTCACTTAAAAAATGAGGTTATGATATTCAAAACATCCTTATATTCTTCTGGTTGGTTTTTGAGTGGAGCTTTGCATCGGCCGCGACAGAGTCAAAAGTAATAATCTGAACATAATTTTCCTTGTTTGAATTGTGCTGTTTTACAGCCTCTAAATTTTACTATCTGCCTTAGATACTGTAAAAACTTCTTAAGTTGTACGGTATCGTTTTTAGGACCGATATAAAGCGCATTATCGTTGATTTTTTTTCTCGTTAAAAATATTTGTGGAAAGGATTCTTTCGTGATTTTGATATATACGTAGCTATTATCAGCTTTCAATAAATTATGGAGTGAATTTGGCGAAAAATATTGTCAGAGTCTTTTTTGAAGATTTTTAGCTTTTCCTATATACAAAATAGTGCCCTTCCTGTCTTTGAATAGGTAGACTCCAGCATTGATTGGTATTTTGTGTAGAGCTATTGATTCCATATGGTAATGAATGTATTGTATACAATATAAATTGCAAGTTTTATTGTTTTGGGGTGTATTGCTCTTGAAATTTTCTGGTAAATGGTTATATTTTTGTTCAAACAAAATCTTGACATATGAACAGAATCAATTCTTTTTTGGAAAATTTTATGCAGTGGACTGGCAAGATATTTTCTTGGCTATTCCCAGTAATAGCCTTTATTATGGCTATTGGTTTAGGTTGGCGAATCTTTTATGTGCCTGACTGGTCGGGTAGAGTATTATTCTTTCTACTTACGCTGATATGTCTTTTTCTGGGGATTTGTCTCCTTATAAAAAGAAAAAAACTTAACTGGTACTAACTATTGGTACCTTTGTTATTATAAAGCCATGCGTGTTTCGCTTGGCTTTTTTTATTCTCTAATTTTTTTAGTAATAAAAAAATTCCACCGTAGTGGAATTTTCTGTTATGTATATGAAATATTGGATATCAATTATTTTTTCTTTGGTTGTTTTACAAGTTCGTATACTCCTTTTTCTACTCTCTTGAAAAGATCTTTGAATTTTTGGAGATTTAACATAACAGTATTTGGGCTTACCATTTTTTCTTTCAACATCTCTTTACAAAGTTCTTTAACGTTCATAGCTCTATCGTTTCTTTCAAATATTCTTACCAAGATTTCTTTTACCATACCACCTTCATATCATCGTTCTTTGAGACCATAAATTCCAAGTCATAGATTTACGAAAAGATCGTTATTTTTTACTAATTCATTATGAACAGTATTGATCTTAACTGCTTTTGCTGGGAATCGTTCCATGATTTTTGATGGAAGTTCCTGGTAATGAACTGGTTTGTTAATTCTTCTCATTGTGTAAAGAATCTTCAATTTGATAGTCTTTGGATTAACGTCAGCAAATGTTGGTAATCCGATTTTTCCATCAAATACGTTTATTTCTCTGATTGAATCGAAGAAATTTACGTAGAAGAGATCATTTTTCATATAGTGAACATCTTTGTAGTCTTTTGCAAAATTTTCTTTCATCCAACCGATGAATTCATACAAGTCTTGGCTTTTAGCTCTCTTTTCAAAGTAAGAACTGATAGTAAGTACCATCTTAGTCAAAAGATCTTCGTATAATGGTTCAAGATAGAATGCTTTGTTCAAATATTTATTTCTTTTTAGGTATGTTACATCGAAGTCTGAAACGAGAATCAATTTAAGTTCTTGTTTAGAAAATTTAAATATATTCTTGTTTACGAGTTTAGAGATTAATGTGTCTTCTACGAGTAAACCTCCATGAACATCAAGAACTTTTTTAGCCTCTTGAAGTACTTCCATATAGGTGTCGTTTCCTACGATAAGTCTTCTAAATCTCATTAATGCTTGAGTTTCTATTTGTCTGATTCTTTCTCTCGTTAGGGAATACTCCTTCCCAATTCTTTGGAGAGGTGTTTCTTTTGATCCATCGAGACCAAATTTCTTCATAAGTACAAGTCTTTCTTTAGGTTTACAATATATCAAAATATCCTTTAGATTTGTTTTCTCAATATCTACCTTAAGTTTCTTGTCATCCATTTTTACGTTGAAGTTCATGGAAATTAATTTTAGTTAATTAAAATAGAGTATTTTTAGACATAAATTTTACTCTCCAAGTAATAAGAATTTGCCTCTTAATGTCAAGAGATTGTTCAGATATTTTTTTGTACCCTTTGCCCAATGGCGAACTCATTAAACATTGAATTTAAAGACAATACAATCGCCGTCCTGTACTATATACTCTTTCCCCTCTAGTTTTATGAGTCATTTTTCTTTTACTTTAGCCCAAGAACCGTAGGTTACTAGATCTTCAAATTTAATTACTTCAGCTTTGATAAATCCTTTTTCAAAGTCTGTATGAATAGCTCCTGCAGCTTGTGGTGCTGTAGAACCGATGGGAATTGTCCACGATTTTGTCTCATCTTCTCCTGTCGTAAAATAATACATCAATCCTACTTTTTCAAATCCTAATTTAATCAGATCATTTAATGTCGGAATATGTGTTACTTTATCCATGCTTACCAATTCTCTGATAAATTCATCTCTCTCCTCATCGTTCATGTCCATCATCTCAGATTCCAGTTTTGCACATACGATTGCTACGGGACTTTGTAGTTTTACCATAAATTCTTGCGCTATTTCATGCGCAAATGGAATATCATCTTGTCCGATATTTATCGCATAGATGATGGGTTTCGTTGTGAGAAAATTGTATGATTTAATCAATCTTTCGTCGTCTTTGCTCAGTTTATCTTTTATGTTGTGGGCAATTTTTCCTTGAATGAGTGCTTCTTGAATCTCCATCAAGATCTCTACTAATCTTACTTCATCCTTGCTTCCTTTCCCTACTTTCGTTTTTTTTACGAGATTGTGTAAATTTCTTTCAATGACTTCTAGATCAGCGAAAATAAGTTCCGTATTGATTATTTCTACATCTCTCATTGGATCTATCGCTCCTTCTACATGTACGACATCGCTATCTTTGAAATGTCTCAAAACCTGCACGATAGCATCGACTTCTCTGATGTGTGAAAGAAATTTATTTCCCAATCATTCTCCTTTGCTTGCTCCTTTTACGAGACCGGCAATATCAACAAATTCTATACTGGAATATATTTTCTTTTTTGACTGTGACATCTCAGCGAGCTTATCGACTCTAGGATCCTTTACATCTACAATACCAATATTTGGATTTATCGTACAAAAAGGAAAATTTTCTGCAGGTGCAGCATAAGATTTTGTGAGCGCGTTGAAGAGCGTAGACTTTCCAATATTCGGCATTCAAACGATTCCTATCTTCATAACTTTTATCTAACGACTAAAATTTTACTTGTTGTTTTATACTTATATATTTGATTGTTTATTACAAATATTTTTTAAACGCTCCACTAAATTTATTTTTTTCTATCGCCTCGCCGGCTTGGCCCCTGCAGTCCTGCGGGGCAAAAAACCCCTCCCCGCAGTTTCATGCGGGGCAAGCTGTCGATTGCACCCTTCATATTTATTGGGAATTGATTTTTATTGATATTTATGCTTTATTCAGCGATATCACAATTGACTTTTTTAAATATTACGAATATTTTGCTATGAGCTTATTTGGCTATAGCAAAAATATTTACCCATGTAGAACCACTACCGCTTGGATTATTTAAGAAATTTTTTTGTATTGAAAATCCGTTGTCTCTTAACTTCTTTTCTAATCAATCTTTTTGTCGGTATGAAAAAAATCTTTCTGCATTATTGTATTTTGCTCTTCTATCATATCCTTCTCCGGTGCCCTCTATGACAGCTATGAATAACAATCATCATGTTTTGAGTACACGATGAAATCATTTAAGCGTCTTTTTCGTCTCTTTTTTGGGTATATGAAGAAACGATGCACATGCCCATATTCCATCGAACGTTTTATCTCCGAATTTCAAATCTCTCATATCCATGAGCTGGATAGTAGCATTGGGGCAGCTCTCTTTTGCCATAATCACGAATTCTGGAGTCAAATCTATTCCGGTAACTTCCATCCCGTTTTTGCAGAACTCTGCGACATCTCTTCCGTGTGCACATCAGATATCTAATATTTTTTTTCATTTTAGATATTCCAAAAAATATTTACGATTCTCTTCGTCTCTCGAGAGATCAGAACGACCGGCTTTATATGATTTTACGGTATCACTATATCATGCTATGGTTACTTGTACTGGATCTTTTATGTCTCACATTTTTTATTTTTCTAATATAAATCAAAAATCTTTTTCAAATTGTCCGACGGCTTTTTGATATCATTGCTGACTCTCGTCGTTCATGTCGGTATATGTTCGTCCTCGTGAAAGTTGCTTGGGAACCTTATAACCATACATTTTTAATACGCTTTTTTGAGTCGTGATGACTGATTCGTTGTTTCGATTGTGTCCCATTACAATTATTCATGCTTCGATATCTTTTATAATATTATCTTCTCCAAGTGTGGTGTGACGATTTTCTATTCGTGTAAGTCTTTCGATCAGTTTTTGATACATACTATTTGTTTGTCACCATCTCACTGAAGTGAAAAATAATATAACTTCTGATTCTAATAGTGCTTTGGATATTTTTCGGAGTTCATCATCCGGATTGGTAAAAGATGCTCGACATCTATGACAACCTAAAGGATTTTTTTCTGGATCTTTAAGTAATGCTTCTTTGACTCAGCAATTATTATGTGCTAACCCGGAAACGTGTCATTCGCAAGGTACTATATTCATCTCAGCAATATCGAAAAATGTTACTTTATCTTCTCCTATTTCTTTTGCAATATGATGTGCCAGCTGTGTGGATTTTGGCACTTCATGAACTCATTCCCATCTGTTGGATGTAGTAATAAATACTATTTTTTCTTTGTTTTTAAGATATTCTATTGTCTTGGTTACGTCGTGTAACATGTTACCAGCGTAAAAGAATAAAACATTCCAAGAAATTGTTTTAATTTATCTCTATATCTATATGTCTTACCTGTGGAAATTTATCTTTAATTTTCTTTTCTATCGCATCTATTCTTGTTCCTATGATTCTTGGTACTCTTCTGGTATAATCAATACAAAATTCTAAGAAATCTGCATAACTTTCTTTTACTTCTTCATATTCGTTTTTTAAAAAATTATTTCTGTTAATCTCTTTCAATAATCCTGTTCCGTTACATTCTATTTCACATTTGATATGATAGGTATCCATATCTAGCATTGTTGATTTGAAATCTAATACTTTTTCAATGATATCATCGTGTTCCATGAGTTCGATTATCTCTTCTTTGATTTCATGAGGAATAGATTTTCCAATCAGAAGTTTTCTATTTTTGTTGATTAATATAATTGCCATACATCATAAGAGTATTCATATTATTACGGAAGTAATTGCATCTCGTACTGAATTTTTTGTTATGTAAGAAAATAGTAATCCTGTAATTGCTATCATTACACCAGCAACTCCTATGGTATCTTCATACACGACTGCTAGTGTTATCGGATCCGCATATTCCAAAACTAGTTTCCGTTTTCTATGTGTAGAAGCTTTTTTTATTTCATTGAGTGCTATTCATAATGTAGTAGATTCAATGACTAATGATATTGCTAAGATGATAAATGTTCGTTGGCTGATATGTATCTCACCTGGTGACATAATCATTGTAATTCCATGGTAGGTGGTTACTCATGCTCATACAAAAAATATTCCGCATGCAGAAATCAGTGCTCGTAAAAATCTTTCTTTTTTATATCCATACGAAAAAGCATCCGTCGCTTGTTTGGTAGAACGTTTGACTCCTATCATAAGTAATGCTTGATTTGCTGTATCTGCAAAACTATGGATGGATTCTGAAAATAACGATGATGATCATGACGCTAAAAATCATAAGAATTTGATAATAGCTATGATGGTATTTCCTATTACTGCTGAAAATACCGATATCCATCATGTTTGTTGTTTTGTTTTGTTCATGTTTCAATTATATATTATACCATAAAATATTTTTGATTGAATAATATATAGTCACCAACTCAATAATTTTTCATTACATTTCTCCACCTTCGTGGACAAGAAACTTATTTGGATGGTGACTAAAATTTAATAACATAAATCTCTTTACTTTCTTTTCTGCAGGCATCTGGTTTCAGTGTTTTGATGTGTTTTCCACCGAAGATATCTTTCATCTCTTTTACAAACTCTTCAAATCCTGGACCCATAAATACTTTGATAACGAATTTTCCTTCTGGTTTCAAAAGATTTTTCAAAATCGGTTTTACGTATTCCAATAATTCAAACAATCTCATCGCATCTACATCTTTGACTCCTATAGTATTAGGTGCCATATCAGATTGAATCATATCAACCTTTTCTATATTGTTTTCTGCCAATATTTCTTTGATATGGTCTACGTCTTGGATATCAGCTTTGTAGGTTTTTACACCTGGAAGATTGAGATTTACGTCTTGGATATCAACTCCCAAAATTTTATAATCAGATATATTGTTTTTGCGCATAAAATTTACCGCGTACTGAATTCGACTTCCTGGAGCACATCCTATATCCATGATTGTCTTTGTATGTTTATCAAAAAGATGAAATTTATTTTGAATTTCTTCTAACTTAAAAGCACTTCTAGCTTTATATCCTTCTTTCTTTGCTTTTTTGAAATAATGATCTTGGAATTCAAATTTAACAGTCATGATATATTGGATGATAAAATATTAGTTTGGCATTGGTCATTCATTTTTTGCAAGTATGGTAAGTAGTGTTATTCATAAGTTTTCAAAAAATTCTATTAACTTTGGTGATGCATATATTTTTTTGTTTTTTGGTCGTTTGTTTTCTTCTCATGTTTTCAACAGTTCAATGTAGGTAATCATATCATTAAACATAGGAAACTGTCCTCATTCTGTTGCTTGTTTAATCATTTGTACTCGTAAGCTTGGTGTCGTTATCCCTATATTTTTCAACATTTGTTTCTGCCTTGTACGTATTTCTTCTTGTATGGTTTGTTCTTGTTGTGATAAAATCAAAAACATTTCTTTTTTTTCTTTTTGAATATCCTGTAGATATGGTGTACAATATATCTCAAATTCTTTTTGTTCTATATATGTTGTATATTCTATTTGAGGAGTTGTACCTAAAAGTTCTGCAATATCTTCAATGATTTCTATTTTTATATCATTGAGTTTTTTATAGGTCACTTCATAATACAATCCAAGTTGTTCTGCTCCTAAATTTTTGATATCGTACATTATAATCTTTTATAGATCAAAACAGTCTATAGCTTATGTATTTCTCTTGAAAAAACAATTTGTTTATTATCTTATATTAAATTTACTCAATTCTTTTTTTACTCTTTTATATTCTGGACAGAAACTTTCTACGAGTGTTCGAAATTTTTTGCTATGATTTTTTATTTTAAGATGACATGCTTCGTGGATGATAACATATTTGATATATTTTGTCGGTAAGTGAATGAGATCAAGATTGAGTGAAAATTTTTGATCGTGTGTGCAGCTTCCTCGTTTAGAGGTAGTTTTTCTGAAGATGATATTTTTATACGGTATTCATAATTTCTTACTATAGAGATCAAAGAGTGGGGTAGCATAGTCTTTCAAAATTTCTTTGGTGATGTTTTTTATCGTTCACGTATGTTGTTTCATAAGTTGTGTCTTTGAGACTTCTTCACCAAAGAGCAATATACTATCTTTTTGAATCGGATCGATATGCGTCCTTTTGTTATAACGTGTAAATAATGCTTCTCATTTTTGGATCATTATTTTTTCAAATTCCGTTCCTTTTTTGCGTATAGGAATAGTGATAAGAAGCTTACCGTTCTTATCTATCCTTGCGTATCCGTGTCTGATAGGTTTATATGTTATCTCCATAATGATGGAGTATATCGTTTGCGTACTTTAAGGCAACAAAAAGTCATACACAACATTATGCTTGACTTTTTATATTAAATATGTATATATCTCTAACATCTATAAATATACACACAATAAACCCTAAAGCTAACTGTTATGCTTATCAAAGATTTACGAGAACTACTAGGCAAAAAACTGGATATGGATCTTTCCTCTTCTCAAAAACATCAATTAAAAATTGATTTACGGCATATTGCCCAAATGCTTTCTGAGGAATTTGAAATTCCACGGGCCTCATTATTTCTTCTTAAAGATGATGAAAAGTGCCCTGATGTAATCCAGAATTATGTAAAAAACATTTAAATGTATTTTGTGACATTCTCTGCAACCCAGAGAATGTTTTTTTTTAAAATAATTCTCGAGGTTCTTTTTTTGGTGGTTTGTTGGTAAGTGTTTTTATAATTTCACATATGTCTGAATCTGGTATATATGTTTCTTTTTCATCTCCATATGGTCAGTCTCATCTTCCGTATTCATTTTTGATTTCTCCTACTTCATATTTTATTGATTTTCCGAAATCTATAATTACTGGTATTATTCCATCTTTTCCTTGCATAAACATAATGTTACCCGGATTGCCTCATAAATCTCTATGAAATAGTTTTGCTTCATGACACTCTATCAAAAAATCTTTTATTTGTTGTTGAAGTTTCCATCATGCTTTTTGATTAAATATATCTCCATATAATTCCTGGTCATAATACATTTTTTTCATTGTCGCTTCATATGTCTTTTTTTCGAGATAAGCTACTCCTTTGACTCCTGTATATTTCTGAATTATTTGTTCATTTTGATCATTGAGAAAGTTTGTTATTTTGAGCATTTCTTCTCTTGCCTCTGCATCGTTTTTGAAATCAAAATCGTGTGCTTTGTTTATATTTGTTCTATCGATATCTTTGTTTATTCCTTTTAATTTCTGGAAAAAATCTGGATATTTATCTTTAAATTTTTGATAAAAATATCACGCTATTTTTTCTATTTTGAGATTAAATAATGTTTTCCCATCTATATATTCCATCAAAAAATATTTTCCTGTAGTAGTCTCTATTTTCCCTAATATATTGGGTACCTTTGTCCCTGTTGTGCTTTTTTTAGCTACATCATAAAAATCATTTTGCATTTTCATTTCTTCTTTGATTTTATCGTCGAAACGTCTTTTTACTGCTAAGAATATTTTTTTTTCTTTGTTGGATAATTCTATCTCCATTTTATATACAACTCCTTCCATCCCTTCTGATACATATTCTATTTGATTGTTTTCAATTTTTTCTTTTGCTTGGTTATAGATAGCTTCTCCTAATGAAAATATGATATCGTCTTGTCCTATAATTTCATGAAGATTTTTTTTCATTTTACTAGATAAATTGGTCGTCGATGACGTTTTTTGTTTTGCTTTTCTTAGTTTTTCTTCGAGATCTTTGTCGCTCATATGTATGTGTGTATAATAAACTCTATCTAAGTATACTCACGATGATAAATTTTGTCAAATCTTCGTGATTTGACACCTTTTTCAATGAAAAATACTAAAACATATTTTTCAAGTAAAACCTGTCAAATTTTCATTACTAAAAAAACCCGCTTTTTAGCGGGTTAATAGAATTGTATATTCATTTATGCTATGGCATATTGGTAGGTAGTATCAAGATCCAAAACAATATCGAAATCTTTTATTTCTTCTGGACGGATTCGTTTGTATTCTGTATGTTCTCGATCTAATTGTATTTTTGGTTCCGCTTCTAATTCTACGATACTAGGATAAATGATTCGTGTTCTATTGATTGTAGGATCTTCTAGTTTGTGTATTTTTCCTGGACGAATTTCTTTGACTCCTTCTTTGGTGATTCCCAGTTCTTCGCGAAGTTCTTCGTAGATTTTTTCTTCCAAAGTAACTTTTTCATCCAAATATCCTCAAATAGAATTTCGTTTTCCTTGATATGCTCCAACCTTGTCACTTCTTTTGAGCAGAAGAATTTTTCCATTGTAGCTGACAAAAGCATTTATGACAAAAGCTTTTTTAGATCATCTATAATCTATTCTTCCATCTTCAAATTTTGGTAGTTTTTCTGAAAAATCATCTATAATTTCATCATAATTGAAATCCATCGAATAGGGTTATCTGATAAAAATCAGGTTTGATTATAATTTTATCATAATTTAAATCCATCGAATAAAATGATCTAATAAAAAATATTTACTATATTTTGTTAATCCATTTTTTATAGATACAAAAGGATGAAGAACTTTTGACAAAAAAAAATATTGGTTATAATTAAAGTAGTATTTTATGATTTTAACCATTTACTCATGGTAGAAACATTAGAGAAAGAATCAGCTAAGACCGTAAAAGATGTCTCTGAAGTGGCAGAATATACACCCGCTAGTCCTATAGTGGAACAGAAGGATTCTGTAGCGGATGATCCTGCATCCCTTTATGATGATGCAGATGCTCTTTCTACGAAAATAGAATCTGTGGAACAGAAAAAAATTATGGACGAAAAAGTAAAATGGTTGAATAATGATATCTATTCTTGTGAAGAGCACTTGCAATATGGATTTTCAGATGCCCCTTTTTATCTTTCTGGTTGAACTATAAAGGCACGTATAGATTGGAAAATAGATCCTGATATGATGGAGAATACAAAATATACCTGGACAGAAGAGAATGTGGCTTATATGAATAAGTTATATAAAGAAACCAAGAAAGAATTAAATTTTTCAGAAAAAAATTATAAAATCGATGTATGAAAATCCAAAGAACGAAAATTAGCAAATTGATGGAAAGAAATAGAGATGACTGCAAATATTGATGGTTCAGATGTTAGAACTAAGATTCTTTATAAAAAAATGAATGCGTGAATGGTATGAGAATATCAAGATGATGGAAAAATACCTAAAAATCTAGTAGGTGAGCAATTATTTGATCGGAGTGCAATATGTTATTTGTGATTGGATAAAAAATTACCGAACAAGAATCAAATGTCAGATCTTATGAAATGAAAAAGTGCTAACTATACAAGTCTTGCAGCCGTATCTTCTGGTATCTATAATCCAGAAACTATTACTATCGAAGACGTTGGGTCTAAGATTTCAACAACTTGGTTATCAGATGGTTCTTTCTGGGATCTTGTGGATTGACAAAGATATTCTTATTTCTGAGATCCAAAAGCTTGTCTCTCTGTACGTCTTTTGAAATAAAAATTAGTATACAAATTTAAAATTTAACTATTTTACCCATGGTAGAAATATTAGAAAAAGAATCAGCTAAGACCGTAAAAGATGTCTCTGGAGTGGCAGAATATACACCTGCTAGTCCTGTGGTTGAGCAGAAGGATTCTGTAGTGGATGATCCTGCATCACTTTATGATGATGCAGATGCTCTTTCTACGAAAATAGAATCTGCAGAAAAAACGAAAATTATGGATCAGAAAGTGAAATGGTTAAATAGTGACGTATATAATTGTAAACAAGAAATTGAATCTAAATATAAAGATGCGCCATTTTATCTGGATGATTGAGCAATAAAAGCACATATAGATTGGAAAATAGATTATGACTATATGGATAATGATAAATATACTTGGACAGAGGAGAATGTGACCTATATGAATAAGTTATATAAAGAAACGAGAAAGGAATTAAATTTTTCAGAAAAAAATTATAAAATTGATGAATGAAAATCCAAAGAACGGAAGCTGGCGAATTGATGGAAAGAAGTAGAGAAGACTGCAAATATTGATAATGCTTTTTCAGATGTTAAAATCAAAGTTCTTTATAAAAAATTAGGAACAGGTACGGTATGGGAATATCAAAATGATGGTATTATGCCCAAAAATTTAGTAGGTGTGCAATTATTTGATTGGAGAGCAATACTTAATTTAAAGTTAGAGAATAAACTACCAAATCAAGAACAAATCACCCATCTTTTTTTTGAACAAGGAACTAATTTTAAAGGTTTTGCAGATATATCTCCTGGTATGTACAATTCTCAAAAAAATGCTTTTGATAATGTTAATACCGACACCCATACAATCTGTCGATTGTCAAATGGTTCTACTCAGGAGCTTCGAACCTGACAAAGACGAGCTCATGAAACCGACCTTAAGAATTGTCTCCCTTTGCGTCTTTTAAAATAAAGATCAGTAGAGATCATATTTTCACTTTGTTTTTTATAGATGATTTGATAGCTATCTTTTAGCGTAATAAAAAAAAATCCCGGTAACTCGAGATTTTTTTTATTATATTTAGGTTTGGGGTGTAAATTTAATGTTCTATTTTTTTTATTTGATGGTAAATTACAGAATATTTCCATATTTTGCATTACCTCATAGCTTTTCTTCTATTCTCATAAGCTGGTTGTATTTCGCTGTTCTTTCGCTTCTTGCAGTTGCTCAGAATTTACTATATCCAGTTCCCATACCTACCACGAAATCAGCGATGAAGGTGTCTTCTGTCTCTGCACTTCTGTGGCTCACTACTGCTTTCATTCCATTCTTCTTTGCTAGATTGATAGCATTGATAGTCTCTGTTACCGTTCCTATTTGGTTTACTTTGATAAGAATTGAATTCATTGCTTTGAGATCAATAGCTTTTTGTAATCTAATAACATTTGTAACGGTAAGATCATCTCCGATGATTTGGATTTTGTTTCCTAATTTTTCTGTCAATAACGTCCATGTTTCCCAATCATCTTCGGCCAATCCATCTTCAATAGATGCAATGGGATATTTACTACAAAGATCTTCATAGAATTGTACCATTTCTTGAGCATCCAAAACTTTCCCATCAGCTTGTAAATTATATTTTCCGTCTTTATAAAATTCAGAAGCTGCTCCGTCAATGGCTATTTCTACTTCTTCTCCAGGCTTGTATCCTGCTAATTTGATTCATTCTACAATGACTTGAAATACTCTTTCGTTGCTCTTTAAACTTGGTCCATAGGCTCCTTCAAATCCTACGTTGATATTAAATCCATCTTTTTTCAAAACCTTTCCTATGGCATGATAGATTTCAGATCCTATTCTAATCGCTTCTTTGAAGTTGGGTGCTTTGTGTGGCATAATCATAAATTCTTGCAAATCAGAACTTTGATCAGCATGTTTTCCTCATTCCAAAACTAATACCATGGGTATAGGCAGAATGAAATTTTTGTTTTCTCCCAATGCTCCTACATATTCATAGAGTTCCATTTTTTTGGCTGCTGCTCCAGCTCTACATGTTGCTATAGAAACTGCGAGGATTGCATTTGCTCCAAAATTAGTTTTATTTTCTGTCCCATCGGCATTGATCATTGCTTCATCAATTTCTTTCTGTTGAGTAGAATCCATACCCATGACTATTTTGGAGATTTTGGTGTTTACGTTTTCCACAGCTTTGAGAACGCCTTTGCCATTGTATCTTTTTGTATCTTCATCTCTCAGTTCACATGCTTCATATGTTCCTGTGGATGCACCAGATGGTACCATAGCGGTAAATATTCCGTCTTCTGTCGTAAGTTCTACTTCTACCGTAGGATTTCCTCTAGAATCTAATACTTCGCGTGCGTGTACGTTTTGGATTTTAGACATTAATGTTTTTTTTATAAAATAAAGCGGTCTCGTATATATGATTCTCTTTTTTTTTTGCAAGAATATATTTTTTTAAAATATATAAAAAAATTATCGTATGTTTTTATTTTTTTGATATAAAAAAAGTGTTGATACATAATCAACACCTTTTACGCTTTTAACGTTATCGCATATGCGCGAATGGACTGGTCGGTCCTTTAGTAATTTTTTTTTGTGGAATAAATTTGAAATTTATTCCGAAGAGACATTTGTACATGCAATGTAAACCCGTTGTCGGGGTGAGCATCATTTGTTTTGGCATTGCTTCTACAGCTACCTGTACAAAAAAACACATGTTTATGCTTTTCTTCTCGAAAGATAGTGCAGTGAAATTACATTTTCCAAATATTCCCTGATAAAACACGTTTATTTTTTGTCTTTTATCAAGTAAATTTTCCATATATCCACTTGCAAATCCTCCATAGAGAGAGGAGGTGAAATCAACAATACCTTTTGACGCATTGAGCGTAATGCCCATGGTCAGAAAATCGATATTATTTATTCGATCTCCATCGATAGTATTTGTTGTTGTGCTTCCTACAGTGAATTCACCACCAACTAAACCACGATTCACAGCTATGAATCCCTCATAACTTTTTCCTATTCCATTTTGTGTTGGAAAATAGGCAATTCCTGCAGCTCCGCCTACACACATATGTGTTTTGCTGAGTTGACTTATGGTATCACTTTGAGCTTGACTTCCCTGTGCCCCAAGTAATAAACTTACTACTAATATTATACTAACTACCATCACTGATGGACTTTTTTTTGTTTTCATTGTATTAGGTTTGGTTTTTTCTTTTATATATATATATATTAATATAAATGTCAATAGTATGTTTTTGAAGGAGGATATGTATATATATTTAAAAAAATATACAAATTCGACATCATTAAAATTCTCGATGCCTCGAATTTTAATTGTGTCTCAAATGAAAAAATCCTCCAGAAAAACTGGAGGATAGTTATTGTTTTTTAGTTCCTTGATTATTTATTCTTCAGGAACATGTTTTTGATTGAACTGCATATTTACTTTCTCTGGTTTTTTTGTCGCTATGAATTGGAATGTTTTTAGCGTCATATATGGTGCTTCACCGTGGGTTGGTACCCATCCGGATTCAGATCCACACATACCATTATCACTTTCTGTTTCTTGGGAAATGTCTTTGATAGCTCCAATAAATTCGAAGAGATTTCCTGAGAGGAGTCCTCCCCAAATTTTTTCTCGTCGACCATCTAAATATACCATATCACATTCTGTGATTTCAAGATTGAATACTCCATCTTCTACGTTTACTTGACCTGCTTTGGACCAGATTTCCAAATAGAATTCCATTTTTTGTTTTTTACATTGTTTGATCAAATCTTCACGTAGTTGTTGTTCTGTTTTTTTGGAATGTGAAGTAATAATCAGGTTCGAAATCCGTGGTTCCGGTTGTACAATAATAGGTCCTTGTACTGTGTTGACAACGAATGATGAGGCTAATGCTGTTCCATTGGATTCTTTCTTGTTCAACCGTTTCGCTGAATTTCTGTTAGTGAGATAGTTTACTACCTTCCCCTTTTCCATGAGTGTAATATCTTTTGCGCGAATACCTTCATGGTCGAATGTATAGGTAGCAATTGTTCCTGGCAGGTTTGGTTTGTTTTCTACCGTCAACTTTTTTAGGATAGCAAAGCGTTTTTCTTTGGAAAAATCCTTTTCCATAACTTCAAATACTTTTGAATCCTCTTCGACGATATACCTTCCTGACAATAAATGTCCTGCAATTCCTTCGTGGAAAAGTGTGTGAGTTGCGTCGGTGTTCATGAATATCGGATACCATCCGGTTTCCAAAAAACGTACTTTCTGATGTTCTTTGACACTTGTTTGCATTATTTCATAAATGCTTTCCATTTCCTTTTTCAACTCTTCTTCTGTCATAGCATAGATAACAACATCCTTTTGTATTTGAAAGAATTGTTTGTTGATAAATGCGATGCTTGATGCAAGTGTGAAAAATTCATGTGATTTTGTCAGGATTTTGCGTCCTTCCATGTCGACAAATAAGAAAACAGTAAACTGTTTGTTCAATGAAGTAACTACTTCACGTACTTCTGTGATGTTTTTGTGAAGATTACTACTCATAACTACTGCTGCTTGCACAGTTTCTTGTGAAATGTCTGGTTTGATGGTAATTTTTTCGATATGTACTTCTGCTTGGTCCTTGCTAACCAAGCTGTATTTGCTCTGTTTTTTTGGTGTTCCAAAAAAAGTACGTATCGCTATGTTTACCCAATTGACCAGATTTTGTTTGAAAAAAATTTCGAAATTTTTGGGATCTAATGTCACATCATTGTATCCAAGCATATAGGATATCACTTTGTGAGCATTTTTAATCCATAAGGTAATTAAGATACTTTTTTCTGTCCTTGTCTCTTTATTGTCGATTGCCTGATTGCTTAT
>JAPLUU010000014.1:72453-89021 GCA_026397515.1 candidate division SR1 bacterium | reverse complement strand
TGAATAAGTTATTATAAGCTTTATCCTACAGAGAATTTAGTTGTAGAGACAGGAACACTTGATGATTATCAACAGAAATTCTGGAAAAACTTTTATACGCAAGGACTAGGTGAATTTTTCTATACTAACAAACTTTCTCCTCATGGACTCATCAACTTCCTTAATGGGAATAAAAAAACTCCTCAGAAGTTGTTTTCATCAGAATCAACTACTCCTATGATCGCTATCGGATGAGGAAAGGATAGTCTGGTAAGTATCGAAGCTATAAAAAAACTCAATATACCGTTTTATACTTCTACCTTTGGTAAAGATTACTATCTCCACAAAATAGTCAGTGATAAAATCTGAGTACCAAGATTGGTAATGAATAGGACTATGGATCCCAAACTCTTTGCCATGAATCAGCAATGATGGTATAATGGTCATGTACCTATCAGTGGAATTATTGCTTTTGTATTGATAACTGCAGCATATCTCTACGATTATAGATACATCATTATGTCCAATGAAAAAAGCGCGAATGAAGGGAATACTATCTTAGAATGAATAGAAATCAATCATCAACGATCCAAAAGTTATGCATTTGAATCAGATTTTAATGTATATGTTTGAAAATATCTTTCTCCCGATATTCAATACTTCAGTTTATTGAGGGGAATGTATGAAATCAACATCGCTAAAACATTTGCTCAATATCACCAGTATTTCGATACGTTTAGTAGCTGTAACAATAACTTCAAAATCATAGAAAGCAATAAAACTACCGATCATCGTCGATGTGGTTTTTGTCCAAAATGTGCCTTCGTCTATACGACTTTGAGACCCTTTATCACTGACGAAGATACGCAAACTATTTTTGGTCAGGAATTGTACGACAATGAAGCGCTTATTCCGCTCTACAAGGAACTCTTGGGTATCCAATGAATCAAGCCATTTGAATGTGTAGGAACCAATGAAGAAGTTACGTATGCGATGTATCTTTATTACAAAAAAATAGAAAAAAATTCTCAGATTTCTCCGATTATGGAACTTTTCAAAAACGAAATATTACCTACCCTATCTCCAGATACACTTCTTATGCTCGAAAAAAAACTCTTTACCCTGTATACTGAAGAAACTAATATACCCAATATATTTCAATCTATTTTACCGGATTAATTGTTTTTTCTAATAAAAACTTTTCTCTCCATATCACTCAATTAGAAACATATTAAATATAATTTATTTACACTGTCAATCTAATGTAATAGTAAAGACAGTGTTTTTTTTATTATTTATCTAGCGGGAGTATACTTATTGGTAAGTATGGTATGTTTATTCCTTCTGATTATTATCATGATTAAAACACTTACGCAGCACTATCGCAAAATACCTGGCATAGGTAGAGTTCTCTTATGAATACTCTTCTTTTTCGGAGTTTTTGTAGCTACCTTCAGATTTCTCTATGCTGACTTTATTCCCTTTGAGAGTAATCTTTCGACTATCTTTCCTTGGCTCAATACATGATATTACTCCAATACCCATTTCATGTATGGGGGAAATAACTTCGTAGGTATTATCTTTTGGTCTGGTTCAGAAACAGTTTCTCCTGTAGAAAATATTACGATAAATGGCTGAGCACAGTCTATCAATTGTTCAACACATCTTAGAGGAATATATTATAACAACCAAAGAGGACGAAGAATCTGGCCTCTAGATACGGGTAATCTTGCTCTTTTGAGTTGATCTCTTCTTGCAACATGATATGATACTATGACTATCACATGAGGATTTTATACTAACTGTGTGACAGCAGGCTGAGGATATATTCCTGCTCTTAATGAAGTATATGGACAAATAGACCATACTTTATTAGGTCAGACCGGTTTTCGTATGATTGCATGAGTAAATTATAATTTTACCGGGAATGCTATTAGTTGATTAACGTTTGGACATACTTTAACTATCGCTACTTGATGAGTACATACCGGATATATCTTTGATACCAACTGAGGTATTGCAGAACTCAATATGAATGTTCCATGGTGTCAAAGTTTCGAATCTATACCAGCTCCACTACCCATTACCATATTACAAGGAAGTGGAATACAGTTTATTTGTCAGGGACAAAATGTAAGTGGATATATTTTGAGTATCGGACAATCATGAAACACAATTCCTTTCTATAATAATTCAGTACCAAATTCATGACCATCACAACGACGATTGACCTGAACAACATTAGCTACAGGAGACTATCGGGCAGCTTGTACAGTTTTACTACCAATTGGTTTATGAGGTCCTCAATGTGAAACACAAATACCATTCCACGTCGGTGGGACAGGAATAGTTGTTCCTACATGAACTGGTTGTAATCCAAACTTCCAAGGAGAAATCAGTTTTGCCTCATCAGGAAGTACCGTTATTAATCCTTCACTTGCAACATATTATACAAACAAAACAGGTATCATTATGCAATTGGCTGCTACAGAACCAACTCACTTTGTCGTTTCAGGAGACTTTTTATGAACTCCATGGACAGGAGATTATCTAGGCACATGAATATATACTCCTATCTCTACTTGAATCTCACTTACCGGCATCAATACATGGAACTATTTTGTAAGTACGTATACAACAGGATTATTATGTAGTTATATAGATGCTAACAAGAGAGTTTATGTGGATACTCTTCCACCTACTACACCAACTATTCTTTCACCAGCAAATGGAACAAATAGTTGTCCATCTACCCCACTCAATGTCACACGAAGTGTCTCTTATGATACATGATCACAACTTTGATCATTACCGGTAAATTATAGATATGAAATATATTCTAATAGTGGAATGACTACGACAGGATTTATATTAAGTTGAACTACTACTACTACATGAGCAATAATTCCTGTATCGTTACTTCCATTAGGAACCTATTATATGAGGATAGTAGCTATAGATATGGTAGGAAATACGGCTGCATCTACTATACTTAATTTTACAACTTCTCAACAATATTGTACAGCAGGTACAGGTATCGTTATTGTAACTCCAACTATCTGGTTGAGAAATGTAGATCTTGATAAGATATACAGATCTGATCCTATATGGATTCTTGGACTCACATGACCTACACTCATCAATATCTCTAAATGAATGCTCTTTATCAACAACGGTACTGGTTTATGAACTACAGGTATTGTCACTTCAACAGATACTATATATATAGAAGTGGTTTCTAGTAATAAATATGATACGACCGTTACATCAAATCTTACTATTGCCTGACTTACAGGAACATTTTCTGTGACCACCAAAAAGAATGGATGTACATTAACTGCAGCGGAAAAACTTGTTATCCAAAATATTTATGCAGATCTGAAAGATCAATATAACAACGATCTTTCAAAACTCTCTGAGTTCTTAAATACGTTTCAGGGTATGGTACATGATGAATCACTTCTTAGTAATAGTTGTACGCTAGAATATCTTCTTTCATTAATTGAAGCAGATTTATGATCAAATGGTGGTATTGATACAAGTAATCATATTACACCAAATTGTAAAGAATATAGTATCGGATATGATATTACTCAACAAGCATATTATGCTCCTGAAACGATAGTTAGATATTACTTTATCAACCGTGAATCACTTATTAGGCATCTAGATTACTATAACCCAGGTGATTGTCATATCAATACCTATGGTAATAACTTCCGAACAGCTGATACCAACGATTCTATGACACATATCGCTCCAAACGGAAAAATCTATCACCTCGTAGGACAATATGGTGGTTTCTCTGCTACAGAGTTTGCTAGTCCTAAATATTTCGATTCTCTAGCAAGTATAAAAATGTATATCGATCTCAGAAATCCTGCAAAAGAAATCTGGAAACATATATTGGATACTACATTCACTCCGATAGTATTTGCAGCACCAAATGGTAGAGAATACAGAATATATAAAACAGACAGATGATTTATGTCTTATAAACTTATGAAGGTAAAATATTATACATCACTCTCTGAACTCAAGAGTTATATCAATCGAAATAATCCAAGTAAACGATAAATCACCTAATAACTGATGAATTTAAACTTTAAATTTTAGACATGATGAAATCACCATTACACCATATCAAACACCCCGAATGACTCTTTGAATATTTTCATAAGAGAATTCATCATGCTTTGGGAATTTTTGCATTGGCAATTATTGGCATGCTTTGGTGAGCTTCAAATATTTTGAGTCATACATCTGCAAGTTGGACATGGGGATGATTTATTACTTCTGATTTCTGGGAACAAAGCCCTACTGATGGGAATATAAAGTATGCATTGTTTGGAGATGGAACACCAGGTTCTACTGCTTACACAAGACTATGGTCTTCTAGTTGTGTACCAACCAGTATAACATGATTAAATGCTGCTACTTTTCATTGATGAACAGGAGCCGCCAATACTATATATATACTTAGTTCATGAACATATAATCTCACGATGCCTATCGTTATTAATGGAAACTGTTCAGCTATAATTGGTAACGGTGATGTTACGATTAAAGCAAATGCATGAACTACAAATATCAAAGTTTCTTCTAGAAGCAATATCATATTAGATAATATAAATTTTGACGGAAATTCAGTCGTTACTTATGGTCTTTCCCTATTAAATACACAAAACATTTCTATCAATAATATTAAAGTGTATAACAATTTATATTGATTATATATCGACACCTCGACTACAACTATTGTGAATAATTCTCATTTTTTAAAAAATACTAATGGATTTTGAGGACAATATAGCATAAACAATATATTTAATAACTGTTTATTTTTGGATAATAGTAACAATGGTTTGTCATATTATAACAATATTTGAACAACTATAAATAACAGTCAGATTTTAAATAATCAAGAATGAATTTTTCCTGAAGATGATATGTGAATTTCTGATCCTACAATAATAAATAACTCTATTATATATGGTAATTCAAAACACTGAGTATATAATATGTGAGCAACGGTAATTTTAAATAATACAAATATATATAATAACAGTACATGAATAAGAAATAATGATATTAATGGTGTAGTATACTATTATTGAACTACTAAATTATTCAACAATAACTCAAACACATGAGGATTATATTCTAATATGATCTTACAATGAACCGCTACGTTACTCGATCGAATACCATGAACATTGGATGTATCAGATCCATGATTATCATATGATTGGATGACTAATTCACAAAACTGAAGTTGACAATGGTTACTTAGCTGAAATAATTTTACATGAATTAGATGACCACAAACATTTGATCTAACCAAAAAGCCTATTAGATATATCTTCTGAGGTAATATTTCAAAACAAGTTATACCAGTATGGTATGACTGAACAAATATAGTAGAATATGGCAGCAATTGATATGATTATATATCTACAAGATATATTGCTGAACCGGAATCCACTTTGCCAGCAACCCAACAAGCAATTGTTAACCAATATTTCTGATCAGGTTCTATTTATACCCAGAACTGGCAGACAAATGGTTGTTCACTTTCTGCTTTTCAAGTAAAAACTCTTGGCTCTGGCATATTTACCAATGCTAATAATAAATTTGAAGACCATACAATTTATCTGCTTACCGGAGGTGAATATCTATCTACCAGTGCTAGTTGATTTATCTTTGATGGTAATTGTATTGCACTCATAGGAAATAATGACACAAAATTTTCTAAATCAGTCAATAATATTTCAAGTGTAATGTATGCTAATAATAAACGTAATATCATTATCGATACTATCAAGATTGATGCAAAATATTTTAATTATGGATGGTTTTCATCTTCTAGTAATGCACAATCAGCGATACAATTTGATTGAGCAACCAATAATTCTACGATTAATAATGTGCAAGCATATAATGCTACTCTATATGGAATCTATCTTGGATTAAATTCTCATCATACTACTATCATCAATACACAAGCCTTTAATAACTGATCTGCTGGTATTCACCTATATTATGCCTCTAATTACAATGTTATCAACAACACCCAGACATATAATAATGTTAACTATGGAATCTGGTTTGCTAATGGATCAAGCAGAAATACTATGAACAATTTCCAGGCATATAACAATGCGTTTGGAGTATTTTGAGATCTTACAACTCAAGAAAACATATTGAATAGAGCAGCTATTTATAATAATAGCGATGCAGGTATTTATTTTAAAAATGCTTCTGGTAACTCGCTCAATGACGTAAGAATATATCATAATACTGTAGGTATCAGATCGCTCTATAGTTCTATGGGAAACAAATATTATGGAGATTTAAAACTCTTTAATAATGCAACAAATTTTGATGGAACAAATGGTTGAGATGCTAATTTATCTGCGGGTAATGCCGGAATTTTTCCTTATGTAGGAATACTAACTACAGGATGAAACACTATGACATGTTTGGATGTAACTAATCCAATACTCTCTGGATCATCAATAAGCTTACTTAATAGTAATGGAACTTGTAGCTTTACATGATACAATGCTTCTTTTGTATCACCAGAAACTATTAATTATGAGTTTGGATTGAATATGTATAAACAAAAGATTCCTGTCAGATATACTAGTGGGAATACACTTGTCCAAATTCCTTCACAATATGATTCATGAAAATATATTGCTGAAATATTTGCTATCCGAGATAATACACCAGAATGAATGACGTTTGTATCAAGTGGTGCAACTCAATTGAATACCTGGTATACAACTAATGTATATACCGCTGCCGTATTGAATGTTTCAGTACCAGTTACCTTGATATTAACATGAGGTTCAGCTACAGGATATCTTACTATTAGTTGAACTAATGTTGGACTTACCTGAATAGTAAATAATGGGAATACTATACAAATAAACATACTTACAAGAACAGGATATAATGAAACAGTTACATGATCTATAACGGTTTGATCAGTCACTACAGGATTTACAGTAACGACAAGATGATTGAATACTACACCGACAACAGGTTCATTTGCTTTTACAAATCTTACAAGCATACCCGTAAATACATTTACTGGAAGTTCAACAACGATTGCTGGCATTGAAACTGGTGTTTCAGCATCTATAACATTTTTACCGGTAACGACCTCTGGACGATTGGAAGTATATTCTGGTACGACATTAGTAAGTTCAGGAACAACTGGAGTATATATAGTAAATGGGAACCAAGTAAAAGTTATTGCACAAAGTAGTTCATGATATGCACAGATAATAACTGGGAATGTAACTATAGGTTTAGGAACTGGTATGTTTACTCTCATGACTAAATGATCTGATATCACCCCACCAACAACACCATCACTTATATATCCACTGAGTGGCGAAGAACTCTTCTTTGTAACATTCAATTGGAATGCAAGCACAGATACATGATCATGATTGGAATGATATGCATATCAGATTGCTGAAGATCCTAGCTTTGTAGATATTGTACATACAGGATTTATCACAACAGTAACAGGAACAATAGGTTCACCAAATACTGATTTTGATGTGACTCGTACCAACGAATACTACTGGAGAATACAAGCAAAAGATAGAGATGGTAACTATTCTCCTCGAAGTAATACGTGATATTTTCAAATCATAGAATTTGGCAATCGAGATTTTACCCACAAAAATAATGCTAATCTTAGAACATATTACGATTCAAATAAGATTACCCTTGAAGGTATCAAACCATGATTAACTCTTTGGGCTAGTGTCGATGGAAGTTGAATACTCTATAAAAACGGAACCGCTAAATGAACAGGAACGCTTGTACAAAATGGTGATGATCTCTACATAACACTCAGATCAAGTAATGATTATGATGACACTGTAGCTTCAGTCCTCACGATAGCAAACAGAATAGTAGAATTTGCTGTGACTACAAAACAAGAATGAAATAATTGATGCACACTTGCCTCTTCTGATAAGGATACTATTCAGACAATCTTTGATAGCTTAGTAGCAAATTATTCTGGTGATGCAAATAAANNNNGATGAATTCTTGTATACTATGCAAAGTATGCTTACTGATCAAATTGATTTCACCAATGATTGTAATCTTCAATATCTCCAGGATCTTATCAATTCAGCCATAGGTTGAAGTTGAAGCTGAAGTATCAATACAGGAAATCATATTGCTCCAAACTGCAAAGAATATCCAGTAAGTTTTGATTCTATCAAATTAGGATATACATCTCCCGTATTTAAAGTAATTACGTATTTTTCAAATCGTGATTCTCTCGCTAGATATATAGATTCCAAAAATCCTGGTGACTGTCACATAAATACCTATGCGGTTTCTTCATGGATATTTACCAATACAAATCCAAACAAACACACCGCAAGCAATGGAAAAATGTATACTATCCAAAATACTAGTCAGTGATATACATCATCTGAATTCTCTGTAGCAAGATATTTTAGTACTCTTGCTGGACTTCGTAACTATATAGACAGCCATAATATCCCACAAGCAATCCGAAGCCATCAAGTAGATACGAGTTTCAGTCCGCAAACATATACTACACCAAATGGTAAAGAGTATATGATTTATAAAACTGACAGATGATATATGTCGTACAAACTCATCAAAGTAAGATATTTTTCTACCCTTAGTGAAATTCAAAACTTCATCAAAACTAATAATAAATAGGTATTTCAACTATCCAAAATAAGGGATGAGAAAACAACTCGTCCTTTTTTTATTAAAAAAAATGTATCCGAAGATACATCTTATATGTGCTAATTCTATTCGTTCACGATCTTGTGCATGATACCATTGAGGAGTTTTGGTGCACCTTCATCAGAATATCTTTTTGCAAGTTCTATCATTTCATTCAATAGGACTTCTTTGGGTGTCTCAAGTTCTTTTCGTTCTACATATCCAAGCAAAAATATCGCCTGATCTAAAGGATCCATTTGTATATATTGAAATGTTTGTGCGTAGGTATTTACCTTTTCAGCTATTTCATCAATATATTTTGTGAAATTGATTCCCACCTTTGCAATGTAATCAAAATCAATATCTTCTATCGCCCGTTCATCAAAAAAGCAATCAATAAATTCTTTGAAATCTTCTACCGTATAAAGTACAATATGTGTTCTTATTTGTTCTTTTAGTTTTTCTTTTTCTTCGTCATACATCCCCTTATCTGTCTTGAAAATATAATCGATAAATAATGATTCGGTAAGCATTTTGTCCTGCAAAAGCAGATTAACAAAAAAACAATGCTGATACAAATAGGAAAGTACTATTTTTCTCGCATTGATTCTTGCTCTTATATTCATGTGATGAAACTAAGGAACTAAAGACCACTTCACTTCGTTCGAATTTTAAATGTTAAGTTCTAAGTTTTAAGTATCTGTATTTTTTATATTTAGCATTTAACACTTAGCATTTTTGTTAAGCGTCTACTACTTTGTCTTTGTTTTTACTCTTAATTGTTATTATTTGTTTTCCTTTATAATATCCACAAACTGGACAAACTCTGTGAGAAAGTTTTTTAGCTCCACAGTTTTTACATACAGAAATCTTGTGTTCTGCTACCATTCTTTTGATATTTAACATTTCCCTATAGTTCTTAATATAATAATTATTCGTTTTACTTCTTAATTATTTGATTAAGAAGCTATATCTACAACAGTTTTGAGGTATTTTCTACCATCAAATCTAGCTACCTTTTTCTTACTGAATACTACAGTTCCATCTATTTTTGCGTGAACTGAGAAATCACTACCTAAGTAGGCATTTTTTCCACATTCATATTTAGATCATTTTTGTCTAATGATAATATTACCTGCAGTTGCTTTTTGTCCTCCGAAAACCTTGACTCAACGGTACTTTGGTTTCGAATCTCTAAGATTTTTTGCCGATCAACCAGCCTTTTTGTGTGCCATTTTACTATATAACTAACAATAAAAAAACGAAAAAATGATTTTGTAGGCTTGTGTATAGCAATTTCGATACTATTTTCAAGCCTTACTTTGACATTATTACTCTTGAATATCTATTCCATGATCTTTTCTGTAAATTTCACCTACTGGTAAGAGTCTTCCGATAATAACGTTTGATTTAAGATCAGAGAGTTTATCAATAGATCCTTTGAGTGATGATGATACCATTACTCTGATTGTTTCTTGGAACGATGCTGCTGACAACCACGAATCTGTTTCTTTAGCGATATTGGTCAATCCAAGTGCCAATCTTTTACCTTTGGCTGCTTTCTTTCCTTCAGCTTCAAGTTCTTTATTTACTTTGATGAATTCTTCGTATTTGACGTATATTCCAGGTATGAAACTACTATTTCCAGAATCTTCGATAAAGACTTTGGAGAACAACTGTTTCACTACTACTTCGATATGTTTATCATTAATGTCTTGTCCTTGAGATCCATATACTTTTTTGATTTCTCTGATAATATATTTCTGTGCTTCAAGATCTCCAACGATATTTTTATATTCTTTGATAGCGAGTGATCCACTGGTAAGTATTTCTCCTTTGAATACCTCTTCTCCATCTTTTTTGATCGGAGTAATTCCTGTCAATGATTTAATGTATTCTTCTTGGATACCTAGAATTACATGATCTGCCTTGATTTCTAGTATCTTTCCTGCTTCTTTAATTTTGAGTTTAGATTTTCCTTTGGATGCGAATACTCATCATTTTTTTACTTCTTCTCCTTTTTTTACGTCTACCTTGTATCCACTCTTGAGTAAGTATGTTTTTTTCTGATATTCAGATACTACTCTCACATATCTAATCTTATTTGTTTCATAGAAAGAAACTTTTCCATCAAATGGCGTGATAATAGCTGGTGTTTTAGGATCTCTTACTTCAAACAATTGTTTTACTCTATCGATACCAAGTGAATTGGCATCTTCTCATTTTGCTACTCATCATCCATGGAATGTGGTCAATGTTAACTGAGTTGATGGCTCTCCGATAGATTGCGCAGCAATGATTCCTACTGGCACTCATACATCTACTATTCTTCTTGTTGAAAGATCAGTTCCGTAACATTTTTGACAGATTCCACTAATACTATAACATACCAATGGTGATCTTACTTTCACGTCTTCTATTCACATATCTTGGAGTAATTGCATATTTTCTTTGTCTAACAAATCATCTTTACTCAAAATAACATTCTTTTTCTTGTCAAGTACATCTTCAGCCAATACTCTACCGCTGATGACATTGTAGAAATTTTCTCCTTTGAGTTCTGATTCTTGTTTTGTATATCCTACATATTTTTCTGTTCCACAATCATTTTCTCTAATAATAACTTCTTGAGAGGCATCACACAATTTTCTCGTCAAATATCCTGATTCAGCTGTTCTCAATGCTGTATCTGCTTTTCCTTTTCTTCCTGCATGTGCAGAGATAAAGTACTCAATAGGTCTCAATCCTTCAACGAATGAGTTTTTGATTGGAAGTTCGATAATTTCTCCTTGCGGATTTACTACTAATCACTTCATACCTGCTATCTGCGTCATATGTGTCTGTGATCATCTTGCTCATGAATCTACCATTGTATACAAGTCTTGTCCTGGTCATGTCATAGATTTAAGACTTTCTTCAATTTTCTTTTTTACATCACTCCAAATTTTAATAATGAATCTATGTTTCTCTTCTTCTGAAAAGAATCCTTTGAAAAAATATTTATAGACTTCATTAGCCTTAAGATCTCCACATCTCAGTTCTTCTTCTTTTTCTTTTGGTACTTTCATATCAAGAATATTTACTGATGTTGCTCCTAATGTTGCATATTTGAATCATAAATCTTTGATATCATCAGCTACATAAACTGTTGTCTGCATATCATATTCATCAAATATTTTACTGAGCAATTTTTTGATATCTTTATTTTTGAGTTTCATATTAATGAATCTAATTCTTTCGGGCAATACGGAATTGAAAATAACTCTTCCTACCATCGTTTCGATTGGTGTGTTGTTATAATTCAGAATAATTTTATCTTTTACAAAAAGTTCTTCATTCGCATAACTCGTAAGAACACTTTCTATGCTAGAAAAAACACCTGTTATTGGTTTCTTTTGTCGTTCTTCTTCTGTTTGATATTTTGGAGTTCTATGATCGTAAAAATCAGTAAGATAATAGACACCGAGTACCATATCTTGTGAGTGTGCAATAGTCGGATCTCATGATCCTGGTTTCAAAATATTTTTGTCAGCTGCAATAAGATCTCTTGCTTCTCTTTGTGCTTCATCAGAAATCGGTAAGTGGATTGCCATCTGATCTCCATCAAAATCGGCATTGAACGAAGGACACACTAACGGATGGATTCTGATTGTCTTTCCTGGCATCAAAATAATTTTGAATGCTTCGATAGAAAGTCTATGCAATGTCGGCGCACGATTTAATAATACCCATTTATCTTTGATTACTTCTTCGAGGAATTTCAACGCTAATGGTGATTCTTCCTTGATGAGTTTTTCAGCTTGTTTAGGTGTATATACTATTTTTTTCTCGATAAGTTTTCCAATAATGAATGGAGTAAACATCTTAACAGCGATATAGATTGGTAATCCACATTCGTTAAGTTTAAGTTCAGGACCTACCGTAATAATTGATCTTCCTGAATAATCTACCCTCTTTCCTAATAAGTTCTTTCTGAAGATTCCTTCTTTACCAGAAAGCATGTCTGAAAGTGATTTGAAGACTTTGATACCTGCTCCACTTCCTCCTGCTGCTCCAGCTTTTTCTCCTACTAAAAGATTATTTACGGATTCTTGTAAAAGTCTGATTTCGTTTTTCTTTACGACATCAGGCATCCCTACTTGAATCATTTTTTTCAATCTAATATTTCTCATCAGTACACGTCTGTAGAACAAGTTAACATCTGATGATGCAAATTTTCCTCATTCGAGCTGTACTACCGGCCTAAGATCAGGTGGTATTACTGGCAATTTTCTGATGATCATATTTTCTGGTTTTACTCCAGAAACATGTAAGTTGATAAGTAATTTTATCAATGCAATAAGTTTTTTTCTTTGTTCTTCTGATTTAGTATTTTTGTATATTTCTATATTCTTTTTGATATCCTTCTCTACATCTATACCTTGAAGTAATTTTAAAATAGCTTCAGGACCTGATTGAAATACAATCAAATGAGAAAATCTCGCGAAAATATTTCTAAAATCGTTTTCAAAAATTGTTGAACCAACTGCTAAATCAGCGATAATAGATTTGATTCTATTGAATTCTTTATCTAATGAATCTTTGTTGTCGTTGAATAATTTTTCAAGTTCTTTTGATTTTTTCTGTGAATCTTTACCTTTTTCATTACCTACATCTTTTGCAAGTTCTGATTTATAGAGTGCTTCAAGTTCTTTTACTTTAGTATCAAAATCTTCTTTGATACTCTCTTTGATTTTCTTTTCAAAATCTTTGTCTACTTTTTGGACCATAATATATTTTACGAAACTCAATATTTTATCGATTTCATTTGAAGAAATACCAAGCAATTGATTTACTCATCCTGATGGACTTGATTTATACCAGATATGAAGCAATGGAACTGCTAATTCTATGTGTCCCATTCTTGATCTTCTTACTCTAGAAGTTGTTACTTCTACTCCACATCTTTCACAAACGATTCCCTTATATCTTACTCATTTATATTTTCCACAACTACATTCATAATTTTTGACCGGTCAAAAAATGGATTCACAAAATAATCCACCTTGTTTAGGTTTCCCTGTTCTATAATTAACCGTATCAGGATTATCTACCACTCCATGTGACCATTTTTCTATATCTTCCACAGAAGCGAGTCTTACAATCAATCCTTCAAATTTTGTTTTATTCATACTAATATCCTTAGTAAGAAAATAAATGAATTATGTATTGGGATATGGGAGGAACGTTGAACATTGAAAATAATACTATTCTTCGTCCCCTTCCCAGTCCCTGATTCTATTATTCTAACTCTCAGAAATCTTCCATCTCTTGAATTACATTGTCGATAATTTCTTCTTTTTCTTGTCCTATTTCTTCTTCTGTAGCAACAGTTTCTTCTGCTTCTCCTGGTATGGTACTCTTCATGACACCAGAAAGTCATAGATTAACTATTTTTTTGATTCTATCTTCTTGAACGATTTCAAGTTCTTCTATACTCAATGGTTCTATATTTTGACATAATCCTTTGAAAAGGTAGGTTAATAAATTGAATGATTCTGGCAATCCACCAATCTTTGGTTTCTGTCCTTTGATAATAGATTCATATAATTTATTTCTTCCGATAACATCATCTGATTTAACCGTAAGCATTTCTTGTAATGTATATACTGCAGAATATGCTTCTAATGCCCATACTTCCATCTCTCCAAATCTTTGACCTCCTTGTCTAGATTTTCCTCCAAGCGGTTGTTGGGTAATCAATGAGTATGGTCCAACAGATCTTGCGTGTATCTTATCTTCCACCATATGTACGAGTTTGAGGATGTGCATGTATCCAACGGTTACTTTCTGATCATATTTTCTACCATTTTCTCCGTTGAAAATATCGAATTTCAAGTCATCCATTCCACACATTTTGGTGAATTCTGTCAAATCTTCTGATGAAAATTTGGAGAATGTTGGAACGGCAAAGCTTACTCCAAAATGTTTAGCAATATATCCAAGTTGTGATTCAAATAACTGTCCCATGTTCATACGAGATATTACTCCAAGTGGATTAAGTACTACATCTACTGGGTGTCCATCTTCTGTAAACGGCATATCTTCTTCCGCTACTACGATAGAAATAATACCTTTGTTTCCATGTTTTCCAGCAAGTTTGTCTCCTACTTCGATCTTTCTTGTACTTGCAACATATACTTTGATCTTCTTTCTTACTCCTGCCATCAAATTATCTCATTTTTTAGCATCAAGGATAACAACATCGATAACTTTTCCTTCACTACTTCCTGATGGTACATATAATGATGTATCTTTTACATTTTTTGATTTATCTCCAAATATCGCTTGAATAAGTTTTTCTTCTGGAGTAAGTTCTCCTTCAGATTTTGGAGTTATTTTTCCGATAACGATATCTCATCATTTGACGATAGATCCAATTCTAATTACTCCATCATCATCTAAGTTCTTAAGTTTATTCATAGATACTCAAGGAATATCGTTGGTTGTTTCCTCAGGTCCAAGTTTAGTATCTGCTACTTCGATTTCATATTCATCAATATTTACTGATGACAATTCATCATCTTTTACTAATCTTTGAGAGATAACAATTGCATCTTCATAATTATATCATTTCCATGGCATAAACGCTACTCTAAGATTTTTTCCGAGTGCCATTTCTCCATTTACAGAACATGGTCCTTCTGCGATAAGATCTCATTTTTTGATTTTTTCACCCAATGAGACTCTAGGAATCTGTGTCATACATGATTTACTATTTGATCTTGCGAATACTACTAATGGGTATTCTTTGATTCCTGTCTTATATTTTACTTTTACTCTTTTTCCATCTACATAAATTACTTCTCCTTCAGCTTCAGCTTTGATAACTGCGTGTGTCATCTGTACGATATCTCTTTCAAGTCCTGTACCTACCAAAGGCGCATCATTTTTGAGTAATGGTAATGCTTGTCTCTGTTGGTTAGTCGCAATAGATGCACGAACCGCATCGTTATGATCTACGAATGGAATTAATGATGTATTTGGTGAGAATATTTGTGATGGATTTACATCTACATGAGTAATATCTCCTACATGGAACATTCCCATCTCATTAAATTGTCTTGCAGCTACACGAACTTCTGTAATATTATTATATGCATCAAGCGGTGTTGTCGCATCAGCAATACAACATCTTTCATCTAATTCAGGAGAAATATATTCTACTTCGTCAGTAAAGAACGGTTTAACTCCTATAGATTTCCCAAGTTTACCATATGTTTTTTCTATCTGTTTAGCTGATTTTTCATCTATATAATTATCTTCTTTTACAATCACTGATTTTAATTCTTTTCCCTTTGCATCTAACTCATGAATATCACGATGTGCGATTCTATTGACTAACATTTCTTGTTTTGCTGGTACTTCACGGTAGATTTTGAGTGCTGGAGTTTCCAAAAATCATTCGTCGTTTACACGAGAATATAATGATTGGTAAATTACCAGTCCAATGTTTTGTCCTTCAGGTGTTTCAATAGGACAGATTCTTCCATAATGTGAAGGGTGAACATCACGCACTTCAAATTTGGCAGTTTCTCTTTTGAGACCTCAAGGCCCGAGGGCAGTAATTCTTCTCTTATGTTCTATCTCTGATAGTGGATTAATTTGATCTAAGAATTGAGAAAGCTGGGACGTAGCAAAGAAGCTCTTAACAGCATTATCAACAATTTTGAAGTTTACCAAATCAGTTATTTTGAGTGGATTTTCTAGATTTAAGATACTGAGTTTTCCTTTGATACTCTTTACAAACTTTCTCATTACGGGTTGGAGATGTGCGTAAAGAATCTCTCCCATAGATCTGATACGTTTATTTG
>JAPLUU010000014.1:0-72376 GCA_026397515.1 candidate division SR1 bacterium | reverse complement strand
GGTGATCAGAATCATCAATATAATATCATTTTTTGAAGTTTGAAAGATGGAACAGATATTTGAGTGCTCCTATCAAATCTTCTCCGTCGAAAATATTTGCTATATCTCCATCCAATGGTTTTTTGATTCCTAATTTTGCATTGATTTTTCTCCTCGCAATTCTTCCGACGAAAATTCTATCTGGTGAAAGAAATTGGTTTTTGATATAATTGAGTGCACTTTCTGGATCAATCAATTCTCCTGGTCTTACCTTGTTATATACAAATTCTGCAGCAGATAATGCGTCAGTAGTAGTATCTTTTTTGAGTGTTGTCTCTAGGTAATTGAAATCTTCTTCATCAAAACAGTCTTTGAAAAATGCTCTAATACTTTCATCATTTTCTATTCAGAATATTCTTAATAATGTTGTAATAGGAAATTTTCTTGATTTATTTATCCTAGCTACAACGACTCAAGATTTTTCTGTCTGTACTTCCAACCATGGTCCATTTTCAGGGATCACTTTGAATGAATATCTGAATTCTTTTTTAGCAAAAAATATACCGTATGATCTGATAATCTGTGAAATAATTACTCTTTCTACTCCATTGATAATATATGAAGCTGATGGTGTCATAAGTGGCAAAATACCTATATTTGCACGTTTACTAAACAATGTCTTTTCTGTTTTTTTCTTTCCATCATCATGTATTTCACTCAATTTTACTTTACCGGTAATGATTCCTCCATAGGTCAATTCCTTCTTCTTACATGTTTTGGAATCATCAATAGGATCAGAAATTTTGATATCATCTATCTCTACATACATTTTTTCTCAAGCAATATCCCATACTGGGTTGATATTACCGAAAAGCTTGTGGATATATTTTTTGATAAAATCACTGTACCCTCTTTTTTGAAGATCTAATAGATCAGGGAAACTAGCAAACTTTTTTGGACTACGCAAAAATATTCTATCTCATTCTCTATAGAAATCTTTGAATATATCAGGTATTTTATTTGTTTTAGCTCCTCTAGTGATTACTTTTGTCGGTTTGCTAAGCGATACATTTGGCTTTACTACGTGTTTTTCTACTAATTTACTTACTTTCTTTGCAACTGGTTTAACCACTTTAGCTGGTTTAGCTTTTTTGGCTACTGGTTTATTTACTTTTTTGGCTACTGGCTTAACCGCCTTAGCTGGTTTAGCTTTTTTGGCTACTGGTTTATTTACTTTTTTGGCTACTGGTTTTGTTTTTTTTATTTCTTTTTTTCCTTGAGAGGTTTTTTTTGATTTCATAAGGTTATCTTTGATAAGAAAATAAACGATGAATACGGCTGTGGATTAGTCAAAAATTTTCTTCTCATATATTCTCCTTATCTCTATGTATTGAAGAATATATAGTCACCAACTCAATAATTTTTCATTTTATTTCCCCACTATGGTGGATAGATAAATTATTTGATTGTCCGACTAAAAACAAAAAAATTCAAAAACCGATTTACGATCTTTGAGGAGTCAATTGTTTTCTTCCCTTAGCTCTTCTTCTACTGAGTACTGCTCTTCATCCTGCACTCTCCATTCTCTTTCTGAACCCATGTTTACCTATTCTTTTATCTCGAGAATATTTTCTTATTCTCCTTAATTTACTAGCCATCTTCCTTTATGATAAATGATAAATTTACATATTAACTGATTCCTAACTTTGTATTATTTAGTATATGCTAATAATCCGAGTTCTCTAGCTCTAAGAATTATAGTCTTTAATTTTTTTTGTGTCCCTACAGAATTGTGAGTATATTCTCTTGGTTTAATATTACCAAATCTTGTAATATATTTTTTTAACATGGTTACTGATTTTCGACTGATATATTTTTCATTTTTTTTCTCAGAAAAAAAGCTCACTTTTTGTCAAAGCTTTTTAGCATCCCAACCTTCTATAACTGCATTAAGTTCATCATTAACTTTTTTGAATGTTACAAAATCAGCAGTTTTATTCATCTTGAAAATGAAGTATCTCTTGATAGCTTTATTATACAAGACATTCTTTTTAATCATATCCAAATCTTCAGCTTCCGCTTCTATACAATATGAATACATATATGCCTTATCATTTCAAGCCTTATTACCTAAATTGTAGGCCAATTGTTGAAGTCCAATATCATCCTGTTGAACAATATTTTTTTTGATAAGCTTTTCAAAATCAGATACCACTTCTTTGCGGTTAGTCTCTGATAAAGATGCATCAACTAATAACACTACATCATACTTTTGCATTATACTTTATTATAAATTAAAGGATTTACAGATTATAATCTCTAAGATCAAACAGCCATTCTAACAAATGCTATAACTTTCATGTCGGCTGGTAAAATATCTTTTATTTTCTTTGATCCATCTCTAATATATTCTTGTTCCAAAAGAACATAATCGGCTAATGATTTTTGTATTTTTCCATCAACGATTTGAGTAATCATTGCTTCTGGTTTACCGGCAGCTCTGAGCTCTGCGCTAAATTCTTCTTTCATTTTTGCTATTTCGCTAGCATCTACTTGATCAAATGATACATAACTAGGATTCATAGCAGTTACTTGTAAGGCAAGTTCTTTTGCTACTTCATTATTTCCTCCTTCGAAGAAGATAAGCGTAGCTACTTTGTTTCCTGGATGGTTGTAGATAAATGGTTTTTTATGAGTAACAAAAACACCACCTATTTTCATATTTTCACCTGTTTTTCCTACAAATTCCTTTACTTCATTTTCAACTGTCTCTGCTATTGTAGGATCAAGATCAGCCAAAGCAGTAATTTCTTTGGAACCTTCAGCTATTTTAGCAAGAACAGAATCAAATAATGCTTGAAAATTTTCGTTTTTTGCTACGAAATCTGTTTCACACAAAAGTTTGAGTGCAACTGTTTTTTCGTTTATTTCTACAATTTTAACGATTCCTTCTTTGGTATCTCTTTCTCCTCTACTTCCTGCTTTTGCGATTCCTTTCTTCTTGAGAATTTCTTGTGCTTGTGCTAAGTCATCACCTGCTTCTGCCAAAGCTTCTTTACAGTCTTTAATCGGTGCAAATGTGAGATCTCTCAATTGTTTAAGTAATTCTATGTTTCACATGATATATGGTGATAATGATAAATGTCGTGAATAAAATCAGTATATATTATTTTAAATATATTAAATTAACTTTTGGCTTCTGGATTTGGTTGTTCTGTCTTTATTTCTGGTATATTATTTTCTTTATTAACCTCAAATAAGTTCATAATCCATTCTCCTAAACCAACGAAAATCGCTAATTTATTTTCTTGTGATATACTATATTTTCCGTCTCGAGCTTTTTTAATGAAAATGGCTAAGAAAGTGACCATAACCACTACTATAATTATAGGAATATATTTTATCATTGGAATAAACATAAATATTGACGTTACTACCACAAGAAGGAGAAATACAGCTCGCCATCACAAAGCTTGTTTGAGATGAAACTGTTCAAAATCACTTTTTTTCTGATTATTGAATGCGACGACAATGATCCCTATGAGGAGATACATCATCACTGCCCTCTTTTTCTCGGTACTACTAGGTATATACACCTCTTTCGAGGATTCAATAATCATAGGAGTAACAACTTCTGGTGTTTTTCCAACTATGTTAGACTGTTGTTCAGCCACGTTGGCTTGTACTATTTCTTCCATATGAATCAAAGAGAAGATAAATTGCGGTAAGCAATTCTACGCGTAAAAAATTAAGCAAACATGCTGTTTAGAATAAAATCTACGCTCTTGTGACTTCACATATTAGCAAGAATGATACTATCTTCTGCCCATCGTCTGTTAAAATTAGTTCCAGCGATTATGATATTTTGAATATCAGGAGTTTTAGTTATTTCATTGATGAAGTTATCCATCATCTGACCATCAAGTACGATTACCAATTCTGGTTTTCTAGTGAGTCCTTTTACTCATTTGTAGATTTTCAATACTCTTGCAAGCTTTCTTTTGTATACTAATTGCTCTTTTTTGGTTAATGACAGATAATTTTCTGTATCAATAAAACGAGCCATAGTATTCATGGATTCTATTCTTTTTTTGAGCGTCTCAAAATTCGTCAAAAATCCAGAAGGAAGTTTGTAATTAAGATAATTGAATCAGTACTTTTCACCTAGCTTTTCGAGTTCGTCCGCATACATTTTCTTTTCAGATACTACCAAGATTTCTTTTCATTCTTCTTTAGCTTTCTTGATTTTCTTTTGTGCGTTCTCGATCTGCTCTATGATGGATTCAGGATTTATCACCGCTATATTGTTTACTACCCCAGCCCAATATTTATTGGTTTTTGGGTGAGCTTCGCTTTTGAGCGTACCAATATGAGCTTGTGCCTCGACTACATCGTTTACAGATATACTCATAATTTTTACGGTTTGATAAAATAAAGTTAGAACTTAGGTATATACACCCAAAAAATCAGGTTTCTACCCTATGTCTACTTAAGCGTTATAGTTGCTCCTTCAGCTTCCAATTTAGCTTTGATACCTTCAGCTTCTTCATACTTAACTTTTTCTTTAAGTATTGTTGGTGCCTTTTCAACTAAGTCTTTAGCTTCTTTGAGTCCAAGTCCCATAAGCTCTTTAACTGCTTTGATAACTCAGATTTTTTGTTGTCCAATATCAGTCAATTCGATATTAACTGAATCAGCATTTCCAGCAGTTCCTGCATCTGCAGCTCCACCAGCGGCTCCAGCAACTACCATAGCGGCAGCACTAACACCAAATTCTTCTTCCAATCCTTTTACTAATTGGTTTAATTCTACTGCACTCATCTCTTTTACGAGATCCATTATCTTCTGTGCATTCTTTGTAAGTTCCATTTCTTGAAACAATTATAATATAAAGATATTTTACAATAAGGTAACAACTAATTATTCGGCTTTAGCTTCTTCTGCTGGAGCCTCTTCTGCTTTAACTTCTTCAACTTTAACTTCTTCAACTTTTGCTTCTTCAACTTTTGGTTCCTCTATTTTAGCGTCTTCTTTAACCTCAGCTTTAACTTCCTCTACTGCTCCACCATTTTTCTTTGCAATCTCACTAAGAACACAAGCGAATGATTGTAATGGATAGTTGAATAAGTAACAAAGTTTTGATAATAATTCTTCTTTTGTAGGTACATTAGCAAGTTCATTAACATATTCACTACCTTGCCATTTTTTTTCAAACCATCATCCTATAAATGAGAATTCTGATCCTTTATTTTCTTTTTTAAACTCTTTCAAATATTTATTGATTACTTTGAGCGGTCCAAATTCATTTTCATGTGCATATAATGCAAAAACTGATCATTCTAATGTATCTACATTAACATCTTCAAGTCCTGCGTCTTTGAGGGCTTTAAGAAAAATTCTCTTCTTAATGATATTCATCTCTCCGTTTGCAGTTTTAAGTTCCATTCTGATCTTGTTTGCAACGGGAACAGCTATTCCTGATTGTTTTACAATCACTGCGTTTGCTGCACCAGCTAGATCATTTTTGTATTTTGCAAATAATTCATCTTTTCTTGCTTTGGTTATTGTCATACTCTCTATCTTAAGTAATTAAATATTTGACTATAAAACAAAAAGACTCTTGCGAGGCTCGTATACAAAAAAGAATATCTGTATGTGAACCTAGGTAGGAATTGGTATTTTATGCTTTGAGCAACCTACTGTCTTGGGTGTTTATGTCAGTTTTATAGGAAAATTGGGGACGATTGCAAGTCCTTTTTCAAGAAAAAAGATAATCATATTTTTTACAGTTCTTTTTTTAATGTATTAATGTTTTCGGTGTTTTCTTGTTGGGAATTTTTATACTTTTCGATATATTGTTTTTTTATACCTTTCATACCTTCTTGTATTTTTCCAATAATCACGTCTTGAGTCATTTCATGGATCATAGACATAAAGATATCTCAATGTTCAAGCATATTTTTCTTGGCTTCATTATTAGATGGTACTATATATATATCATCTTCTATCTTTACACTATAATTTTCTCCTAGAAAAGGAGTAATAGCATCTTTTATAAGACTAATTATTTTATTTTTTACTTCACTATCACTCAGTGGTAATTTATATTCTATAGCATTGGCTATATAATTATAATTGAATTTCACCTCGTTTGAAATACCTCATCAGATGATAGCATGTCCAAGTCGAACTTCGTTGATGGTCTGATATCATATATTACTTATATCTAATGCCTCCTTGAACCATGGATATGCAACCATCGTTCATAATTTAACATACGTCTGTAATGTCCCATCATCGACTCCTACGGTTCATCCATCTATATGGCGTTCAAGTGCAACCTTTTCATCTCACAAAGAATAAATCTCTTTTCTCTTCATGATACTCTGAGGATCAACTTTCACTTCTTTTCCATATTTCTCTCCTATTTTTTTCAATGCATCATAAAATTTTCCTGATTGGCTATTTAACCACATATCAATCTTTTCTTCGCTGTTTCACTCATATAGATACTGTTCTATATCTTCCATGTATTCATTATAACAAATTAAAACTATATTTTGGATGCTTCACTTAATATCTGGACATCGGTTTTTGTAAGTCTAAAATATTTTTTATCTCAGATAGTGATGATATTTTTTCCCAGTGTAGATATAGTGGTATTTTTTGCCTGGTCGAACGATAAGAAATATTCTGAATCTCAATTATTATCTACTTCCTTCACCTCATAACTTGTTCAAAAATTGCTGCTATTTTTTACTTCTTGATATGTTTCTCATTTATCAAACGAGACCTTTCCTTCATATGCTTTCGTACCCTGATATGTATATCACATATCTATAAGTTTTCCATCATCACCCATTACTTGTATTTTACACTTCTTGCCTGATAAATCAATACTTCTTGTAGCTTCATATAATCTTCGGATGTGATATTCTCAGATACCAACTTCTATATAAATTTTATTTCCATTAACATCTAAGCCTTCTTCCATAACTGTTGTTGCGTTTAATTTATCGAATTCTGCTTTATTTACATTGACCTTTATTACATAATTTCAACTTTCTTCAACATAATTAATTTTTACATCGGATAAATCATGGATAGGTTCAAGTCATCAGGAATGTCTCACAGAAATACTATTCTGTTTCTTTCCTACCTCTTTTACCGTAACATCAGTGACTCATATTTGTTTTATTATAAAATCCTTATAATTATCCGTATTAGGTTTTCCTCAATCGATTATATCAGATTCAGATATAGCTACCTCTGTCTCTACCCCATTAATGAAAATTTTTATCTTAGAATTATTTTTGATAAACTCCTGAATTTTACTCAATGCTTTATCTACATCAACTTGTTCTACCTTACCCTTTTCCAAATCTTTAATTGCATCATCATACTTTTCCATAAGCTCCATCAATTTTCATCACGTACATTCAGGACCGAACGAGTGAATAATATCACGGAATCCTGGATCTTTCTGTGTGGGAGAAAGTCTACTATATGCTATATCGAGATTGTCCGCTATTCTGATAATAGAAGATAACGGTGAATCTATGCTCGAAGTCTGAAATTCTATTCATACTCATGGGATATCATTTCCCACCTTTCTTCCTTTAAACTCTTTAGCTTGTGTTGTTACGTTTTTATCACCATATTTTGTTTTTATTTTATCAGAAAGATCAGTCTTTTCTGAATTTATTTCAAATATAATTTCTCCTTTATCTATTTGATCAGTAAACATTCAACTTTTATTCAATGCATCCACGATACCATCTACACCTAATGCATCTTCAAACAAAAATGTCATATTTTTATAGGTCATTTTCCCATTATAGGTAACTTCTACTTTATCTGCACTATGAAAGAATACTGCATTATACATATCCTTACATACTTGATTGAGATTTTCTTCAGTAATATTTGGATCCATTAATTGTATCTGTTTTTTGAATTCTGGCATGATGTTTTTTTCAAATAATATCGCACCTAAGGGACCATGTAAGGATTTTGGTGCCTTAATGGTTTCTGTTTCTGGATATCAAAAATCATGAAGAACACCAGTCATTTTTAATACAAATTGACTTGTTTTCTCATTTAATCAATAACTATTTTTTACCTTATCTACAAATTCAGGAACCTGCTTATATATCATCTCTACATAACTAGTAACATTTATCGAATGATCAAATCCATGAGAATTATATTGTGGTGGATTATCTAATGTCTGATAAAATGCATATTCATTAATTTTTTTTCATAAATCACTTTTTGGTTCTACTCATATATTTTCTAAGTAATCATTAATACTCTTCCCCGTAACCAATTCTCAAGTTTTATCATAATATTCAAGTCATTTATCATGTAATTCCAGAGTAGTCAAAAATCTCTTATCAAAATCTACTTCTTTACCTTTTGCAACCTCGATATCTCTCAATGTAGTATATTCCTTTAAAAAATCTTTAAACGGTTGAGTCTCTTTGTATTTATCACTTTTTATATTTTCTAAAATTGTTTCGTTTGTTTTTGTCTTATCTATTTTTACTTCATCTGCCTTTATTATCTTATCTATTTTTATTTCATTTGCCTCTATCTTATCTATTTTTATTTCATCTGCCTTTATCTCATTTGTTTTTGTCTTATCTATTTTTATTTCATTTGCCTCTATCTTATCTATTTTTATCTCGTCTGCCTTTATCTCATTTGTTTTTATTTCATCTGCTTTTATACCAGCTATTTTTATTTCATCTGCCTTTATCTCAGCTGTACTTATCTCATCTATTTTTATTTCATCTGCTTTTATTGCATCTATTTGACGACTCATTCTTATCTCCATATATTCAAAGAGTAAGAAATCGATGGTATTAATTGCTATAAACTCTTCATGATTTGACTCAGGAATTATTTCTACTAAAATCGATACTATTTTTGATACTCTTACTATGATAGCATCTAATTTTTCAAAAAATCCATTTGCTGTTTTAACATCAGATTTCAATGATTTTAATTCATCTGTTGCATAGTCAATCAATTTTTTTAACTGCACTTTTATGATATCTAATTTTTTCTTTGTTATTTCTTTAGATGACGGGGATGTACTTTCTAACCCTTTTTCAATCTCTTGGAGTCCTTTATCTAATGAATCCATTTCTGCTTCAACAGTATCCTTATTAAGCTTTTCTCAGCTAGCTACTTCTTCACTAGAAGATGTATTTACATCAATTCAATTTTCTTTTAGCTTTGCTTCCACCTTTGCTACATTTTCTTTTATAAGCATAATATGGTCTTCTATACGTCCACAGATTCCGTTTTCTATAAGTGCCCTTCTTTGATCCTTATCAAATCATGCTTTTTCTAATATTTTCACTTTTTCTCTGATTTCAGCTCGGGTATATTTATATACCTCGTCTTTGATACCTCATACCTTATGTGCAGCTAGAATAGCTTGTTCTTGTTCTGGTGTTATTTTTTCGAGTCATGGAAGTAATTTTGCTGCATTGATCCTTTCTGTCGGATCAGTAATAGCTGCGTTTGCTTTAACTATTTCCCGACTAACAGTTTTTTTAGTAACAACATTATCTACTACTTTGTCAGCGGTTACTCATTGATTTTCAACTATTTTATTTTCAACTACTTGATCTTCTCTATCCACCGCGTTTTTTGCCGCAACATATTCTGCTTTTATTTTTTCTAATTCTACTAATGCTTCTTTGGAAGAAGCATCACTTTTTATTTTAAGTTTTGCTATTTTTTCATCCAATATTTTTTCTGGTGATCTGAATGTATTGAGTAATTTATAATCCGTCATGAGTTTTAATAATTTACCCTTACTGGTTTCTAATTCCATTTCTGCTCTCGATTTGATAATTATCTTATCATATCATTTCTGGATAGCATCATTTGCTTCCGTGAGCTTGGTATTTAACGCATCTATTCACGGTGATACCTCTTTGATATTTACAATAATTCAGGTTGCATCCTTGATTTCAAATCACGTAATGAGACCATTTTCCTGTTTCATCTCCATTTTATATCCTTCTTTCTGAAGCTCAGCAAATTTGGCCTTTATCTCTATAGAATATGTCTCCGCATTTTTTATATTGGTTTCTATTTTGGTGTTTTCCACTCTATCTATCATTTTTGCTGTTATTGGAGAAACGATTCCGCTTCATGCTTTGATACAGCCAATAAACGCAGTATTATAAAGAATTCCATATACCATATTTACTGGGTTTACTGCATCTGCTCGACTCGCTTTCATACTTGACCAAGCTTTGTCAGCGTCACCGTCTTTTACAAGAACCGTTATCCCTGTTTGCATAGGACCTGATATTAAACTGTTATAGAAGTTAAATGCTGTTCATTCAATTCATAGTGCCAATCCTTTGGTCACTACTTTTCCAACAGCTGATTCGGCAACTTTTGTTCATGCTTCTGATATAATTTTTCCTGCAATATTCGATGCTCCAGCAAGTGTTTTTCCTAAAGCTCCATAAAGTAATATATCATTAACAAGCTCAAATCATTTTGACAATAAAATATCTGACGTATCTTTGAGTTTGCCTGTTCCTTCATCAATAGCACCAAATCATTTCAGTGCACCATACGAGAAACTATTCATTCCTTCTGGATTATTTTCATTCTTGATTGTTTCAACAACACCATGACCAACCATTTTAATAATATTATCTACAGCAAAAAATGTTCCTCATGCTACAAGCATAGTAACAAATGGCGTAGCTGCTCAGTCAGTAGCCGCTACTGCAATAGCTGCGACTATTGCAGCTCATATAATAGCTACAAGATCTATTATTGCTCATTCAGGATCTGATTCTCGTTTATCACCAACCTTTTCCCAAAATGTATCTCTAATCACTGATTTTGTTCATCACTTGATACCGCTATAATTACTGAAATCCAATCTTATTCAACTTCAGAATGGACTATCTATGGCTCCCAAAGCTTGTACTTCGGCTATGCGATAACCATGTACCTTTATAATTGTATCAATATATTTATCATTTAATGTATCTAATGTACTAGTAACTGTCTTCATATAATTATAATAATCTATTGTTGTGCTGTTGATACTATCATATGCAATACGTTCTTTCGCAGCATACGGTATTCTTTTTTCTTTCAATTTTTTATATCTCGCACTTTCTTCAGTTGTTGCCGTTCCATAGAACATTTTATTTGAAATTCGTCATATCTCTGTATCTATGCTTGCTAATTCTTCATATGCTTTATTGGTATTTGTTCTAGCGTCTTCAATAGCTTTTTTATGTGCTGCTATCTCTATATTTATCGTATTAAGTGTACCATTGTATATATCCCAGAATTTTTTCGTATCATCCGTCATAGTATCAGGAAATTTCATCTTTCTATTCTCCAAAACCAATTCTGTATTATCTGCGTATGTCTCTCTTCGTTTCCATTTTGTAAGTACTATTTTAACATCTGCCTTATGTGCCTTTAAATATGTTGCTTTCTTGGTATCAGCAGCGTTTTTACTTGGTATTGCAAGATCTATTTCAGCATCCGTAATCTCACGTGAAGGAGTATCCTTGAGTATAGTATACATCTTCAATAAACGTTCATCCCGGATATCAGGATTTTTACTATCAGGCAAATTAGCTAAAACAGATATGCTATAGATATTAAATATATTTTCCAATGTTTTGAGTGGATTATCTTTATCAGTACTATTTATGTCCAACGTATCGTTTTTTATTACAAATTTCATCATTTCATCATTTGCACTTCGATTTGCAATAATGCTTTTCATTTTTACATCATCATAATTCTCGCTTATAAAATAAGCCAATGCTTTACATGTGTTGGTAACGTTACTACTCGAAATTTTAAATTTTCCACTCTCAAATGCGGTCTTATTAGCTACTAATGAATCATAAACTTTTTTGGTTGCCTCATTGGTTTTTACCTCTGCTTCCTTATTTTTTTTTGTGATTTTAAGACTTGTCAAAGTACTATTCTCTGGAATTACCGCTTTCGGATCTAAAGTCAGATAATCGATTGCCCATGATTTCAAATTATTTGCTATCATCTCTTTATTCTCGTCAGTAGCATTTTCATCTGACAGATCAAAATAGTCTGTTATAGTATCTTTTGAAATATTTTCCGCTTCTTTGAGCGTGGGAAATTTTTTCAATGTTTTTAATCCGAAATCTTTGGTGAGATTATTTATATAATAATCATCCGCAACTACTTCACTTAAACTATTTACTCGTTCAGCTTTTTTTGTAGCTAAATAATTTTTTAATATCGTTCATTTTTCAGCATTTACCACAACATCCTTTCATTCGATAAGATAGAGATAGAGATTCAATATCGGTATAGCTATGGAAGGAATTGTATCAGGTTTTTTGGCGAACGTTTTCATTATACTATCGTAATATGTCGTCAATCCTGTTTTCAAACTTTCCGCTACATCCTTATTTTTCTCTTCTGCCATAGATGCTTTGACATCTTTTCGATCCTCGGGAGTGAATTCGTTAAGTGATATATTAATTTCTGCTGTACTTATAGTTTTTTTGTCTGTATCAAAATTAATTTCATCTATCTTGTGATGTTTCTTCTCAAGAACATCTATCTTTGGTTGTATATATTTGATAAATACATCTTCACTCACCATGGTAGCATCAGTAATATCATCAATTTTTATCGTCTCTGACATATCTACACTACCCTCTTCAACCGTAATACTTACTGTATTATCTTCCTTGGATAGTAAAAATGTCTGTCATACCACTACAGGCAATTGATCGATATATCACTGAATAGCTCATTGCTTCGCTGCTATCCTGGATTTGTCTATGAAATCATTGATGGTATCTTGATCCATACTTAATTCACCCAGAGCGCTTCCTACTATTTTTTGAGACCATTTGTTGTATACTAACTTACCATTCTCGTATGTTATCTCTTCTTTGTCAGCAAAATATTTACCATCATTACTAGCTTCCTGAAGAAAAAATGGAAACTTTTTTTCATTGGTTAATGTTTTTATAAACTGATCTTCTATTTTTTGGATTGCATTATAATCAGTAATATTACCATCTATGATTCCTGTTTCATCCTTTTGGAGTAATGTAACATCATACAATTGCAACATTTTTTTTTCTTGTACCGTCAATAATGAACAATCATTTTTATTTTCTCCAAGCTTTTTGAAAATATCTGAAACTCCTGTGATTAATGACTCAGTATAGCTCGCAATCAATTTACTTTCGTTTTCATCCAACACCTTGATTACATTTCAAATTTTATCTTTTTTATCAAAAAATCATTCATCCAACGCTTTCTGGATTTCATTGAGATCGATTTCTTTATTATTATCGCCCTCCTTCCTATCAATTTGTTTTAAAACATCTCCCATAAAGATTATATTTTTGATAAAATACTTTCTGCAGATTCTTCATCTTTACGATGCTCTTGATCTTCTAATGTTTTTATTTTTTTCATAACATCCAATCATTTCATCATTTTCTTTTTATCTCATGTATCCTTAACATTTTTAATAGATATGGCTAAGATATGTACGATTCCATCTATCGTCTTTTCATCTACATAGCTACTTTCCACCAAAGCTAAAATCCCTTCAGCTAGATTTCGATATGGCTGAAGTTTTTTAAGTACTTTTATGAGTAATTGCTTTTTTTGTTCCATACCTTTAAAGTATCAATAAAATACCTATACTAAGTATACTTACTGGGCTTGTTTTTATCAAAAAACTATCAACTTTTCTTTATTTATATATGACATTTTTATCTTTTATGATATAATCACAATTATACTTGATTTTATACACCAAATTATTACATTTCATATACAACAAAATGTAATACTATGAAAAAATTACTTATCGTAAACATCAACCAAACAGGAATTTCAGGAGAAAAAACAGTGATTTCGGTGCAAACGAAAATCACTTGTCCGAGAGACAGTGAATTGGATACCAAACTCGCAATTGAAGCAACACGTAACCCAAATGTTTTGATTGAGATCATATCTCATGATAAAACAAAAGAAGAGCTTGCTGACTTACAACCTGCGTTTACTGAAATCCGCGACATTTTAGCTAAATCAGACAGTATTATTGCTGGATTTCTCCCTCTTGAACCCTGTGAAGGGAATTGTGAAGCATGCATGATTCATGCCAAAAACATTGAACGCCGAAGTGTTCTTGAAATTATGTTAATGGCAATGCTTTCCCATTAGAAAAACAACACGTATGTCAAAGCCCGGATTTTTCCGGGCTTTCTCATATATTTTTTTTAAAAAAATTATTTCATTCTGAGTTCATTGATCTTTGATCTTGTCTTGGGACCTAGAAATCCTCTCAATATCGATGGATCACTATCGGAAATCAGTGAATATTTTTTTTGGAATTCATAGAGTGCATTGGTTGTAGTTTTGGAATATATTCCATCAATAGTTCACCTATAAAGTCATTGAGCCTGTAAAAATACTTGGAGGATTTTTATTTCTGAATTTTGCTGTCACCTAGTATATGCTCTATAGAACTTAAAGATATTTTGTTTTTGAGTTATATCAAACACCCCTTCGTTTCCTCCCTTAACAGGGAGGCTTTCAGTCGGTGTTCAGTTGTAATATTTTGCTAAATTTATGATAGCAGTAAATATCCCTGTCGCATATAAATTATCTGGCAAAAAACCCTTTTTCTGCATATCTATTTTCATCGTATATCTTGTCATCGAGCCAAAAGTTCAACAGTCAGGACTTTTTGAAGAAATTATTTTTTTGGCAACTTGATATGTACAGAGCGCTTTTTTTGTATTTTTTTCGTAATTTCCATTTCGATATTTTTTGTTGAGATATCATAATTTTACTAAATATTTTTGTAATGTTCGTGTCCAAATATCGTTTCTTCATTCTTCGAGTTGTTGTATCCATACCGCGATATCGAAAAAGTTTTTGAGTACAGGAACTTTGTCTCGTAGTAGCAAATCCTTAGGTGAGGTCTTAACTATTGTACTATCACAAAAATATCCTGTCATATTTTTTTTGCCAAAAGTGAGCGCTCTAATAAGTCATTCTTCACCATTTCACATCCAGATATCGATACGATCACAACTTTGTCCTCTTTCACCAGACAATACAATTGCCCCTCCTCTATCAGCGATTTCTCCTACACCAAATCATGGAAAATAAATTATTGAACCAAAAGGATACGTCACTGGTCATGCTAACATTCCATTAAACACTTTTTTTCCTGAAGCCCCATAATGTCCTTCACCATTAAGATTTACTTCATCCAGAAATGTCGGTTTATAATAAAATATCTGACCACTTTCTGGTGAATAATATGCAGTTACGGTGAATGTTCTTTCCTGACAACCAGAAAAATCAAACGCTCCCACAGCACCCATTAACGATATACACATAACTATTGATAATATTATTTTTTTCATGGTTGAAATATGTTTTTTAGTTTGATAATTACAAGGTTTTTTTTATAATATTGCTGAAATACTACAATTTACCTTACTATACAATATGTTTAAAAAACTAGAAAAAGATTTAAATAATCGACTTATAGACTTTGTCATCTGATGATCATATATGAATGATTATCGGACACATGTTTTTGAGAAATTTAAAAAAACCTGACATGAAGCATACGCACATATCCTGGTCCAATGGGAAAGCTTTAAGCAATGGTATAGAGACTAATGTATTTTATTTGTATTTTTCTGCTTCAGTAATCACCTTGTTCATGACTTTGATACATTCAATGGGATACTTACCAATTGCAGTTTCTCACGACAGCATTACATATTCAGCGCCTTCACGAACGGCATAAAAGATATCACTCACTTCTGCTCTCGTAGGCACTGGATTGGAAATCATTGATTCCAACATCTGAGTAGCCACTATCACGGGAGTATTTTTTATTTTACAGCTTTTTACGATATTCATCTGATGGATAGGAATCATTTCAACCGGCAATTCAGTTCCTAGGTCTCCCCTAGCAACCATAATCATATCACTTGCATCGATGATTGAGCTTACATTATCAACTCCTTCTTGATTTTCTATCTTGGCAATGATTTTGATCTGTTCTCCACCATTAGTTTTCAAAAAATTTCTGAGTTCGATGACATCGTCAGCTTTTCTCGTAAAACTCAATGCAATATAATCGAATTTTTGTTCGATCGCCAGCAAAACATTTTTTTTGTCTCTTTCGGTAAGTCCTGGAAGTTTTATGCGAACACCTGGGAGATTAAGATGTCTTCTTGATCCAACCACAAAATTATTCAATGCTTTGACTACTATATATTCTGACCCTTTTTCTAGCACTTCTACGTCGAGCAATCCTGCATCTATTTTTACGATTCCCCCGATTTTTACATCATCAACTAATGAAAGATAATCACAAAATAATCATTTGGGATCACCATGATTTTCTCTGATATAGATTTTAAATATTTCTCAAATACTATATGTGATAGGAGTTTCTAATACACCGGTTCTGATTTCAGGCCCTTCCGTATCAAGTAATAATTGAAATTTTCCTCCGACTTGTTGTTCTACTGCATGAGCAATAGCTACATCTCTTTTTGTCGTTTCTTGGGTGTAATGAGGAAAATTGAATCTCAGTATCCTGATACCATTTTCGTAGCATCTGATAAGCTGTGCTTCACTATTATTTGATGGTCCCATACTCATTACAATACCTGTCATCTCTCAATACAAAAAGTAAAATTATTTGATAGTATAAATATTTTTTTCTTTCAAAAATTCTCTCGCTAGATCAATTTTAGACTTCTCATCAGCATAAATAGCGAATAATTTCTCGCCTTTTTTGACCTGCCCACCAAGCTTTTGATAGAGATATACTCCAGCCTTGAGATCTAGTGGTGCACCAAGTGTCCTTGCGAGAAGATTGAGTGTTTTCATATCGATATCAACTACTTTACCATTCTTGGTTGCAAAAATATCTTTGGTATGTTCAGCTAATTTCAATTTTTCTGAGTGTACATCTGGATTACCATGTTGAGCAGAAATTATTTTCTGCATTTTTTTCCGTGCTGCTCATGATATTAATTGTCCATATGCTAGATCATGTGCTTGTTTACCTTTTGCCATACCTACAAGTTCAATAATCTTGCTTGCTAGATATACTGCTTTATCTTCTAGGTCTTGTGGTCTACTTGGATGCTGTTGCAATACACGCAAAACTTCTCTGACCTGAAGTGTTGCTCCGATACCACCTCCGATAGGCTGTAATGCGCTAGTAATCTCGACGTGTACTTTCATTCCAAGTTTCTTTCCTACATATTCATATTTTTTCTTGAGTCGTTTAGCAGTCTTCATATCAGGCACTTTTGCTGTAGGTCAAACGGGAATATCTATCAATGAATGATTGATTCCTACTGCGTATTTCTTGGCCATAATACTCGCGATGGTTCTCGGGTATGATTGCATGCTCAATGGATATGCAACTTTGATTAATTTTTCATCAGCTGGTGCCATATCCAATCCACCACCCCATACTAGACAGCAATTATTTTTTTTAACTAATGCTTCGATTTCTGATTTAGTAAACGAAATATCCATCAACACACTCACACATTCTCCTGTCGCTGCTGGAGTCGTAATAGCCTTGGAAAATACCTTAGGCATCTTGATTCATAACGAAGCAAGTAACGGAATCATAATCATCGTTGTCTCATTACCTGGTACTCCTCACATACAGTGTTTGTCTGCAACTATTCATTTAAACTTGATCATCTCACCAGCTTCAGCCATATATTTTGCGGTTCGATAAATCTCCTTATCACTAGATTTACGAATAAATCCAAGTGCAGAAAAGTAGGTCACTAAGGTATCAGCGAAACGGTTATTGGAAATATCTTCCATAATCAGTTTAATATCTTTTTCTGTAAATGAAATTCCATTCAATCCTCTTTTTAATGCATCCAAAGCAGCAGAACTTGTCTGTGTGAAGCTGACCGTTACCTTAGATCATACCGGGATTTTATATTTTTCACTCACATCTCTTGGGATCCCTACTTCATTTTGATCTACATATCTATGCGTAAGATTAGCGTCTAGGACATATTCCTGACCATTATAATTCATAGCAATTTTATCCATTGCATTGATACCAAACGCTGCGGCTTGTGCTTCATTGATCCATATCGTCAGAGTATCTCCTTCGGTAAGATCTACAAATTTTGTTATGGCATTAAAAACATTTCTCATAATAATAATAAAGTGATAAAATATTTTATATTGTAGTAAATATTTTTGTTTGTGGATTATAATTTATGCTTCTTGTCATAAGTATTGGTTTCATATCTTCAAGTATTTTAGCTTCTGTTGATCACGGTATACGTCTAAATTTTGCCATCTCTGCAAGTGTCCATGATTTCTTTATTACTACGAAGTCTTGTTTCTGGAAACTATCTGCTATCCAGTTTCACCAATCCTCTATGTATTTTACTGGTGTAGATTTTATTGGAGGCAGAGCAAAACAAATTATTGGACGTCCACCAGACCATCAAGAGAGGCTAAATGTTCATCCTATTTTTTCAGCTATTCCCCTATTTGTTGGGTTTAATACATCATAATATATTTGTATCCAAATTTTATCTGTATTTGCTGATGTATCAATCGTTTTAATTTTTTTTTGAAATAGTTTTTCTACTGCCGATACTAATGGAGTTTCTACTAGTTCTGGTATCTGTGAGATATCTTTAATTGGTTCATAAGACTTATGAATTGGAAAAATATCATTAGAAGTTAAACCTTGGAATAACTCACCTGCACATGTTTTATGAGTATTTCATCCATGTATATTTTTATCTTCATCAATATAATTGATCATATAATATATAGCAAAATAAAACTATATTATCTAATTTGATTCTCTTCTAGCAGCGTGTCTAACATCTTTGTTATCTTTCTTTTCAAAGAATTCAATCGCCTGAGCCAATTCTTCATGGTCTTTTGCATATTCATGAATATCTATTCCTTTCTTGTATGCCTCGCATGACTGAACTAATGCTGTTGCGCCTTTTTGTGTCCCACCCGGGTGTGCGTGACAACCAGCTCACATGGTAGTAATAAAATCAACATCTTCCATCACATCGATGAATGGTTTCAAGAGTGTTGGATTAAGTCCTCCTGAGATAATTGGGCAACATTTTTTCATATTTCTCCAACTGTCATCTTCTTTAGTTACATGTTGATGATGATCTTCTTGTACTTTTTTGATTCGATCTTTATCATTTTCTGGAATTTCTCCTCGTGATTGTTCAAATATATGTCCTGGTTCATCAAGTCAGAAAATATTATGCGCCGCAGTTACATCTTCCTCTGGGGTTCCCGCCATCTTTCCTACTCCTGCTGTACCCGTATGGATACCAGATGCACCTGCCAATCTAGCAAATTTAGATAGTACTAAAACAGTATATCCGATTGGATTTTCTGGTCTCGTAAATGCCCCATGTCCTGCTCTGTGAAAATGAATGAATACGTCGGGATATTTTCTTCTTAAGGTCTGTACTGCCATCCATCCAGCTGTTGTTCCATCAATAAGAAAAGCATAGGAACCTTTTTCCATACCTGAATTTACAATCATCTCACATCTCGCTATCATGGTTTCGTAATCTGATGCTGAAACGTTAAATGAATGAACCTTTTTATGTCATGTTTCTTTTACGGCTTTGGCTATGGCTTCTGTTACATATTTTACCATTTTATCATACGGACAGAAATCTTGATTTGCTTGTGGTTCGTCATTTTTCACGAAATCTCCACCTCCTCTTCGAAAATCGTATGCTACCTCAGCATATTCTGAAGAAGTAAGCCCCATCTTAGGTTTCACGATAGTTCCAAGGATTGGTCTATCATAGACATTCAAGTATGCTCTCATATCGTCCAATGTATAACTTGGTCCATCATATTGTTCTAGCATTGCTGATGGAAATCGTACATCAAGAAGTTTCAATGCTTGTACTTCTTTCATACCGAAGACATTACCTGCAATATAGGTTAATATATTTTGTACGTTACCACCACGATCAAATAATCTTCGTGGATATGCGATCCATACTAGGTTTTTTTCAATATCTACTTTATAGACGAGAGAATTCATCTCTCTAGAAAATGCCGTCTCTGTCTGTACTGCGAAATTGGTCCCGGTAGATGATTCTGCTGATACTTCACATGCTGCCTGGAGCATATTCAATTTTCCTCCTGGGATCAAATGAAATACACAAAGCATATATTCACCATTTTTTGGGTTAGGCAAATCTAAGTTTACATACGCTGACTGGTGAGGATTAAGCGTAGTTAGAAGTTCTTTGATATCCATTTTTGTTTATATTTATAATTTAAAAGGCCCTATATGATATTATTTATCACCAAATAGTATTTTTTTTAATTTAACATTACGATCATTCATAATCAAAAGATACATAGTCAATGAAGCTGTTCATAAATTTTTTCATTTATTTTCACCTTCTTGATTTTTTATTTCTTGATACATTTTCGCTGTTTGTGTTTCATAATCTTTAATTGATTTACTTTCTCCTCAGTTATGATCAGACAAATTCAAATTATACGTATCCGCATATAATTCTCAGGCATTTCACCAGATATTAATATCAACATTAAATTGTTCGAATAAAAAATCTTTATTCTTTTCTATCACAGGATATAGGACATCGAGAGCCTTTTGAAAATCTCCATTTGCCATGTATGCTGTAGATTCAGTCCACACTACTTTCATATCGTCTTTAAATTTTTCTTCTAAGAATTTATTCAAATCATCATCTGCTTCTTTTTCACTGATAATATGATTTTTTTCTGTCTTATCCTGTGCAGTTTTATAGTTTGTATTGGAAAATTTTGTTGTAGTAGCTCATGCATTCTTCAAGACTTCTTGCTTAATTTCATTTTGTTGTGATTGCTCTAAAGCCATCATGATATGTTTAATAGATAAAGTATCTTATAATTATACTGATTTTTTGGTTTCTGGCAAATTTTCGATATCTTTGTTTAATCCTGCCAAGGACATATTATCTTCCATCTCTGACATAGCATTTTTGAAGCTCGTATGCATTTCAAGATTGGGCAAATATGACATATCTTTATTTTCTGTTAGCTCTGATTTTGTGATAAAATTTCCTAAACTTGTGAGATCTATAATAGATATATTTGATTCTTTGGTTTGAAATAGAGAAAGAAACAACGCATAACTATTTTTAGTTTTTTGGAATTCTTTATCCAATAAAGTCTTGGGATTACCAACCAATCATAGCAGATATTTTTCTTGATTATTGTCTTTGGCTTTGAGATTACCTACATACGACTCTTTTTTTGTAATAAGATGAGATATATATGTTCTAAATGTCTTTAGCTCGTCTATTGTATAATAATTAAGACTATTATCTATAACTGAATACATATCGTAGGCTACTGGGTTTTCTTCTCTAGAAAGAGTTTCCGCTGGAATATCCTTATTTTTGCCCATAAAAGTACATATCTCTTGCGCTGCAATATCCTTGAGTATTTTTTTCTCGAATATATCTTTCTCTGTATCCATATCCCAAGTACCTTGTTTTTTGATATTGAGTTTGAGTTCACTAGCTACATTTTTTTTATATTCATCCAGAGACTTTGAAATATTCATAACACTTTTATAATCAATATCTCCTGCTCACGTCATAAAATCTTGGAATTTTGGTAGTTGTATACCGGTTACATCTTTTTTTCCACCAACGGGATCATTGATAGAAAATGGTGTGTTTATGCCACTTCTAGAGAGAAATTCTTCTTGCTGAAGCGTTCATTTACTGAGATTATAATAAAGTTTCATTTTCTTTCCATTTATGGTACCATCGATATCCAAGACTACATCTTCTCCATCCTTTTTAATGAAATCTTTCTGTTGTTGGAGAATAAATTTATCCAATACATTTTCTTGCTCAGTAAGATCGATATCCATATAGAGTTTCAAAGTATTTAAGCTGCTCTTTAATTATATTATTAGTTTCTTCTTTGAGTCATTTTTCAGATTCTTCCGTTAATCATGATTTTTTTTTCATCATATCGACTATTATCTTTTTTTCTTCTTTTGTAGGATTTTCTATGTTTAATAATTTTTTTGAGGTAACATCATTTTGTAAAATATTATAGAAATTTGTATCAATTTTCACTAGATTTTTATAATATTCATAATCCTTATTTTCTTCCAAAACCCATTTTTCTATTTTTATATTTGTCTTAATCATATCATCGTTTTCTATGCTTTGTAACTGATCTATTGACGAAAAAGACTCACCATATGTATCTCTTTGTGCTTGATATGTCTTTTGTTCTAGATATCGTGATTGTACGCTTGCATAAAATTCTTCTCACCATAGAGATTTCAAATCTATTCATAATCATTCATTGTATGCATATACACCACTCGCAATATTTTTAAATTCTTGATTTTGACTAAGTGACTTATCTTTATAGACTTCAGCAGTCATAAATGTCATATTGAAATGTTTTTTTGCTTCTTCTTCATTATTATTATATTTTTTCAATAATTTATCTTTTGTTCAAGAAAACTCTTTTTCATTCCATTTTTCAATAATATTAGCTTTTTTATATATGTTATCATAATTTTCATTGTTTTTTTCCAAAAATAGCCTCAAACTCGTTTCCAAATTATTTACCTCAATCATACTTGCTGTCCTTTCTGCAAAAGTCACATTTATTTCATCTGTATTTCCTTCTACCTTTGATTTATCTACATGAGCAATAACTGTTTTTATTTCTTGACGAAGAAATCATACAAATTCTGTATTTTTTAAGTTTTCTAATATTTTTACCTTATTTGGTGGTAAATTTGCAATGTATGTATTCATCTGTTCTATCGTAATATCTTTTCATATAACTTGAAGAATCACTTTCTGTTTTTCTGAAGAAAATACATTGCTTGCTGTTTTCAAGTCTTTGACTGGCATCAACTCTCCAGATAAAATCTTTCTTCTTATCTCTATATTTTGAGGTGCAGTACCCTTATAATCTTTTATTCCAGCCATTTTGGCCAAATCATGAGCAACATTAACAAAATTTAGACCCATAGCTTGAACAATATCATACAAGGTTTTATCTTTATTTATTTCATTGTTAGAATTTTTGGGTGCTTCTACCGTCATTCATAAAATATATCCCATATAAAACTTTACTTCACCATCCAAGGACAATGTTTCTTGACTGCTTTTTTGATATCTTGAGGTTTGATAATACCATATTCTGTGATTATTCCTGTGATGAATTTTGCAGGAACCATGTCGAATGCGTAGTTGAGAATTCTAAGTCATTTCGGAGCTTCTGGTCGAAGTTCTTTACCGGATCTTTGTTCTATTTTTACGTTGTTTTCGGTATCTACCTTATTTAGACTTCCTACGATATAGACGGGAATTTTGGAATGTCGAGCAGCTAATGCCAATCCGAAACTTCCAATCTTATTGTATATGCTTCCATCCATCTTGATGGCATCAGAACCTATAATCAACATATCGATATGTGTATCAGATTCGTATAAATTATCTACGAAAAACGGAGCTGCATCGTCCGTAATCATCGTATCTGTCACTCCTGCTTTTATAAGCTCTTGTGAGGTTCTTCTTCACTGATATAATGGTCTCGTCTCTGTATTATAGACATGAATATCTTTATCTTGTTTGTGGGCGGTTACGAGTAATTTTATCACAGATGATGAATGGCAATGTGTCATAATATTCATGTGTTTCTTTATAAGTCTAGCTCAGATAAGTGGCCTCAATGCCTCCTCTCTTTCTATATCACCTAAGTAATTTTTACATGCTTGAAATAATTTCATCGTCATCGTTTTGAGATCTGTTTTTTTTGCTAACAATGTTTTGTAGTTCGCTAAGCAGTATTTGAGTCAATTAAATAACATCGGCTCTGTAGCTCTCGCTTGTTTGAGAATCACAATCGCTTGTTTGAGAAACGTGTCAAATTCTTTTTCAGATTTGAATTTTTGGTTTTTGATTTCTTTGGCTAAGGTATCTATTCCTTCCTTAGCGACATTGCTTGCTCACTGGATTTTTATGGTTTTGATATCATCAACGACAATTTTGATAGGAGTTAGATTCATCATGTTTTTATATATAAATAATTAAAATAATCTCTAAATATTTTTATTGTAAAGTGCCAAGAAGAATGCTTCAAAAAATTGATATTCATCTGGATGAAAATCTATCATGATTGCATCATCATCATCGATGATATATATTTTCACTCTCTTATATGTTTCATATTCTTCCGTAGTAATATATTTCACCTGTTGTTCGAAGATAACCAAAGAAGTTCTTTTGAGTTCGTTGTCCTTTCCATCAGAAAAAAATATTTCTGTACAGTTTTTACTAGGGTTTTTTACGTCTACTACCTTAAACAAATCGAAATCTAAAGCCATTTTTCTAATAATTAATAAGTAAAAATACTTAATGTTGTTCTATTTTATTACAAACTATTTCTGTTGAGTAAATATCTCTTTCTGTATATCAAACGCTTGGATGAGATTAAAGAGTTTCTCGTTGTCTCATTCGCTCATATACAAGAGACATTCACGGATGATAGCGTATATTTTTGTTTCTTCTTCATCTTGGTTATACTCATGAGTATCTTTGCTTCGTTGATAGAGTTTTGTAGGAGTATATGTTTTAAGATCTTCCATTTTTTTTACGAATTTTTCAAATACTTTATCATTTGAAAAACCTTTAAAGAGAGTATTATTTTTAAGTATTTTTTTAAATATCATATTTTGTAAGTTTACTATGCTATCTGTATATTGTGGTATATTTGCATGATTATAATCAATAGGATGCTCTCTTTCTTTTTCTGTCATACGTAACTCTAATTTTCCTCACTTATGAGGGAAGAAATAAAGTATCGCGTTATTATTGAGAAATTCCGTAGCTTTCATGCCTGTATTTTTTATCCAATGCGGTACAATAAAAATAGGCAATGGTCAGTTTATATAGCTTTTTAACTCACTATTCTCTTTTTTGCTCTCGTCTACTTCAGGTAATTCATCTGTTTTGATCAATACCAACAAATCTTTTTTGGGATCTTTGGGATCTTTGATGAGCGTATAGAGATCGTCTTCGTTTTTCTCGATTTCTTCTACTTCAGATTCTTTGACTGTATTGGTATAATAATATTTTGCTAATTGTATAAAATAATTTATTTCGTTGTTTATTACCTTCTCCAATTCTTCTCTATTTTTTCTTTGTTCGTTAACAACTTTCTTACTTTTGTGATTATATTCACGGTAAGAAGTTTCATGGGTTTCTCTATGATGGGAGAGGTATTTATTCATAGCTACCAAGCAAACTAAAAGGATTACTCTCTAATTGTATCTACTCCCCTGTTTTTTTTTTTATTTTATAGAAAAAAGACGCGTTTTCTGCGTCTTTTGACTGTACAAACCATAAAAAACACATATAATATTCAAATTTGCATTTTTTATAGTTTTGGTGTATACTTATATGTATTTTATTTTTGCTTTGAACTTTTCATCTCTATGGATCGTTACACCACCAAAACATTCATCTTACTTATATTTTGTCTCTTTACTCTCATATGAAGAGTAATTTTTGCATCTAATGAATGAACTACACTTTCCTTAGGGATCAACGATACGATTACTCACATGGTCTATACTCCTGCCCATTCGTCAGGGCTTTTTACTAGTGGTAATGTATATGCGAGTATTACGTGATCATCAAGTATTACTGGCACACTTGACTATATAGTAACAGGAAATTGAATATATACTTTCTCTTATCTTCGGGGAACTTGACCCTATACTTCTTGATGAGTATACTGACCGACTAACTTATGGAACCATCTAACTTTTGTAGATAACATTACTTGGATTGATAAAGAGTTACCAATATTTAACATAATTTTTAATCAAAGTGGATATGCTACTATCAATTTTTCTGACAATAACCCATGAGTTATTGCAACATTAAACAATATTTATTATGAAAATAATGCAACTATAATAGAAAATTGAAATTATATTTTTCGTGTTACTGATATTGCGGGGAATAGTGTGTTTTTAAATTTTTCAATCTTCCATGCCCCACCTTATGGACCAATACAACAATGAGGTTGATGAGGGCAAATACTTTATAGAGATGTTTGTCCTGATGGCGATTTTTCTTCTAGTTATTATGATAATAGTTGTATCTATAATCATGAGACATGACATACAAGCGCATATACTTGATGAAATATTTTATGATTGTGATTTTCACAAGAATTTATTAATGCATATCTTTGGGCACATGCGTATTCTATAACAACTATGCCAACCATTCAACAAGCTGATATGACGTGAGTAATCCTGAGAAAACATCTTGCCAAAATGCTCTCTACGTTTGCGGTACAGTTTGTCTGAAAAACTCCGGATACAACAAAAAAATGTGTATTTTCTGACATGAATTATGAAAGCAAAGAAATGCAATCGTTTGCTGTTTTATCATGTCAGCTAGGACTTATGTGATTACAGGAAGATGGAATTACTCCTCAAAAAAAATTTGAACCTAATCTTTTGGTCAGTAGAGCTCAGTTTGGTACTGCCCTTTCTAGATTGCTTTTTGGTAATACCTACAATATACAACCATGAGAAAGAACACTTTTTATTACTATAAAGAATAATATAAAATCTGTCATTTCTTCAATTGGGCTTGTTTTTTCATCAGCTGTATTGCTTCACCAAGAATTACTTCGATATTCTAAACATCTTCACGCACTCAAAGATCACGACATTATGAGACAGATAAATGACCCTATGATGCCTGAAATCAGATGATATGTTATGCTCATGCTTATGAGAGCAGATGCTCTATGAGTTGGTACTCCATGACCATCATTATAAAATCAACATATATAATTTGCAAAAAACAAAAAAACCTATATAATGTATAAAAAACTACTGTTTATATATTTACATTATTAATCGTTTAATTACTCGTATGTATATTTGATGAACTAAAAAACTTACCTATATGTATCTTACTCTTGGCGTCGTACTAACATTATGACTCCTGTATTTTTGAACATCATTTGCTATTAATAGTTCTACGAATACTACTTTATGAATTACCGTTTGAACTTTTAGCTTTTTCAAAGATACAGGTAGTGCTATGGATTCATATTTTTTGCATCCAGGAAACCAGTCAAACAATATCGATATCTGAAGTTACGCAGCGAGTTTAGAAGAAATCTCTGCATCATCTGCTAGTGATCATAGGTTTACCGTAAGTGATATGTTATGATCAGCATTTACTATAACACTCCAAAGTTCATCATTAACTGCATCTGGTGTTACCGATATTCCTGCTACTGCAATTACTTATACAGGAACTGATCGATTAGGTACAGGAAAAGCATTGACTGCTACCTGAGCCCCAAATACTTCACTCAATACGCCAGTTACTTTTGTCTCTAGAAATAATAGTTCATGACTTTCTAAATATTCTCAAGAGATTACTCTCAAAGTACAAATTCCTGCAGCACAAGCTCCAGCTTCATATACAGGACAACTTATATTCACCTACTAATTATCATTATATACAAAAAAAGCTCTGCAAGTATTTGTAGGGCTTTTTTTTATTTTATTTTTTTCTACGAATAAATTTTTTTATACTATATAGTAGTAGAATTATTATTGCCAATGCAGCTCCAAAAATATATCTCTGATAGATAGCAAAAAATCATGGTAGAATAGTAACATCTATAAATTTTGCTCTACGAACTAAGATACTAAAATCCACACTTCCACCTCCAGAAACTCATTTCGTATAATAGACTAAACACCCGTTAATCTCTCCAACTATTCCTCTAGGATATTGCATATTTGCATGAGTAATTATTGATGATTTTGCTGGTATAATAAGAGAATTTTTATTTCATGTAACATACTGACCAAATTTTTCTTTCTGATTACTATCTAAACACGCTCTATTTTTCCGTTGGTCGTTGGTAAATGTTCCATCTACGAAATCTAGAGATACCATAATATCTTTACTTGCATTATTACTCACCTCTAAACATATATCTTGTATATCTCCTGCATTGATTTGATATTTTTTTGTCTTGGCATCATTTTCGCAAAAACCGACTTCTATACTTTGTACTTCAGCACTTGCTTCCTGAAATACCTCACCATTTATGGATGAATTTGCCTCTTTTGTTGATATATCTGCTCCTGATACCAAAGATATACTCAATGAAAACAAAAAAATACTTGATACTAGAGTATATCTTTTCATGTCCTGTTTTTAGCAGATAAAATTATTTTTTATATATTCGTCGGTGGTGGTGAAACTTGTTGCTGAGTTTGAACTATGGGCGCTGATGGCATATTGTTTTGTGGTCAAGGAATCACTTGTGATGAAGCAACGGGAGTCGAAGGAATTGGTCAGAATCATGGTTGAATATTTCTTTTTTTTGTTAGTGATCTTATAAGTAAGATAATGATAATCAACAACAATAGTAAAACGATCGCTGTCACCATCGTTATCATATTTACGATAAAAATACGTGCTGTTTCGTGAATATGTGATGTCTGAGGGACAAGGTTTGGCATGCCTTGAATAACTGGAGTATATGCTAATGCAATATCTACATCTACATAATAATTTGGTATGTCTTCCAATTTTTTTGTAATGATAAATTCCTGTCCTTTGAGGATTTTACGTGTTTCTATAAAGGTATGTTTATAGGTCAAAAGATTTGAAACAACTCCGGTTACTACTACATCTTGTTCTACTGAAGCCTCATTTTTTATTGTCAATTCTATCACGTATTTATTGTCAGACATATCTTGATATATTCTAATTTTGGGATTTGAAGAAAGATTATTTCACGAAAGAGCAAATGGTTTGAGCACAATACCTCCGGTGATTTTTTCTGGATGACCGACAAGTACATCTATAAATTTTGCTTTACGCATCAAAATACTGAAGTTGGAATTTTCTCCTGTACTCGTTTTGCTAGACGTATCTACTACGGAATATGTTATACATCCATGGTATTGTCCATCCGTACCTTCAGGATATGAAAATCTCGCTGTTTCAGTTTTGGTTTCTCAACCTGATAGGGTAACTGTTTTTTCATAATTGGTAACGTATTGACCAAAATTTTCTTTTGCTGACTCATCCAAACATGCTCTATTTTGTCGTTGGTCATTGGTAAATGTTCCATCAACAAAATTTATTTTCATAGTTATTTCTTGATCAGAGGTATTGGTAACTTTATAACAAATACCTGTCTCTACTGTAGTATCTATAGTATAGGGAAGTATATTTCCGGTAACAGCACAATAATCTAAAGAGATACTTTTGAGTGCATCAGCGTAGACAGGAGCAATCATTACGAGTAAACTAATACCTACAAGCAAAAATATATTTTTTTTCATGAGAACAAAAAAAATAAAAACAGTTTATATATGCCTTTGTATATTATATATATGTATAAGAGAATCAACAAAAAAAATAATTTTATCCTAATTTGGATAGAGTGTATATATGAGTGTTCATGAATAGTTACCAGCATTTTGCAACTGTGGAATAGTTAATTGTAATGCGGGAGCTACTCCATACGTTCATTTTATTCCACCATTTGTTCATGCATTTCTTTTGATAAATGTAAGGACATTATTACTAAATGGTATATATGTTCACGTAATTGCCGATATTCTGTTTTGATTGCGATATTATCATTACTCAATATATTTCCATTTCCATCTACAAGATTTGTCATAGATATTGTCGTGTAATAGCCTATATCATCTCATACATAATCAGAGACTGTAAAATATGTACTCAGTCATGTAAATATTTTTTCTATCACTTGAGTAGCTTCTGGTACAGAAATGTTTCCTATATTTAATGCTGTAGGTGCAGTTATATCAAAAGATATCGCTGGTAGTATCGTGAAATTTCGTAGAGCACTTCGTGCTCAGGTATTCCCTACGTTATCGATAGCATATATTCTTCGATAGTATGTTCCGTCCATGAGATTATTCAGAGATATTCCTGTGGTGGTTTGTATTCCAGAATTTATGATAGTTGAAAATCAGGAATCTGTACTTATTTGATAAAAATAGCCACTCAAGCCCGCTCCTATGTCTGTACTTCAGTTTCGTAATAGTATAACGTTTCATGTAGTAAATATTGTCCCACTACTAGGGGAAAGTAATATCGGTGTTGTAGGTCAAATACCATCGTACATATAATTTATGATTCATCATGTGTTTATACCTGCACTATTTGTTGCACGGAATTGGAGAGAAATATCTGTTGTTGGATTAATATTCGTTGCTTCACAATAGTTTACTCATATGTTTGCAATAACTCGTGATGATCCATTAATCGTATATTCACATGAAGTGATATTAGTTCATGATAAACTTGCCCTGATATTTATTATTCCTTTATAATACTTTACTCATCAATTATCTCCCGTTATTCATGATGAAATATATCCGATGCCGACTACTGGTGCTGAGATCATAATGATATTGAAATTCCATATAGTACTTCGTGTTCATGTGTTTCCTGCATTGTCGTAAGCAGCTATTCTTCGATAGTATGTTCCGTTCGTGAGATTATTCAGAGATATTCCTGTGGTGGTTTGTGTCCCAGAATTTATGATAGTTGAAAATCACAAATCTGTACTTACTTGATATATATATCATCATATTCAAATTCCTGTGTCCATAGCTGCAGACCATATAAGTTGAACTGATCATGTACTGAACATCGTTCCACTACTTGGGCTTACGAGGATTGGTGTGGATGGTGCTGTTGTATCTATGTTCGCAACTTTTTGAAAATGAGTCGCAAAATAATTTATTGGGTCGTATATTTGAGTAATAATTTCTCCTGTTGCTAATCATCATGAGAATGTAATTCATGTACTTGTATTGCTATCTATACCATACAAGAATCTTGTGAGATCTCCGTAGATATTGTACTTGGTTGCTGGGCTACTTACTATTCATGTAATGATACTATTCATTCCGTTATAACTTCATATACCTTGAATATCTCAGGTAATTTTGGGTATAGAACTTCAGATATAATTTGTTCAGACAAATGTTCATGATAGTACTAAAGTAGTTCTGTTATAGAGTACTGGCTGTGCTTGCGTCAAGATTCCACTACCATAACTATATTGTATTCCTGTTGTTCCTGTAAATATTTTGTTTCCTCTTAAACTAGAAAATGTCCCAGATCGTATAGATAAATAATTATATGTATTATTTTTGGGGTTGGTAAAATAATCTCGTGAGAGAATATTTGTTTGGTCTAGTATTCCATCTATTCGTCCAAGAGCAGGATAATCTCCGTTTAATCATGCAGTTAAGTTTGCCGCTGTTCATCAAATATCGCTCGTATTTCAAAATATTTTGTTTGTTCCATAGTATTTGTTGGTAATAGAAATTGCATTGATATATACTCCTGTCGTTCCGTTATTATAAATCCACGTATTATTAAATATATTATTTGATCAAGACGTGAAATTTATTCCATAGTTGGTATTGTTATATATTTGAGAATTATTGATAACATTATTTCATGGATTTGTTCCATCATAAAGTATTCAGTTTACATTATTATATATTTGAGAATTATTGAGTGAATTTTTTCGTGCATTCTGTGTATAATGTATTCCATAGATTCCATTATTATATATCTGACAATTATCTATAATTCCGCCAGTTGACGAGGTAATTGTTACTCCGTCAGAGGAATTATTAAATAGCTTACTATTTGTTAAGATATTGTAATCTGATGGTGTTGCATAATATTGTACTCAATATTTGTTGTTGTATATTTGTGCATTATTTATTATAGAATAATTACTAAGTTGATAAAATACTCATGCACTTCCCGTGACTCATGATATATCTATATTGTTTATGGTTGTAGATGTCATTCCATTTGCATATATACCATAAGGAGATAATGTATTTGTCGATTTATAAAGCCCTACATTATCTAATATTCGATTTTTTTGATTTCATCAAGCTATTATACCGAGCGATGACGTTGTTTGTTGTATAACAACATTTCCTTGTCCAATTATAGCAGAGCAATTTACTATATTGATGACTGCTGATTGTAGATATGTTCCTGATCACAGAATGTAAATGGTGTTTGTTGATAGTGTTGTTGGGATGATATTATTTCCTCCTCATGTTAAGTAACTTACTGTCATGTTGTTTGGTATACAGGTATTGGTTCATCGATATTTAGTATAAGCCGTTTTATCATTACTAGCCACTCATCATCCATAAAATCTAGCTATAATTTCTCCTGTTGTTGGATTGGTTGACCAGAAACTATCGTCAATAAATATATCATTTCCTGTATCTTCTACGATGACTGATTTTTCAAAATGAGTAGCAAAATATGTTGTAGGATCATAGATCTGTGTAATTATCCTATTTATTCAAAGTCCATTGTTTGTTAATTTTATTCCTGTGTTTGTATTAATATTTACTCATAAAATATTGGTAAATATGTCTCAGAAAATATTATATTTGGTCGCTATCGAAGAAGCTGTTCCTAGCACAGTAACGTTCGGTGCGGTACCAGTACCTGCTACTATACCTATTAGATCTCCTGTAATTTTGTTTAGTATAGATCAGATATAATTTGTCCCCGTAAATACTCATGAGGCAATAAGTGTTGTCCCACTAAAGAGTACTGGCTGTGCTTGTGCTAAGATTCCACTACCATAACTATATTGCATTCAATCAGTTCCTGTATAGCTTAATTTATTTCTAAATGCAGAAAATGCTCAAGACCAATTAAGGAGATATGATCAAGAGGCATTTAAGGGATTGGTTAGATAATCTCGTGACATTGTTGGTGTGGTGTCTATGGCTCCATTACTTCGTCCCAGTCACGGGAAGTCGGAGCTTGATCAGGTGATAAAGTTGGCCGTCGTTCATCATATATTTGTAGCATTTCCAAACATTCATACGATTCAATAATATTTATTATTGGTAGATGCTGCTTGCAGATTGATCCCCTGTGAACCATTATTATATATTTGGCTATTACATACTAAATTATTTGATCATAAGACATAATATATACCATATGACGTATTGTTATATATCTGACTATTATTTATTATTCCTGAATCTGCAGAACTCGAATACATGATGCCAGCAGCACTGTTGTTATATATTTGGGTATTATTTATGGCAACATAATCTGGTGACGCAACACTTATTCCATAATTGGTATTGTTATAGATTTGGCAGTTATTAATTACGGTTCCTCCTGCTGTAGTTGCATTCAGGTCAAACCCATTACCCGCATTATTAAATGTTTGACTATTGTTTACGGTAATCTTGGAGGCAATTCTACATCCCACACTAGCATTATTATAGAATTGCGAATTTTCGATAATTCAAGCATCAGCTGTAGATGACCGAAATCCAATATTGTTGTTATAAAACTGGCTGTTGCTAACTTTATTATTAATAGAATTGACAGTAACCACCATACCATATGAGAATATATTTTTGTATGCTTTTACATTATTGATTATGTTTCCACTGGAGTTGTTCGTAAATTGTATCCCCACATTAGCATTATCATGGGCCTGGCTATTGTTTAATATGTTGTATGTATCTGCAGAATAATAGTTGAGTCCAGCATATCATCCATATGCGTCCACATTATTCATGGTACACGATGGGCTACTGCTTGAATAAAACACATCGGCAGAAGTTCCTCAGCTATAGTTTCTATTCAGTTTGAGATTGTCTAGTATTCGATTTTGCTTGCTCTGACTTATGAGTAATCTTGTATTGGTCGAGAACGATCATTGTATAATGACATTTCATTTCCCAATTATTGCTGAACAGGTTACCAAGGTCGTTGTCCCAGTAGTCAAATAGGTTCCTGATTCAAGAACATAAATGGTATAGTTTGCTAATGTTGCTGGTATGGTATTAGTGCCTGGCGATACCCCACTGACGACCATGCTGGCAATCGGACAGGCATTACTTAATCGTCCACTGGTATATGCTGTCTTATCATTTCCCCCAGCTCAACCTCCATAGAGTCTCGCGATGATATCTCCGGTCGTTGGATTAGTGACCCAAAATGAGCTATCTATAAATACATCATTTCCTGTATCTTCTAGAATAGGAGCTTTTTCAAAGTGCATAGCAAAATAACTTATTGGATCATAGAGTTCTGTGATTATTCTATTTACTCATAATCAACCATTGGTAAGTCTTATTCCTGTACTTGTATTGATGTCTACTCATAAAATATTTGTCATTACCTCTCAGAAAATATTATATTTGGTCGCCATTGAAGTAGCTGTTCCTGTGACGGTAACATTTACTACCGAACCAGTCCCAGAAACAAGACCTATAAGATCTCCTGTGATTCTTGGGGTGTTTCATCAGATGAAATTACCCGTAGTAAATGTTCATCGTAGTGTTGGTGTAGATCATGTCAAATAAGCGACTGGCTGTATTTGAGTCAGTGTTCCACTTCCAAAACTGTATTGCATGATGGCTGATCATGTATAGACTTTGGTTGCTCTTAATGCCGTAAATGTAGAACTTCGTGTGGGGTGTCGGTAGGTACCTGATACATTTCTGGGATTGGTAATATAGTCCCGTGTCAAAATTGCCGTAGTGTTTATTGATCCATCGCTTCGTCCCAATCATGGATAATCACTTATTGAACCAGTAATAAGATTTCCAGTAACTCATACAAAATTTGCTCCATTGTTGAATACTCTATTTGCTCCGTAATATTTCGTATTGGTGGATGTAGCAATGATGCTTATACCTCCTAGTGCTCCATTGTTGTATGATCGAGTATTGTTGATAATGTTATGATCTCATGTTCAGAAGTAGATACCATATCCAGCATTATTGTATATTTGGGTATTGGTAATTATGTTATTATTTGATAAGCTATATTGCACTCCATATGAATTATTGTAGACTTGACTGTTACTGAGGACATGCCCGTTTGTTGATGAATTATATCTCACTCCGACAAAGGTATTGTATACTTGGCAATTGTCTATTACTCCACTATTTCCTATCACTTCAAATCCAGCGTTACCGACATTGTATATTTGGCTATTAGTGATCATGGTGTATGCTGTTGTAATACCTATTCCTACCGTACCACCATATATTTGAGTATTATTGATGATAAGGTATGTCCCACCAGCAGCATATACATTATATGATGCACCTGCGTTGTAAAATTGACTATTGTTTATGGTCATAGAGGTGGAAGCGGCATTTTGTATAATTAGTGCTGTATTACCTCACATCGCTCAGGTATAGTTTCTATCCACTTTTATGTTATCTAGTATTCGATTTCTTGTTGCATTCGCAGAGAGCATAGATACCTGCCCTGCACTTACTGCTCATTGGATAGTCACGTCTCCTTTCCCAACGATAGCGCTACAATGATTAATATTTCTAGCTGCAGTCAGGGTCCACAATCATCAAGAAAGTACATAGATAGTATTAGCAGTAAGTGTTGTTGGAATGGTATTTAATCATCATCATGAAAGATAAACCACAGACATATTTTCTGTGATACATGTACTAGTTCATCGATATTGTGTGTAGGCTGTCTTATTATTAAGTCCTGTGCCGTCGCCGTAGAGTGCGCAAACAATCTTATTGTTATCTGGGTTACTATCTCGAAATGATCACGTAATGAACTGGCTATTATCTCGTCCTCCACATGCTGGTCATCAACTTGCAAAGGTTCATGAATATTGTAATAGACCAAGAACTCCTATAACAAAAACTAATAGTTTAATAACAAAAAATCCAGCACCTCCAATAGCTGTCCCCAAGAGATATTTCTTGTGTTGTTGACGTATATAATGATGAATATGATGGAAAGATCTATGCATTATACATTAAGCTTGCTATAAAGAGAATAAAAACAACAATGATTTCTAGCTTTTGCTAGTCTATTCTAAGTATACTCATGCCACTATTTTTTTACAAAAAAATATGAAAAAAGACGCGTTTTCTGCGTCTTTTGACTGTACAAATTGTAAAAAAATGATTTACTAGGACTTATTTACTTATTTAACAGCTATATCAGCTATATAATAGATCTTTTTTGCTGCAGAATCATATAGTTCCGTCATAGGGACAGCTTTGTATCATTTTTCTTTCATATATTTTGTGATTACTGGATATACTTTCATTACACCTATCATAATAGACAAGGTGTTCTTCATAGGGAATTCAACAATCATCTTATTTCCCGCAGGAAATGTTTTTGTCTGTATATCTTTGTTTTTTATCAATGTATGTACATCTTGTACAGCAATCACTGCACCGACATCACTTCTCAATTTTGCTCATGAAACTACTGCTGGATCGTCATAATAAATTCACACACCCGTCAATGACGTGATTCAAGCTCCAGAAAGTATGTCATATACTTTGGTCATTGATGGTCATACTTTACCATATTCACCGACGAAATGTACATAAGCGATCGTATATGGTCCCATAGGTTGTTCTTTTACTTCTATTTTTGTAAATCCACCAAGATACCATCGATTGACGAGAGCCAACACTACTAAAATGGCTAATAAAATTCATAGATTTTTACCTAATGATTTGAGAAATTTCATGAAGCGTAGGTAATAAAATAAAATATTTTGCGTAAGAAACGGTTTACCACCGTCCCCCACAAAAAAAAATGTATATTTTTATATTTTAATTACTGCTACTTTACCATCAGGATCGATACCTTTGATTTTCACTTTAATTATTTGTCCAAGTTTGAAATGTGCAGTAAGTGGCGTCGTTGATCTTTCTCCAAGATTGGAAATATGACAAAGTCCCATTTTCTTTTTTGGAAGTTCAACAAATATTCCATAATCTTCGATTCTTTTAATCTTCGCTTCGAATTCTTGTCCTACTTCGAGATCAGATGCTATTTCTAATATTATAGCTACTACTTTGTCGATAACTGCTTGATCGCTATGACCGACATAACATGTTCCATCATCATCAAAATCAATTTTTACCCCATCGTTTGCATCAATAATACCATTGATAACATCACCACCCTTTCCGATTACTTCTCTTACTTTATCAGGTTTAATGTGAATGATTTGAATCTTTGGTGCATATTCTCTCAATGTTGGATTTGGTTCAGCGATAGTCTGTAACATAAGATCCATAATTTCGTTGTATCCTTCGATTGATCTATCGATAGTTTCTGTTATTATTTGCATAGTGATTCCTTTGAGTTTAGTATCCAATTGGATAGCAGTTACTCCATCTCTTGTTCCTGCAACTTTGAAATCCATATCTCCCGTGAAATCTTCTGTACCCATAAGATCGTTGAGGATTATATATTTAGAAATATTTCCTGCATCATCATGATCAGTCATCAATCCCATTGCGATACCTGCAACCGGTTTTTTGATTTTTACTCATGCATCCATAAGTGCTAATGTAGAACCACAAACAGATCCCATAGATGTTGATCCTCCTGATCCTAAACATTCAGAAACGAGTCTGATAGTGTATGGAAATTCAGTATGTGAAGGTATCATTTTTTCTAATGCTTTTTCTGCCAATCTTCCATGTCCGATTTCTCTTCTTCCTGTTCCTCTCATTCCTTTTGCTTCTCCTACGGAAAATGGAGGGAAATTGTAATGGTGAATGTAGCTTTGATGTACGTTATGATTTTCCATATCGTCGAGAATCAGATATTCTTTTGGTCCTCCTAACGTTACTGTCGTCAATACTTGTGTATCACCTCTCCAAAATAATCCACTTCCATGAACTCTAGGTAATACGCCTACTTCACACATAATTGGTCTGATATCTTTTTGATCTCTATCATCTATTCTCTTTCCTGTATCGATAGTTCTATGACGAAGGAAATATTTGATCACATTGAATACTCCCATTTTCACTTTAGTTTCTGTGAAATCTGATTGTTCTTTGTCACCGATATTTTCTTTAGCGATTTCTAATACTTCTTTTTCGTACATTGAACACAAATCATTGAACGGTACTTTAGTATTTCCTGTCAATGCTTGTAATTTGTCTGCAGTAAGAATATTCGTAATATATGCGATAAGATCTTCTGATGGTTTATTGTACGTAATTTCTTTTGGAGTTACCGTAAGTTGTTTAAGAAATTCTATTTGAAAATCACATGATGCGTCGATAGCTTTTTGCCCTACCATAAATGCTTCTTTGAGTAAAGCTGTGGGTACTTCATTTGCTTCAGCTTCAATCATATTTATTGATCATTTTTTTCCTGCAACTAATAACAAGAAAAGACTTTTTTCTGAATCTGCTTTGGTTGGATTGATTATAAATTTTTCATCAATATATCCTATCTGTGCTGCACCTACTGGTCCGTCAAATGGGATCCCAGCAGCCATAATTGACAATGAACATCAAATAATAGTTTCCACTCCAAGATCCATAGTGTGGTCGATAGCAAGTGGCGTAATAGTGATAACTACATCATTGATCATTCCTTTGGGAAACATAGGTCTAAGTGCTCTATCAGTAAGTCTACAATTTAAAATAGATTGATCTGATGGTCTTCCTTCTCTTCTTCTGTATGCAGCTCACCCTAATCTTCCTGCTGCAGAAAAACTTTCTCTAAAATCAATCATCAACGGTAAAAAATCTGAATCTGATCTTGGATTCTTTTCCATAACGGTAGAACATAATAATACATTGTCTGCCAATTGCACTTTAAGTGAACAGTCAGCTTGGACCGCCAATTTTCCCGTTTCAAACGAGAGATGTTTTCCTTCTCGATCGAAGGCCTGTGCGTGCACAGTAAACTCCTTTTTTTTGATAGGCATAAAAAAAAATAATGAAAATAAAAGGGGCGAAAGAAAATACATACCGATTGTCTCGGTATAGTTTCGACATCATCTCGCATACTGCGAGGATTGTGTCTCAACTATAATTAGACAGATTAGAAGTTTAGAATAATATACATCCCAAATTTTTAATCTGTCTCGCTAATTGATGAGGATTTCTTTCGTGGAAAATATAGGGATTTAGAGCTAAATTGCAAAAAGAATTACATATATATGTAATTTAAATACTTGAATGAGATATAATATATTTTTGAAACAAAATATATACATCCTTCTTCAAAAAGGTTTTTTATTTTTGATTGAAGGATGTATAGTTGCTATCACAATAATTCCTCATTACATCTCGGACTTATTTGGATAGCAACTATAATTTCGACATCATTAAAATCCTCCATACCTCACATTTTTATTGCGTCTCAAATGAAAAAATCAGGAAGTAATACCTTCCTGACTATGTGTAAACATATATCTTTACTTACATGATGGCATATTTTGGTTTACCATCTTTAAAGACGATGAGTATGCCTTCCCATAATTCCATAGGAACCAGATTTTCTTCTTTCTTTTCTTGTATTAAAAGAGTAATCTCACCCTCGTTTGTTATGTTGGAAAGTTTACCGAAATACAAAAGAGGAACCTTAGTGACAGTGTTGACAGTGTTCAAATCCTTACTAGCAATATCTACATTATTAAGCAAGGCTGCTTCACATCCTCTCAATTTATAGTTATTGTGGTCAAGGTATTTTATTGCCTGACCTAGTGTTAATGGCAGTAAGCCAACCAAATCTTTTAATGTAATCTCAGGTTTTTGCATATTCTTGGTTTTTTATATTGTTTGACTATTTTTGTTACTTATCTACCATATATATTTAGATGATTTAATCAATATCTTTTAGTAATGATAACTCTTTCACTGTTCTATCGTAGAGATTCTATATAATTGTTCCAATAACGTCACTTTAGCCAAACCATGAGGCAAAGTAATAGCTCAGAAAGATATTTTTGTGTCAATATATTTGGTCAATGCTGGTTCGTCCAAACCGTAGGGTCATCCAATAATGAACACACAATTTTTGTCGATAAGCATAGTGTGGAGATCCATAGTCGTCACTATTTTTCCTTCCTTACTCAATAAAATTTTTTTATAATCTGAAAATTTTTCAAGCTTAGCGATAATATTTTCTGTATCGGCTTGGATCATTTGCTCATTATTTCCTTTTCTACTGGGTTTGATATTTTCTATTTTCACTGATTTACCTAAACGCTTGGTATACTCTTCGACTACTTTTTCTCGATGTTTGTCAGAATCTGAAATACTGAGGATAGTGAACATAAATTTTAGTGAAAAACTAAAAACGAAAAGTGAAAAACGATGGAATTGTGTATATAGACTATCGTGAAGTACCATAGCTCGTAACATAAGAAAATCATACATTTTTCACTATTAACTTTTCACTATTCACTAGTCTTAATATTGTATATATTTAGGTGGTTGTCCGTTGTAAGGACTCAACACTTTGAAGATATCTCCCTTTTGGATTCCTCTATTTTCAAATTCTTCCAAAAGTCATTGTTTACCAATCTGTTTTCGAAATCGCGCTTCTGCCTCATCATTTCATCGTTGAAGTGTTCGGACAAGTTTTGCAAATTCTTCATTATAAATTTCTCGAACATTTACATATTGTGCGTCTGTCGCTGAGATATAATTTTCGTCGATCAATACTTGTTTTTCATGATCACTGATATTTCTGATAGAATTTTCGATATGCTTCACTTCATGACGAGGAATATTTTCCACATGATAGACTTCTTGAACATCAGTCTTATTGAGCATTTCAACGACTTTATGTAATCGTTCATCAACACCGAAATGGGTCGCAGCAGAAATCGTGAAGGTATGTTCGTCGAGCAATTTTTTCGTGATTTTGGTTCAGATAGTATTCTTTTTGAAAAATTCTAGAATCTGTTTTCGAAATTGTGTTTTGTATTCTTTCAAAATATCTGCATCATTTACGAGATCATATTTATTTATGAGGAAGAGCATTCTTTTTTCTATGACGATTTTTCCTTCTTCGTAAATAAACAAGGTAATCATACCCTTATCTTCTCTGATTTGAATTTCTACCGCATTGGGATCTTTGCTAAATTTGGTACGGGTATACGTACAGATTTCATCGAGTAACTCTGGTATTTCTGTAATTCATTGGTCATATCTAGAAATATCGCCGATAAGACAAAATACTCTGGCCTTGAGGATATGACGCAAAAATGCGTTTCCTAGTCCCCTTCCTTCCGCAGCACCCTTTATAAGTCCTGGAATATCTATCATATTGAAATGGGTATTTTGAACGGTTATCGAACCCAAATTTGGTATCAATGTCGTAAACGGATAATCAGCGACTTTGGCTTTGGTATTTGAGATACTATTGATGATACTCGTTTTACCGACACTTGGTGTCCCGATTAATGCGACGTCAGCGAGCAATTGGAGTTCTAGAACCAGCTCTTTTTTGTTACCTGGTTCACCAAGCAAACAAAACGTCGGAAATTGATGAATAGCATCCTTGAAATGGATATTCCCCAATCCTCACTCACCTCACTGAACGGCAGTGTATTGTTCTCCGTCTTTGGTAAACGTATAGAGTATTTCATCCGTTGCTTTATCTCTTATAAGTGTCCCTACAGGAACATAAAGAATCAGATCTTCTGCATTTGAGCCGTATTGGTCTCTAGATTTCCCTGCTTCGCCGGGAGCTGCTTTGAATGCTGATCTATATCTATAGACTTGTAGCGTATTTTCGTCCTTGAGTCCTTGAAAAATAACTGATCATCACTTTCCTCAATCTCCTCCTGATGGTCATCAAAAAGCGACCCCTGCTTCTCTTCTTCAGGTAACTGTTCCATCTCATCATTTTCCGGACTGTACATTTATCGTAACCTCATCATAAAAACGCATGTTTTTGAATTAAGAACTAAGAATTTACTTGTATATAAGAGTGTAATAAAGTCTTTAGAAAAAACAATAAAAAAAGCTAAAATACATATATATTCTTCAATCAAAAAATAATAGATATTTTTAATTAAAGAATATATAATTTCGACGTTATGAAAATTCTTAAAAAATAATTTTCATTTCGTCTCAAATAAAAAACTTGCTCTGAAAAACAGAGCAAGCCATTAACAATCATAATAAGTATTATAATAAATCAGCAGCAAGATTGGCTAATTCACTACGTTCACCCTTTACTAAGGTCACGTGAGCGACAATCTTCTTGCCAGCAAGGCGATAAATTGCATGGGAGAGTCCATTGGAACGAGCATCAAGATATGGAGAATCAATCTGCTCTACGTCTCCGCAGAATACAATCTTGGTGTTTTTCCCTGCACGAGTGATGATAGTTTTCACTTCATGCGGAGTAAGGTTTTGCGCTTCATCGATAACAAAATACGTATTGTTCAAACTTCTTCCTCGGATAGAGGCCAAAGGTTGAATTTTAAGTTTTCCGTCCTTTTGCAATGATGTAAGATAATCAACCTTTTCAACAGTAGTAGGTGTTTTTTTCTGGCTTTTCCTCTTGGTATTAACAGCTTCTTGATGTTCAACAATCAGATCTATTTTCGGCCCTTTCATTTGGCTTTGGATAAACGCAAGATTATCAAACAATCCTTGCATGTAAGGAGATACTTTTTCGTCTGCACTACCAGGTAATGCGCCGATATCTCTGTTACTCAAAGGTACCATAGCTGCTGCGACAATAATACGATCATATTTATTGTCTTTGATTTGTTGAATACCAGTAGCCATAGCCAATAAGGTTTTTCCTGTGCCAGCTTTACCCATCAAAGTCACTAAATTGATGTCTTTATTCATCAGTGCACTTACCGAGAACACCTGTTCTGAGTTCAACGGACTAATTCCAGCGACTGTAGTCTTTTCCACTTTTTGGAAATATTCCATATTTACATCTACGCGAACAAGACAGCTTTTGTTGTTGGTCTTGATCACAAAGAACTTATTTGGTTTAAGTTCTTCTTTGTTGATATATTCTGAATAGTCCTGGTCAAAGATGAGGGCCTTACCACTTTTGTACAGTAAATCAATCAACGATAATAATCCTTCGTGAACAAGTTCACCTCTGCCCATATAGAGAGACTCTATATTAGGCACTTTATCATTCTCGTAGTCTTGAACTTCTATTCCAAGCAAGTCAGCCTTAGCCTGAAGATTGAAATCTTTGGTCACAAGAATCACACGACGCTTCTGTCCTTTGTTTTGCTGTTCTTCGATTTCCAGCACACTACTCAGAATCCAGTTGTCTGGCGTGGGATGAAAGAATTGGGCTTTTACCAATGGATGAAGATCTTTGGGTAAACGAATGAGTTCAATCTTTCCCAAACCCTCACCTAAGGAAACTCCTCCATGTGATAATGCAGGCACCATTTTTTTTACCACTATGGAATGTTTGTTACCAGCCTTACCCGTAGTGAATTCTTTCTCTACTTTGGTTTCTCTCAGTCGCTTCAACGTCCTATGAAATTCGCGAACATTTACATTGATGGTTTCGTTCCCTTTCTTAAAAGTATCCAGCTCTTGGATTACCGTAGATGGGATACGCACATCATGTTCTGCAAACTTTGTAATAGAGTTGTAGTCATGTAAGATTACGTTCGTGTCTAACACGAAAATCTTTTTTTCTGTTTTTTCTTTTGCTGTCATATTTTTATATATTAGTTTTGTTAAAAAAACCATATGTATTAAAAACCAAAAAGCAATATCATTTTCTATTAAATGTATCTTTTGGTAAATACAAAAATACGGTTGATTTTTTTCTTACTATCTATATAAGGAATTCCACTATGCACTATGGGTGAATAGCTCAATTGGTTAGAGCAGGTCCCTCTTAAGGACAAGGTTCGGGGTTCGATTCCCCGTTCGCCTAAAATAAATAAACCTACAGGAAAATTAAGATCTGATGAAAATACAGATTTTTTTTATCGCATATTTTTTATACTCAATATTATTTCCCTTGCGTAGTGATGTAGCTTTCTATTCTAATATGAGCATCACTCAATGTCTTATCTGACAATACTGATGGTGCACCGAATAGTAGATCCTCTGCTGATCATGTCTTGGGGAATGCAATGACTTCACGCAAAGATTTTTCCTGCTGAAGGATCATCATAATTCTATCTATCCCTAACGCCAATCCCCCATGGGGAGGCACTCAATACGAAAATGCTTCCAACATATGACCTATACTATGCTGGATTTTTTCATCAGAATATTGCATCACTTTGTAGGTACTTTTCAAAATCTCTGGAAGATGTGCTCTGATAGAACCTCAACCAATTTCATGTCCACACATAGTAATATCATATTGTTGCGCTTGTATCTTTTCTATCTCTTTACCTTCCATCAGCAAAGCGATATGCTCCTTTTTGGGGAGTGAAAATGGGTTATGCGTAAATTTCCATTTTCCTGTCATTCATTTTTTAAACATAGGAAAATCGATAATCCAGCAAAATGAAATCATATCCTCTGGATATAATTGTAATATTTTCCCAAGTTCTCTTCTCACGATATCCAAAGCTTTATCAGCTATTTCACGTTTTGCTGCAGAGAAGAAAATCGTATCGCCCAATTTTGCATCCATNNTCCATATATGCTACAATATCTTGTGACACTTTTTCCCCCAAAAACTTCACGATAGGCGACTGCAGATAATCGCTTTGTACCGTGATATATGCCAATCATCACAATCATGATTGCATAGCTATTTTGGTCAAATCCTCGATCTGTTTTTTGGTCATATCCTGTTCGACTTTGATACATTTGACGACTCCTCCCCTATCAATCTGTTTTTGAAATACTTCAAATGATGTTCAGGAAACAATATGGGTGATATCTTTCATCTTCAATCAGAATCTGATATCAGGTTTGTCGGTCCCATAGTCATCCATCGCTTGTTGATAGGTCATACAAGGAATCGTATCTGTCTGTAGAGGTCTTTCCGGATAATATGTTTTGACCAATCCTATCAACATATCAGAAAATAATTGTATAATTTCTCCTTCGCTTGCAAATGCCATTTCTAGGTCTAGTTGCGTGAATTCTGGTTGTCTGTCACCTTTATCATCTTCATCACGGAAACACTTCGCCACTTGGAAATATTTACTAAATCCTTATGCCATCAACATCTGTTTATATTGCTGTGGCGCTTGAGGTAAGGTGTAAAATTCTCATGAATGGATTCTACTTGGGACAATAAATTCTCTGGATCCTTCATCCGTTCATTTTCCCAATATTGGCGTTTCTATTTCCATAAATGCTCTTTCTTCCAAAAACCTTCTCATAAAAGATACTACCTTACTTCTCATGACCATAGTTTTTCTCGTCTTCTCTGCTCTCAAATCGAGAAACCTATATTTCAATCTGAGCGATTCTGAAACGATTTTGGCATCATGGAGGACAAACGGCAATGGTCTAGCTTCAGAGATGATAGTGAATTTGGTGCAGTCAAGTTCTATAGTTCCTGTCCTGCTTTTGATATCTACATCATCTGCTGATCTTTTGACGATAGTTCAGGTAAACATCATCACGGATTCTTTTTTGAGTTTAGCGATACGCTCTATATCGCCAAATACCTCACGAGAAAATTTTATCTGAAAAATCTCTCCGTCTTCACGCAAGTCGATAAATAATAAATCCCCATGATCACGGATAGCATGTATCCATCCTGCAATCGTCATGTCTTTTGATAAGCATGATTCATCGATTCAATTGATGGGACAATCTCTATAGCTATCTAGGATCATTGGTGTCTTTTCTGTGGTTGTCATGGTAATATAATTAATAAATAAAAACAAATATATTCTCCTTCAAAAATATTTTCTATTTTTGATTGAATAATATATAATTTCGACGTTATAAAAGCTTTCAATACTTCAACCTTTTATTTCGTCTTAATTAAAAAATCTCCAGAGAGACTTTCTAGAGAGTTTATATCAATGGGATATAGTAACCTTTATGTTCTAGAAAAATCTCTCTTTGCAGAGCTGGTTATTATTTCCATTACTATTGATAAGGAATCTAACCATAAAGATTTTTCATAACGCATAAAATAACATAAACAGTATACATATTTCCCGCAATTTTGCAAGTTTTTATTTTAGAATAAAAAAAATCTGGTCGAAATAATCGACCAGGATAGAGCTATACGTTGAGCGTATTATACCTGAGCGAGCACGTCCAGAATCCAATCGTTTACGATGTGGATTTCAATCCGTTTGTCATCAATAAACCTTGCAGAGCCCCAAATGTGTTTTCCCGTGTTGGGTATAAACATTTCGAAAGAGAATCTCCCCTCGTTTGCGTCTTTGTGTAGGATAATTCTGAAACAAGTATTAGTTTGCCCTTTTACCATTTTTGTGGTATTGGCAATAATCTTGTTGTCAGGGATTTTATCCAATCCCTTAAACCCAGGATTACCTGTAGAACACAGTAAAGTTCCATGATCAGTTCTGCCGCCTTTATCGTCTGCCGGGATTCCCCATGCAGCGAAATAGGCTACGACTTGTTTATAGTACTGCTTTCTAGTGAGATCGGTTAATTCTACTATCATATTTTTTTCTTTTTTTATTTATTTATAATATACATATTTCAACATAAATGTCAATTAATATTTCTTTTACATGGTCACTTTTCTTTTCTTGAAAAACTAATGACTTTCTCTATATTTATTCAGAATTTACCTGCCTCTGGCATGGTTTTATATTCTGAATTCTACATTCTACACATGCTATTTTTCGACTACCTCAAACATTTAGATACCCACCTCGGTTTCTTACAGAAAAAAATCAAAGACAAACATACCCTTTTCTTGGTATGATGATGTGTCAGAGATCCACTTTTGTGATTGGACAAAAATCCTACAGATATAGATTTTACCATGGCTGGTGAGCCAAAAAAGATAGATAAGCTCATAGATAAAACATGAATGTCCTACTTCATGACCGAAAAATTCTGAACGATGACTCTCATCAAAGATACGATGAAATATGAGTTGACACCTTTAAGAACAGAAAGTAATTATACGGATTCTCGTCACCCGGACGTCATCAATCGAAGCAATGATGTGCTTCTAGATTCCAACAGAAGAGATTTTACGATCAACTGTATCTACTATACCAATACACCGTACAAAACTGAGTATACCTCACTCATCGACAAAAAAAACATCCATAAATATTCTGACGACGAAACATTTCTCAAAAGACTCGACGACCATGGATACCTCTATATCAACAATCAAAAATTGCTCATCATCCAAGACCACAAGATCATTGCAAAACTTTTTGCTGAGGGAAAATTGCAAGCAGACCAGATTAAAAGTATTTTGAAAGCAGCGACTGTTTTCACGATAGGTAAAAAGGCTGAAGTGAGTAAGCAGCTGAAAATCATTATCGATCCACATAAAGGTATTCATGATAGTATCAATAAAAAACTGAGAGCTGTCGGTGATCCTGACCATAGATTTACGGAAGATGCTTTGAGAATAATCAGAGCAATCAGGTTTGTAAATGTTTTGAATGCAAAATTACTGCTTCCGAAAAAAGGGAAAGTAAAACTTTTTGATTTTGAAAAAACCACACGAAATAGTATCAAAAAAAATCATGGCTTGATAAAAAATGTCGCTAAAGAAAGAATCAAAGAAGAAGTTATGAAGGTTTTTTTGAATTACAAAAAATAAATAAAGACCCCATCGTAAGATTGGCGATGCTGTATCATGATGTCGGTAAGGTTGAACAATTTGGCGCGTATGCTGAATGATTAACCAAAGAAGAAATCAGAGCTATCCTCGCTGGACCATTGAATCATAGAAGAAGTTCACCTGAGTATGCGAAAACAGATTTCAAAGCGCTCGGATTTTCTAGTAAAGAAATAACTGATATCGCTTGGTATATCGCTCACCACCATACACCAGAAGAGATGATTTTTGCCAAAGAAGAAAATGTTGAGAAAAAAGTGAGAACATTTTTTAGCGAAGCTGGCTATGAAAAAGCGATGAATGTTTTGGATATTGCTATGGCCGATAGACTAGGTCAATACAACCCCTTGCAAAATAGTTCAGATCTTTCTGATGTAGATAAATTAAAAACAATTCTGAAAAAACTTCAAAAAGAAGAAGGACAATTTACGATGAAACAGCTCGTCATCGACGGTTGAGATATTATCAAACAATTTAAACTTGTACCTTGACCTACTATTTGAGCATTATTGAAAAAAACGCTTGCGCGAGTTATGGTCGATATCAAAAAAAGAAATACTAAAAAAGAAATTTTCTGATTTTTAGGAATCCAGATAAAACATATAAGGAAATAATATTATGTATTTTCAAAAAATATTTTACGAAATTCATCAAGATTTTTTTCAATATCCTTTTTGTGTTCTACTGCATGCATAAGTGTGTATATAAACAATCTTTTTCTATAAAACCTTGACCTTCCTAAAAAATTATCATCTTTTTTTCGCTGATATGCTTGATATACGCCATGGACAAATTCATCACCGTAATCTCGCAATTTATCAAAATCTAAAGCAGCATCTGCTATTCTTGCATCACTAAAATCTATTATTCATGAAATATGTGTCAATTCATCATCAATGAAAATATTTTTTTCTTGAACGTCGCTATGCGTCATTACTCTATGTTCAGCCTTTTTTTCTTGTAATTCTTGTATATAATCGAGAACAATCTGAGTCTCTTCTTTAGTAAAAAGATGACCACATTTTTCACTGAACTCTTTCTTAAAACTATTCGCCCATTCATTAGACGTCCCTATTTCATTGGTATATCATGCCTTTTCGAAAAGATTGATAGGTATAGTATGCAGTTGTGTCAAAAATCTTGCCAATCATAATTGCATGTTTTTTTTATTAGCTTCAGAAATCTTTTTGGTATATACGTCGACTGTCATAGGCGTTCACACAATAGCAGAATATCACACACAACTATCATCGTCAGTAAAAAATTCATAATGAGGAATATTTATATCTACATATTTTTTTATCGTAGCAAGCAATTGTTTCTCTTTTTGATGTACTGTTTTTACGTATTCATTTCTTGGAAACCTAAAAACAATACTGTTATCCAAGAGCAATACTTGGTTATCCCATCAATTATTGAATACTTCAAAAATTTGCCAGGATATTTCTGGAAATTTTTCTTTAACGATAGCGAGCAATTCTTTTTCTGATAATTCTTTTTTTTCCATGATGCAATAACATATAAATTACGATATTTGCCAAACCTTATAGGTTACATTTTCTCTGGGCGCTTGAATTCATTCGGCTATATACCTACGGAATCGACTCCTCTGCTTTTTTGCGAGCTGGTGGGTGGTTATCATAATTTTACTTTCCATGTCTTTGTAATCACATTTACCATCAAGAAATTCTACAACTTCTTTGTAGCCGATTCATTGCATAGATTGTAGATTTTTTGTATATCATTTTTCTAATAATCATTTCACTTCTTCGATGAGTCATCACTTCAACATTTCTCTGACTCTCGTATTGATTCTCTTGTTACTCTCTTCCTTTTCACGTCGAAGACCTAGCATTAACAATGGTCGTTGTGGCGGTTGAGAGATGAATGTATCTGTTTTTGTCTGTCCGCTTTTATGAAAAATCTCTAAAGCACGTACGATATATCTCGTAGACTTTGGATGTAATTTTGCTGCTTCTTCGGGGTCTAATTTCATAAGTTCTTTGTGTAAAATTCATGGTTCTTTGTCTTCTTTTGCAAAGAGTTCATCTCTCAACTGCATATCTGGTGGAATATCTGGCATAGTGAAATTTTTGTACACCGTATCAATATAGAGTCAGGTGCCTCACACGATCATCGGAAGTTTTTTACGTGCAAGAATGTCAGGAATTATGTTGTAGACATCATTTTTTCGTTGTCCTGAAGTATAGGTTTCATCTGGATTTACGATATTTATCTGATGATGAGGAATCTTTGCTAGGATTTCGTCAGATACTTTATCTGTTCAAATATTCATATATTTAAAAATCTGTCTGCTATCTGCAGAGATGATTTCTGTATCGAAATATTCTGAAAGCAAAATCGATAATTTACTTTTTCCTGTCGCCGTAGCTCATCGAATAATAACTACTCCATCAGGATTTTTTTCGCGAAAGGACTCGATTTCTTTTTTTGCTTCTTGAACGATATCTTCAAATTCCATATTCAGAAAATAATCAATTAAATTTTGTCTCCCTTTAAAAAAGGGAGAGGTATCCGCTTTTCGCGGATGAGGGATTTCGTGTCTCACGACTTAAATCCTCCTGTGCTTCGCACCTCCCCTCCTTTTACAAAGGAGGACATTTTTTTATTTCTTTTTTTCTGTCTTCAATTTTTGTATGTACATCCTGTATTACTGCTTCTAATTTTTTTTCAATTTCATCATTGGTATATCTTATAATTTTAATTCCACAATCATGCAGAACTTTTACTCTCTCCTCATCATAATCAACGGTATCATTATGGCTTTCTCAGTCTATCTCAATTCAGAGTTTTAAAGTGGAACAATAAAAATCAAGAATATATGAATATATTATTTTTTGTCTGAGAAAAGTATATCAGGTCATTTTTTTTCTTAACACAAAATTTCGAAAAATTCATTCATGTTTAGTCATAGTATATTGATTCCTATTTATTTTTGCGTAATTTTTAAGTTTAGGATTATAATATACTTTATTCATCATTATTGTCTAATTAAATGAACTATTTATATTTGTCTGGGTTGAAAAACGGCATTGTCGAGCAACCTTTCGTCTCACATAAGAGTTTTCCTATTTTCCAGATATCACCTTTTTTGATCAATACGGTCGATCGTTCTTCCGTGAATTTTTGTTGGTTATGTGCAAGCATATATTCTAGTGTATACGTGAAATTTTTAATGTTTGGATTATTGGTTGTATTAGGTGTCTCTTGGATATTAGTAATAACAATCTTGGGTGCAACAATCACTTCAGAAAATTTGGATAATCGATTTTTACTGTAATATGTTACAAAAACATTAGACTGTTTGAGATGATCATCTGTCATAGTATAGAGCGTCACAATATCGATAGTATTTACTGCTTTATAAAAATCTATAATCATCTGTTGCTCCGTAGTAAGTGTTTGTGTTGTCGGTTCAACTGCTGTATTTACTACTGTGGTCTGGGCTTGTTCTCCTGGTATCACTCATATATCTGAAGAAGTATAATCGATATTTCCTGTTGCTATATTTGTTATTTCAGCTGTATTTGACTGGGATATTTCTTCTGCTTTTTTGTCTCTTATAAACGTAAAATACAAAGAAATTACAAAAAGCAAAAATGATAAAAAAAACAACAATAAAATAATCGTATCTTTTCTCTTTGAATCATCGACAGATTTTGCGACAAATGATGCGACAGCTGGTGATACATGATTTGTTGCTGCGCTATGTTTCTGATCCTTTCTTGGTCTTCCTGGTCATGATTTTATTTTAGTCTTTGGCTTTTTGGAGATGAATTCTTTTTTCGGTCTCCCTACTGTTTTTTTGTTTTTTGGCATTCCAAATTATTTAAGAGCTAAATTATTTAATGAATTATTTAGTTAATTGGTTTAATGCTGCTCTCGTTGCAGGCCCCATTCGTCCTCGTGTTGCTGGTTTTTTTTCATACCCTTTGAGCAATCACTTACTTAATTGAAATTTATAGACAGCATCTTTGGTAGCTTTGCTATATATACCATCTATTGCTCAGTTATAAAGTTTTACTGTTGTAAGAAGATTTTGCAATGCTTTGATACCTTCATTATATTCACCATTGTTGAATGGTTTGGTAAATACATAGGTAATTATTTTTTGTGGAGGTACAATAATGTTGCCTGTAGTAGTGCTAGGTGTTGTCGGTACGATTGATGCTACAAAATTTTTCAATGCAGTAGCGATATATGATTTAACGTAATTGGTATATTCTGTATATCTTTGTTTATATTTTTGGACATATATTGACTGGAAACCACTATATAACTGATCTTTGAATGTCGTACTGATTCCTTCAGCTTCTATCTTTGCCAATCATGAATTTACTAATATTTTCATTGTATTTATTCTCGTAAGTAATGCCGCGCTTTCATCAGTCGTAGAAAGAATACTTGAACAATTGAGTTGATTGGTTGGGGTATAATATTTTAATGTATAATTTATTATATCGTTTTTGAGCGTCAGAAATGATGCACGATTATAGATTGATTGAAAACTATTCGTTACATAATCATCTAAATCTTTTTTGTACTCTATCATTACATATGCTTTTTGTTGTGATAAGTAACCAGCTAATGTCTGGAGTTTTTTATATTTAGTTGCATTTGTATCAATCAGTGATTGAAACACATTTCCCAAATTTGTTACTCCTTTGCTTGTTGTATCATCTATTTTTGCGAGTAATTCGTTAAGCCCGGTTACTTTACTATTGATAGTGGTGATTACTGATTCTAATCACGAAAAAGCATTTAGAACACCTTGTACTTTAGTCATTTTATCTTGGATGTTTTTTACCAAATCTTTGTTGGCAGTACTATATTGGAAATATGTTGTAAGAAAATTAGTATTTTTGGTGAGATAACTTGTTCCAAAATTGGCAATAAATGATTTGTAAAGTTGTACCTTTGTATCGATGAGATCTTTGATTTTAGCCTTTTCGCTTTCATAAGTTGTCCCCGAATCGAATACATTTATATTATTATCTTTTTGGAGATTCTGTTTCTCTTCCAAATCCAGGATTTGATTTTCTAGATCGATGAAATCTTTTTTGAATGATATCATAAAGGCTGTTTTATCTTTTTGTAATGCAGATAATAATGATTCATTTTTGATTGCACCAAGACATACTAAGCTCTGATAGTCGATACTTTTGAGAATATTAAGTCATGTTTTAGTAAATGTAGTATATACATTGGCATATACACTCGTGAATAGTGTATTCACTGCATTCTCCTGTGCATTCATATACGTAACTAATGATCCTGTATATGATATAGTTGTACCTGTTGTTATGATACCTGTATTTATATTTCCCGTATCAATAGTTCCTGTAGATGCTTGAGTGATACATTCTAGAAATACTACTGCAGATATTGTAAAAATTCCTATCATTTTTGAGAAATTCTTCATATCACTTTTTATCAAAAAGTAAAGACACTAAGCCGTATTACTCATTTTTTTATACATTTATTATATAAATTCAAGTTGATTTTGGTTGCTAAAATCACTAAATTGCTTGTATTTCTTTGCAAATCGTACAAATTCACGTATTATTGATACTGTATATTTTATATTATAAACTATATTATGACATTAATACCTAGCGTAATCGAGAAAGTTAAATGATGAGAAAGAGCATATGATATTTACTCAAGATTACTTGAAGACAGAATTATTTTCGTCGGAGAACCCGTCCAAGCAGGGATGGTCAATTCTATCGTTGCCCAACTCCTCTTCTTAGAAAAAAAAGATCCAGATAAAGATATTATTATGTTTGTAAATACCCCAGGTGGTGAAGTATATTCATGAATGGCCATCTATGATGTCATGCAATATGTAAAATGTGATGTCTCTACTATCTGTGTAGGACTCGCTGCATCTATGGGATCAGTTATTCTCGCTGGAGGAACTAAAGGAAAAAGATATGCCCTTCCTCATAGCAAAATCATGATTCATCAACCATTGGGAGGTGCTGAAGGACAAGCAACTGATATCGTTATCCAAGCAGAAGAAATTATGAAAATCAAAAATATGTTTATCGATCTCATGGCTGGTCATACAGGACAAAAGAGAGACCAAGTCGCTACCGATATGGAAAGAAATAAATGGATGACCGCTGATGAAGCTATGAAATATGGAATCATCGATAAAATTATCAAGTAAAATTTACCATTTAGAAAAAATATAGCCTCGATACGTCGGGGCTTTTTTTTAAAAAAAACTAACAATGAAAACATTGTCAGCTGAAATTAACTGTAAAAAATATAATTACCATTACTTTAATCTGACCAAAACCATTTCTTTTCGATAATTATTGCTTTGGCGATTTCTCTTTTCCCATTCGGAGAAAACATTCTGTGTTCCCGCTTCAAATTATATTCAGCCCACTCTTCCTGAGAGAATACTGAGAGATACATTCCACAGGAGTTTTGGGAATCTTCCTCAAGGACCATGACCGGTTCACTTATATACATCACCGGCACTTTAGTCGATGGAGAATATAACCACTTCCCTTCATTATTGTCATAAGACAATTTTTCTAGGCAGATAGTATCTCCTGCATGGATACCCCATGATATGACACTCATCGTATCACGAGATCCATTCAGTATCACTACAGAATAATTGTTTGATACTGTTTGTATCATTGCTATGAAAACTACGATGATCATCACTATTACAGCAATAATTTTCTTCATACGTTCTGATGTTCAGTATTTTTCCCTGTCCCCGGCATTATGTTAATCAATATTTTTTTGTTTTTATTTGATATTTTTTATAATACATATAAATAGTAATATATCAATGGATAACTCATAAATACTGTTGTTTTAGCACTACAACAAGTAATATATTTCTGAATAAAAATAAAAAAAAACTCCCCGGGAATACCCAGAGAGATTGTTATTTTTTTATGTAATTACATTGGTTCCCAGCCCGTAAAAATTTTCTTTTTCAATGTTTCAAACAAAGAAATAGCATTTTCTACTGACTGGAATTCTTTTTCCAAAAGACTCCATACTTCGTCTTTTTGCTCTGAGTGCATCATTTCAGTAAGCTCCTGCAATCTTCTATATTGCTTGAGTTCGTCTTTATTAGGATGATTTTCTACATGCTGTTCAAAAGTCATCAACTTACCGTAAGATTTTCCTGTACTCATAATTTTTCCTCCTTATTTTTTTACATTTAGTTTTAATTGTTAATTCTTTTTCTTATACGTTGCACATACTTTTGTTCCCATATCCAAGACTGCAGGATCCAAAATAGGACAGGTCTGAAAGCATATTCCACGGTCGGTACACAATTGTGTGATTCGTTCGTAAAATTCTTTCCTATATGCTTGTGGAACCGTCAGTCCTCCACCAATGTGTATCTTCTGATATTCCGTCATTAGTCGAAAACTTTGTTTGAGGATAATACCTGCTGTCAACTTTTTTACTAATTCCACATCAGTAGGATCAAGCACAGCAAATGCTGCTTTCAGGTACTTTGCACCGGCTTTAGCACAAGCATCGATAGTTTTTATCAATGATTCATTTGTATCATCGATGCCTGGAAATAATGGCATCATTATTGGTGTGACGCGAACGCCAGCTGATAATAATGTATGCATGGTTTCCAATCGGTGTTCTGCTGATGATGCACCCGGTTCGATAACATTATTGAGTTTATCATCCATGCGACTGAGTGAAATCTGGACATAGACCTGTGGCGCATATTTTGCCAAAAGATTAATAGTATGAGTAGGAATAATGTTTTTAGTAATGATTAAAAACTGGACTCCTTCAGGCAAAAATCGCTCAAGCAATTGATGTGATTCATCACGTGCAGATCGTGTAAATGGATCTGAATTGGGACTTAAATAGATTCCCTTTTCTTTGAGATCTGTAGGAATTTTGCTACTTGCTGCTTGTGGATTTTTCTTTAAACTACAATAACAGCAATTCACACTACAAAATCCCTGAGTTAAATCCACCTCATAACAACCAATACATTTGGCATAATGAGATGGAATAAATGCAAATTTATAAGAAATCGGTAACCGTACCACTACGATGTACAGATGCATAGGGGTCATTTCCATGTCGCAAAACATACGTTAACGTTGCTGTAGAATTACCGTTGTAAAGAACTGAAATATTATTTAACTCCAGAGACTCCCCTGCAGATAATGTAAGTATAGATAAGGATGTATGGCTCCATGAACTAGGAGTAAAAGATATTGGCTCTCCCTCATTAAATCTTCTATCAAAGAACGCAATTTTTATTTCCTCCTTACCCACATTCTTTATTGCTGTTATATAGGTTACTCCTGCAATACCCACATTATCTAGAAAACGAGGAAGGAGTTTGCATATACTATGCCCTACATCGTACCTTGTAGTAAATACGATATTGCACTTTTGGACATTACGGATGATTATTTCCGGCTTGCCTGGTTCAGTAAAAAAGAATGCGGCTACTAGCATATAAGGAATCGCAGATATGCATAATAACATAAGTATACTATACCATCCTATCACTATCCAATGCCATATATTGCTTAAAATCTTTTTCATAATTTTTCCTCCTTAGATTTATTTGTTTTATTTTTTAATTTTGACTTTAGTTTTCACTCTTCCATTGATTTAATGATCATTGGGTTTTCCATAAATTTCTGATAGTTATCGAAGTATATTAGGTCAGAAGAAGGGACAACAGAGATTCTTCCTTCTGAACACTCGCAATATTCGTCAATTACCCTAATTCGCTCTCCTTCATTCATAGAAACATTTAACCATTTTTTTTGATACGAAGACAAAACATTTGATCTAATACTAGCCAATCTTTTTACTTCGAAATATGTATTGTGTTCTGTTTTTATATCCAGAAGAAGTTTACAAACTTCATAAAACTTTTCGTTTTCAAAGTTTACTACTACGATTGCAACAATATCTCCAACGTTACACATACGGCCATCAGTGGTAATATGATCGCCTGCAAGGGGATATTTTAATCCAAATTTATCTATTTTCATAATTTTTCCTCCTTTAATTTATTTATTTCTTCTATTTGTTTTTTCCTTTGATCTATCCGCCAACCTGCTCCACACCAAACTGGGTACAATATTATCGTTATTATAACCCACGGTAAGATACAGATTATAGCTGTCCATAGAAAAGATCCTTTGGTCGCAATGAAAATAGGAATTGGTGCAATAAATACTAATGCAATAAAAAGTATAATCCAAATCGCATATCCTATCCGATACCACATTCTGATTCGATTCAATTTTTTGGTTGTTTGAGCAGATTCAATCTTTTGATCTACTATTTTTCTTAATATATTCATAATTTTTTTTGTTTTTTAGATGTAATTACTAATTTCTATTAATCCAGCTAAGCTGGATAATTTCGACCGCATAAAAAACCTCATTTTATCTCGGATTTTTATTGGGTCTCAATTAAAAATGACCCAGGGAAAAACCCTGGGTCGAATGGCAATAAAATAAGATTAGAGTGTAATCAGACAATAAAACTCTAATGCTTTATTCTCATTATTCCAACCTGGGCCTGTGAGAACGTCTATCCACCTACCATCAAAGAATTTGAGAAAACCAAATTCAGTTCTGATAAGCTTATTGGACTGTAAGTCATATCCCATGTCTGTAAGATAGTGGATAAGGGCTTGAAGTTTAATGAGAGCGCTGAACCAAAGCTATTGTCCCATTTGGTGTACCAACCAGATAAGGTCATTATCTTTTTGTAATTAAACCTGGCCGAGTATTCTGGCTGTTTATTACGTTCAACTACCCCTGCAGCAATGCCCCAGTTGTTGTTGATTTGGTACTTCACCTTTGCTCCAATGCCTCCTCCTACAACCTGCGTACTCGATGTTGTCTCGAATTGACCGGGTCCAGTAATCCATAATGGACGTTGTTCTGTAGGAATGGATGCCATGCTCCCAAGTTCAATACTGAGCTGTTTGATAGGCTGGAATTTAAACCAGAACCTTTCAGCATGAAGAGTTGTTCCATCCGAATTGAGTTGAATACCTGCCCAGCTGTTAATAGAGAACCATTTGGTTAGATTGTAGTTCATATAAGCGCCGGTTAGGACGTTACCATACCCAGATGTTTTAATTCTGTCGACGGGAACTTCCACTCCACTAAACATACCAGCATATACACCGATGGTTAACGTGGTGCTATCGGTAACCGATACAATAGTGTCTTTTCCGTTGATCTGTTTTACGATATCTTTTTTTACTGGATAGATAGCAATCTGACCAAAAGAACTCATACTGATTGCTACGAAAGCAATGATTGTCATTAATTTTTTCATCTTTTTATTTTTTTGTTTTTTGGTTTATAATTTTTGTTTTCTTGACATTTTCTTTTTTAATGATAAGTAAGAAAATATCAATGGAGAACTAGTAAATACTGTTGTTAGAAAGTAACAACATGCATACAGATGCATAATATTATTTACGAAAAAATCCCAAGTTACAGGTTATGTCAACTCAGGATTTTTTTGTTTGTTATATTTTTATTATTGGGAAATTAAATAGCTATATTATTCTTTGATGAGCTGGATAAACCCGACGCCAGTTGCTTCGTCGTAACCTATTTTAACCTGGGTTCATTCAGCATCAAAATATATTTTTTTATTATTCAGTGTTGGTTTATCAGTATCTGAGAGTATTGTTACTTCATCATTTTTATCTCTCTGTATATTTTTGTTCATGATAAGATTAGTAAGAGATAAAAATGATTAACGAATTTTGACAACTTTTTTTTCTTGATCGGAGAGCACTCTATCAAAGATTACTCTTATAGCATCTCATCTCTTATATTGTTGTCTAGTATCTCTAGGCAGTCTCCCTGTATAACTCTTTGTCAGCGAAACATAGATATATTGACCAGCTATATTGTTTATCACTCATCGACATTTCTTATCATGAGACATTTTTTTGATAAGACTATCATCATGCGTATCACGAAATTCTGCTACCTTGTGGTCTCCATCAACCTTTTCGATATAGACGGTGACATAAGGTTCTTCTATACATTTATTGATACCAAATATCGGCAATTCTTGTCCAATACTTATTTGTTTTTGGTCAAAGAGATGACTCTTGTAGAGTCTTAATTCTTTCTCATTGCCTGGAATACTGAGTAATCGATAAGTTGGAAACTCTTTCATGATAATAGCTTTTTTTACTTGATAGAGCTCGAAATCAGTATTAGTAAGTACTTCTTGTACTTGTTTTTCCGTTCATGATGTCACTGTAGTTACAGGAATGCTTTTCTTTATTACTGGTTTTACTTGTACTATTTCGTCTGGTTTTTTCTCGGGGATATCTTTTTTTTCTCCAACATCTGTGTTGGGATTTTTGTCCACTCTGTTTGTATTTGGACGGAGTGCTGTATCTTCTCGTTTTGTCTCGAAGAGTAAAATTGTCTTTTGTAAATCTTTATATGCTTCTAATATTGTCTGTTCACTCGTGTACATAAAAAATCTCTTTCGAAGCATTTTATGATACTCTGCATCCACACACGTTATACGCCCTCAAAGCATTGAAGTTAGCTTCTTAGCAAATAATGGAATATTATCTATGCCTGTATATGCTTTGAGTTTTTCTCTTTTTTCTCTAGGAGATTTGTTTTTTACATCATCGACAAATTCTGCATTACATGATTTTCTCAGAAGTTCCAATACCCAATTACTGTAGGTACAAGATCCAACAGTTTTTTCTGGATCAAATCACTCACAGCTACTAATAGCCATTAATTGATTTTTGATATGTTCATTGGAGAAAAAAGCATCTTTGGAAATTTCCAATTTGGGTTTTGTAGCATCAAATATTGCATTTCTAATGGCATGAATTGTTTTCTTTCCTCATAATCCAAGGAGAGAGGCATTGCCACAGATAGTTTCTCTCAAGAGTAGTGTATGTTCTTTCGCTTCATTATATTGCTTAGCAAATGCTGCATAGGATGGAACATTGAGACTTTCTGATGTAGGAAACTGTTCTTTTATGATAGCGATAAATTGAGCTCTATCTGTGATGAATGTTTTCATGTTCTCTGTATCTTCTTTCTCTTCGCCTATAGCAGGTCGATTTTCAGGATTGTCGGTGAATATTCATTCTATTCTTCCTGCCCATGTATCATTAAACATAATTTTTCTTCCTTGGTATTTTTTGAGGTCTTCTTTACCGATATATTTCAATCCAGGTACCATACCTTTGATAGCAAACGTTGCATCTCTAAACGTATTGCCTACTACAACATCTGAGATCAAGATAGTAATATCTTTATCATAAAAATAAAATTGGAATCGTTGTGTATTGTCTTCGACAATGTTACTTGCACGAAATGGAATATTATTATCCACGACATGCTTCATCAGACAGCCAATTTTTTTAAACGTAGGAGCAGCTGAAGCGTCCTTGTTGACTACAGGATCCAAATTATAACTTTTTCTTGGTCCGGTGAGTTTTTTATCCTTACCATCTTCTTTGCTAAAAAATGAATATTCTACTTTTTGTACTTTTATACCAAGTTTGTTAAAAAGCTCCGCAGGCGTAGAATATCATTCGAAAATGTTTTTAGATTTAGCATATGTTTCTTCGAGTGTAGTATACAATCTAGATATCAATTTGTCTCATCGTTCTTCTAGTCCTTTCTTTGCATGCTCGTAATTCGTAACATTAGTGGCTCCATTGAGTAATGTTTTTGGTGTAAAATCTACGGGGATCGCTTCTGGAATTCTGTTTCCTTTTTTCAATTTACCTACATGAATAGTTCATTGATCATCGATACGCAATCACTTTGTTTCTAGTCTTGCTAAAAAAGCTGCCGGGTCTTTTTTTATAAACTCCGCCATTGCCTTTTTTGGGCCTATCCTATTATATTCTCTGAACTCTTTATTACGTTCTGGACGTCTGTCTTGTCTTGCTTGATATCTTTCTTGTGATTCCAAAAGGATGAGCTGAATATCATCTTGGATACTTGCAATTTGTTTTTTGAGTCCTTCATATTTTTCAGGATCAAAACTTTCCATTTCTGTATAAAATGAGTTTAATGTATTTTGAATATCTACTAAAGAGATCTCTGTTTTTTCTGTCATCTGTAATGGTATAAAGAATAAAATTTTTACTTACTTGACATTTCAGTAAATAACTAAATGTAGTGAAATATCAATGCGGAACTAGCAAATACTGTTGTTGTAAACTTACAACATACTAGAACAATAGCATGTAGACCTACCCTATCAATCTATAGTTAATAGATGGAATATATTATGTTTTTGTATTCCTTCCATAATACGCTGGATATTTTTTTGTTCTAGATCCAATGTTTCTCCCGGTGACTGAATTTTTTGTCCCTTATGTATTTCTCGTTTAAAATCATCCGTAATCTTTCCAATATTTGGTAGGTACGTTTGATTAGGAGCAAAATCTACCAATCTAAATCAAGCTCTTTTGTTAATAATAAAACTTCATTGATTTCGTGCCGAGTGTCGCGAGATTATTTTTTGAATGTCTGTGGATGATAATATTTCAGCTATAATTGCTTTTCTACACTGACTCCCGATTCATCATCCCTTACACTCTGGATCAACTCTCGTGTATGATTCTAATGACATATCTTCATTATTACATTGATCAAAAAGAACAGAACCGATAATTTCGTGTCTTGCTTTATCTATAATCACTTTGTGTATGCTATGCTCCTCTGCCAATTTACCTTCAATGATATTTTGATTTTCTCTTGGTGACATAGGAACATCTTTCAAAAATTTCATAAATTGCTGGTTTTTTTGCCAACGACTTAATTTGCTAGATAATTTTTCTATATCATGATGACTGAGATCTTTTATGATGAGGTCTAGTCCTTTTACGGTTATTTCCATGGGTGTATATAAGTAACAAAAATAAAAAAAACCTCCTCTAGGTATAGGTAGGAAGGTTTGTACGTATATGAATTATGCTATGATATTAGCTTCGATACGAGAAATTCTTCCTACTTTTGAAGTAGCAAGAATATGAGTTAGATACGTTTATTGTCGTTATATGCATATGATATTACAATATAATAAACTTAAATACATATATATATATTATTTCTACCATATCAATAGAAAAACAAAAAAAATGTTGTAGGATATATACGACATAGAGAAAATATCATACTATTTGGAAATCATATAGAGGGTAAATGGATTATTCGGTGCTGTTATTTTATCGCTTATTTTCAATAATGTCTGTGATTGATTGATACATTTTTGTAGATATTGTTCATCCATTCTCTGTGATGAAATACAATGAAAAATAGTATCTTCAGGAATCACAACTTCTTCACCTGTTGGGCGTATGGTTATTGGTGTATTATTTTGTGAATGAATTTTTGCGTCGATATCGATGGCATGGGTAGTACTATTATATACTATACGAACATCTATACAATCTTCAGGGATGCCGAGTTTGATGAAAAAATTTTTAATAAATTTTCTTGTTTGAATAGTATCATACTTGCGTACAATTACTTCCTCTTCTTCCTTATTTGTCGGTGGATTAAATAGAGAAATACACAGTACATCTCATTCATTCATCAACGCATTCATTTGTTGAAGAAATTTTTTTTTATATGATTCAAAGTTTCCGAACGTTCATCAAAATAAACTAAACATATTAGATGATTCTCTAATATCGGGAAGATTGAATATCGATTCTTTAGGATAATGTGTCACCGAAGTTAATGTTTTTATTTCATTATTTTGTAATAAGGTATCTATCCGTTCTTGAGAGAATATTAGTGCTGGCAATCACGAATCCCCTGTATTTTGCTTCATAATTTTTTCTGCTTTGGACAGTGATCTCAAACTACTATCTACCAAAAGTACTTTTGTGATTTTTTGTCAAGACTCTGGTTCTGTCCTCATAAATCAATGACCAATATTTTCAGAAATCATAGTATAATCTTTTTTACCATTTCAACATCATAAACCAATATAATGATTTTTAAGATAAGGACTTATTCTCTTTTTATTATTTTGAATAAGATTAAGTTCTTCTCTATAATATATATTGTATTCACTATGTTCTATAACGTCATCATAAAGATTATCGCCATTATCAAGAAAAAAGAATTTAGAATCTAACTGGATATCTTTTTTGCCCTTTTGTAATCCAACAACTATTTTCTGAATTTCTTCATTATCTTTTTTCATATCTTCAATATACCTTTTGATTTCATGTGCCGAATCAAATCATCTAAATTCATTTCCTATCTTCATGAGTTTTTTAAATGCTTTTTTTTGATCAGGTAAAAGTATCTTTTTCCGGTTGGATCAATAGGTACTCAAAATAGCACCATCACCTACAACCTTATTGTGTTCAGATAAAACAAATTCTTTGGGCATACCTAATGACATAAATAATTCTCTTGTAGTTTCTTCTCGTTGTCACACCAGGTGCTCTTTTGTCTTGATATATCAAAGGGTAGCTGACAATCAGTCACAATAATTATCTACGATGGTTTTTTCTATCTCTGGATTTTTTTTGATAAAGTGAATAATATGACGTTTGATATTCATATAGAAATCTTCTTGAGAAAAATGATATTCTGAATATTCTGATGATCCAAAAGCTAACTCAAAATCTATATCTAGAAGATCTATGGATCAAGCTGAACGGATATTTTTTACAATATTGTCATTTATCATATTTTGCATAGTCCTAGATTGAATTTTACACTCCATATCAACAGCTTTTCATTCCTGTGTATGAATCTTTAACGGTAATTTCATGACGATAGTACGCGTGAATGGTCCTATCGTTCACGTTTTAAGATGATCACATTCATCCTTATGATCTTGTTTTGCCGATGCAATCACTTTTTGTATATCCGTGGAGAAAGGAGCAATATTTTCACTACATGAAATATCTGTGATGTGGGTAAACATCTTCTCGTATTCCGTATATTCTGTGGTGGTAATAGTGTTTTTCATCTTGGGAATAGACGATAAATTTTTCTACATATTTTATTATTATTTATTTTTATTTGTTCATGGATTGAATCATTTTGGTTTTGTATCTGGTTGTATATTTTTGAACGTAAGCGATTTCTGATTCCGATATGGAGTATTGATATTTCTCGCAAGAGAATCAGATGATTGATTGGTCAATTTTTTTAAATTCATATTATCTTTGGTTACCTCTTTTCCACGCATAAGATAATAATTTAATAATGTGATGTTTATTCATTCTTCTGTATGATATTGATCTTTATCTTCACTGATATTTCTTGCATAAAGATATTTCTTTCACACAATTATCATTTCTGCTATATCGTATTCTGTTCATTTCTGTGTGTAATATTTTCCTATGTAGTGAAAATCATATGTCTTTCTGTCTTCATAGGTAATTACTGTTGGAAGCTTATTTTCTTGTGGTATATTGTGCGTATTTTCAAATGCCTCGCCATATATTTTTCCATATGTTTCATAAGGTACTATCGACGCTCATTCCTTTTGGATACTCTTGGCATTTCTTTGGACAAATCACTGTAAATATACTAGAATTGCTGAATCGTTGTCGGCAGGTATCTTATCCAAAAATCATGTCTGTAATAAATCTTTGGTTATTAACATCTTGATAGAATCTTTCTTCCATCGATAGGTTTGATCTTTTTCTCGATTAGAATTTCAGGACATGTTCCAATATATAGCACCGAATTTTTCGTATGCTTCGTGAATTATGGGTCTATTCTGATAAAAATAATCATACGCTATGATAGTCATATCTATATTTTTTTTCTCTTTATCTCAATGTATATTTGCTACCCTTATGTAGCTGTATGGTTGTTCTTTCCATACTTTGATATAGAGATAGCCGTCTTTGACATAATGAGATTTAATATCAGTTCTACCGCTCAAAAATCTTATGATACGAGGATCATCTTCTTCTTCCACACGAATGGATTTTTCTTCCTTAAAAGAACTTTTTGTTCAACTTTTTACACACTCCAAATCAATAGTAGAATAATGGGGCAATTGTCCATTGGAAGGATCGGGTATATAACTATTAGATACATCCATTGTACCTTGTGTCCCAGAGAGACGCGTCATTCTCTCATTCATCATATTTATATCCACAATAATATCTTTGAAATATTCTTCATACTGTTTGAGATGATCGTAGGGCATGCTATTGATGTCTTTTTCTACCAGAATATCGCTATATTTTTTTACAAAATCATCACTTATATTGAATATATTATCAATATAATCATCTGTGTTGCTAAACTTTCCCAGTATGTTTTTGTCTTTTACATACGATCTGATAATTTTTTTTATTTCCTCTTCATCGGTTTGTATATTATAACGTACAGTGATATTTTCAAACACTGCATTGGTCAATTCATTTATATATTCTATTTTTTCCGCATCTGTTTTGAGTTCATAGTATCCGTGTCCACCTCAACTATAGAAAAACATTTTTTGATTACTGACAAATTTTGTATCCATTTTTTCTTTTTCCTGTGTAATTTCTTTTTGATGTAAAATATTTTTGGTAAGCAATCCTCATCACAATAAGCTAGCTCATATCAAAGTTCCATAAAATATATTTCTTGTCTTTTTAAATTTATCATTGATTCATAGTTTACTTTGTAGGACCGCTACCGCTACTCCTCCACGAGATTTTTCATAGGTAATACCCAAATCAGCATCTTTGGCTATCTCCTTAAATTCTTCTTTGGTAAACCTGTGTGACTTAATAGCTCGAATTTTTTCACCTGCTTCTTTCACTATTTTATTCTTTCCTATTTGTATTTCTGTTTTTTCGATAAATTTTGCTCATAATTTTATCATAGCGGGAGAATATGTATCATCATATTCTACGAGAAATTCTAATTTTGATCTCTCTATACCCAAAGCTTCAAGTCCAGAAAGTATAAAATCAGAAACTGCAGTATGTGTCTCTTCGTTATAATATTTTCCGCTCTCTTTTGATCCATACGTCGCTTTGAGTTTATCTACATTATCTTTGTATTCTGGATTGTTTTTATCTGGTGCTTCGAAATACGTAAGTACTATGGGGACACTAGATAATGATTGATTAGATCTCATACGTCTCAAGAGATTAATAATTGTTTTTTTCTTGTCTGGATATTTAGGATCTTGACGATATCCTACATCTAAATTACATATACTACCACCATAAAAATAATATATCTGATTTCTCTCTGTATCAAATACACTATGTTCGAACCGATCTCATGGAACAGATTCAGCTACCATTCCTATTTTTTTGACATTTTTATTTGCCATATCTACATAAACTCCACTCACATCCACTCCTATATATTTTTTACCTTTAAGATGCCAATAATCTGGATCCCATTGATCTGAATATTTTATAAATTTTTCTCAGCTCTCTGGTCACAATTCTATATGTGTTGTCTTTTTTTTGCTGATGTATGCTACCATAGCATCTAGCTCTGGATCTTCATAAAGTACTTCTTCGTTCTGATTAATATTTTTATTATATAAGGGCGAATGTGCTATAGCAGAAAATTTTGTGGATCAGTTGTCCACACCTTGAGCATCATGATTATTCCATTCATAGAGGAAACTTCCATCAGTAATTCTATTATACAAAAGCATATCCTCGAGGATAGCAATTACTTCCTCGTTTGACAATCAATGAATATTTTTTTCCTCTTTATGTGTTTCTTTGTCTGATAATACATCTAAAAGATTACCTTTGGTATTCCTTAGCGATTTTCTTCGCTCTATACCTGGTCCTGGATCTAATAATCATATTTTGTATAATAGATTTTTGATCTTCATGCTTATTTTATTTTCCACATTAAGTTAAAAATACTTTTGAGACTATCGTGCATACTTTTACTATGAATAATAATTCATGACATCTCTTTGTCATTAAACATGGCTATCATGACTCTATTTTCTCCGTAAATATTTATTTCACCATTTAAAAAGAATGTTTCTGATTTGATGATATGTGTCTCTTTAAGTGATTTTTTGTCCATCAACTTATAATTCTTATTGGCTTGTTGGTTACTTACGATAACCTTTGCGGGTATTTTTAGTTTAATTCTCTGAGGAAGAAAATCTCCAAAAAGACGTTTGCTTATTGTTGGTTGCATTTCTTCCAATCCAAGAAATGAACAAATGGGTTCCTTGGTAGACGTCAAAAGATCACTATACATCTTTACGATTCATTCTACTCATTCAAAAAACTGTACCTTTATCTTGTTGCCAAATTTTTCCGCCATTGCCAAAAGCTCTGGTACTTTTTCTTTGAAACTTTCGTATTTTTGTTCCAACTGTTTCAATAATATATCAGGACTGATTACGCTATAATATTTCACTCCGTCTTTGCTTGTTTCATTTACAATTCCATCTCTTTTGAGATCTTCAAGGAGTGTATATACCGTTACTCTATTAAGCTCTGCACGTCTAGCAATAGTGCTGGCAATAGAAGTCCCCAATTCCAAAACAGTGAGATATACTCTCGCTTCTTTTTCAGATAGACCATAGTTTTGGAGGGTGATAAGTAGATTTGCGTCCATTTTGTTTAATTATAAATGCTAAATGATAAATACTGCATTTTTTCTATTTTCATATTGTTCTTCAAAAATGTTTTCTGTTTTTTGATTGAACAATACGTAGTTGACTAAACAATAATTCTTTGTTTCACTTCTTAATTATTTGTTAGTCAACTATAATTGAAGAATATATAATTGAGATGTTATGAAAACTTCCAAAAATATTCAAGTTTTCATTGCATCTCAATTATACCCAAAAATGGCTTTTTTTGCAAATTTTTGAAAGGAAAATGTATAAATTTTCAAAGAGAAAATTATACCCGAAATTGGGCATAATAATTCATCCATTTTTCAATCAAAAAAAGGCACTTTTCAGTACCTTGTATATAAATATTTACCTATTCTCTTATTTTCGATCCTTTGTATCTATATATGTTTCAGGAAGAATTTTTGATTGAACGATAAATGCATTGATATCGGTATCATCCATTACAATCTCTGCTGTAGCACCAGCATAATCACATTTATTAACCACTGGTCGATCTATACCGAGTGTTTTTAGATATGCTGCCTTCTTCTCTACATTACCTCAAGTTCGGATATATATCTCCTTTCCTTCTTGTTCATATTTTTTAAGACGATCTACAACGGATTGTCTCAGTTGTTGTGTTCATTCTTTACCTGAATTGATACCTACATACTCTATCAATGTTCCATCTACATCACAATATACTCCTTGTATTTTCTGTCCTTTCATTTTCTCTGGAATATCGATATTTACATGTACTACAAAATCCAACATTTTATCAATAGTATCTAATCCTGGAAAATATTCTTGTGCTTCTTTAAAAGCTCTTTCCACACGATTTTTTTCATATTCATCCTGAGGATGATATGGATCCTTCATACCTTGCAATCCGTGTCTAATATATCACATCTTCTTTTTCGCTTCTTTGTCTGCCAATCATAGGTAATTGTCCTTATCTATACTACCTTTAAATTTTAAGGTTCATAGCGCTCATGCTGAAGTAAGCATATCCAAACATACTACATTTGCATGAGCCATAACAAAATTAAATTCTTCTTTTTCCTGTCTCAAATATTCTTCAGGCATGAATCACATCAAGATAATTTTTGCTTCAGGATTTTTTGATAAAATACCGATTGCATCATTTATACCGCCACAGTCGGATCTTTCCCTTCATCAGCGTTTATTCTCGACATAAATCACATATGCACCACCCAATGTTTCCTTATTTTCTTTTGCATTTTTTAGTTCATCTTTGACAAACCCTTTGAACATTGTATCAGTTCATTCATCACCAATAATGGTGATATTAAAAAAATTCAATACATCATCGATATTCTGTTGAACAGATGAAGTAATTTGATTAGTTCATAATCTGTGTTTTTCTTCTTCGGAATGTATTCATAATTCATCAATCATGATAACTTTTTTGACATATAAAATACATATATCATAATTATATTCTCTCAAATATCAATTCTTACCTAGTAAATACTGTTGTTTGACAACAACAACAATCTATTTTTTTGACTTAGCATTTACTTTCCAAATATAATCAAAAATAGCATTTAGGCAGTTGTACATATGCTCACTCGTTATTACTACAGCCTGGGGAATGTTATTTTCAAAGAACAAAAATGATACTTTATTTGGACCAAAAATATTTATATCTGCTTTGATATCGAACGGAAAATCTTCTACAATAACTGTTTTTCTTCCATATTTTTTATCGTCTTCTTTTTCTTTTTTTTGATCAACATTATGTGGAGATATAAGTCTCATGGAAATTAATCCCTTTCTTTTTCTTTCCCTTCTATAATATTCTGATGCTTTTAATAAGGTTTTATTATAATACTTTGGTGTTCACAATATTGTTTTCATATTGATGGTTGTATTTGTAAATTCCATAAACATTTTATTTAATCATTCATCTCATTCAAAAAACTGTATTTTAGTTGTGTTTCAAAATTTTTCAAATACAGAAAGAAAATCTGGTAAAGTTTCTTTAAAACTTAAATATTTTTTTTCTAATTCTTTAAATAATATTTCTGGTGAAATAGATGAAAAATAGCTAATATCATTTCTCTTGATCTCGTTCATATACCCTTTTTTTATCAATTCTTTGAGAAGTGTATATGTGGTCACTCTTTTTTCTCCAGAATTTCTCGCAATAGTGCTTGCAACCGTAGGTCCTAATTCTACAGCCGTGAGATATATTCTCGCTTCTTTTTCAGAAAGCCCGTAGTTTTGTAAGGTGATAAGTAGATTTGCATCCATAAGAATATCATAAATATGTAAAGTTTGCTCATGGTATAATTATATCCAGAATCACAAAAAATGCAAATTCTCGGTGAATTTACAAACAATAAAATGACCCCTTTTTGAAGAGTCATTTTATTACTATTTTGAGTGTTTTTTATATATTTGAAAGTCTCTTCATTATCCTCTCTTTCCCCATAACTTGCATCACAGAATATAAGTCAGGTGTTTGTGCTGCACAACACAGTTGGATCCTCAAAAACATCGCTAGATCTCAGGTTTTCCCGATATATCATCATTCTTTGAATTCTGCATTATTTGCTGCAAAACCATATTTTTTTCAGATTTCTTTCAACTGAGCGAACCACTCTTCTACGGACATAGACAAATCTATGGCTTGACCATATTCATCAACAAAAGGTTTCATTACTTCAGCAGTACATATTTCTGGTAATGCTGGTTTACTATTTTGTAACTTCGTTCGTTCATCATCAAAGAAAAATTTTACTTGTGTCTCCACATCAGCGTAAGTAGTGAATCTTTTCGGATCTTTTGTGGTATGACGTTCGATATTCATTGCAGCTTTTACATAAGGAATATCAGTCTGCATAAGTTTTGCTAATTCTGGTCTATATTTCAAAGCTCGGTTCAAACTTTGCTCGTAGAGTTCGTCGGTAGATATTCTGGATATATAATTATTATTTACGCTTTGTAATTTCACTAAGTCGAACAATGCTCCTGATTTCGGCATTTTTTCAAGATGAATTTCAAAATCAAGATAACTCTTATCAGGATTGATTTTTTGCCACTCCTCGAATCATGGATCTATGATAGTGAGTAGATATTCTATAATTCATTGAGTTGCATAACCATTTTCGAAGAAAAATAAGATATCTGCTTCTGGGTCATGTCTTTTAGAAAGTTTTCTTTTGTTTCCATTGTCGAGTTTTAATAGTGGTGCTACATGACAGTACTGGGGAGCTGGTAAGTTGAATGATTTAAATAATTGGAGATGTAATGGTACCGAAGCGAATCGTTCTTCTCCTCTAATAACATGAGACACTCTCATCAGATAATCATCCGCAATATGTGCCAAATGATAGGTCGGCAAATCATCAGATTTAATAAGGACAATATCATTACAATTATCCATCGTCTCTATTTTTCCTTTGATTACATCTTCAAAAACTATTCTTTTCCCCATTTCACTAGGAGAACGAAATCTGATGACAAAATCTTTATTTACTTGTAATTGTGCCATAATTTCTTCGAGCGTCTTATTTCTCCATACTGAATAATTACCATAAATACCAGGGGTTACTTTGGTTTTTGTCTGCTGTTCACGAATAACTTCCAATTCTTCTGGTGTCATCCAACACGGATATGCCAATCCATTTTCAAGCAGATATTTTGCAAATACATTGTAGATATCTTTTCTGTGTGATTGGGTATATGGTCAGTAGTTTCCTATATCACTATTGTTTTCTCCGATTGGTCATTCATCTATTTGGATACCGAAATATTTCAATCATGAGATGATCTTATTTACTGCTCATTCGACTTCTCTTTTTTGATCTGTATCTTCTATTCTCAAAAAAAATGTACCCCCAGGCTGTTTAGCAAACTTTTGTTCGATAAAAGCAGCATAAATATTTCATATATGCACAAAACCCGTAGGACTTGGCGCGTAACGTGAACAGATAGGATTTGCTCTTGGTGGATATTTTTTTTCTAAGTCCTGGATTGTTTCTTTTACGTCAGGGAATATTATGTCAGCAATCTCTTTTCGAGTAATCATTTGAAAACAATGATAAATGATAAATGATACATGGTAGATTAAGGATATGGCAAGTGGTTTCAAGAAAATCGTCTTGAATATAGCATTCTATTCGACTATACTATAAACGATTAATTTTATTATCTTACAACATATACATATGGAAAAACAAACTACTAACTGACTTTTTCTTTTATGAGCATCATTGATTTTGGCCATGACTATGTTCTTTATGGGGAATGCTATGATTCAATCTAATAAGAACAACCAACAAACTTCACAAGGGATAACAAATACGATCTCTGTCATGGGAGAATGAAAAGCTTCTGTAGCTCCTGATATGCTCGTGATAAATGTCTCTGTATCTGAACTCGCAGCTACGACAGAGTTGGCACAGACACAAGCTAATGAAAAAATAAGTAAGGTAAAAGCAATCCTTACTGCAGCTGATATCGCTGACAAGGACATCAAAACTACCAATGTAAATGCATATCCAGAATACGATCGAAGCAATGCAAGTGGAAGAAAATTGCTTGGATATAGAGCACAACAAAGTCTTACTATCAATGTACTTGGAGAAAAATTTGGAGATAAATGAGGAAATATCGTAACGAATATCTCTAAAATAGGAGGAGTAAATGTAGACAATACCTATTTTGATCTCAAAGACAAAAATGCAGCGTATGCATGAGCTCGTGAAAAAGCACTTACTGACGCCAAGGCAAAAGCTGAACAATTAGCAAAAGCTAGTGGAGTGAGTCTTGGTAAACCTGTTATGATCACGGATAATAATATTTCTTACACTCCAGGACCTATCTACTATGCAAAAAATGAAGCTATGGGAGCAACTGCTGATGCTGCTGTAAGCAATGCCTTATCACCAGGAGAAACTGAAGTCACTATCAATGTAAACGTTATGTATCAGATAAAGTAATTCAGAATTTAGAAAAAATGAGATGCTCGGTTGAGTGTCTCT
>JAPLUU010000009.1 GCA_026397515.1 candidate division SR1 bacterium | reverse complement strand
GAGAGTATTCATTATTTCTGTATCTATAGTGCTTATAGCCTTCAATTCGCTACTAGTGAAATCGATAATTTCTGTAAAATCGACCTCATGGTCAAAAGAATAGGAAAAAGTAGCTTTGAGTGTAGTAGGATCAAAGCTATATCAGGTGAAATAGAAGGTCTGGAAAGCTTTCATTCTGGATAATAGCGAGGTAAATTCTGTTGATATAGTAGGTATTGAAACTAATAAATCAAGTAAAATAGATTATATTTATTTACTATTGACATTTAATATAAAATATATATAAGATAAATATCAAAAACATAAATTTTAAGAAAAATATATGAGACCAGAAAAAACAGGACCAAAACACACCATCATTGTCTTGAACACAAGTAATGGTAGAACGGTAGGGGTAAATAAGTATTTAGGTAAATCAGAAATTAAATCCCTAAATCAAATTCCGAATAATATTGGAAAATCAACAGAGGCTTCGATAGAAGTTCGCCCTCGCATCGTTAAAAAACAGCCTGTTACAACCCCTTCAATGTCATCCATTCAGACACCTCGGAAGAAAAAACAACCCAGCATAAGCCAGGAAATAAAATATATGTTTAGGGGTTTGGGAAGGGGATTTGAATCCTACCAACGTACAGCGTATAATCATTAAGATCTACTCTTGTATAAAGAGTGAAGACATCCGGTTTTCGGGGGTCTTTTTTTTATTTGTAATTATTGCCCAGAAAACTACACTACAAACAATAATCTTATATCCTAATCCTGATATATGATAAGTTTTGAAAAATTCAAAAATAAGAAAATAGCTATTTTATGATATGGGAAAGAAGGGAAATCTTCTCTCCATTTTCTTATAAAAATATGAGTTTTACCAAGGGATATTACTATCCTAGATGGAGCAAAAAAAATAGAAGGATTGGCAGAAAGCTTCGAATATATACATCAAACGTTTGCAATATCTCCAGATTTTAATGTAGTTTTGGGTGAAACCTATCTAGATACACTCAAAAGATTTGATCTGATTATCAAAACTCCAGGGGTTTCGATTTATCACGAAAAAATCTATCCATACAGACATAAGATTACTTCTCAGGCACAAATATTTTTTGACTATTATCAGGGTAAAATTATTGCTGTTTCTGGGACCAAAGGGAAATCCACAACATCTACAATTATCTACGAGACATTAAAAAATGCAAAGAAAAATGTTCAGTTGGTAGGGAATATAGGTAATCCAGTTCTTAATTATCTCGATAGTCAAAATCTCGAATCACAAAAAAAAGAATACACGGTGTTCGAGGTATCAAGTTATATGCTTGAAGGACTCAAGAAAAAAAATTACATCAGTGTGTTATTAAATATTTATGCTGATCATATCGATTGGCATGCTGGATTTGAAAACTATAAAGATGCAAAAATTAATCTTCTCAATGGAAGCAAATACAATATGCTCAGAGATGAAATAGTAAAAAAACAGAAATTTAAAAAACAAGAATTGAATGATATGCATGTTCGTATTTTCTGACACACAGGAAATTATACGTATCAAGAATGAATATTCTATGCAGACAAAAAAAATATTTTCACCGATGATTCAATTGTTCTCAAAGGAGAACACAATATGATGAATATTTCAGCAGTAGTTGGGATATGTGACATTATGAACATAAACTATAAAATACTCGAAAAAACTTTAGCGACATTCATATGACTTCCTCATAGGATGGAAAATATCTGAATATATTGATGAATTACGTGGATAGACGATGCAATTTCTACGACACCAGAAAGCACAATCCAAGCAATACAAACGTTTGGAAAAAAAATAGATACCATTTTTCTCTGAGGAACTGATAGAGGATATGTTTTTGATGAGTTAATAAAAACTATCATAGAATATGGGATAAGAAACGTAGTATTGTTCCCTGATTCAGGGAAAAGAATATTCAATGCAATCAAAGGAAAAGATGCATGAGAGATAAAAATATTTCAAACTGATGATATGAAAGAGGCAGTAAAATTCGCATATAAATATACGGAAAACGGTAAAATGGTCTTACTTTCTACCGCTTCGCCAAGTTATAGTATACGGAAAAATTTCGAAGAAAAATGAAATCTATTCAAAAAACATATCAAAGAATTGATATAGTTTTTATTAAATTATTATTCTTATGAAAAAATTTTCCTTACTGTTTTTCGCTGTGGTATCTTTCGGATTTACTTTTGCTCACCAGCCAAGATTGGTATTCGATCTGCCCGTAGGACAGGTAGTGAATATACAAAAACCTGAAGTTTCTCAAGCATTCTATGGAATCCTTTCAGGACAAGAAGATGTATATCAAATTATTTCTGATACGGGGTTTTTATTGTATGTAAATCTTGTTGTGCCAAATATTTCTGGGTATAAAACAGATTTTACTGTAGATATTATCGAGGGTAATAATGCGGTATACACGAGATTGGATGGAAAAGCGTTTGTATGGACAGATTTTTTTGAACCGTTTGCGGGAGATGCATATTTTCAGTGACCGAGCTTAGAAAAAGAGGTAGGGCCATGAACATATACTATCAGAGTAGCAAATCCAGGCAATCAAGGAAAATATTCACTTGCTATAGGAAAAATAGAAAGTTTTCCATTGAATGAAACAATTAATACCTACAAGGTATTACCAGAACTTAAAATGGTATTTTTCAACAAACCATGGTATATGGCATACCGAAACATCGTAGGATGGTTTTTGATGTGATTCGTTGTTATAGTGGCTGTAATCATATGGGGAAGCATAAAAATAATAAAACATAGAAGACATATATAAGGAAAAAATTGACTTTAACTGGGAAATAGCTAAAATATTATTTAGCCGGATTTTGGCAAATAAACAAAAAAACAAAACTGTACGTATGGTAAAAAAATTAGAAGAAGGAGTCGATAAACTTATCGGCGTAGAAAGTCATGAAGAAGTAATACAATTACTGGAAATGATTGCATCACTTAAAGAAAGTGAAAAAGTAACTGTTGCTACTCGTTCAACGGGAGGCAATAAGCTCATGTGGGGAAGTAAATGTATGTTTACATTTGACACGTGCCGATGTGGAAATGCAAATTATAATGCAATTTCTATTATTAGAGATTTATTAAAGAAGCATAATCCTCAAGGAAAGTGGACAAGAAAAAAAGTTGAGTCATCAATCCATTTTGAACCATGGGGTGACGAAGTGAAAAAAGCAGTATAAAGTAGTTGTATGCATACCATGAAAGAGTCCGGAATCCCGAGGCTCTTTCTCTTTTTGTTTTGAAAAACAATATAAAATCATTACGCTCTATAGTATACATTTACTTTATTATCCAAATATATGACAGAAACTGCTCTAGTGCTCATCGATTTTCAACAAGAATGGACCAATCCAGAAAGTGAATACTATGTCGGTGATATCCAAGAAGTAGTTGGTAAAACTAATTATCTCATTGATCATTGCAGAACGAGAGGATTTAAAATTATTCGGACTAAGCATAGAGAAAATGATTCATTAGAACATTTTTGACCAGAAACTAAATTCATCCCTGAACTCAAATTCGAAGAAACCGACACCGTCATCATTAAAAATAAAATTAGTCCTTTCTATAATACATCATTAGAAAAAGAATTGGATGGTATTAAACATGTTATTGTATGTGGAATCCTTACCAACTTATGTGTAAGAAGTTTTATCCAGGATGCATATGATAGAGAATTTGAAATAACCGTCATCAAAGATTGTTGTGTAGCACACTCTCCAGAACTTCAAGAATTCACATTTTATGATCTAGCCCAGACAAGAGAGGAGATAGATTTCACCAATCTCAAAGAATTCGTGGAATAATAATTTCGACATCATAAAAAAATCAGAACGATATGAGTTCTGATTTTTTTGTTTTGCAAGATATATAAATATTAATCTATGAATTTTTTAAAGTCTTTGAGATTATCAAAAGACTTATAGACTGAAGCGAATCTCACATACACTACTGGATCAATTTTTTTTAATGCTCTGAGAACATCATCGCCTATTTCTTTTGAGGTAATTTCATTTTTATCTATGGACCATTCTGCTTCGAGATTATTGATAAGATTTTCTATTTGTTCTCTATCGATTTCTCTTTTGGCAAAAGCTAATAATAGCGCTTTTTTGAGCTTCTGTCTGTCATACATTTCTTTGCTACCATCTTTTTTTATTACGACCAATTCGGTGAATCACTTTCTTTCAAAAGTAGTGAATCTATGTTCACAATATTCACATTCTCTTCTTCTTCTGATACTTTGACCATCTTCGATAACTCTGGAATCGATGACTTTAGTCTCCATACTCTGGCATTTTGGGCACTTCATAATTTGTATAATTATATGGTAAAGTTTCTATTGTGGCATTAAAAACCTTTTGTTATAATAACTAATATTTTTTAAGAATCATTTAAACCGTATAACATCTTCACTGATAATTTTCTTCTTGGTTTCTTCAATACTTTTCTTGGTAGAAAAGAATACTCGATTATCATACCCAATTTTGAGATAGTCCTTATTATCGTCGATTTCAATCCAATGTTTGATGATTTCGTTAAAATCTGCTTGGATGGTAGTTATGATGCCTGTTATTTTTTTGTGATAATATTCATCGATATTCAAAATATCTTGGATATATATTTTGACAAGTAGGGTTGTATCGATGCTTATATTTTTTATATCTGTTTGGTCTCTGAGATAGGTGAGGTAGATAAGAAATCATGAAAATGTTTCTCTGATGGTAGAAAATATTCCCAAAATTACTAGGTCAGAATATTCTTTTTGGAGAATGATTTTATTCTCTGTAATCGCTCTAAAAAAATTTTTACTGATCCAAAAATCTAGATTATAGATATTTTCTTTGATATGGTAAATATCTTGCTCGGTAAGCTCTTTTTTTAGTGTTTTTATAAATGTTTTATTTTCAAGATTTGATCAAATATCTTGATACACTGATTCGATAAATTTACTATCCGATGATTGTACCATACCAGAAATTTCTTGTCCGATAAGTCATTTAAAAAGTTCGATTATTTTTTTATTTTTAATATATAATCTAATATCTTTGGGATTAATATCTTGTAAAATAGTTGCCAGGAATGTTTCATCAAATGATTTTAAAAGACTGATATTTGAATAAATATTTTTGATATCTGTCTTGTGGGGTAGAATGAATTTTTGTTTCCCTGCTCTGACATTTTCAGCCGTATGTTTGTAAAAAAATACATTTTTTCCATATTGATAGAGGAGCCCTCAATAATATGACAAGGTATAATTTTTCTCATCAAATTGATCGTATGCTTTATTGATTTTTTGAATGATAGGTTTTCTAAATAATCTCAAAAAGAAACTATCACCCCTAGAAACCCATGATCATCAAACCAGGGTAATATAAAAATTTAATATTTTTTCCATCATTTTAGATTCCTTTTTGATTCTTTCTGGAATTTTGAAACTCTCAGTATTTTCCACATCTTCTCCGATAGAAGACATAAGATCATCAAGATCTTCTTTGGTGGGTGCTCATGTGGTATCTTCATCTCTAAATGTAGTAATCATATATTTTTGTACACCTCAAAAAAAGTTTTTTTTGAAATTTTTATAATCCGTGATATAGAGTAAAAAATTTTCTAGTTGACTATCGTCTTTGCGAAAGCTTTTGATGAAATTATCAAGTATTTTTTTATCGAAGAGTTTAGAAATCACGGTATCCGTAATCAAAAACATATCTGATTCGATAAAAAGATATCTGAGTAAAATGTCTGCAGGAAGTATGGACTGCATTACTTTTGTCTCTACAGCAGAGAAGTTTTTTTTACCTGTATATTCTTTGTAGTTTGCAACAAAATCTGTATACACAGCTTTTGTATCACCTTTGAGCTCATCATAAAATAACCATAAATAGAAATCTTTGTCGCTGACCTCGGGATGGACGAAAACAGTATTGAAATTTTGATATACAGTAAACAATAAAAAGAATAAATCTATTTGATTCAATAATTCTTTTTTTAATTTTTTGATAATGGTGGAATCGACTTTCTGGCCAGTCTGTTGAAAGACAAATTCATAAAATGAAAACATAGTCTCCACAAACCAGTTATAATTCTTTTCTCTATCTTTGTAGGGAAATATTTTTATCCTGGAAAGAAATACAAAGCTTAATAAAAATACGGTATAGAGAAAATTGAGGTAATATTCAGGTGGGTATGCTCTAAAAATATCTTTTACATAGAGTGCTACGACCAAAGATAAATTATTTCCAATATTCGCAGGAGAAAAAAATCTATAGCCATTTAAATTAGCAGTGGCACAATAACTATAATAGGTATCGATATCTTTTGGCTTAATCATCCGATTTTCTCAAAATCCAATTTTAAATTCAAAAGGATCGAGTGTCACATCAAAGAGATTTAATTTATAATTTTCCACAATTTTTCTATTGATGACAGAAAAAAATTCTTTCGTAGAAATAAACGAAATAAACATACTTGCAGGGTTTATCGTTTGTGCAACTATTTCGTCGGGAAAAAGTGATAATAAAACTCTTTTGAAGAGCTGCATATAATGCTCTTAAAACATTAAAAATTATTGTTGTTTAGCGAGGATAGTTACTTTATATTTTAAGGTATCTCGTGTTTGTCTAGGATTGATATCAAAGAGAACAAGAGCATTTCCACTACCATCATTTTCTGTTCATTTGATGATTCATTCTATGTTTCCCAATTTTTGTGTGGTTCAATTTTCTGGTTTTATACTCAATTTATCGAAAATGAGTTTGGAAATCCTTTGTATATTATTTGCATTATATAATTTTCCATATCATTTATCAGGAGCGATAGTCAGAGTCTTTGTACCTCCTACTTTCATACCGATAATACCTTCATCCAATCATTGGATGACATTACCAGATCATACAGAAAACATAAGTGGCGTTTGTACAGTATTTTGATCAAATAGAGTTCCGTCGGGAAATGTTGCAGTATACGTGATAGAAATAATATCTCACACTTTTACGCTATTTCTACTGGTACAGCCAGCAAAGACCAAAAGAGAAAATGATGCAATAGCGAGGAAACTAATAATTTTTTTCATGGTTTCTGTTTTGTTAATAAGGTAAAAAGACCTTGGTCTTTATTATTGATGAATGTAAGCATCTAAACTTCTAATTCAACTAAAGTTTGTTGTAATTATTTGATTTTATCAAGGATAAATTTTTTCCATGATTCTTGTGGACTATTTACATTTTTATCTGTATAATCGACAAATGGTGTAGTAATATTTCAGGTATTGGATTGCTGTTTCTGATACATTTCTTCAAATTTTATGATATATTCGTTGTCGAGAAGCATATTATTTTCATGTTCAAGAAAATATTTAGCATATTCAGATTTCTCATAATTTACCAAAAAGTTCTGCGTAAAATATAGTTCATCGGTTTTTGTTTGTTGCTCCAGCGTTGCATCTTCGATAGCAGTTTCGATAGAAATATAGTTAACATATGTTTTTATAGCAACAATCATCGCGATAATATCTAGCGCGATAAGCCCATATTTTATGCGATTTGGATATTTTCTCAGAAGTGCTTGTATATAATCCATGACAAGAAAACCGATTAAATGAAAATGTAGGTAATAGGTATTATGTGCTTTTTACATATGATTCTTTATTTTTTGACCAGATGTATCATGTATATTGTTCTAGAGGAACAAAGGTATGTGGCAATGTAGTTTTTGGCTGAGAAAAAAGAATCATAGACGTATATTTTTTTTTGGAAACGTTTGCTTTGGCTACACAGGCATCAAGATCTCCTGATAAAATCAATTTGGTATATTTGAGGCAGCTAGTGAGTAATTGTTTATGGAGAATATCTATATTTTTGATAAAAATAATGCGCTCATTGATATTTGGAAGATTTTTAATAGCCGCTAAACATAATTTTTCATCAGCATCATGGATGATAATGACTTGTTTATCTATATTTTTTTTGAGTTCTGCTAGTGTGTGGACTACAACAATATGTTCTGCTATCGCTTGTGTGTCTGTATAGAATTGTTCTTTTGCCTGAGGGTATCAAGTAAATATAAGTGCTTTGGATCATTGGAGAACAAGATTTGCTATCAATGACATAGAATAATGTGATCCTCATTCCTTAGCTTTGTAATGTATAAGGGTAGGAAGGTCGTGCTCGTCAAAATGATGTTTTTTGTCTCCAACTTTCAAAAAATTAACATGACTATCCATTATATATATAATGTCATAAAATAGACGAGAAAAAAACTTTTCTTACTTGGTGTAGTATTGGTATTCTTGGTTGAAAAATCAAGCCAAATTCTTACATATATACTATACAATTACGCTTATACATTTAAAATTATATCATAATATGGCTATACGTAAACTTCCAGAATATCTTATCAATAGACTAAAGGCCTGAGAAATCGTAGAAAGACCAGCAGCTATCATCAAAGAATTAGTAGAAAATAGCTTGGATGCGGGAGCAACAATCATCAAGATAGATATTCATGATGGGGGAAAGAGTTTGATCAGTGTAGAAGATAATGGATCATGAATAGAATTGTCAGATATGGATTTATTATTTGAAAGATATGCAACGTCCAAAATTCATGGAGAGCAAGATTTATTCAATCTTATCAGTTATGGTTTCCGTGGTGAGGCATTAGCGAGTATCGCTGAAGTAAGTAAAACGACAATTATTTCCAAAACTGAATATAGCGAAATAGGAAGCAAAATTACAAAATTATGAATGGATCCGATTATCAAACATCAGCCCGTGGGATTCGTCCATGGAACTCTAGTGACTATTCAAGACTTATTTTACAACGTACCTGCAAGACTCAAATTTCTAAAATCTTCACAGACAGAATTTTTCTATTGCTACAACTACATCGTAGATATTGCACTTATGCACCCAGATAAAACGTTCATTTTTAAAAAGAGTGATAAAGTTATTTTTGATCTACAACCGAGAGATTCGTTGATGGAGAGAATTACAGATATTTATAAAAAAGATCGATCGAAACATATCAAAGAAATCCAGTATACCGGGGAAGAATTGTCGCTCTATGGTATCATAGGAAACGCACAATTATTATTTTGATCAGCGGAAAACATCAAGATTTATGTCAATAAAAGGCCAGTTCAAGACAAGGTTGTTAGAAAAGCACTCATGGACGCATATTACAGACAGATAGCACCGGGTGAGTACCCACTAGCGATTCTTATGATTGACGCAAAGCCGAGTTTCGTAGATGTGAACGTACATCCTAGAAAGCTCGAAGTAAAATTTGCTGACTCTAGAAAAGTCTATGATGTGATATATTCCAATGTACAAAAAGCATTAGGAGAAAATAGAATCTCTACGATAAGTCAGCAGTTTTCTAGAATGGAAGTCCCTTCGAGTCCAAATTCAGAGGCATCGTCTATGTTTGGTGCTCAAGATTTTTGAAATGTTACTCAGCCGAATATAGCGCAAGCTACTATGTTCGCACCAAGCGAGCAAGAACAGTTACGAGACCAAGAAGTTGGTGATTATAAAGTCATCGGACAATTACGAAATTCGTACATTCTTCTTGAATCTACTGATGCAGTATATTATATCGATCAGCACGCATTAGCAGAAAGAATATTGTTTGAAAAGATAAAAATAGCAATCAAAACAGCCGACTGACCGCAATCAGAAATCCTTTTACAACCTATAACTATCCAGGTAGCAAGTATTCCTAACTTGGATGAAAAATTGGACCAAATCAACGCTTTAGGGTTCGATGCTTCTATGATAGGAGAAAATAAAATCGCTATTTATTCTGTGCCACAAGTATTTTCCGTCTACAAAATTGATATGGAAAAAACATTCAACCATATTTTATATCTGGACCATATCACATTTGATCATATTTTAGACAAGATTTTTGCTACGCATGCATGTAAGGTGTCTATCAAAGCAGGGGATAGACTTTCACTACAAGAAATGACAAATTTGGTAAAAGATGGATTCTCAGGAGTTCCATGACTTTTCGTCTGTCAGCATGGAAGGCCATTTTTCATCCGTACAGAAAAATGAGATATAGATAAATTTTTTGATAGATAATTATATATCATGACTACATTACGTAAAAAAAATAGATTAGAAACGTTCTTATATAAAGAATGATATTTTTTTATAACAATAAATGTTCAAAATCATGCTTGCGTGTTTTGAGAAGTAGTTGGCGAAGAAATGAAAAATAATCAATATGGAAAGATAGTAGAGAAATGTTGGTATGATTTACCAAATCATTATTGAAATTGTAAATTATTAGATTTGATTATAATGCCAAACCATCTCCATGCTATAATAAGTGTTGAAAAAGGTGTAGGGGAGGGTTTCAAACCCTCCCTTACGAAAAAACATTGATTGTCTGAGGTGATTCGTGGATTTAAAACATTTTCATCTCGTAGATTACATGAATCATGACTTACATCTTTCAAACGACAAAGATCATTCTACGACCATGTGATTCGTAATGAACAGGATCTTCTGAGAATCCAAGAATATATACACCTAAATTCATATAAACGAAAAAATGATGAATATTATATATGATAAAAAAAACTCCCATCACAGGAGTTTTTTCTTTGAAAACTATTTTTTACTACCTGATTTCTATCTGGTAACCAGTCAATTGGGTCGCTAACTTCACATTAGAAGCTCATTTTCCGATAGCGAGTGCTTTCTGACTTTCTTCCATAGTTACGATAGCCTTGTTGTCAATTATTTCTACATTACCTATTTGTGCTGGTTTAAGACAGTTCTTAATCAATTGAATTGGATCATCACTATCTTCAACGAAATCTATTTTTTCTCCATCAAGCAATGAAAGAACGGTATTGATTCTATCTCCTTTGCTTCCTACCATTACTCCAACGGGATCAACTTTTTCTTCGTTAGAATATACAATAATCTTTGTTCTCTTTCCAGGTATCCTTACAATCTTTTCAATAGCGATGATTCCTTCTTCAAGTTCTGGTACAATCTTTCTCAAGATAGCTTCGATATATTCCGTAGTAGATTGGGTGATTTCAAGTACGATACCACCTTGTCCTTTGGAAATTTGTTTTAATAAAACAAATATTTCTTCACCTGGTTCATACATTCTATTTGGAATTTGTCCGTCTGGTTGTAATACCACAGCAGTTCCTTCGATATCAAGGATTACACTATCAGCATGTACTCTGATGACTCTAGCTTTCAATAATTCTCCTTGTTTGTTTTGAAACTTCTCGTAAAATCTTTCTCTTTCGATAGCTTTCAAACTTTGTTTGATAGTTTGAGCTGCAGATTGAGCAGCGATTCTTGAAAGTTCAAGGGTAGCAGGAGTGACATCAATCAATAATTTTTCTCCCATAGTTACATCCTTTCTGATTTTCTTTGCATCAGCTAGGGTTATCTGTATTTCATCATCTTCAACTTCTTTGCTTACTTCGAGTTCTCTGTATATAGTTACGGTTCCATCATTTTCGATGTTTACGATAATGTCAGATTTTTTGTACTGAGGATAATCTTTCTTAAATCCAGATTTGATACCTGATTTAACAATCTCAAGCACTTGATACGGATCGAACTTATAATCATCTACAAGCGCCATAATCGCTGCTTGGATACTTTTTCCATCTAGTTTCATGTGTTTTTTTGAGTAAATAAAAAATAAGATAATCTTGTTATCTTATTAAGGTTAACGTTAGGATATACTTTTGGAGCAAGTTTGCAAGTAGATTTCTGTTAACAAAAAAAGGAGCAAATACTGCTCCTGATATTAATGTTCTAATTGTTGAAGTTCTTTTTCTTTGGCTTTCAGCAGGCTATCGATATACATACAGGGGCGACATTCCTTGATATATGCCTCAGTTTCATGAATAGTATGTCTTGAAGCCCAATAGTCATTACCATCTGGTTCAGCATACATTAGGTTATGAGATGCATCGCGGCTTGCTTCCTTGAGTGAATCAGGGATATATTTATCCAAGACAGCTTCTTTAACTTGATATAACATATCAATTTCTTGTTTTTTTCTACTGATTTCCATTGTGGTAACCCAGTTAATCATAGTACTTAAACCATACATTAACGAGATAAATACAATACACATAGGAATAAGAATATATTTTATTTTCATGGTGTTTTATTTTTTTATCTTATAATTATTTTATAATAAAAGTCAAGTATTGTATTTTATATCTATAATATTTTCTGTTTTCTTAATATTTTCCTAATAGCATCTCTCATTCACAAAAATCTCCCAATCATAATACCAGCTACCAGGGAAAAAGTAACCACAAATACCAAAGGTGTTTGGACAAAGAGACCAATGAGATAGTGTCTCAAAAAAGAGAAAATCATATATATTCACAAAATTATTGATCATATTTTATCAACACGTGAAGTGATGATTTGGTCTTCTATGTGTCGATAAATTTTAAACATACGAGCAAGATAGTATCATCCAATAATCCCAAGTCCTCGAAGACCTAGAGCAAGGAAGGGATTAAATCCTGTTATAATTACTTCATATACTACAATTCCAATCATAATGATAGAAAACGCAAAATAGAGTCTTATCTTGTTTGAAAGTTTTTTGTGTATATATTTTTTGATATGTTCTCTTTTTGTTTCCATGGGTATCTGAAAATTAAAGTTTCTGTAATACATCAGTGATGATTGAATTATACACATTCATACCTTCATCAGTAAGTTGTAATCTATTTTCGTAAACATCAACTAATCATGCTTTCATATAGGTTTCCAACAATGATTCGTAATTCGGTACGAGGACAGAAATAAATTTCAAAAGATCAGCGATTCATTCTGTAGTTCTGAGTCTGAGAAAAAATTCTTCAATTAAGAGATCTGATGCATTCAACACGTGGACTTCTTTTTCATCGATATATTTTCATTCCAGATATTGTTTGATATCCGACGTATTCGTTCGCCTTTTATTACCAAAAAACGAAGAAGCTGAAAGTCAGAGCCCGATATATGGTTCCATATTCCAGTAGACCATATTATGAATAGAAGCTTTGCCGGCTCTAGCAAAATTAGAGATTTCATATCTGAGGAAACCTGAATCTTCGACAACACTTTTCAAAATCAAAAATTCTTCTATGATTTCGTCATCAGTTCCATAATAGATTGCCGGGCAAGGTTTATCTTTGATATTTTCTAGGGTATAGACAGAAAGACTATCCACGTATCCACTATCGAGAAATTTTTTAAAAAATTCACGTTTAAATTCGTGCCACAATTGCTTGAATCCATTCTTGCTGACTTGGAATTTACCAAAAGCGATAAAGTCAAAATTGAAGACATTGTTATCTTGTTTGAGTTTGACGAGCGCTCTGAGAAATTCTACAATAGTTCAAAACGTATAAGCTCTTCACGTAGTTTTTAGTACTTCATCATCGAAGCTTTGGATACCGAAACTGTATCTGAGTCTAGAAATTTTAGGATATTTTTTGTTCAAAACTTCTACAAAATTCAAAACTTCTTCTTCAGGATACGGATTGAGTTCAATACTCAACTCGGCTAATTCTTCAAAATCAAATTTGGTTCTGATATATTCGATGATATCGATTATTCTGAAAATCCCGATCTTGCTCGGAGTTCATCATCAGAAATAGAGTGTTTTTAGTGCTTTGTCGGTTAGTGTCTCTGCATAATAATCTATTTCTTTTTTTAGCGCGTCCATATAATTCGTAATTTGTAATTCGTAATTTTCTAATTGGAAAATCGGCATACTATTGAATGAACAATAGGCACATTTACTTGTACAGAAGGGGATATGAATATATAAACTAATCATGATATAGAGTATATAGTTTACCTGATAAAATTCTACTCATTTCGGTATAAAAAAAAGGGGCGCTTATAAGCATTCCCCAAAGATTAATCTTTAGAATAATGAGCTTGGTTGTCGTTATCCTCCTGTTTGTCTTTACGAAAGAAATGTATTGCCATACCTGTAAATAAAAAAAATACAAGTGCTAACAAAATTTCTATCCACCATATCCATAAACAGAAAAGACCTATAATAACTAAGAAAAACAGCACAACTGCTAAGAAAGCACAAACGGTTCCTTTAATTAATAATTCCATAAGTGTAACATTTAATTATTTTTGTTTTTTTGAACAACGAATATAATGTTATCTTAAAAGAAGTCAATGTTTATGGTTTTTTTTATGATCTCGTAAGATTAAGCCCATCACCGTATTCGAATTTTCCGAGTTTGGATCAGATTTTATCTTTTTTACAATACTGTTTGTACTCTAATACCTTCTGTTTTCTTACCTCTAAAGGTTCTTTCGACATCATACCAGGACCACCGATACATCATCACTCACATGCGAGGATATCAAGAAATCTGATATTCGTATTATTCTTAAATGCTTGGAATCCTGCATCAAGATTTTG
>JAPLUU010000017.1 GCA_026397515.1 candidate division SR1 bacterium | reverse complement strand
CTTCATCCATGTGGTGAAGTCGAAGGAGCCAGAAAATAAAGGAATAGCAAATGTTCATGAAGAAATCTTCCGATAAGAAAATCAGTCTTTCTGTGTGTTTTCTTGCATTCTTCCTACAATTCGAATCTGATCTCCGATACTATATTCTTTTTTGGAATAGAGCAAATAATCAGCATCTTTATAGGTGAATATATATTTTCATTGACTAGAAATATCTGATACCATTCATGTTCCGAATACCGTTGTTTGTCTTTCTGGTAGTCGTTGATAATAGCAATATTCTTTGATGGTAAAAACGGTGCCAGCTAATATGAATCACCCAACTAATGATATGAATAATTTTTTACTGAGTATTTCTTTTTTGCTTATGAACTGATATATTAGCAATATTACTCCTACAAGAAAAAGAGAAATACTAGCGATGGTAATATTTTCGAATATCGTGAAAATTAATGTAAATACCAGAAAAAATAGGAAAAACATAATTTCGCTTACAGATTAAAATTACATCTGTCATTCTGAATGAAATGAAGAATCTAGTAATAATTACTATATCCTTCGACTTTGCTCAGGATGACAAGAAATTGGTTATCTCTTAATAATCAGTTTATTTATTTTGTCGGCGTATGGTATCGCCACGATAGGTTTTTCGTAAAGTTTCAACGGTAAGAGAAAATGGAGTCTTGCTCAAATTCCTCCATCAGCATAATAAAATAATGAAAGTGATTCCGTTAATGGATGTTTAGTTCGATCATACATTTCGAGATCGGAAAGATATTTTTTTATTGTTTGAAAACAAAGCTTGTCATCTTTCATATCACAGGGAAAAAATATCTTTTTATGGTCCGGATAGTGTATGCAAAAATCAACAATTCTCTGTACATTTTCTTTGTTTACCGATTGTTTATTTATATTTATCATAATATATTTTTGCTTTGAAGTGGGAGCTTTATGTTTTGAATTTTCAATTATTTCTTGAGCAAAATCTTGATATAAAATGGTATTTTCTGGATTAAATTTTTTTGCGATTGCTAATGAGTCTCTATCTCTTACCGCAATTTTTTCTGCCTTCGGTAAAAGATATCTATACAACATTTCTGTCCAAGATCTGCGATATTTTCCTATTCCTCCCAGGAGAATGAATTGTTTTTTTTGGACACTATAATTGAAAAGTAGGGGAATATTTCGTCCGTCATGCGGAAATGGTCTTTCGTCGGAAAGTACTTCTCATCAGCCAAAAAATTTGAATGTCTTTTTGTATTTTCAAAATCCAATAAAATTGATCAGATGGGTAATAAATTTATATTTATGTTGTTTAGCGTTTACAAATTTGATTGTCTTGAGTTGTTGTTCTGTCAATAATCATTGATAATTTTCTCGAACCCAATCTTCCATTCGTCAGGTATTTCCTACTTCTACAAAGAGTTTCGTGAGAGGATATTTTGTATATAATCGTTTAACTACTCCAAAAAACAAGAGTTCGTCTCCGAAATTTTTGTATCCATAATACCCTCTCAAATACCCTTCCATAGACCAATAGACAATTAAAATATTTTATATTTTGGAAACCTCTGTCATCCTGAATGTAATGAAGGATATATGTAAATACAATATCTTTCGACTACGCTCAAGATGACATTTGTCATATTTTATGATGTAGTTTCAGCTTTTTTATCTTCGGCTTTCTTTTCGTTAGCATTGATACTTTTTACGAATGCCATAAGCATTTTGGTAATATGCCACGTGATGTCATAAAAGTCTTTAAATTCTTCTTGCGTGATACATCAAAGTTCTAATAACATATACAACATCGATCTCATTTGACTGCTTCCTCATTTTGCTATGAGAAATGCTGCTTTGATATCTTTATTGTTTCTTTTTTCAAACCCTTCTGCGATTTGGTTCATCATAATAATTCCTGTCTTGGTCATAATATCTTTGAGTCCATATTCTTTGCAGTTTTTACAAACGACATACAATTTGGTAGTGAGTTCTTTGGCCTTTTGCCAAGCGATAAGATCTTCGAATTTTTCTATTTTCATGGTAAATAATTGGTGATAAAATAAAAGAGAATTTGTATTGCTGTCATTCTGAATGAAATGAAGAATCTAGTAATAATTACTATATCCTTCGACCTTTCTCAGGATGACAAGTTTTTTTATGGTATAGAGAGAGCCTCAGCTCCATCGAATAATGCTATAATACCTGGTGATGTAGTTTGAATGATCTGTAATTGTTTCTTTACATCTGTTACCAGAACAGATTGTCCATAGATGTCTACGTGAGCGATTCATTGAGCGATAAGTTTTTTATCGAGTGTAACACGATCAAAATATTCTTTGAGTGAGGTATCATAATATAGACTCTTTCGATTATTGATAATATATTGCTTCACTATACTCGCAAATCACTTGTAGAGTTTTTGTTCTTGGGTCACTTTCAATTCTGCTTTGGAAGCTGGAATACGTTTACAGAGAAAAGATTCATCTTTGTACCGAATACAGAGCGTATTAGCAATTCTCTTGAGTTGAAGAAGATTGAGGATGTCCAAATTTTCTTGAGGAGTTTCCTGGAGTCATGAGTCAGAGAAATATATTTTTTCTCATTCTTTGGGCGTTCCATAACAGAATTTGGTGAGTTCGTTTTCTTGGTAAAATAAAGAAACACACGCTGCTTTATTGACTAATCCTAAACTTCCTGATAAAATATTTTCCTGACCAATATAAACAATTTCATTTATTTTCTTCTTACTTTTTCCAATTCTCAGACTAAATCCCTGACTCAGATCCAACTGTTCCCTAGTTACCTCACCCCCTACCCCCTCTCCACTCCGTAGAGAGGAGACAATCTGACTGCTCCCTCTCCATGCAATGGGGAGGGTTGGGGTGGGGTAAATTACTAATCAAATTTCCTCTGTGACATCTTTTCCTTTAGGATTGGGAAGCACATAGGTAATAGAAAATTTGATTCAGGAAAGGTCAAAAAGAGTTCAACTAGTCTGAATATCTCCTGTAATTATTTCTTTTGATACTACAGGAATATTTGGATTGTAGGTATAGGTATCAAAGATATACTCACCGTAGGTTAATTGAATAACTACACTTTGTCCATTATCCGTACTATTGGGAAATCCAAAAGTCTTGGTAAAGGTCATCGGCGTATTCATCGGTAAGATTCGTGGAAGCGTTTTATTGGTTCCATTTACCCTAAGTCTGAAAACATTACTTAAATCTAATGGAGTTGTATCGCCAGATAGATTCGTGGCTAATAAGGTAACTTTTTCATTATTGGTATCTGAACCTTCAGGATCATAATCAACATGAGTAATACGGATAGTATAGTTTTCTGGCTTGAAACCAGTCATAACCACTTGGTTTTCTCACGAAAACAGCCCATCTTGTCAGCTTAGTAGACAAGATCCAGTTCCTTGTTGACTCCCTGTAGTTATTGTAATATATTCAATTTTAGTAGTGGTAGTACCTGAGAAGTATTTCAAAAATTTTTGATCGAATCCTGGCGAAAAGTCGTCCAATACGTCCATAATCCTCGCGCATTGATTGCTTGTAGATCAAAAATATGAGGACTTACCTATCATATTACCTGACATTAAGACAATGTCCATAACTCGTCTACTTTGTCAAGAACCAATGGTTATCAATAGGTAATTTCAGGTACTAAGCAGGGAAAAATCATGATTTCGTACACTATTGATTCCTTCGCCCTGCCAGAAACCAGTAGAAGAGATTAAAAGATATGAATTCTTTTCCAAGGTAGTACCTAGACTGCCAAATGAAAATTCCAATCCTGTACTCAGGCGGTCTCCGGATATAGACAAGCTATTTATGCTCATATCGGAATGAATCGCCAATTCGACATAGGGAGGATATTTTTCATTTCCGGGGAAAATTTCGTTGATTTTTATCAGGTCTCTTTGGTCTACAGAATCACAGGAGATAGGTAATCATGAATTTGTTCAAGATAGTGAAGGTGGAAATGTAACGTTAGTAAATTTTCCCGTCCCGAAATACATACCTGGGTTTATCGTTGTACCACTTTGAGCGTTTACTACCCTGCTGGTTTGCACTCGGGTGGGAATTCCACCGACCTTTTCAAATGAGGTCTTTTTATCGTTGTATAAATTGACCCAATATTGATCTACTAAAAAACTATCTTCTACCTGACCAGAAATAAGAATCTGAATATTAATCGCTGCGGTATCTAAAATATTTAATGCCAATCCTGTTTTTCCTATGAATCGATTTCCTGAAACCTGACTCAGATTGTCACCGAAGATTTTCGATTCTCCAGAAAGGAGAGATATATTGGTCATCAATAGTGGGGTACTTTTAACTCCCACGAGTGTGAAATTTCCTTGAAAATTTCCGTCCCCAATATTCGTGATTTCTATCCATTCGTCTGTTCCGTCATAATATACTTCGGAGAGCATGAGATGTGAAATAGGATCAGAAATAGGTTCAATTATTGTCCCCGAATCTATTGTTCCAGAGCTAATTTCTCCTGATAACAAAACGATAACAGTCCCCGATAAATCTAGTCATGAAGCTGAAACTACTCAGCTGTCCACACCTGTCATGGTCTGTCCATCGCCTGTCACTATGACTCCCCCACCTAGATCTACAATCCTACTAGAATCTATCGGCTCAGGTAACGATCATGTTCGTTCCAGCTGGGCACGTGATGATGAAACCAGAAGTAAAATGCTCGCTGAAAAAAACACAATAAGCCACTTGTACATGGTCTATGTTTTTGAAGTAAAAAAGTTCCGCGCAGAACAGTCGAGAGTGTAAAAAAGCAGAAAAAGAAAAAAACTGACAAAGTCAGGAAAAAAAAGTTAAGAAAAAGTTTGCACCCGGGTGCAAACTCTAGATATATTAGTTGTAATAATAATTTTGTGACTATTGCACCCGGGTGCTTACGCCAATAATGTTTCTCGAATTATGTTTTTCGCATGGGCTATGATTATTTTCTTATCTTTTTGAATACGAACTTTTTTAAATCATTTGAAATGTTTAATTGCGTTACCGAGTTGAGATTCAAAGTCAGCATCTCTTTGATTGATCATTACATCATTATGGACTCTTACATATCGTTTGGCATTATCATATTGATCATGAGTTCGTGGTATAGGAACAATTATTTGTTTCATATCATAGAGCTTCTGTTCTGCTAATGAAGTGGTTCAACCACGAGTAATAGCAATATCGCACGTATTATATAATTCTCCCATCTCTTTTTGGCTCAAGAAGCTGTAAGTATGTACATAAGGGAACTTGTCGAAGAGTGTCGACATCTCTTCGTTTACAAGTCATAAACAAATAAAGAATTCATATCCTGATTCTATATCTAGGGTAAATTCTAATATATGAAGAAGATTCTGGTATAATCTTTTGGATCCTTGAGACCCACCAACCACGAGTACTAATGTTTTTGAAGTTTGTTCAGGACTGGTTTCTATGATAATATCATCTGATAATATTTGTCCAACAGTTTCTCCCTTGGGTAAAGCTCACTCGAAACCAGTGAATACTTTTTTAGCGAAGCGTGCTGCGATTTTATTGACTAAGCCGGGGCGAGTATCTGATTCATGGACAATAATCTTTTTGTGGAGGAGTGCTGCAGCCAAAACCACAGGAAGCGCTACATATCATCATTTACAGAAGACAATGGTAATACGATAATAGAGGAGATAGAATATCGATTGAAAGAATCCAACCATAAACAAAAAGAAGTCAGAAATATTTTTAAGCTTGGATTTTCGATAGCTTTCTCTGCGGTACTTTCAGGAGTAAACGGAAACAAAGTTTAATTTATGTTCTGTATCGTGCTCTTGGAGATTATGAAACACCTTCTCTTCTAGACTCTTTTTGGCTCCAAATCGATATAACTTTTCTACTTGGTGATTATATTCTGGCGTATTTTTGAGAAACTCTAACAAACTTCTGATGGGAAATACATGACCTCAGGTTCCTCACCCAGCCATAGCTATTCTTAGTTTCTTGATTTTGTGGTGCATATATGAATGGTAGAAAATTAAAAGTCTTCAAACACCTCATGTTCTTTAGTCTTCTGTTGGTGAGAAAAAATCTCTTTGATTTTTTCAGCCATAGATGCTTTGGTTATAACATAGTCATAATTATTTTGAAATTTGATCCATTTTTGTTCTGGATCACCAAAAACTATGGAAAGTAAAATATCTCGCTGAACGGTAATATTTCTTTTTCATTTTATCAACTCATTGACCTCGGAAATTTTCTTTCCGATCATTGCAGCAAAAACCTTTTGTGTCAATCATCTCTTGGTGAGTTCTTGCTGAAGGAGTTGTCCTGGGTGTACGTTTTCCATATTTTCTTCTTTTGTGAAATAAACAATTATATAATTCTATGAAATAGTGAACTTTCTTTTTTATACTAAATTTCTCATCAATATCAAGCTCTTTCACTTATTCTACGAAACAGTGAAAATTAATCTTATTATAATCAATCTATTCAATTCACAAGACCATTTCACTTATTCTATGAAATAGCGAATTTTCTTTCAATCACCCCAATAACTTCTTCTATTTTTTCTCTTGAATTTTCTAAGATATTCACTGATTATATAAACTAGTGAATTTACAAAAAATCATTTTTTCTATATATTAATATATAAAATTCTATGTTTATATGAACCAGTGAATTTATAAAAACCTGAAAATATATAGGTAATATTTTGTAGGTATAGATATATAGACCATTTTCTATACTTTCTAGAAAAAAAACAGATAGTAACTATTTTATAGCCTTTTCTCTGCTATTTTACCCATTTTGTTGACTTTTTATTTTTTTGTCTTTTTTGATTATATTAATAAATATAATTATCATAAATTTTATTATACATTGTATCTAATTTTTCCTTAGGAATACCTGGATTTTTGGTTTTAAATATTGTCCATGCTTCTAATAGAATACTCTCTTTTTCTTCTTTGTTCATAGTATATCCAACTTCTTTTGAGTTAATATATGTGTTTTGAAGATCTGAAAAAATACTAAATAACTCTTTATTTACCATCCACTCATCATTAGTTTTATCTTCTTCCCTTTCTCTCGCCTTATTTCTTTCCTCATCTTTTTTATATTTTCTTTCTTGTTTTTTTTCCTCTTTCATCTCCTTTTTTTTACTTGCTTCGGCAAATACATCGGCTATCTCTTTTTTTCCATTATCCGTGAGTTTATTAATTTTGTTGATAGCATGCATTAATGTACCCACCAAAGATCTGAATTCTTCTTTATTGAATCTTTCATTGTCTTTGATTTTCAACCAAAGTGATTCATTAAATTTGTTATCAAGATCTCTTCTCCCTTTGAACGTAGACATATCTTTATTTCGTACATATCTCCTTAAATCATTGATTTCCCTACATAAAGCCGCCGCATTGAATCATTTTTCTATAATATCATTCCAAATATATAAAAAATCCTCACCCTCATACTCTTTTTTGAATGTAAGATATTCTAGAGCCAATGTAGGATTTAAATCAATATATTTTTTTTCTCCTGGTGTTTCTCTCATCTTCCTTGTACCATAAGGTAAATCAAAGACAAGTATAATCGAATTATTAAAAAAGTCAAATATCTATAATAGAGATAAGCAAATTCTGTCTACTTAAAAATACTATTTATTCATGAATCTGAAAACCAACACTCCAAAGACATAATTTTCCTGGAGTAATATCTTTACCGTATAAAGTGTCTCCTCTCACTGGATAACCTACTCCTGCTAAATGAACCCTAATTTGATGTCTTACTCATTTGTAAATACCCACAAGCAATGTAGAAATACCTGTTGTCTCATCGCTATGTAAAACCTTTACAATGGTAATTGGATGATGAACCTTACTTCTTCCCTTGAGCTCATCTTTTGGAGTACGAATGAAAATCATTCTATCTTCTTTGTATTTGTGGTGCATTATTGGCATATCTACTTCAAAGCTAGATTCTTTTGGTATTCATTGAATCTGTGCTATATACCATTTATTGATTTTTCCTTCAGATTGAAATTGTCTATATCTGTCGAATGCTGCTTGAGTTTTTGCGAAATAAAGAAATCATGCAGTTTCATTATCGAGTCTATTGAGTAATCACAGTTCTTTCTCTTTTCAAAAATTATGTAATTGGTGTTGAATTGCGTCTTGTTTGAGTGCGCATAATTTAAAATCTGGGAGATCGATGTAGGGGAGGAGGAAATTCGGTATTGAAAAATCAGTGTTTGGGTCTGGGTTTTTTCCTAATAATATATCCAAAAAACATTGCTCTTTACCAAATGTTGTCGGTAGAGCGTTTGGTTTCCACATTACATAAAAATCGTCATTGTGGTAACAAATAATCTTGGAAAGTATATCCAAAGTAGCATATATAAATGAATAAATGTAATTGATTTTACCTAATTTATTCATCCGCTTTGGACTTATGTAATGTACTTCGTGTAATTAATTAGTGTTTATTACGCCGTAGATATCTTACATCCGCTCCAGCGGATACAGCACAAATTATGATTTATTTGTGTGCCAACATTTCTTTTCTTTCTTTGCGGTATTTACCAAGAAGAATATACGTAAGTGGTGCTGAAATAAATATTGAAGAGTATGATCCTGCGATTACTCAGATACCTATAGTGAATGCAAATTCTTTGATAGATCCTGATCCTAAGAAAAACATGGCTACGATAACTAAGAAAAGAGACATTACTGTTCCAAAAGATCTTCTCATTGTTTGTCGTAGACTATCTTCAAATATTCTACCCATTAATGTTCCTTTTTGACCAGCTTTATTTTTGATATTTTCTCTAATCCTATCAAAGATGATAATCGTATCACTGATACTGTATCCCATATTGGTAAGTACAGCTATTATGAATACGGTATTTATTGTCATAGTATGATCTAACATCATCCATATTCCATAAGCTCATGCTGGTACTCCCACATCAAAAATCATCGTAGCTACCACTACTGCCGCTAATATACTTGGAGAAATTTCTTTTCTGATTCCTGCGAAAGCAAATAACATATATATCGCCATAAGTAATATTCCAACGATTAGAGCATTTTTTGCTGATTTTTGCATGTATGCTCATACACTTGGTCAAGTAATGGATTGTTCTATAACATCATTAGTACTTTTGATATATCACTTTTGAACTAATACTGATTGGATATCTTTGGACAAAAGATTAACTTGCTCATCTTTTTCTACTTGTGTCCTCAATGAGATTTTTGTAATGTCTTTTTCTACTTCAACGATAACATTACTATCTTTGTATCATTTGCTGTCCATATATTTGGTAATATCTTGGGTTACCGTGTTTTTATCCAAGACTTTAGCAACAGTAATTTTAACTCATCCAGTAAATTCTTCTGAGTATCTTGCGTTACCAAAGAACAAAAATCCTGCAATAACTAGTAGAACAGCTCATAAACTAACTCGTACGTATGCTCTTTTCATAATAGAAAATGATGGTTTCATCTGACAATCAATTATAGTTTAAAAAACGTTAAGAACTGTATGTATTTACTATGAATTTTCAAGGGGACTATTAGATATATAGATTTTTATTGTTCTCAAACTTTAATTTGTTCGTAGCAATGTTTTGCTGCATCTTCTTGTGCTTTTTTCTTATTGGAACCAAATCCCTCACTTATCTTCTTTCCCACAATATATATTTCTGACTTATATTCGCTAACATTTCCTTTTTCATCGACCACATGTTCGATATCTTTATATTCCGGAACGACCTTGTGTTCTTTCTGAACTATCTCTTGGATCATAGTTTTGTAGCTTTTGACTGGATTTTTTTCTATTTGTTCAAGTTTGGTATAAATATATGTCTTGATGAATTGTTCTGTTATTTCAATTCCGAGATCGATATAGAGGTACCCAATCAATGCTTCTAATGCATCAGAAAGAATTGAATCTTTTTGTCTTCCTTGCATTTTTTCTTCTCATTTGCTGATGAATAATATTTCATTGAGTTTGATATCTCTTGCTATTTCTGCGAGAATTTCTTCTCTCACCAATGCTATTTTGTAGAGAGTCAACTCTGATTCTGCCATCTGTTGATGGTTAATAAACAGGAGTTTATTTATAACTGCACCTAGAATTCCATCGCCTACAAATTCTAATCTTTCGTTGTGAGTGAACACATCTTTGTAATCTGCAGCAAATGATTTGTGTACAAAAGCCAACAATAAAAGTTCTTCGTTCTGTACCTTATTCGTTGGTATTCATAACGATTCCAAACAACAATAAAAGTTCTTCGTTCTGTACCTTATTCGTTGGTATTCATAACGATTCCAAATAGGCGAGAATATCTGGCTTCTTTTGGATGACTTGTTCAAACATAATGGAGACCATTGAAATGATAAAACACTTATTTGGTTAGCTATTTATCTATAATAACTAAATGGTTTGATTGCTAACTGACTGATGTAGCTATTTCCTATTACAAGAAGCATATCTGCGCCTGTATATTGTTGTACCAAGAGGGGATCTGGTGTCGTAATTACTTCATCGATAGTGATGAAATTTTTGAGTATTTTGACCGTGTTTTTATATTCTCCTGTACCTAAAATATACACGATTGTTCATGAAAGTATCTGAGGAAAATTTTGTACTGCAGTGATATTGAATGCATATTTTTTGAGTTTAATGGCAAGGTTATTTGCAAAACTATCTGATTTTTTAATAGTAGCCTTTGCAAATTTTTTGTCTATTCCATTGAGAATTTCTATCTTTTGATTCTCTATCAGATATTCTTGATTGTGAGCGACAAAAAATGCAAAATTTTTGGTATAGTCATAAAATCATACTTCTCCTGCACTTCATCCATCAGGTATAATGGCTGATGCTCAATTAAACAATGTCCTATCTGGATTATAGAGAAAACAAGCAGGACTGGAAAGCCTAAAGATAATATTTGAGCATTCGACGGTATATCCAAAAGAAAATATATGTTTTATATTGTCAGCATATTGTACCATACCAAGCATTTCTTTGACTGAAATATTTGTGGTTACCATTTGAACATAATCTGCATAGAGTTTTTTTAATTTTGTGATATTACCTAATCCATTTTCTTTGAGCTTATTCATTACTGCTTGAACTATAAGTTGTTGTCTAAGTGATCTTGCAAAATCTGAAGTAGAATGTCTTGATCTTGCATATTGTAAAGCTCTTTCTCCACTCATTATCTGTACTCCTGTATCGAAATGGACGGTCATGATTTGAAGCTCATTTTTTGGATAGGTATAATCAGTAAATCATTCAGGAACATCTACTGTTATACCACCAAGTGTATCAATAACATTTTGAAATCCATCAAAACCTATCAGTGCATAATAGGGTGTTTTGATTCCCATAATCTCTTCTAGCTTGTCTGAAAGTATCTTTGCTCATGTATTAAAATCAAGTTTTCTTCATAGAGAACTAGAAAAAATTGCATTGATTCTTCCTATCGTATTCTTTTCTTTATTATATACATAAAGATCTCTCGGTACAGAAAGCATAGTTACTGCTCATAATTTTGGATTGAATGAGGCAACCATAATAGAATCTGCAAGATATCCACCTGCATGTCCTTGTCATCCAAATCACACAATCATAACGTTGATATTTCAGAATTCATCTTTGATCATATCGTCGCCCATTGTAGTAGACACAATATTTACTGTTGATTTACTAATATATCATCAAACTATCTGTGCTCATTTTATGACATATTTCCCTATAAAAAATACAAGAAAAACACAACATACTATGATCAAAAACTTTGCTACTCCAGCAGATCATGAAAATGGTTTATATGTATTGTAGTTATTTAATTCTCCTATAGTTTTATTTTTGAATGCTTTTTTTTTGGAAAACATATTTACCCTCTGATAAAATAAAATAAGAATTATTTTACAATTCCTATGTGATAAAAACAACCCGAAGGTTTGATCAAGTTCTTTATCGTAAGTAGTTGTGTCTCTTATAGTATATTTTGGCTCAACATCAAGCTAAAATAAGACTTTTCTCTTGAGAGAACATATCTGAGTGGGGGAGTAATTATATGTAGCATAAGAACTAAGATAATAATGGCTTTTACTCGAGTATGAGTCATAAATCATTAAAAAGTCAAATCTTTTTCTTTTTTGACCTGCCAAAATTTGCAAAATTTCCATTTCTGAGTACAATTAAGTATGAATTTTACTTACTCTATAATTCCTAGATGGCAAATTCGTTTGATATAGAACAAATCCTAGCTCTGATAGAAAAAAATCCAAACATTTCTGATCTTCATTTATCATGAGGAGAAAGTATTTCTTATAGGAGTAATGGAGAAATTGTAAGGGAAGAAACTGCTGGAAAATTAAGTAATGAATCTATGGAAATAGTTCTTAGACAATTATTTCAAGGAAACCCACAAAGATTTGATAAATTTCTCGGTGATAAAGAGGCTGATTTTGCATATGTATCGAAAAATGGTGTACCTTACAGAGTAAATGCATTTTTCAAAACAGGAAGAATTGGTGTGGTAATGAGAAAAATCAATGCTATGGCCAAAAAACTCGAAGATCTTATATTCTCTGATATCTCGGATAGTATTAAAAAAAATATATTGTCAGCAAAAAAATGATTATATTTGGTTACCGGACCTACAGGATCTGGTAAATCAACCTCACTTGTGGCTATGATTCAAGAACTCAATGAAACAAGAAATGAAAATCTTATCACCATAGAAGACCCAATTGAATTCATTTTTGAGCCTAAAAACTGTATCGTTTCTCAAAGAGAAATCGGTCATGATACACGATCTTTTGGTAATGCACTAAGATCCGCTATGCGTGAAGATCCCAATATCATCTTTGTAGGAGAAATACGTGATAGAGAAACAGCCGAATCAGTTCTAAGTCTTGCTGAAACAGGACATTTAGTTTTTTCAACTCTTCATACAAATTCTGCAGCGAATACGGTGAATAGATATATTTCATTCTTTCCCCCAGAAATACAAGATAGCGTCAGTGATAGATTAGCTGAATCATTGATAGGAATCCAATCACAATTCTTGGTTAAAACCAAGGATGGAAAATCTAGAGTTGGTATTTTTGAAGTTATGATCAACACTACTTCTATCAAAAACAATATCAAAAAAAGAGCAATCGATCAAATCGATAGTATCATTGAAACATCATCACTTATTTGAATGATTAATTTGAAAAAATATGCACAAAGATTGATAGATAAACAAATTATTGATCCTAAAGAAGTTGAACGATTATTTGGTGTTTGACCACAATAAAAAAAACTAATAAAAATACTTTGATTATTACCTTTTAACTGTTCACTATAAGGTATGGACGCACCAAGAGCATATGTATGATGATGATATAAACAACATATTTCACGTAAGGAAATAGAAAAAATGAAAAAAAATATGAAAAAAGTTCCTGTGATTCAATTGAAAAAAGAAATATATCATGATCATGAAATATATGAAGCAGAAAAAATATTACAACAAATAGATCAAGAAGAAAATCTAAAAATACCTATTATACCTCTACCACAACAACATCTTCCTTGGTACAAAAAAATATTACATAGTATATATCACTATTTTAATTCTTCTAGGTAATACATGGCAAATATGGATCTTATAAAGAAACAATTACCCCAAGAACTCCGAGAAAAGGCAGAAAAATTTATTATTCCTGATGAGTTTTTGACCACTATGCCAGATTTAATTATTTTGGTATTGAATTCTAAATCCATGGATAATGCCGAAGAAAAACAATCTTGGTTTAATCTTTTGCCTATGATGAATAAGGATCAGATAGATAAATTAAGAGATATTTTAGTAAGAGAAAAACAAAAACTCTCTGAAATCGAACAAAAGTATGAACAAAAAAAAGATGAACTTAAAACTAAATATACACAAAAACGAGAAGATATGGTTTATAATAAAAGAATGGAAGAAATTAAACAACAAGAAGCAAAACATGAAGAGATAGAAGATAAACAGGCAGATGATTTACTTACTCAAATTTAATACTCATGAAAAAAAATCATAATCATTTTATCCACCATCTCAGATCGTATAGAACATTTTACTTTATGTTTTTTACGTTTATATTACTTATTACTTCCATAGTAATATATATTTTTAGTGATAAAATTTATGCTGCTGATCTTTTGGAACAAGCATTTCAACCAGCAATGACTAATGAAACTATTATTAATCTCTGAGCAGGTAAAAATGCGGTTGGAAATGAAATATTAAGACAATGAGCTGGTGCAGATCTTAATCTTGGTGCTGGATGTGATATAAATGGTCAAAGAAGTAGTACAACAATTATTACTGCACAAAAAAATGCTGTATGATATACAGGTAGTGATAGTTCTTTTTGTAATGAAATCTTATGATGAACATGGAATAGTAGTTCTATTTCAATATCTGGTACTACACAAGCGCCATTGATTGTGAGAATAGCAAAATTTCTCTTGAGGATAACAATGGTACTTTCTGTAACTATGGTCATTTTTAATGGAATTATGCGGATTATAGAATCTGCTAAATGAGCTGAAGTAAAAGATGCTAAGAAAAATATAACACTTATTGTTGTCGGTATATTAATCTCACTTATGAGTTTAAGTATTATTAATCTTATAAGCTCATTAACAGTAAGTTCTTTGGGTACTACACCTTCTGGTGTTTCAACCTGTTTAATTAATGGAAATATTCTTTCTGGTGAACCACTAAAAGAATATATTTGTAATAATGCTACTTTTGGTCATCCCGAAGATACTTTACAATACCGCGAATGGAAATATCTACAACCATTCTCTCACTCATCTGATACTATGGAACAACCTTCTGTATGAGGAAATAGATGTTGGATATGTGATAGTGTAAATACTGGTTGTAAATGGAAAAAAATTTATGACTCAGAAACAATATCTAAGTGTATAGAACTTGGTTGAGAATATAAAAATTAATTTTATTATATATATTATCCAATGATTAAAAACTTTTTATATGGAATAATCTTTACTTTCTTTGGTCTGACAACACTTTTTTCTACATTTGCGATTGTTGTAGAAGTACCATCTAGTCAATGACAACAAGATGTAATGGTAACTTGACCAACTCAAATCCAGGGTGATGAATCCACGTTTTTTTCTACTATCCAAACTATTAATACATATTTACGATTTTCTATATGAGCTATCTGTATGTGAGTGTTAATTTTTTGATGAATAAAACTTATCACTGCTTCATGAGATCCAGCAAAAATGAAAGAAGCTAATAAACTCTTAATGTGAGCTCTTATCTGAATTCTTATAGCAATATTTTCTTATGCAATAGTAAGAATTATTGTAAATTTATTATAAGTCAGAGTTTTTAACATTATTTTTATATACCATTTTTATAAAAAATACTCAAAACTCCTTATAGAGGAGTTTTTTGTTTTTATATAGTGTATTTTTAAAATAAAAAAAATTATATATTATATTTTTGTTTTATATGAGAGTTTTTAACAATTTAACATAAATATTTTTTCTTGTTTTTTATAAGAATATGCTTCTTATATATTAATTTATTTATTTTAACGTATTGTTAATAATTTTTCTTTATAGTATATTACTAATATATTTTAAATTAATTTATTAAATAAATAAATATTAATAAACAATACAGACATAAATTATGGATTGAATATTTTTTTGAGATATATATATCTTGGTTGGTAATTATTTATATCTTATTTATTTTTTCTAAAACATTATGAAAGATATTATTAAAAGAATTATTATAAGTGTTGTTTCTTGATTATTTCTTGGATATTTAGCATATTTATTTTTTCAAGGTACTGTTATAGTTCAATCTGCTTATCTTGAATGGAATACTCTCTATTTTCTTATTTTAACATTAATTTGTTTGTTTTTATTTATTCTTTTTGGTATTTATCCTGTACACTTTAGACTTACAAAAGCTACACTATTTGTGATTGGTTTGGCATTAATTGTTATTTGAGATACTGTTCTTCTTAATAATATAACAACATATGTTTATGTTGGTGATATTTTTAAAGTATTATGAGTAGTTTTGACGTTATTAGCTTGGTCAAACCTCCTTATTACAGATAAAATACAAAAGAAAAAACAAGAAAAAAATATAGAAATTATAGAGGTATAATTTTCTATTTTTGCAGGCGTAGTTCAATTGGCTAGAACATTTCCTTGCCAAGGAAGAGGTTGCGGGTTCGAGTCCCGTCGCTTGCTCCATTTTCTAGATAAAAAAGAGGATCTGATATACTATCAGATTTTTGCTTTTTTTAAAAAAAAGAATATAATTATAATAATTTATATCTTCTTTATTTATATGGCTGAAACCAAAGAAACAATAAAAATTGATATAGAAGCTAAAAATAAGGAATTAGCTATTTTGACAGCTAAAACTTTAGCTGATTTAACTGAAGCAGAAAAAATAAAAAAAGATAAATTAACAGAAGAGATAAAGGTTTTACAGGAACAATCTGATGCACTTAAAGAGGTAGAAAAAACAACCACAAGTGATCAAACTAATAAAGAAACTAAGGCACTTAAAGATCAAGTAGAAATAGATAGTGATCAAACATATGAACTTATGAAAGATAGTAAGATGCACACTAAATTATTAACTGTTTTATGAACTGAAGATAAAGTTGAAGCTTTTGCTTTAGATATTGATAAGGTTGTAAGAAAATTTATTGATCAAGAACTTGATGGTTTTTCCAATAAGATAAAAAATAGTATGAGTGTTGGTATCCAATTTGCTATGATGGAGACTTTAATTGAACAATGAGCTGATTGATCAGCTGAATTTTTTACCGCATTTTCTGGTACTAAAACAGCTTCATGAACTAGTGCTTTTGAGTGACTGTATAAAGCTTTTGGTAAATTATGATCAGCTAATAAATTTTTTATTCTTGCTAATAAAGTACAAAATATAACATGGTATCTTTCTGATAAAAAAAATACTATAATTGCTTCAGAAAATATACCAGAACTTATGAACCCTGTTAAATTTAAAACACTCTTAAATAAACCTGTGTGGTCTACACAAGCACAAATAGATAAACTTGATATTACTACTATTTTGAGTTTAGATACTTCTACTGGTGTAGAACTTTCTACTGAAGACAAAGCAGCATTAAAAAAAATCGTAGATAATGACGCTGTATCAGGTGTTATTACTAAAAAAACTATCACTGCTATCCAAAATTCTCTTATAACTGCTGATAATCTTCTTGATATGAGAGTAAAAGTAAAAACTAAAGCTTCTGATTTAATGAATACAATAGCTTGAGTTTTGGATATAAATATTCCATTTTTTGGAAATTTTGGTGAAATGATAGGAATGAAATTTCCTGCAGATATTTTATGAGAAAAAAAAGATGGGGGAGTATTGAATTTTGTCCTTGGAATACTTGGTTTCCGTTGATGACTTAATTGACTTCATAAAGAATATATTAAAGAAAAATTAGCTGATTTAAAAATAAATAATACTTTTATTACTGCGGCTTATGCTGCTTTTCAAAAAGATAAGGATACTACTATTACTAATGAATCAACTACAGGAACATGGACTACGTGTGCTTTAACAGCTCCGGATACTACCACAGAGACAACTATAAAAGCTAAAATACCTGCCGATTATGTTGGACTCAAAAAATCTATTGTAGATATTTTAAGCACAGCAACATTAAATCCTATTATGGTTGCTAAATTTGCGCCAGGTTTAGTAACTACAGAAAATGATAAAAGTACGATAGATATGACACAGATTACTGGAAAAGAAGATATTTTCGTAGATGAATATCTGAAATATATTATTCCTTTACTCGCCGACTCTACAGATGATTTTATTACTTCCAAAAATATAGATCAAAATTCATTTGCTCTAGCTGTGATTGGTGGATTAATAGGTGATAAATATTTTATTGAAGGAGTAAATATAGGTTTACTTTCTGTTACTGATTTTAAAGATAGTACAATTGCTGAAATACCAGCAAAAGCTTCTTATGAAGATATAGACGAAACTGATCCTGAACTTGTAAAATTAACTACTGTACCAGCACCAAATGAAAGTTATTCCGCCAATACTACATTTGTAAAATATCTTCACATGTTAGAAGCAAAAAAGGGTTTGGCTTATGGTATTATGCTTAATCTTATGAATCAAGAAAGTTGAGGTCAACTATATAAAAAAGATGGAACAACTATTATCTGATCTACAGCATGAGCTCACTGATTATTCGAATTTATGCCTGATACTGCTAAATTATATATTACTAAGATACAAAAAGATGATGCAACCTATTATACAGCAGATGATTATGAAAAAATATATACTAATCCTATTATCTGAGCCAAAGCTTGTGCTCAATTTCTCAAAGATCGTTTGGATGCCTGAGATGATACAGTAAATATCTTGGCTCATTATAATCGATGACATTCATGAACAAAAATAACTGCTGATAATTTCTCTATTTTACCTGCAGAAACACAAAACTATATTGTTGCTATTTGAACTGCTATGTTAACATATTCTGGTAAAAATATTATATTGACTACTACTGAAAAAGCTACTCCAAGCTCTATTTCTACAACAACTTTGAAAAGTTTTTTTACTGCAGTCAACACTATACTCCCTCCTGAAAAGACCCTACTTCCAGAAGTAGTTACTGATGTCAAAATTAAAGCCAAAACGATGGCTGATGTGACATGATTTGGTGATTCGGGTATGGAAGGACTTTATTTAGCTGGTCTAAAAAACGCTATCTACCATAGATGATACAATACTAAATCACTTTTGGCTGAACTCTCCAACGTTGATCAACTTACAAAATTACAGAAGTATACCTCATGTATTATTATTACGTGATATAATGATATTGCTATGAAATATTCTAATGCTACAACAAAAGCAGCACTAGAAGCTATTATCACCAAACTTAAACCAACTCAAGCTGTTCTTTCTACTTTGACCTATTGTAAAGATAAAACTTCTTTATCAGATGCTGAAGTGGATAGAGTTAATGCTGTAATAAGAGCAGTAGCTTTGGAACAAAAATGTCCTCTTATAGATCAATTCAAAACTATTAAAACAACAGATCTTACCTATCAAGCTGATTGAATGCATTTAACAGATTATTCACCAATATTTGATACTATTACTGCTCAAGTTGCTTTGGATAATACACCAACAACCATTGCTTAATTTCTTCTAAACCATATATTTACTGAAAATATAAACCAAATTAATATCAGAAAGGAGGGTATTATGAGAAAAGCAAGTGTAAGAAAAAAAGCTCAAAGATCTATTGAAAATCGTAAAAAGAAGAAGTTATCTAAAGCAAAAAAATTAGCAAAGAGAAGGAGACAAACTAAATGACAAAATTTATTGCCACATTATGTTAAAATTCGAATTGGTATATCCGATTCGAATTTTTTTACTATAAAAAAATGTCCGTGTAATTATCTTTAGCCTTATATATGTTTTTTATTGTAAAAATTGTTTGAGTACTGTTGTTTCTTCGGCTCATCTCTTTGCTTGAGACATTAAATCATCAAACAAATTCTTAATACTTTCTCCTGTAGTTGTTGAGCTAGTAGATCCTGTTGTAGATATTCCAAAATATTGTTGGATGTTGTTGTAGTTGGTTAGGTTTTTTTGATATGTTTTTGGACTTATGCTGTAGAGTGTATTTATGAAAAACTTTATTACTTTGTTGATTGCTGGATTAAGTACTATACTTCCTCCTATCTGGTTGATAAAAAAATCTTCCTTCTTTTGCTCAAATTGACCGACTAAATCAGATCGTACACCATTTTGGATTTCTTGGATGTTTTTCCCCTTATATTTTCCTATAAGTTGCCGTGCTCATGAAAGTTCTGATGGTATATAATATTCTATATTTCCTTGGAGGATTTGCATAATAGTATTACCTCCCGATTGTTCTAAGGTAATAGCTGATTGAGGATTGATATTTACAAAGGAACCATTTCCTAGGTCAATAAACACTTTTTCCAGTCCTGATTGTGTTTTGCTTGCAAAACTTATTTGCGTCTTCTGAGAGAGATCTATATCATTTTTTTTAAGGTCTTTGAGTGATATTTGTTTACTACCTAACGCATTTTTGATAGTTAATATTCAATCACTGTTTATTCATTGATTGATGATTTTGGCCTTTTGTGATAAGATAAAATCATTAATGCTTGGCATAGTGTTATAGAGAGGAAGTACTCCTGTCAATAAAACAAAAGCTATACCTATACCCACAATACCCATAAAAATATAACGTACTCGATGAGTTATGTATGTTATCGCTAAGGCAAGCAAAACTAGTCCAAACAACGTAAGAAATTGTCCACTATCTAGTCCGATATTGTTTCTAAAAAATACATCTCATAGAATAAATAAATTTATTACTACTATTACAAACATCAAGAATTTGAATATTTTGTTTCCTCATTGAAATGCATAAAGCAATACAGCAGAAACAAAAAATATTGCTGTATATTGTGGATATGTTTGTATCCATGTTCGTACTGCACTTGGATCTCCCGCGTAAAGAAAGTAGAGATAGAGTGCTCAAAAGGCAATTAATCATAAAAATATACCTGAAAATAGTTTTTTGATCATGTGTATAGTATTGATTACATAAAAGATATTTTTCATGGTCTTTATATAAAAAAAAACTCCCTTTGCAAAGGGTAGTTTATGTCTGTCATATTATAATATTAGACTATACGATATATTCTCTTTGATTGAATAATATATAGTTACTGCTCTAATAATTTTCGAAATATAAATTATTTAGGCAGTAAACTATATTCTTTTATATCTGATTTTTTCACTAATGCTTCTATTTTTTTTTCATTTTCTGGGACGTATTCTATGAAAACTGCTTTTTCTTCTGTCTTTTGAATTTTATTGTCGAGGAGGGTATATGATTGGGCATAATTGATTCTTCTGATTTTGGTAGCTGCTCATGATTTAAGTAATCAGGTTATAATTTGTTTGAGTTTTCTGCCGTCGTTTTTATAAAAAAAAATAAGCATGAAATTCTGTTATTTTTTAAAAAATTCTTAGCATATGGTTATTCTTGAATGCTCTTTTCAGTTGATGTTTCTATTGGCGCTGCTTCGTGATCAGCCGTACTTCCATATGATTCTGAAAGTATATTACTAAGTGATTTTTCTATAGAGAGAAGATTTTCGATGTATTTTGGTGGAACGTTATATTCTTTGGTTATTTTCTCTGTAAGATTTTTGATAGATAGTAGTAATCCTTTGATCTTTTCTGTTGGGTTTCAAGATTCTTTATTATAGTTTATATCAAAGCTTTGGTATACTGTCTGGATTCTTTTTTCTATTTTTGCAAAATTACTATTGAATTCTTCTTCATTTCCTGCTAGAAATGAACTATCAAGTGTTTTGAGTTCTGGAGTATAAAACTGTGTATAGAGGCTAGAATTTACTTTTTCGTCTTGGCTTGGATCTAAAATTTGCTTTTCATCGCTAAGTACTGAAGATATTTCTTTGGTTACCTCTTCTTTGCTTGCGGTAATTTGTGGAGTATTTAATAAGCCGAGTAATGCTGTTTCTATCTTTTCTGTCCCTGATGTTGTTGTCTCATCAGCCAAAGAAAATGTCTGAGAAACGTTTTTTTCTTGGATAGCTTTGGTAAAGGTATCTATATTTGCGAAAACTTTAATATCGTTATTTTGGATGGCTACTACTTGTTTTTTGCTGATAGTAGTGGTTTTTTCTGTGCCATTAGTTTTGGTAACAACTATATTTGCACCGTTATTTTGGAATATTTGGTTTTTTCCTTCTTTTACAAATTTGAAGTTCATCGGTTGAGATTTGTCTTGTTGTTTTATGGTGATGTCATTGATTGCGAGTTCTATAGTTTGCGTCTTTGATTCTTTTCCTTCCATCTGAATGAAATTTCCATAAATCAGATTAAGTTTATAATTTTCATCAGTATTTTTTTGGATGATAAGTTTAGCTGGTCATATAATTTTTGACTGGGTACCACTATTGATTTGGAAGACTAATTGAGCACCTTCTTTGAGGAGAATAGTATCACCGTTGCCGATGTTATTAGTTGTTGCTAAAACGCCATTATGCTCAATAAAGAAATTCCCCTTTACGTTTATAACTTGAGCTATATAATCTGCTTGTACTGTATTTGTTCTATTTGATTTGATAGCGAATCGATTGTTATCTTCGAAATTACCGTCGTTTATAAAGTATACTCCATACATTCCCATAATCAATATTGCAAATACCATGGTGTATATAAAATATTTGGCATGCACAAAAGATGACCTTCTGAGCGATGGTTTCTTCGTTTTTTTATACAAAATATTCTGATAAAGATCTAATTTATCTATATCAGTAAAGCTTGTATGTTTCTGTGTGTCGAAGAACTCTTGAAGTTTCATACTTGGTTTAAGTTGTGAAATATACTTCTGCATAATTCTCATATCCAAACAAAAATTGTTTGGTATATCGAAATAGGCATTCTTACACTGCTACCAATTGTTTTTGAATTCATAAATTACTTCGCTGTCGCTTGTACTTTCTGTATCAAAAATCATTGGCATAAGTTCGATTGAAGGAAAACATTCAAAATGCTTCAAGTTTTCTCTTCATCTCACATATATATACGAATGAGTGGACAATTTGTGACAACAAAGTGTGTTGTCTATATTATATCAGGTTGACATTTTATAAAAATATATAATAAATAAGCATTAATACATAAAATATCAATTGGATACTTATTACTTTATATTCAATATATGGGTCTAATTTTACTGTTTTCTCTTGTAATTTTATCTTTAAAGCATAGTATTTGTACTATATATGGTGCATATAGACATTTATCTATAAGAACATAAGCGCCCTTATAGATAAATGCGACGTTAAACTTCTTTCATACCAATTCTTGGCATAACTCTCACATCCTCGATAAATCGAGGCGGTCGAGAAAGAAATTTCGGCGTCTTATTTATCTATATAACTAATATTCCAAAATGATGGATACCATCTTCAAGACCTTGTCTGACAGGAATCGTAGAAGAATAATCCAGCTTTTGAAACAGAAGGAAATGACTGTTTCCGAATTATTGACTCATTTCGATATTACTCAAGCATCATTGTCACATCATTTAGACATCCTCAAAAGATCAAATCTGGTTCTGGATGAAAGAAGAGGACAATTTGTTTTCTATTCACTCAATCACCCTGTTTTTGAGGAAAGTGTGAATATGATACTGAATTTGCTCGTGTAAACTAAAATACTTATTACTAAATATATTTATATTTAATTATACTTTTATGCCGTTGAAAATATCTGTTTCATGACCCGCTGGCTCTGGTAAATCTTCGGTGGTCAATGCTTTGGTCGAAAAATATTGAATGACAACGGCTGATGTTGGTCAAGTTTTCAGACAAAGATGATTGGAAAAATGATTGACTATAGCTGAATATGACAAATTAGTTGAGGCTAATCCACAGGAGGATATAGAAATGGACAATGATTTCAAAAAAATTGTAGAAAATTGTAAGAATGATATACTTGTTTGACGAAGGATGTGATTTCATATTTTACCAACTATTACTTCGGTTCGATTGGATGTATCTCCTGAAGAATGAGCTCAGAGGGTTTTTTTGGCGGACAGAGGAAAACAAGAAAAAAAATATGCTACTATTCAAGATGCATTAGAGGCTAATCAACTCAGAATGGGGTATCTTAAAGATAGACTCTTTAAATTATATGGTGTCGACTTTACCGATATCTCTAATTATACTAAAATAATAGATACGACAGGCAAATCTTTGGATCAAGTTTTGGGAGAGTTTGAAAATTTTATCGAAACATTGAGAAAATAATATTATAAGTTATTTATAATCACCCTTTTGATTTCTTCTAAATTGACCGCATTTGTGACGGAAATTCGAACATTTTCTTTTTCTGGGAAATGTTTTTTTAATTCTGCGAGTTGGTTTTTGTCTAAGAGATCTATTTTATTGAATATCATAATTCTTTTTTGTTTAGCTCATATTTCATCCAAAATATGGTTTACAATTGATATTCTTTCATCGATAAATGGATCAGAAGCATCAATCACGTGTAAAAGTAAATCAGATTCGATACTGTCTTCAAGCGTAGAGGAGAATGATTTGATAAGTTTGGGAGGCAAATCGCGAATAAACCCAATGGTATCGTTGAGGAGGATTTCTTTTCCTTGTCCGGTTTTAGGATCAGTCATTATATAGAGTTTTCCTACATGAGTACCCAATGTCGCGAATAATTTGTTTTCTGCGAGGATTCATTTTTTGGTCATAGCATTCAACAATGATGATTTTCCCGTGTTGGTATATCCTACGATTCCGATGGTCGGCATTCCCTTTCTGATTCTTGAATCTCTGTGGAGTTTGCGCATTTGTTCATATTCTTTGAGTTCGGTTTCTATTTTCAAAACCTTGTATTTCAAATGCCTTTTCATGATTTCTGTATTAGTTTCTCCGATTCCTCTCATCGCTCATTTTCCTCCTCCGGCGTTACCTCATTGTTTGGAAAGTTCCATTCCCATACCAAAAATTCTTGGTCACATATGTCTGATGGCTGCAAGTTCTACCTGTAATCTCGATTCCATACTTGTCGCGTGCTTGTCAAAAATTTTCAAAATAAGATCGACCCTATCTCGTGCTTTTGCGCCTATCGGGCGAAGTATTTCATTCAAATGATATATCTGGGATGGCTTCAACACATTTCCTACAATCAATAAGTTTGCATCCAATCTTTGCATGTCTGCCATAATTTCTTCAAGCTTCCCCTTACCGATATAGGTCTGATAATCTGGATGGTCTTTTTTTTGAAATTTTTTCAAAACGACTAAACCGCCGTAGGTTGTTAATAGATTTTCCAGTTCATTCATCCTATCTTCTAGTAATTCTGCGTTAGTATCTTTGGTGACTATATCTACGAGAAATACTCTCAATGCTTCTTTGTTTTCCTGCATTTTTTCTAACACATAACTAAATATATACTTGGATTATATATAAGCAATCTCTTTTCTCAATACAACATTCTCTTTACAAAAAAAGCATGAGTTAAAAAACTCATGCCTGTTAACGAGATAGAAATTCCCATGGGATGGTATAGATATATGCCGGAATGTTGTGTGTGTTTTGGCATACTACCATGCGGGTCTTCCTATTCGGTTGTAGAATGAAACAACTTTTTTATTTATTATTCCCAAATACGGGGTTTCTTTATATCTATAAAAAACATATATTCAATACTTTTTTTATCTGTTTTGTTATTATATCTATTTTTTTTGTTTTTTCACAAGGATTTCTAAGTTTCGGTTGAAAGTTATAGAATAAATAGTATACTCGAACCACGACCTAATTTTTTATTATTATTAATTATTTTACTACAATGAATATACTGAATATTGTCTTGATTATCGCGGCTCTTGGAGCTGGATGACTGGGTGGGTTTTATGGATACAAAAGAACGCTGACTCAGAAAGCATTGGATTTCAAAAAGAGAATGGAAAAAGTAAAAGAAATTGAAGAAGAAATGTTGGAAGCTGCTAAGAAAAAAGTTGAAAAATCATTAGAACTTGCCGAAGAAAAAGCACAAAAAATTGAAACTCAAAGATTGGAAAAAATGGATGTTATCCAAAACAGGCTCCTTGCTAGAGAGGAAAAAATGGATGAAAAACTTGAAAAATTAGAACAAGAAAAAGTTAAACTTACCGACAAACAGAAAGAAATGGATACGATTATCCAAGAACAAATGCACAAAATATCTGATATCGCTAAGTTGACTAAAGAGGAAGCAAAAGAACAACTCTTCTCTAATGTAGAAAAAGAATATCAAAAAGACATGGTTGTCTTTATAGAAAAACTTAAAACCATTACCAAAGAAGAGGCTGACAAAGAGGCTGCAAT